>NZ_CALRWL010000002.1:0-338980 GCF_943371865.1 Azorhizobium sp. AG788 | reverse complement strand
CGGCGCCGGCGGCGCGGCGCTCGGCCCAATCATGGTCCCGGCCTTCCACCAACGTACTCGGCTTCTCCGGTCGCTGGAGGATGAGGCAGGCCTGAGGCTTGTGCTGCGCCATGCCGATGGCGAGATCCAGCAGCGGCTTATAAGGCACGACCCGGTTCGGCTCGATGCCGCAGGAAGCGGCCAGAACAACCTTGGGCTGGGCATCGTCGATGCGCACCGCCAGTTCGTTGGCGGCAAAGCCGCCGAACACTACGGAATGCACCGCGCCGATGCGCGCACATGCCAGCATGGCGATGACCGCCTCCGGCACCATGGGCATGTAGAGCACCACCCGGTCGCCCTTCTCCACCCCGAGGTCGCGCAGGATGGCACCCAGCACACGCACCTCTGCCAGCAGTTCGGAATAGGTCAGGGTGCGGCGGGACCCGGTGACCGGGCTGTCGTAGATCAGCGCATCCTGTGCGCCCCGGCCGTCGGCCACGTGCCGATCGACGGCGTTGTAACAGGTGTTGCAGACACCATCGACGAACCAGCGGCCATAGACGCCCACCTCCGGATCGAACACCTTGGCCGGGGCTGTGATCCAGTCGATGTCCTTGGCGGCGGCGCCCCAGAAGGCGTTGGGATCGCTCTTCCAACGCGCATAAGTCTGCGCATAGCGGCTCTGGCTCTGCTCGAGCATGGCGTCGTCCTCCCGGTGCACGATTTCATCTTTTGGTTGCGCCGATTGACGCCCAGCCGATGGGGCAAGGCAAGTCCGATCTTTTGCGTAAGACCTTGGTCGTGGCCATGGCCAATTGCGCAAGGGCAAGGCGCTCGGCTACGGTCGCGCGCAACAGAACAACCGGCCGACACCAGCCGACATGACTTGGGGAAACGCCACCCATGGACCGCGACAGCGACCACCGCATTTTCGACCGTCACCTCGACCGCAACCCGGCCAATCACCAGCCGCTGACCCCGCTGGGGTTCCTGGAGCGGGCGGCGAGCGTGTTCCCGGACCATCCTGCGGTGATCCATGGCGCCCTCAGCCGCACCTATCGCGACATCTATGCCCGCGCCCGCCAGCTGGCGTCGGCGCTGGAGCGGCGTGGCATCGGTGCCGGCGACACGGTGGCGGTCATGCTGTCCAACACCCCCGCCATGATCGAGGCCCATTACGGCGTACCCATGTGCGGTGCGGTGCTGAATGCCTTCAATACCCGGCTGGATGCCGCCATCCTCGCCTTCACCATTGACCATGGCGAGGCCAAGGTGCTGATCACGGACCGGGAATTCTCCCCGGTCATCAAGGCGGCGCTGGCCATCGCCACCCGCAAGCCCATCGTCATCGACTATGACGATCCGGAATATGCCGGACCGGGCGCCCGCATCGGCGAGATGGAATACGAAACCTTCCTTGCGACCGGCGATCCAGACTATGCCTGGGCGATGCCCTCCGACGAGTGGAACGCCATCGCGCTCAATTACACATCAGGCACCACGGGAGATCCCAAGGGGGTGGTCTATCACCATCGCGGCGCGCATCTGCTGGCGGTGGGCAATGTGGTCACCTGCCATTTGGGCGCGCATCCGGTCTATCTGTGGACCTTGCCCATGTTCCACTGCAACGGCTGGTGCTTCCCCTGGTCGGTGTCGGTGGTGGCGGGCACCCATGTGTGCCTGCGCCAGGTGCGTGCCAAGCCGATCTTCGACGCCATCGCCGACCACGGCGTGACCCACATGTGCGGCGCGCCCATCGTTATGTCCACGCTGCTGAACGCCCCGGCCGAGGACAAGCGCCCTCTGCCCAGCGCGGTGTCTTTCATCACTGCGGCCGCGCCGCCTCCGGCCGCAGTGCTGGAGGCGATGCAGGATGCCGGCTTCCACGTCGTCCATGTCTATGGGCTGACCGAGGTCTATGGCCCCGCCGTGGTGAATGACTGGCACACCGAGTGGGACGCCCTGCCCAGCGCCGAGCGCGCCGCCAAGAAATCTCGCCAGGGCGTGCGCTACAGCGCCCTTGAAGCGCTGGACGTGATGGACCCGGACACGATGGTGCCGGTGCCCGCTGATGGCGAGACCATCGGCGAAGTTATGTTCCGCGGCAATGTGGTGATGAAGGGCTATCTGAAGAACCCCACCGCCACCGATTCCGCCTTCGCCGGCGGCTGGTTCCACTCCGGCGACCTCGGAGTGAAGCACCCGGACGGCTATGTGCAGCTGAAGGACCGTTCCAAGGACATCATCATCTCCGGCGGCGAGAACATCTCCTCCATCGAGGTGGAAGACGCCCTCTACAAGCATCCAGCCATCAGCGCCGCGGCGGTGGTGGCGCGGCCCGACGACAAATGGGGCGAGACCCCGGTGGCGTTTGTGGAGCTCCGAGCCGGCGCCAGCGCCACCATGGAGGAACTGGTGGCCCACTGCCGGTTGCATCTGGCCGCCTTCAAATGCCCGCGTACCATCCTGTTCGAAGAGATTCCCAAGACCTCCACCGGCAAGATCCAGAAGTTCAAGCTGCGGGAAATGGCAAAGGGCCTGTGAGGCCCGATGCCCGACCTTGCGTAAGGCCACCTTTTGGCTGTTCATCTTTCGAAGACGTAATGTTGCGGCCATGGTCTCGCCACGGGGAAAGCGCCTAAGCTTGGGCAGCTGTCCTCTTCTCGTCGAGCCCCGATGCGCGCCCTTTTCACACTTCTCAGCGACATCCGCCGCCTGGCCCTGCCCTATTTCCGCAGCGAGGAGCGCTGGATCGCCCTCGGGCTGCTCGCGGCGGTGATCGCCCTGGAACTCGGGTGGGTCTACGCCACTGTTCTGCTGAACAAGTGGAACGCCGCCTTCTATGACGCGATCCAGGAAAAGGATTTTGCCGCGTTCAAATATCAATTGCTGGTGTTCTGCGCCATTGCCGCCGGGGCCATCTGCATCGCGGTGTATCAAGTCTATCTCAAGCAGTGGCTGGAGATCCGCTGGCGCCGGTGGCTCACCCGGCGCTATCTCGAGCATTGGCTCACGGACGAGACCCATTATCGCCTGCGCCTCTCGGGCGATGCCGCGGACAACCCCGACCAGCGCATCGCCCAGGATGTGAACCTGTTTGTCAGCCAGACCATCGGCGTCGGCGTCGGCCTGCTCGGCACCCTGGTATCGCTGGTTTCCTTCAGCGTCATCTTGTGGGGGCTTTCGGGGCAGATCGATTTCGCCTTGTTCGGCCTGGATCTGCACATCCCCGGCTATCTGTTCTGGGCGGCGCTGATCTATGCCGCCATCGGCACGCTCATCACCCATCTCATCGGCAAGCCATTGGTCCGCTTGAACTTCGACCAACAGCGCTATGAAGCGGACTTCCGCGTCGATCTGGTGCGGGTGCGCGAAAACAGCGAGCAGATCGCCATGCTGGCCGGCGAAGATGCCGAGGGCCGCAAGCTCGATGGCCGTTTCTCCCGCATCTGGGGCAACTATATCGGCCTGATGAAGGCGCAGAAGCGCCTGACTTGGTTCACCGCGGGCTACAATCAGATCTCCAGCATCTTCCCCTATGTGGTGGTCTCACCCGGCTACTTCGCCGGCGCCATCCAATTGGGCGTGCTGATGCAGACCGGCTCGGCCTTCGGCTCGGTGCAGGGCGCCTTCTCCTTCTTCATCAGTTCCTACTCCACCCTCGCGGAATGGACCTCGGTGGTGAACCGCCTCACCGGCTTCGAAGCCGCCATGGGCGCGGCCAAGCTGGACGATGGCGCGCGGGCATTCCCGCACAGCATCGCCCCCGCCGGCAGCCCGGCGCTGCAATTGGCCCGCATGGACGTGCGCCTGCCCAATGACCTCTCCATCGTCAGCGTGGACACACTGGCGCTGGAGAAAGGCGAACGGGTGCTGGTGGTCGGTCCGTCGGGCGCGGGCAAGACCACTCTGTTCCGTGCCATCGCCGGCATCTGGCCGTTCGGGAGCGGCGAGATCGCCCTGCCCGAAGGCACCCGGCTGATGATCCTGCCGCAGCGCCCGTATGTGCCGGTGGGCCCGCTGAATGCTGCCTTGGCCTATCCGCTGCCGGCCGAAGCCTTCAGCACCGCCCAATTGAGCAACGTACTGGAACTAGTGGGCCTCGGCGCCTTGGTTCCGCGTCTGGAAGAGACCTTGCTGTGGCCGCATGTGCTGTCATTGGGCGAGCAGCAGCGCCTCTCCATCGCCCGTGCGTTGCTGGCGATGCCCGACGTGCTCCTGTTGGACGAAGCCACGGCCGCTCTCGACGAGGGGTCGGAAGCCACCCTCTATGGCTTGTTGCACACCCGCCTGCCGGAGGCGACGGTCTTGTCCATCGGCCACCGGGCGACCCTGACGGCGTTGCATGACCGCGCCCTGGTGCTTTCGGGGAACACCATGCCGCGTCCGCTGGTTTCCGGGCAGGCTTTTGCCCCGCAGCCCGCATGATGCATTGACGCTCCCCACTCCCGCCCTGTAACCGCTCACGGGGCTTCGCACCTCCGTGCGCGGCTCTCCGACGGTATGCCGTTGCGGCGGCAGGGCGAGGACGCATGATGTTTGATCGCGACCTGCGGCGCATTCGCGTCGCCTTGACCTCCAAGACCCTCTGGAAGCGCCGCCTGGTATTCATACTTGGGGCGGTGGCGGTCGGCGTCGCCTCGGTGGCCTTCGCCGCCGTGGCGGATCGGGCGCAGGACGTCTATGTGGCGATCATGCATCGGGCGCCCTATGCGCTGCTGATCCTGACCCCCGGCGGCTTCGCCCTGTTTGCCTGGCTCACCGTGCGCTTTTTTGACGGCGCCCAGGGTAGCGGCATTCCCCAGGCCATCGCCGCCCGCCGCTCCGGCATTCCCGCCCACCGCGCCCGGCTTCTCAGCGCTAAGGTGACGCTCGGGAAGATCGGCCTGACCATCGCCGGCTTGGCGGTGGGCGCCTCCATCGGCCGCGAGGGGCCGACCGTGCAGTTGGGCTGCGCCATCATGGTGGCACTGGCCGGTCTGGTGGGCATCGGGCGCGCCAACGGGCTCATTCTGGTGGGCGCCGCCGCAGGAATCGCCGGAGCCTTCAACACGCCGCTGGCCGGCGTCATGTTTGCCATCGAGGAAATGGCAAAGTCCTATGACAAGCGCCTCACCGGCCTGATCTCCGCGGCGGTGGTGATCTCGGGCTTGGTCAGCCTGATGCTGGTCGGTCAGTATTCCTACTTCGGCGCGATCCCGGCGGAGGAATTCCCGCCGATCGGCTGGACCGCCGTGGTGGTGTGCGCCATCACCGGCGGCATCGGCGGGGCGATCTTCTCCCGTGGCCTGGTGGCCATGTCGAAAGCCCGTGGGCGCATCTTCGGCCCGCTGAAGCGCCGGCCCTGGCTCTACGGCGGCCTGTGCGGTCTCGCGGTGGCGCTTCTGGCCCTGCTTACCGATGGATTTGCGGGCGGCTCCGGCTACGGTCCGACCCGGGACCTGTTGGAACAGGGCATCACAACCCCCTGGTGGTATGCCCCGGTCAAATTGGCCTCCACCCTGATCTCATCCGCCAGCGGCATACCGGGCGGACTGTTCTCGCCGTCCCTGTCCGTGGGTGCCAGCGTCGGGGCCTCATTGCAGAACTTCCTGCCGAACGTGGATGTGCGGGCGTTGGCGATGCTGGGCATGGTCGGCTATTTCGCCGGCGTGGTGCAGGCGCCGCTGACTGCCTTCATCATCGTGATGGAGATGACCAACGAGGTCCATCTGGTGGTGCCGCTGCTCGCCACCGCACTGCTGGGCGCCAGCACCTCGCGCCTGCTGGCGCCGGAGCCGCTCTATCACGCCTTGTCGTTCGCCTATGACCCCAAGCCCGAGGATCGTCCGGCAACGGACGATGCCAAGCCCCCCGCCAAGGCGCCCTGACCGCTCCAGGATCTGTCAGCGCAACTGGGCGTGGGTGCTGAGCAGGATCTGCGGCAGGGCGGCACCGGCCAGTACGTCATATTCTGCTTCCCGCGGTCCGGTCAGGGGATCACGGGCGCGCAGCGCATCATCCACATGGCCCGGATGGACCATGACCAGTCCGCCATCACCCAAAGCGGCGAGGAAATGGGTGAGGATGCGGCCGTAATTGGTCCCCACCTTGAAGTTGTAGGCACCGGCAAAGCCCCGGTTGGTGGCGAGGCCGGCAGCCGCCGCCTGTTCCGCCAGCCCCCGCGCCAAAGCCCCGATGAACCGGCCTTTGGGATCGAGCCCCTTGAGCGCACCGGCCGCCGGCGTGCAGTCCCGTACCCAGGCATTGGGGGCCCGGCGGCGGGTCACATCCAGCACGGCCTCGCGCACGATGGGCAGCAGATGCACATGCTGGTGGCCGTCCACATGGTCCGGGGCGCGGCCGAACGCCTCCTCGAAGGCCATGAACTGGGTTTCCACCTCGGCCTTGACGTTCACCGGGTCGAGCCGGCGGGCAAACGCCAGCGCCATCAGCTTGCTCAGCGAGGGGAAGGTCGCCCCGCGGAAGCCGTGGGTCAGGGGCTCGAAGTTGCCGGTCAGGGTGAGGTGCAGACCGATCGACGCCTGTCCGCCGGTCATGGGCAGCAGGGCGTCGGCCTCCTCCAGGAGGTCCGGCAACACCGTCATGACCGACGTGGCATTGATGCGCCGCTCCGAGAGCAACGCGCGAATGGCCTCGGAGACCCCGGGAGCGATCCCATAGTCGTCCGCACAGATCACAATACGCTTCACGGCAAAACCTTGGGCAGGTCCACGGCGGCCGGACGCTCGCCGGCGGGTTCCGCATGGCGGACCGCATGATCGGCGACGAAATAGACCGGACGCGCTTTGATTTCAGACAGGATGCGGGCGATGTACTCGCCCATGATGCCGATCACCAGCAGTTGCACGCCGCCGATGACCATGAGCCCCACCACCACCGACGGGTAGCCGGGCAAGGGAATGCCCCAGAGCAGGCGCTCCACCACGATCCACGACCCATACAGGAACGCCGCCCCGGCCAGGAGCGCCCCCACGAGGCCCGCGAGCCGCAAGGGGGCGGGCGAGAATGAGGTCAGCGCCTCCATGGACAAGCCCAGCAGGCGCAGGAAGCTCCAGCTGCTGGAGCCGTGCTCGCGGGCGGCAGGGCGATAGGGAACCGCCTTCTGGCGGAAGCCGATCCAGCTGGACAGGCCCTTGAAGAAGCGATTGCGCTCCGGCAGACGGCGCAGGGCCGCGGTGGCGCGGGGCGAGAGCAGGCGGAAATCCGCCGCATCCTCGGGAATGCGGGAAGATGCGCCGAAATTGAGCAGGCGGTAGAATACCCTCACGAACATCCGGCGCGGCATCGGCTCGTCGGAGCGGTCGGCCTTGATGGCATAAGGCACGTCGAAGCCCTCGTCCTTCCACAAGGACACGAAGGTCTCGATCATTTCCGGGGGGTGCTGGCCATCGCCGTCCATGAACAGCAGCGCATCGCCACGGGCGTGGTCGAGCCCGGCCAGAAGGGCCGATTCCTTGCCGAAATTGCGCGAGAGCGCCACCACCTGCACGTCGAGGCCCAGGGCGGGCAGCTCCGACGCGATCGCGGCGGTGTCGTCGCGGCTGCCGTCGTCCACATAGACGATCTCAATGCGCATGCCGCGCGCATCGGCGACCGCCCGGGCGCAGGCCGACAGGCGCTGATGGAAGAATGGCAGGCCGCTGGCCTCGTTAAAGACCGGAACGACGATACTCAGATCGGGGGTCATGCGCACGCCACCACTGACGCCAACGACGGCGCCATGGGAGGATGTAAATGTGTTCGGGGCCGGGCGCGAGCCATGGGGATTATTTTTCATCTCCGAGGGAACCTGATTTTGGGCATCGCGTTAGATGCATGGGACCTTCAGTTCTCCCCCAAACTCTGGGTTCCATATGACGCGGCCGCCTTCCCCCCGGGCGGCCGCGTTTTCCTTTTGAAAAGCCGATGTTTGCGGCGGGTCAAGGAACTGTTCTGATCGCGGTTTAGGGTAAAGTCGTGGCTTCGACGCGGCTTTAGAGAGACCCCTCCATGATCCGGGACATTCTGGTTAACCTCACCCAGGGCGCGGAGCGCGATCCTGCCGCGCATTATGCCGCGGCCTTGGCCGGCGCCTTCAAGGCGCATCTCACCGGCCTTGCGGTGACCTATGAGCTGGACGTGCCGCCCTTTTACATGGGAGCCCTCCCCACCGACTTCATCGACCAGCAGATTCGCGACAACGAGGTCGCGGCCGAGAAGGCGGCGGCAAAATTCACCGCCATCGCCACCGAGGCCGGCGTCGGGAGCAGCGTGCGCACCCTCTCCGCGTCGCTGGGTGAGGCGGCGCGGAGCTTTGCGGAACTTTCGCGGCTGTTCGACCTGACCGTGGTCGCCCAGCCCGATCCCGATCGGCCGGGGCCGGAAGAGGTGATCGCCGAGGCGGCCCTGATGGATTCCGGGCGCGCGGTCCTGCTGGTGCCTTATGTCCAGAAGCCCCCCTTCGCCCTGAACCGGGTGGTGGTGGCCTGGGACGGCAGCCGCGCCAGCGCCCGCGCCTTGGCGGAGAGCTTCCCCCTGCTGCACCATGCCAAGCACTTGGAAGTGTTCTCGGTTCGGCGGCATGACGATGACGACACCACCCCGGCGGCGGCGGACCTGGAGCGGCATCTGGGCCATCATGGCCTGTCCGCGAACCTGCGCCATCTGGTGCTCGGCTCCGGCGAGAGCGTGTCCGCGGCGATCCTCAACGAGGTCTCCGATCAGGGCGCGGACCTGGTGGTCATGGGCGGCTATGGCCATTCCCGCCTGCGCGAGATGGTTCTCGGCGGGGTCACCCGCGACATCCTCGAGAGCATGACGGTGCCGGTGTTGATGGCCCACTGACCCACAATTCCCCACATAAGACACCGCGTCATACGACAATGGCGCCGCCCTCCACGGGCGGCGCCATTGTCTTAAGGGGTGTTCCCCGTCCCGACCCGGGCGCCCCCGCGGGAGCGCCCGGGGCACGGCATCAATCCTCGTCGTCATCCTCGCCGCGGCGCGAGCCGCCGAGTTTGGCGAACACGGTCTCCAGATCGAGCGATTCCTTGCGGCCGCTGGGCGCCGGCTCGTCCCGGTGGGTGGTGAGGTCCGCCGGCAGCAAGGTGGCGCCGCGCTCCTCGGCGGTGGCCGAGGCCGGCCGATCCTTGGCCGCGCGCTGCACTTCCATGTCCAGGTCGATCTGGCTGCACAGACCCAGCGTCACCGGATCCATGGGCGCCAGCGAGGCCGAGTTCCAGTGGGTCCGCTCCTTGATCGCCTGGATGGTGGCCTTGGTGGTGCCCACCAGGCGGATGATCTGGGCGTCCTTGAGCTCGGGATGGTTGCGGGTCAGCCACAGGATCGCATTGGGGCGATCGTGCCGGCGCGACACGGGCGTATAGCGCGGCCCCTTGCGACGCTTGGGCTCGGGCAGGCGTACCTTCGACTCGAGCAGCTTGAGGTGGAAGTTCGGGTTCTTCTCGCCCATGTCGATGGATTCACGGGTGAGCTGGCCGGTGGAGATGGGGTCGAGCCCCTTGATCCCCTGGGCGACTTCACCGTCGGCGATGCCCTTCACCTCCAGGGGATGAAGCTTACAAAAATCGCCGATCTGCTCGAAGGTCAGAGCCGTGTTCTCGACCAGCCACACGGCGGTCGCCTTGGGCATCAGCGGGGCAGGGTTGGACATGGCGGCCTCTTGGCTTCTCTTGGGACGCGGGGCGACGGACGCATGCAGATCCGCTTTGGTCCGCCCCCGTTCCGGGAGGCGAGCCGCGGATCTCTCACGATTGTCCGGGATGACAGCAACATAGGCCTTTCGCGCCGGCGATGCAATTGCCTGCCCCCTGCCCCGTACGCCCATGGACCAGCGGCGCGCCCATGCGGGGCAAATGTCCGGGAATGGTGCTTGCGAGCGGTCATTCTGACGTTTTCTTGAGCACGTGGCACCGGCGCCAGGCACGTTCTGGTCCAGGCATCGAGTCGCAGCCGCAAGACTGTGGCGAACCGCACAATGGCCAAACCGTACCCCAAATGCGGTATATGCGCACTGAGTTCGATGTATTGTTAGCACGCTATGCAATTCAGGCGAGCGTACAGCGTGTCAGTTCATGCCCCCATTTGGGGGATGGCGAAATGATATTCTCTCGCGCACCATGGAACCGCTTGCATATGTCAGTGACTTAGGCCATTTGCGTTCATAATGGATGTTTTAGGTTACCCGGCTGAAGGAGTGCCTGGCGACCGAGGGGAAGGTGGACGACGGCGGTCCGGCGAATCCGCATCCCGTGCGTGAATTAGATGGCCTTTGACAGAACCACGTGTGACTAAGGTGCCGGCTTTGGCAACGGCAGCTTTCTGGTGGCAGCTTCCGCGACGCAGCTTAGCGTGTCCGGGAGGTGCTGGCTTTGCCCGCATCGCCGCCGATGCGACCGAGCTTTGGCGGAAAGCGTTCCCGGTCCGGGACCGAACCTTGTGTCTGCAGCGTTCTGCGTTTCCGCAGCAGTCCAAGCATGACAGCGGCCGGCAGGCCGTTACGGTCGTCGGCGGTCATACCCGCCACGGTCGCTGTCGGCGTCCGGGATCGGACCTGGGCATGCATTGTAAAGTTTTGCGTTTTACCGTCCACGCAGCCGCGCATGCCGCTCTTCACGATGCGGCGCGGGCTTGATTGATCGAGGGATGATCTGGGAATGCGCTTGCTGCCTCATGCCCACCTCATGGATGAACTGCGGGCCAAGGAACTTGGTCTCGGCGCTCATCTGCTCGACGGCGTCTGGTCGGAGGCGCCCCGCGCCGCCGTTGTGACCGCCGGCCTCGGTGCCGGGCTGATGCAGTTCGAGGGCGGTTTTGCCCCCTACATCCTGTTCACCTCCCTGCTGATCGGCCAGATCGTGTCCCTGGCCCAGGGCTTCTCCAATTATCTCGACGCCCGCCACAATGCCCGCACCTTCGATGCGCCGCGGGTCCAGGCCTATCTCAGCCGGATGAATGAAAGCGCCCGCGACGTCATGATCGCCGCTCAGCGCGGAACCGCATGGATCATCATCGACCCGGTGGCCCGAAATCTCGAAGTGATGAGCGAGATGGAATACCAGAAGTTCCGCGCCAAGACCCTGGCCTCCCATGCCTCGGTCAATGAGATTCGCATCGTGCGGCGCAAGATCACCAATACCCGGCTCCGCAACGGCCACCAGCATGTGCCCGAGGAGCGCCGCATCGCCGATGTCCACCTCACCCACGGCACCCCGCGTTTCAGCGCGTCGCGGTTCTTGGCCCTCGGCTCCGGCCTGACCGACGAGACCCAGGTCGGGACCTGAGCGCGCCTTCGCGGCGACCCAGGATTAGCGTTCCCCACCGCCCCAGATGTCGGCCCGACGGCCCGGCGCTTGACAGGAGGGCCGCGGCGATCCCATTTCCCAGCAGACCTCCGGGAACCGGGAACCCAGATCGACCATGGACGCGTCCAAGCCCCCTCTTCGCATTCTGCTCTGCGCCCCCCGCGGCTTCTGTGCCGGCGTGGTGCGGGCCATCGATGCGGTGGAGCGGGCCCTCGCCATCCACGGGGCGCCGGTCTATGTGCGGCACGAGATCGTCCATAACAAATATGTGGTGGACGGCCTGCGCAAGAAGGGCGCCGTCTTCGTCGAGGAACTGCACGAGGTCCCGCCGGGCGACGCGCCGGTGATCTTCTCCGCCCACGGGGTGGCCAAATCCGTTCCCGAAGCCGCTGCCGCCCGCAATCTGTTCGCCATCGATGCCACCTGCCCCCTGGTGACCAAGGTGCATCGGGAGGCGCAGATCCACCACAAGCGGGGACGCCAGATCCTGCTGATCGGCCATGCCCGCCACCCCGAGGTGGTGGGGACCATGGGCCAATTGCCCGATGGCGCCGTCACCCTGGTGGAGACCGCGGCGGACGCGCGCAGCCTCGTCCCCGCCGATCCCGACAATCTCGCTTATGTCACCCAGACCACCCTGTCCGTGGACGATACGGCGGAGATCGTCGCCATCCTGCGCACGCGCTTCCCGTCCATCGCCGTCCCGCACAAGGAAGACATCTGCTACGCCACCACCAATCGCCAGGAGGCGGTGAAGCGCGTGGCGCCGCAGGTGCAGGCCATGGTGGTGGTGGGCGCGCCCAATTCCTCCAATTCCCAGCGCCTGCGCGAGACCGCCGAGCGCGAGGGCTGCGCCGTTTCCATCCTGGTGCAGCGCGCGGCCGATCTGGATTGGACCCGCCTGTCCGGGCTGACCTCGCTGGGGATCACCGCCGGCGCCTCGGCACCCGAGGTGCTGGTGGAAGAAATCATCGATGCCTTCGCCGAGCGCTATGCCGTCGAAGTGGAAACCGTCACCGCAGCGGAGGAAGACGTCTTCTTCCCCCTGCCCCGCGCCCTGCGCGACGACGCAGCGGAGTAAAGCGTGGCTGTTTATACGGACGTATCCGCCGCAGGCCTGTCCGACTTTCTGGCCCATTACGATATCGGCACCTTGGTCTCCTTCCACGGCATTGCTGAGGGGGTCGAGAACTCCAATTTCCTGGTGCAGACCACCGGCGGCACCTTCATCCTCACGCTCTATGAAAAGCGCGTGGACCCGGCGGACCTGCCGTTCTTCATCGGCCTGATGCAGCATCTGGCCGCCCACGGCATCTCCTGCCCGCAGCCGGTGGCCACCCGCGACGGCGCCATGCTGGGCACGCTGGCGGGCCGGCCCTGTGCCATGGTGACCTTCCTGCCGGGCGTCTCCGTGCGCCGGCCCACCGCCGAACACTGCGCCCAGTTGGGCGGGGGCCTCGCCCAACTGCATCTGGCCGGGGCCGGCTTCGCCCTCACCCGCGCCAATGCGCTTTCCGTGCCCGGCTGGCGGCCGCTGTTCGAGGCGGCATCGGCGCGCGCGGACACGGTGCATCCCGGCCTCGCGCTGACCATCGCCGACGAACTGGCGCAGTTGGAACGCACCTGGCCGCGCGGCCTGCCGGCCGGCGTCATCCACGCGGATCTGTTCCCGGACAACGCGTTCTTCCTCGACGACCGTCTGTCCGGCATCATCGACTTCTATTTCGCCTGCAACGATCTGCTCGCCTATGACGTGGCGGTGTGCCTCAACGCCTGGTGCTTCGAAGCCGATGGGGCGTTCAACGCCACCAAGGGCCGCGCCTTGTTGCAGGGCTATCAGGCGGTGCGCCCGCTCACCCCCGGCGAGGTGGAAGCGCTCCCCTGCCTGGCCCGCGGCGCGGCTTTGCGCTTCCTGCTCACCCGGCTGGTGGACTGGCTGAACGTGCCCGAAGGCGCCCTGGTGCGCCCCAAGGATCCGTTGGAATATCTGCGCAAGCTGCGCTTTCACCGCGCGGTGGCGAGCGCGCGCGACTATGGGATGAATTCATGAGCGGCCGCATTGCAATCTGGACCGACGGTGCCTGTTCGGGCAATCCGGGGCCCGGCGGCTGGGGCGCCATCCTGATCTCGGGCGCCCATCGCAAGGAATTGTCCGGCGGCGAAGTCCTCACCACCAACAACCGCATGGAGCTGACCGCGGCCATCAGCGCCCTGGAAGCGCTGAAGAAGCCCTGCGCGGTCGATCTTCATACGGACAGCGAATATCTGCGCAACGGCGTGATGAAGTGGATGGCCGGCTGGCGCCGCAACGGCTGGCGGACCGCGGACAAGAAGCCGGTGAAGAACCAGGATCTGTGGGAGCGGCTCGATGCGGCGCTCAAGTCCCACGACATCGCCTGGCACTGGGTGAAGGGCCATGCGGGCAACGAACTGAACGAGCGCGCCGACGAACTGGCCCGCGAGGGCATGGCGCCGTTCAAGGGCGGGCGCGTGGCCTGACCCGCGCAGACGCAACGCCGACGCCCCGGGATCGTGCCCCCGCCCTGAAACACGGGCGCTTGAAACAATGCCCGTTGAAACAATGCCCCCTGAAATGATCGAGGCCCGCACGGTGACTGCCGTGCGGGCCTCTGGATTTCGGCCTGGGATCGCGGCGACGCCGCGACGGCCTATTTGCCGCGCTTGAACGTGTTCCAGGTCTTGGTGATGACCCGCTGCACGTCCTGCGGATTGTTGGTCACCGTGAACAGCTGCGCGAACACTTCCGGCGTCGGATAGATGGCCGGATTGTCCAGCACCGCCTTGCTGATGAACTTCTGCGAGGCGAGGTTTCCGTTGGCATAAGCGATGGCATCGGAATTCTTCGCCGCCACTTCGGGGCGCATCATGTAGTCGATGAAGGCGAGCGCTTCCGGAATATTCTTCGCGTCCTTGGGGATGGCGAAGTTGTCGAACCACATCAGCGCCCCTTCCTTGGGGATGACATAGTTCAACACCACCGGCTTCTTCTTGGTCTTTCCGGCCGCCTCCTCGGCGCGCTTCTTGGCCTGGAACACGTCGCCGGACCAGCCCACCGCGAGGCAGATGTCGCCGCCGGCCAGCGCGTTGATATAAGCGGACGAATCGAACTTGCGGATGAAGGGACGGATCTTCATCAGCAGTTCGCCGGCCTTGGCGATATCCTCCGGCTTCTTGGAATCCGGATCGAGGCCGAGATAGCGCATGGCGGAGGGAATGACCTCCTCCGGCCCATCCAGCATATAGACGCCGCAATCCTTCAGCTTGGAGAGATTCTCCGGCTTGAACACGATGTCCCAGGTGTTCATGGGCACATCGCCGAGGCGCTGCTTCACCATGTCCACATTGTAGCCAATGCCGGTGGTGCCCCACATATAGTTGACGGCATATTCATTGCCCGGGTCATAGACCGCCAGCCGCTTGGTGATTTCCGGCCACGCATATTGCAGGTTCGGGATCTTCGACTTGTCCAGCTTGATGAACACGCCGGCCTTGATCTGCCGCTGCATGAACGAGCCGGACGGCACCACCACGTCATAGCCGGTCTTGCCGGCCAGAAGCTTGGTTTCCAGCACCTCATTGCTGTCGAACACGTCGTAGCGGACCTTGATCCCGGTCTCCTTGGTGAAGTCCTCCAGCACGCTCTGGTCGATATAATCCGACCAGTTGAAGACATTCACCACCTTCTGCTGGGCCAGCGCCGGGGTTGCGGCCAAAGCCGCCACTCCGAACAAGGCCGCACGGACGAGCCGACGCATAGTCTTCTCCTCTGGATCTTGAGGCAGCCGCACCGGCCACCTGGCGCAAGGCTATTGCGGCGGCGCGTCCGGCTCAACAGGGAAGGCGTCGCAGGGGCCTGTCTTCACGCCAGGAGCGGGAGCGCCACCGGCAAGGTGCCGGCGCTGGTGGCCTTGGCCAGCAGCAGGACGAACCCGGCCACCAGCAGCGCCATCCCCAGGAACAGGGCGAACAGCACCAGGGAGATCTTCCGCGCCACCTGGGACACGGTGATGAAGCCCATGGCGCCGGCAATCAGCGAGAGAATCAGGAAGATGACCGCGTACTTCAACATGGCGAGGCTCCGTCACAGGCACCGCGCGACAACCCCATGGCAAAGCTTTCGTTCCCCGCCCGCCTGCGGCTTTCCGGCCTAGCGCCGGTCGGCCCACAATCGCAGCTCGGCCTTGAGGCGGCGGAAATCCCAGAAGGCCGCAGCCAGGATCGCCAGCGGGATCGCCGCCAGCACCAGCGAAACCGTGCTGCTCCATTGCATGGCATCATGCAGGAAATCATAGGCCAGATAGGCGGTGAGCGCCGTCACCACCACCGCAATGGCCAGATAGCTCTTGTTGGTCAGTTGCATCACCCCGAAGCCGATCAGCAGCACAAAGCCCAGCGCGATGAGGAGCGCCCACCACAGGTTCAGATTGAACTGCCGCGCCACGAACGTCCCGCCGCTGAACGAGAACAGCAGCAGCGCGATCAGCAGCAGCAGTCCCGCCCGCAGGCGCAAGATCGAGTCGCGCTTGCCCCGTGTCTCCGGCATCGTCATGGTCTCAGGCTCCTTATCCACTGGCGATAGAATACGCTGCTTCGGCCCCGCAGGCGCCCCCTCCATCCCGCGCCCCCGGTGCCCGAGTTTCGCCGTTTGGCTGGGGGATGAAGCGGCGTGCGTGTCGGGAACCCGATCCGCTTCCCGGATGTTATCGCGGACTGGAGGCATCACCATGGGCCGGACACGCGTTGTACTCAACTCAAAGGCCGGCACCTTGCTGGATCTCGGTGCGGACAAGACCGCGCGCGAGATTGACGACATCCTCACCGGCCCAGATCGGGAGGTGGAGGTGGTGCTGGCCGAAGGCCGCAAGATGGTCCACGCCATCAAGCATGCGCAGCGCGACGGCTTCGACACCCTGGTGGTAGGTGCGGGCGACGGAACGCTGAGCTATGCCGCCTCGGTGCTGGCCGGCACCGACGTGGCGCTGGGCATCCTGCCGCTCGGCACCATGAACCTGCTGGCCTATGACATCGGCCTGCCGCGCGACCTCAAGGGCGCGCTGGCGGCGCTCGCCACCGCCAAGCCCATGCGCATCGATGTCACAACGCTGAACGGCCGGGCCTTCCATGGGGTATCCGGGGTGGGCTTCTTCACCCAGATGGCCATGGCCCGCGAGGCCGGGCGCCACAACAGCGGGCGCATCGTCGGCTGGTTCCTGGCGCTGTGGAAGGCGGTGATGCGTTCCGGCCGCCTGTCGCTGGAAATCGAGATCGAAGGCCGGCGGGAGCGGATCGACGCCTATGCGGCCCTGGTCACCAGCAATCCGTTCGACGCCCCGGGCTGGCATCGCTCGCGGCTGGATACCGGCCTGCTGGAGATCCATGTGGCCGAAGAGCGCGGCGCCATCGCCAAGATCAAGGCCGGCGCCGATTTGCTGGTGGAAAACTGGCGCAACAATCCCGGCATCCACTCGTTCCAGGCCCGCTCCGTCACCATTCACGGCACGCGGCGGCGCCGGGCCTGGGTGGCCACCGATGGCGAGATCACCCGGGAAACCCTGCCGCTGCGCTATGAGGTCATGCCCGGCGCCCTCACCCTCCTGGTGCCGCCGGGCGCGGTGCAATGGGGCACCGCACCCGCCGCCGGTGCGCAGACGGTCGCCTGACAGCCTGCGTCCGTTGGCCGGTATCAGCGGTCGGTGTCAGCGCGGCTCGATCTCATAGACGATGGCCATCTGCGCACGGGCCTCGGTCTCGCCGGATTCGATCGGCGGGGCCGATCGGGCGTCCGCCTTCATCAGCATGGGCATGGGCGAGACCGGCATCCCCCCCTCGCCGCGCGGCTCGATGCGGCGGATGCGCACCAGGCGCACGCCGGACGCCTCGGCCACCACCGCGGCCTGGGCCATGGCGTCCTTCACTGCCGCCACCCGGGCCTGGGATTGCAGCGCCTCCGGATTGGCGGAGAGGAAGGTCAGGCCGCTGGCCTGGTTGGCGCCCGACTGCACCACCTTGTCCAGCAGCGGGCCGATGCCCACCAGTTCGCGCACCTTCACGGTGACGCCGTTGCGCACCTCATATCCGACCAGCTTGGGCGCTTCGCGCGAGCCCTGGGCGGGGTAGGAATATTGCGGCTGCACGGAGAAGCCGGAGGTGGTGATGTCCTTCGCCTCGATGCCCGCCTCCTTGATGGCGGCGATCACCTGCTCCATCGCCTTGGAATTGGCCGCCAGCGCTTCTTCCGCCGTCTTGCCGGTGGACACCGCGCCGGTGGTGACCAGCGCCAGATCCGGCCGCGCCGCCGCCCGGCCCTGACCGACCACGCTCAGCGTGGCGCGGGCCACATCCTCGGCCTGGGCCGGCAGGCTCGCGCCCACCACGGCGGCCATGGCGGCTGCCCCCAGCGCCGCGTTCCACGTTTTCGCAAACCTCATGCCGCAACCCTCACCTTGCCCGCACCGCCGCGCCCATGGGCCCGCGGAGATTCGCGCCCTGGCGCGGCACGGCGCCCGGCCTCTAGATCACGCCGGGAAGGCGGCGCCAATGGGGCGCTTGGCGCGGCCGGCCTGAGATCGCCACAGGCGTGGTTGTTCGCCGGCCCCAACGTTGCTAGGTACAGCGCGGGGCCTGTAGCTCAATGGTTAGAGCTGACCGCTCATAACGGTCTGGTTGGGGGTTCGAGTCCCTCCGGGCCCACCAGATGTCCGCCGGTTTCCGATTTTGGCAGGTGGGCATCTCCACCGTTTCCTCCCCGATTGAGCCTCTTTTCGCGGGCCTAGATCCGGCCGCAGCGGCTTTCAGAATGTGCGCTCCACCCGTGCCGGCGACATGCCGAGGCCCCCTGCCGCCTCCCACGCCGGCGCGCCGTTCTGCATAAGGCAGGCGGCGGCCGTGTGCGGCAGGGTGTGCGCAGTGCCCCATAGGGCCATCGCCCAAGTGCTGAATGCCAAGGTGAGGAGTTTGCGGTATCAAACAGCTCTGGTGCGTCCCACATCGCTTGAAGGTACGGGTTCCCATGCAAGCTCTGACTGACGATGGACGACGGATGGTCGAAGCGGCCGCAAGCCGGCACGGCTTCAGCACCGAAGCCGTGACGTCCCTGCTGATTTCGGTGGCCGCCGGCGGAGGCCGGCAAGCGCAGTTCAATCACTGGGAATTCGGCGGCATGGGACAATGGTCCCAGGGCGGAATGATCATGATCGGCGATATGTTCAACAATCAGTTGAAGTATCGCGTCGACGCGCTGTGCAATGAGCTGTCTTCGGCCCTGCAGCAATCGTCCCCGTTCCTGCCGCCGCCGATGTCCTCGCAAAGCCAGAGCCAATCGGGCGGCTCGACCGGCTCCAGCTTCTTCGTCCCCGGCGCGTTCGCAAACCGCTGGCCGGCGGAACTGGGCGCGCCATCCTCCACCGGCTCGCAGAACAACCTGCATTATGCCGTGTTCCCGAGCACCCGCCGTCTGGCCATCGACCAAAACGGCCACATCGCGGTCTATGATATCGGGGATCATGCGATCGGCGGATTCTCGCAGCAGCAGGGCGGCGACCAGTCGATCACCTTCACCAGCCAGTATGGCGTGGTGCGGGTCGCCGATTTGCCACAGGTGCCCCTCGGCATGCCCGGGCAGGATCACACGCCTTCGTTCCAGGCGCCACCTCACGTCGAGCCGGCGCCGGCATGGACGCCTTCCCCGCCGCCGTCGCAGAACGCTCCAATCGCCAACCCGCCCATCGGCGCGGGGTCGGGCGGTTCAGACGAGGAGATTTTCTCGCGGATCGAGCGCCTTGCGGACCTTCACCAGAAGGGCATCCTCTCCGACGACGAGTTTGGCGCGAAGAAAGCGGAACTCCTGTCGCGGCTGTAGAGCGCGCACCTCGCCCTCGGTTCGGGAATCAGATTGAACTCCAGCAGTGACGACGAGGGAGCGCCCCGTGACCAGTTCCGCCGACCTCAAGGCCCGGGCCAACGCGGCCTTCGCTGGCCAGCACGCCGCGCCTGCGGCCTCTCCAGTCGATCAGGCCGCCGATGCCGCGCACGAGAAGATCGCCCGCCTGAAGGCCCTGCGCGAGGCGCGCGAGAAGGCGGAAGCGGATCGCGCGGAAGCTGCCAGGCAGAAGGCGCGCCGCGCGAGAGCTGTGAAGAGTTAGCGCGCCATCCCGCACCCAGCACAAGAGCGGCAAGCCCAAGAGTCATAGTCCCAATTGGGGGACAGCGAGTAATTTCCTCCCGATAAGGGCCTGGATCGGAGATTGGAGAAGGTAGATGGCACGGCCTGCGGATCTCGAGGTGATCTTGCTCGATGACTTACATATGGTCGTGCCAGATGGGTACACGAAATATGGATTTTATCTGGTTGATAGCGAGCGGATGATCCACGCAGGCCCGTTTCGTTCCAAGGACGCCGCCAACGCTTACCTGGAGGACCTTTGGCTTCAACCCCGGACCGGATAATTTCGGCCGACGCCGGGATGCCAACAGCTCGCTGACCACGGCGCCGAACTGACGGCGTTGGAACGGGATGAGCAGGATGCGCGCTGGATCGAGCTCACCGACGGCAAGCCGACACCGGCCGAGGGTTCGTCTCAGCCTGAAACGACACCCCAAGGTGGGCGCCCGGAGAGCGGGGTTTGCGCCGGGGCGCGCGAACTTGGTCTGTCGAAGGCTGATGCTCACCGCGCCCCCACGGTCGCAGCCCTGCCGGCTGAAGCTTCGGTGCGCGGTCCTGTCGCCTGCGCAAGAGGCGGACCACGTTCGCCGCCGGCAGGTGATCTGGGAGAAGAAGCACCGGCCTGCGAAGGCTGTATAGTCACGAACCGCTGATGGGGCGCCACGTCGGTGCGTTTCAGCCGGTCCTCCAAGATCTGCCTGCACTCATTCTGCTTGGATCGGGGCACCTGCGTCCTGCGGATCTTGAGCACCTCGATCTCGAGGCGAGGCGTAGCCCGCCGATAGACAAGCAGACCAGCGCGTGAAGGCTCGTGCGGGAATGTCCGCATCAGACCGATGGCTACAAGGTCGAGCGGCCATAGCGGCTTTAACCGCTGATGGCGCGTGTTGGGCCGAGAATGTGCCATCCGCAGAGCGGCCGTGATGCAGATTTTCCGGAACAAATCATCTGCATAGGTCTTAAGTGCATCGAGATGGACCTGCGCTGCATTGAGCGGGACCGCGTACCACTTCGATTGCTCGGCCGGATGCCTCTCCCGGTTTTTGGGGAGCCCGGCGACCAGGTACAGGAATGCCACCCAGAGGCACCGGACGCATAAGGTGGCAAGATCTGTGTCAACTATGGTCGGAAACCGCTGCTCACCAGCGTGGTCGCGACGCGCTGAAATAAGGGCGAAACACATCTGGGATTTGGAGCGTGTCGTGAGCTATCAAACTACCATCATTGCAGCTGGCCGCAACCTCAACATTCACGGAACGGTTCCTATTTACCTTGAGTGGTATAAGGAATGGAATTCTGACATTAGCGCTTTGTACGCATCCGCCATGGATCTGCCCAGCGGATCTGTCGTCCTCGACGTCGGGGCAAATGTCGGAATGTTCTCCTGCAGTCTCGCGGCTCAGCGCCCCGACCTGCGCATCATTGCGGTGGAACCTGTCCCGCAGAACGTCGAATGCCTGCGCCGAAACATCCAGATTAACGGGCTCAACAACGTCGAAGTCGTTCACGCAGCCGTCAGCGACAAACCTGGAACCGTGCGAGTCAATGTCAATGGACCCTGGAGCGTTGTGACTGAGACCGGCGAGGTTGAAGTGCCGGCAATGTCCATGGACCAATTCATGTACGCGCGTCCAGGCTTGGTGAAGATCGACGTGGAAGGGTGGGAACCGTATGTGCTTGCGGGAGGCCGAACGCTCATCTCGGCGCTTCGGCCAAAAATCTTGATGGAGTTCAACACATGCAGCTTGCTTTTCATGCGGCATGACCCAGTTGCGCTTGCATTGGCAATTTGGGAACATTTCGACATCATTGAGCATTTTTATGAAGAAAAACCGATGGGACGGCCCACGTGGGATCGGCAGATATTACACGATAATGTTGTTTTGTACGGAAGCGTTTCAGATGTTTTATTTCGACTTAAAATATCGCATAGCGTCCCCTCGTTAGAACGGATGATTTATACACCCGACCACTTCGCGACCCTGAATCATATCTGATGAAGTAAACCTGACATCGATGCGGGGGCTTTCCGCAGGATCGCGAGCGACTTGGCAACATCCGTCGCGGCGGGAACTGCCCAGATTAGGGCGTCGAATGGCTCACGCACGCCACCCCATGGGAAGTACTGGCGATGACCAGCGCCCGGACCATCAGGGTCCCGCCCTTTCCACCCGCCGCATCGGGACAGAGCAAACCATGCCCGATGGCATCGGCTTTTGACCGCATGGCATGCCCTGCGCTATCGAGGCATATGGTCGGAGGATCGGCCCGTCGGGAAAAACCGCCATCCGGCACCATGGCCAAGGACGTCATGGTGCGGATATGGTCGCGCGGACCGTCAGGCGCAGGGAGACGTCCGTCAAGCGCCCGGCCTCGGACGGTCCGATCCGGTGGGTTCTCCCGCAGGACCGCACGCGGTCCGATCTCCCGACGCACATTTCGGAGCCCCTGATGTTTGCTGCCCTCGAATGCACCAGCGCCGCACCCGCCCCGCACGCCGCCGGTGCGGTCTCGATGTTCGCGCTGGACGCCGTGAGCTTCGCCATTCCCGGGCGGGTGCTGCTGGAGCCGCTCACGCTTGATCTCCCCGCGCGGCGCGTGGTCGGGCTGATCGGACATAATGGGTCCGGCAAATCCACCTTGCTCAAATTGCTGTCGCGCCAGCAACCGGCCACCTCCGGCGAGATCCGTTTCGAGGGCAAGGCGCTCAAGGATTGGGGCGACCGGCCCTTCGCCCGCAAGGTGGCCTACCTGCCGCAGCAGACGCCGCCGGCCGCCGGCATGCTGGTCAAGGAACTGGTGGCGCTGGGCCGCTATCCCTGGCACGGCGCCCTCGGCCGCTTCGGGCAGGTGGACCGCGACAAGGTGGCCGAGGCCATGGCCCTCACCGATGTGGAGCTGTTCGCCGACCGCCTCGTCGACACCCTGTCCGGCGGCGAGCGCCAGCGGGTGTGGCTGGCCATGCTGGTGGCGCAGGATGCGGACTGCCTGCTGCTGGACGAGCCGATTTCCGCCCTCGACGTGGCGCACCAGATGGAAGTGCTGTCCCTGGTCCAGCGGCTCTCGGCCGAACGGGGCCTCGGGGTGGTGGTGGTGCTGCACGACGTCAACATGGCGGCGCGCTTCTGCGACGAGATCATCGCCCTGCACGGCGGGCGCCTGATCGCCCGCGGCGCCCCCGAGGTGATCATGACGGCGCCGGAACTGGAGGCCATCTACGGCATCCCCATGGGGGTGATGCCCCATCCCGAAACCGGACAGCCCATCAGCTTCGTGCGTTGAGCCGCGACGGCGCCGTTTCCCCTGCGGCGCTCGCCCCCGCTTGCACGCCCCGCCCGCGCGCACGGAAACACGCCGCGCCCCGCGGAGAAAGAGCGCGGCGATGTCAATGACTTGCCCACCCTCGCCGCTATACTTTGGAGCCAATATAAATCATTGCGTTTGCAAGTAAATTTTTGGTGCGTTATGCAACATTGTTGACCTTGGCGCGATGGCCTGAGGCCGCTGCCAGGCCAGCACCACACCTGACGAGCCTGTGTGCTCGTCGCAGACCGGCAGGCCGGCATGACAAGCATCGGTTCCGAGCAGGCAGCGGCCGCATCCGATCTGGATGCCATTTTCCGCCTGTACTATCAGGAGCTGAATCGCTTCGCCTACCGCAGGCTGGGAGACCGCGAGGCGGCGGCGGACGTGGTGCAGGACGCCTTCGTGCGCTACATCGCCTCCGATTTCCATCAGCAGGACGCGCCCAGTTCGGCCAGTTCGCGCTTCTTCCTGCTGCGGATCGTCAGCAATCTGATGATCGACGTGGCGCGGCGCGATCGCCGCCGTGGCTTCCACGCAAATCTGGAGGACATGTCCGAGCATCTGGTCGATCCCGCCCCCACCGCCGACCGCCTGCTGGAATCCCGCGAGGACTTTCTCCAGGTGAAGCGGACCCTGGATGCCCTGCCCGCCAAATGCCGCGCCGCGCTGTTGCTGAACCGCATCGAGGGCCTCACCCACGCGCAGATCGCGCAGCGGCTGGAGGTGTCCCCCAGCATGGTGTCCAAATACATCATCACCGCGCTGCGCCGCTGCGTGAACAGCCTCGCCGAACTGCACGGCTGAACATTTATTCAGCTCAGGCCCGGCCCGCGCGCGATTTTTGGTATCGTTCTGAGCCCGGCCGTCGTCTTTCCATGCGAGGGCACGAATCAGCGCAACGAACCCATGACCGTCAGACCATCTCCTCCCGAAGCACCAGACCGGCTCGACGCGCCGCTTGATCCGTTGACGGAAGAGGCACTGGAATGGCTGGTCTATCTGCATTCCGGGGCGCAGACGGAGCAGGACTGGGCCGCGTTCCAGGACTGGAAGGCCGAAAGCGCGGCGCGCCGACAGGCCGCCGACACCGCCGAGCACCTCTGGCACGGCCTCGGCTCGGCCCTCGGCCGCAAGCGCAGCGCCAAGGCGACCGCGGTGAAGCTGCTTTCGGTGCTGCTGCTGGTGGCGGCGACGGGCGGCTTCGCCGCCGGCCTGTTCGGACCGCCGGCCTCATACTTTCCCGATGAGCGGACCGCGGTGGGCGAGCGGCGCACCCTGACGCTGGCGGATGGCTCGCGGCTGGAGCTGGACGCGGCCACCAGTCTCGACATTCATTTCACCGCCGGCCAACGCCGCCTCACCCTGTTCGGCGGGCGGATCTTCGTCACCGTGGCGCCGGACCCCGCCCGGCCGTTCCTGGTGGAGGCCGCGGGCGGCACCGCCCGCGCCCTCGGCACCGCCTTCGCGGTCGGCCAGGAGGACAACCGGGTCAAGGTGGTGGTGACCGAGCACACCGTGCGCGTCGCCTATCCCAATGAAACCGACGGCGCCAGCGTGGATGTTCAGGCCGGCAACGAGGTCAGCTATGCCCCGGCAACGGGCCTCGCCCCCCCGCACCCGACCGACGTGCGCACCCGCACCTCGTGGCGTCGGGGCCTGATGCTGCTTGATAGCCGCCCCCTCGACCAGGTGATGGCGGAAGTGGAGCGCTATCGGAGCGGAAAGATCATCATCGTCGATGCGGCGCTGCGGCACCTGCCGGTGAGCGGCATGTTCGAGACCGGCGATACCGATGCGCTGCTGGATGCCCTGGCCGAGGCGCTGCCGGTGAAGGTGGACCGGCTGCCGCTGCTGACCGTGATCCGGCGCGATCCGGCCCGCCCCCTGGAGCCGTTCCAGCCGCGCAGATAAGAACGCCTCCAGTGTTTCGGCCGCGGCTGTCGTATCCGCACCTTCGGTCGTCTTCCCCATCGAGTGGCGCACACAGCGCCGGTTGGTGACAGCGGGGAGGAACGTCCAGGTGACGATGTCGGGCAAGGACAAGAGCCAGCAGCGCCGGGGACGGCATCAGTCGCAGCAGCCATCCGGACGGCATGGCCGGGTGACATCCTGGCGCAACGCGCTTCTCCTGGCTTCAACCGCCGTGGCATGCCTGCACCTGCCCGCGCCCGCCTTCGCGCAGACCGCGCCGGCTCGGCCGGCCGCTGCCGCCAATCGGGCTGGCGTGGCCTTTGCGATCCCCGCCGGCCCCCTGGGGCCGGCGCTCACCCAATGGGCGGACGCCACCGGCTTCAAGGTGCTCTATTCCAGCGAGGTGGTGCGCAACCTGCGCACCAATGGCATCAGCGGCGTCCTGGGGCCGGATCAGGCTCTGGCGCGGCTGCTGGCCGGCACCGGCCTGACTTCCAATTTCACCGGCGCGACCACCGTTGCCATCCGCCGGGCCACCGATATCGTCCCGGTGGCCAGCGGCGCCTCCGACGGCGCCATCGCGCTGGATCCCATCGATGTCCAGGGCGACGGCACCTTCGGCTATATCGCCACCCGCAGCGATGCCGGCACCAAGACCAGCACGCCGCTGATCGAGACGCCCCGCTCCATCTCCGTGGTGACGCAAAAGGAGATGGAGGACCGCGCGGTGCAGAGCGTGCCGCAGGCGGTGCAATATACCGCCGGCGTTACCACCGGCGCGTTCGGCTATGATCCGCGCTTCGACCAGATCTATATCCGCGGCTTCGCCGAGACCACGCTGGGCGATTATCGTGATGGCCTGCGCCAGTTCGCCGGCGCCTACACCACCTTCGCCACCGAACCCTATGGCCTTGAGCGCATCGACGTGGTGAAGGGGCCGGCGGCGGTGCTCTACGGCCAGAGCACGCCGGGCGGCATCATCGACCGCATCTCCAAGCTGCCGACGAGCATGCAGATCCGCGAAGTTGTCGGTCAGGTCGGCACCTTCGGACATTTGGAAGCCGATTTCGACATCGGCGGCCCGGGCGATACCAACAAGAATTTCCTCTACCGCATCGTCGGCGTCGGCAAGACCGGCGAGACCAATTACAACATCGCCGACGACGCCCTGATGCTGGCGCCGTCCTTCACCTGGCGCAACGAGGACACCTCGTTCACGCTCATCGCCCTGGCCCAGAAGGACGAGACCGACGCCAATGTGGCGATGATCAATCGCGCCGGGCATGTCACCACCCTGCGCGCCTCGGACCCCACCTACGACTACCAGAAGCAGACCCAGTTCCAGATCGGCTACAAATTTGAGCATACGTTCAACGAGATGTGGCAGGTGCGCCAGAACCTGCGCTACGGCACGGCCGACGTGGACGGGCGCTATCTGACCGGCAGCGCCACCGGCGGCGGCTTTGCCAATTCCAGCTCCACCATCTATCGCCGCGGCGCCGCGGTCATTGACGAGAGCCTGTCCTCGTTCCAGGTGGACAACCAGCTCCAGGCCAATTTCGCCACCGGCAGCGTGGCGCACACCGTGCTGTTCGGCCTCGACTACGGCACATTCACCGACAATCTCGGCACCGGCACCAGCGCCGCCAACGCCGCCTATGCCCTGAACATTCTGGCGCCCTATTACGGGATCAACGGGGCCACGCCCGCCGTGACCAGCCGGATCGGCACGGAGTTCGACCAGCTCGGCCTCTATGCCCAGGATCAGATGAAGATCGGCAACTGGCGCCTGTCGTTGAGCGGCCGGCAGGATTGGACCAGCCGCACCCAGACCAACGCGATCACCAACACCATCACCGGCGACCGCGACGACAACGCCTTCACCTACAGCGCCGGCCTGCTCTATCTGTTCGACAACGGGCTCGCGCCTTATGTCAGCTATTCCACCTCCTTCCTGCCCACCAGCAATCTCAGCCAGAACGGCAGCGTCCTGCCGCCGTCGGAGGGCAAGCAGATCGAAGTCGGCCTCAAGTATCAGCCGGCCGGAGATCGCATCCTGGTGACGGTGTCGCTCTACAAGCTCGACGAAACCAACGCCTCGAAATACGCCGGCTACAATGCGGTTTCGGGCCTGTCCTACTATCAGTCCATCGGCGAAATCTCGACCACGGGCGTGGAAGTGGAAGGCCGCTTCCGGCTGGTGGACGGGCTGGAAGCCATCGCCGCTTATACTTATTCGGATGCCGAGATCATCAACTCGGCCACCGCGGCGGAGATCGGTCGCGTGCCCTCGGTCACGCCGAGCAACATGGCCTCGCTGTGGCTGAACTACACCGTGCAGCCCGGTCCTTTCCAGGGCGTCAGCGCCGGCCTCGGCGTGCGCTATACGGGCGAGACCTACGGCAACAACACCAACACCATCACCAACAGCGCCTACACCATGGTCGATGCGGCGTTGCGTTATGACTTCGGCAAAATGAACCCGAAACTTGCCGGCCTCAGCGCGGCGGTGAACGCGACCAATATCGCCGATGTCATGCCGGAAGTCTGCAATGCCGGACTTTGCTATTTGGGCCAGGGACGCACGGTCCTGGGAACACTCAAGTATCGCTGGTGAGACCAAGCCACGGGGAAGCGGCATGAGTGAAGATCAGCGGATCTCTGCCGCGTCGGCGCCCAGCGCGCGCCGACGCGATGCCCGGATCGATGCCCTGCGCGGTCTGGCGCTCATGGGCATATTGGTGGTCAATCTGCCGTTCTTCGCCATGCCCTACGGCTTTGCCGGGGGGTGGTGGCGGCAGGCGGATACGCTGCACCTGGGCACCGTGTCCGCCTATCTGATCCAGGCCCTGTTCGAGAACAAGTTCATCTTGATCTTCGCCTTTCTGTTCGGCATGGGCGCCGCCGGCCAGATCGCCAGCGCGGGCCGGCGCAAGTTCGTGATGCGCATGGCGGTCCTGGCCGTGCTCGGGGTGCTGAACGCCATCTTCGTGTTCGAGGCCGACATCCTGCTGCCCTATGCCATCCTCGGCCTGGTCATGCTGCCGGCGTTGCGCTGGAGCACCCGCACCCTGTTGACCGTGGCGGGGCTGTTGTGGGCGCTCGCCATCCTCGACCATGCATTGTTCGGCCTCTATGTGGCCACGGCCACCCCGGAGCCCGGCCTGAGCGAGGCGGCGCGCATCACCTTGTTCCGTGACGGCGGCGTTCTGGCGATCGCGCAGCAGCGCATGCAGGACTGGTTCACCTTCTCCCAGATGAGCATTCCGATGCTGTGGCCCATGACCGCAAGCGCCTTCTGCCTCGGCATCGTCGCCTTCCGCCGCAAGGACGTGGTCCTGGCTACTGGCGACGGCGCGTTGGAGGCTATCGCGCGCGGTCTGGTCTGGCCGGCGCTGGCGGGCAACCTCGTCTATGGCGCGCTCTGCCTGGCGCCCTCGGACTGGGCCGGCGGCAATGCCTTCCTCGTCACCCTGGTGTTGCGCCCGGTGTTCGCGCCGCTGCTCAGCTTCGTGCTGTTCGTCGGCCTGATGGCCCTGTTCTCCCGGCCCCGCTGGGCGGGCCTGCGCGACTTCTTTGCCGCCAGCGGGCGCATGTCCATGTCCCTCTATATGCTGCAAGGCCTCGTCGGCAGCCTGCTGTTCTGCGGCTATGGCGCCGGGCTGTACGGACACGTCAGCCTGCAATGGGTGTTCGCCTTCTCCGTGCTGCTGTTCCTGGTCCTTGCCATGCTGGCGGCGACCTGGAGCGCACGGTTCGGCGCCGGTCCGCTGGAGATGGCGATGGCCCGCATCCTGTCACTTCTGGCCCCACGCCCCCATTCCCCCGAACCCACGGCGCGGCGCGCCCCGGCCGAGGCGGGACCCATGCGGGGCTGACGGCCACCGGGCCGCGGGCTGGCCCTTCCTCGCGATCACTGCGGAGCATGGCGATGTCGACGAAGCGAGCACGCGCGGCAGCGAACGATCTGCTGCGCACGATGATCTGCCATCGGGCCACCCTGGTGTCGGTGGCAAACCGCATCCTGTCCTGCCGCCAGCAGGCGGAGGACGTGGTGCAGGATGCGGCGCTGAAGGCCTGCCAGATGGCGCCGCCGGAGTTGGACTCTCCCCTGCGTTTCTCCTGCTGCATGGTGCGGAACCTGGCCATCGATCGCCTGCGCCGGTGCGAACTGGAACAGCGCCACGCCGCTCCCATGCTCAATGCCGAGGACCTGGCCGCGCCGCTGGACAATCCCCATCAGGCGCTGGAAGCCCGACAGGCGCTGCAGTGCGTGCACAGGGCCCTGGCCACGCTGCCGGCCCGCACCCGGCTCGCCTTCGTGCTGAACCGGCTGCACGACATGCCGCAAAAGGACATCGCCGCCGCCCTCGGCGTGTCGCCGACGCTGGTGCATTTCATGATCCGCCGCGCCCAGGACCATTGCCGGGCGCAACTCGACGCCCTCCTCGCCGCGCCGCCGCGCCCCGCGAGCGAGAGCCCACGAGCCAGCCTGCGGATCGTGCCCCCGGTCGCCGCACCGGCGCGCCCCATCGCCGCCCCGCCGCGGCCTGTGGCGCCGCGGCGGAACAAGATGCTGGAAGTCTCAGGCGCCGCCTGATGGGCAGATGATCAGCGGCGGGCGCACGCCAGCGCCTGGGCGATGTCGGCCCAGATCAGCTCCACCTCCTCGATGCCCACATTGAGACGGATGAGGCGGGGACTGATGCCGAAGCGGGTGAAGCAATTGGCCTTCTGCAGTTGGAGCGGGGCCAGGGCCGGCACCACCAGGCTCTCCGGCCCGCCCCAGCTCACGCCGATGCGGATGAGCCGCAAGGCATTCACGAACGCCGGCACGTCGATAGCCTCCGTGACCTCGAACGAGAACAGTCCGCCATAGCCCGCCAGCGTCGCCTTGCCGGGATGGGTGGAGAAGGCGGGATGCAGCACCCGCTCCACCTCGGGATGGGCGGACAGGCGCGCGGCGACGGCCAGCCCGCTGGCCATATGGCGCGGCATGCGCAGCGGCAAGGTCTTGAGGCCCCGCAGCAGCAGCCAGGCCTCGAACGGCGACAGCTTGGCGCCGAGATAGGCATAGGCCTGGGCATTGATGCGCCCGATCAGCTCCGTTGAGCCCACCACCACGCCGGCCACCGTGTCGCTATGGCCGCCGAGATATTTGGAGGCCGCATGGATCACCAGGTCGATGCCGTGGGCGATGGGGGTTTGATAGAGCGGCGTCGCCCAGGAATTGTCGATGGCGGTGATGACCCCATGGGCGCGGGCGGCGCGGGCCAGGCTGACCAGGTCCTGGAGTTCGAACAGCAGCGAGGTGGGACTTTCCAGATACAGCAGCTTGGCCCCCGGCAGGGCCGCCTCCACCGCCGCCGCATCGGTCCCGTCCACATAATCGACGGTAACGCCGAACCGGGACAGCATCAGCTCGAACAGGCGGTAGGCATCGCTATAGACGTTGCGCACAGTGACGATGCGGTCCCCGGCGGAGACCAGCGCCAGCACCGTGGCACTGATGGCGCCCATGCCGCTGGAAAAGGCCCGCCCGGCCTGCGCGCCTTCCAGATCCGCCACCGCCTGCTCGAACGCCATCACGGTGGGGTTGTCGCCGCGGGAATAGATCAGCTGGTGCGAGCGCCCGGCATAGACCGCCGCCATGTCCTCATAGGTCTCGAAGGTGAACAGCGAGGTCTGGAAGATCGGCGGCACCGCCGCGCCATAGAAAGAGGCCTCGCCGGGCGGGATCTCGCGTTCGAGCCCCGGTTGCGTCTCAGGATTGAACGGCTTGTTCATGCAGGACCTCTTGCATCAGCGACCGCCGGATCGGCGCGCGGTGGAAACGGTGGCGTGGCGTGGCCCTGCCGCTTCAGCGCGGCCAGTTCTCGCGCCAGCACAACGGCGGACAAGAGGGCGGTGAGGCCGATGGCGATGGCCGGAGCCATCGCCACGCCGGTGAGGCCGAAGCGCTGGGACAGCACCAGCAGCAGCGGAATGAGCAGATAGCCCTGCGGCGCCAGCCCGATGGCCCCAGCAAGGGTGGCCTTGCCCATGGCCTGGAGCAGCACCAGCAGCACATATTGGAACCCGGCACCGGCAAAGCCGATGTGGAACAGGATCAGCGCGCCGCGCGCGATCCCCGCCGTCGCGCTGTCCTGGGTGAACAGCCCCACCACCGGCCCGGCGCACAGCGCCATGGCCAGCGAATAGACCAAGGTGAAGCCGAGCGCCCCGCGCAGCATGAACAGCGTCGCCGCCCGCACCCGCCTCAGGTCGCCGGCGCCATAGGCAAAGCTCAGCACCGCCTGCGCCCCCAGGCAGAAACCGGTCACCGGCAGCATGCCCAGGGTGAGCAGACGCAAGGCGATGCCGATGCCGGCCACCGCCGCATCGCCGCCGTGCGCCGAGGCGGTGCCGAAGACCAGCGCGAAGGCGGTGGCCGAGAGCCCGCTGCTCAAGGTCACCGGCCCGCCCACCGCCAGCATGGGCCGCAAGATGCGCCAATCCAAAGTCAGCACCGATGGGCGCACCCGCACCCGGCCCCAGCGATAGCCGAAATAGGCCGCATACGCGGCCAGAGCCGCCAGTTGCGACACGATGGTGGCCCAGGCGGCGCCCTTGATGCCCAGATCGAAGCTGAAGATCAGCAGCGGATCCAGGGCGATATTGAGCGAGAACCCGCCCAGCAGCGTCCACATGCTGAACCGGCTGTTGCCTTCGGCGATGGTGATGAAATCGCAGGTGATCTGGAGCAGCAACAGGACGCAGGAGAAGGCCAGCAGGCCCACATAGTCCCGCGCCAGGGGCATCATGCCGATGGTGGCCCCGAACAGCGCCAGCACCTGGTCCTGCCACACCAGGAGGATGACGCTGGCCACCAGGCCGAGCCCCACCGACAGGCCGAGCGCGGTGGTGGCCGCGCGGTCCGCGTCCCCCGCCGCTCCCGCGCCCAGCAGCCGGCCCACCGTGGCCGCCGTGCCGACGCCGAGCCCATGGCCGAACGCCGCCACCAGCGCAAACACCGGTATGGCCACGCTCACCGCCGCCAGGGCCTCCGGCCCCAGCAGGCCGACAAAGCCGGCATTGGCCACATGGTGCAAGGCGGTGATGCACAGGCCCGCCATAGAGGGGACGGCAAGCCGCAGGATGAGACGCTTGAGCTTTGGATCGGCCAGATCCTGCGGCGCGGCAAATCCCTCACCCACCTCTGCCGTCCCGTCCACGGACCGGCCGCTCACGCCGAAGCCATCTGGGCGAGGCTGCTGCGCGCGGGTCCCTCGGGGAGATGCGGGGTGTCGTCATGGACGAGGCGGACCGGCACGACGCTGTCGGCCGCCGGCTGCCACAGGCGATCGCCGAAGAAGCGCTCCCGCAGCAGCATCACCAGCAGCGCCCGCTTGTGGGCGAAATCCACATGCTTCACCTTGGCGAAGCCGGAGCGATCCAGATTGCGGATCTGCTGGGTATGGGTCGCCTTCGGCTCGCCGACGATGCGCTGGGTGCGCGGATCGTCCAGGAACATGAAATGCATCAGCGACGGCAGCCAGGCGGTCAGCCACGCCTTGCCGCGGAACGCATCCTCGCCCACCAGCACATGCCAGCCGCGGTCATAGTCCTGCGCCTCATAATGCGGCCCAAGCCGATTTTCCTTGGCCCAATAGAGTTCGAAATAGCCGAACGGGACATCATCGAAGCAGCCGATCACCGGCACGGCGTGGGGATCGGCGCGGCGCTCCTCCAGATAGGCGCGGTGCTGGGCGCGGTCCCCGGTCTCCTCCCAGATGTCCGCCACCCGTGGGTCGTTCATCCAGCGATGGAACGGCTCCAGGTGCAGATCCGGATCGGCGGTGTGGAACGAGATCGTGCGGCCGAGCCAGGGAATGAAGCGGGCATAGAGCAGGCCCTCGCGCATGGGTGCCCGGAGCGGGTGGCGGACGCCCTCGCGCAGCATCAGGCGCTGCGGATAGGCCCCGCCGCCGCCCGCCAGCCAGGGCCGCGGCTGCTGCCAGATCAAGTCCGGCGCCACCCGCAAACCGCTCTCGTCCGCAAAGGCGATGCCGGTGGCCAGCAACCGCTCCGCCAAGCCGGCGGCGCCCTCCAGCCGAAGGTCGGCAGAGGCCAGGTCCGGATGGGTGCCGAACAGCGCCTCGCAGGCCGCCACGATGACATCTTCCGCCGCCTCGACGCCCGACAAATTCAAGGTGAGGGTCGCGGCCGGCCCGTCACGGGTCAGCCCCAGGGTGGCGAGGACGGTCTGGCCCGCGCTCACGACCAGCCCATCGGACGCCACACGGGTGGCCAGGGGCAGGCCCGCAGCCTGGAACGACAGGAAGGCGGGCTGCGCGATGCCGCGCTCCGGGGAAGGGTCTGACCGGCTCATGTGCGCTGATGCTCCTGCAAGAGGCCATTCGCCCCGCAAATGCGCGGGGGTCTCACCTCAGATGACGGACGAGCCGGGCGCCGATTTACCCCTCTGCCCCCCGTGTCTTTGCGAAATGAATCGACCGCCCCCCTAAATTTCCCACGCCGCCCGCCGTCATAGGAGCAGGACCCATGCGGAGGCGGCGAGGATGCAGAGCGGCGGTTCACAAGATGACGAGCGGCTGGCCGGCGAGCAGATGGAGGTGGTGATCGACCAGGAGGGGCGCCACGCCCTCTGGCCGCAGGGCCGCACCCTTCCCGTGGGCTGGGCCCTTGCGGGCGTCTGCGGCGATCGCACCGCCTGCCTCGACCATATCGGCCAGGTCTGGCGCGATCAGCGGCCCCGCTCGCTGCAAGAGGCCCGTCATGACCCGCACTGATATGGCGTCGGACACCGGCACGCACATGGACATGGCCCCTATGACCGATGAGACCGCCCCCGGCTTTCCCTTGACCCCCGCCCAGCGGCGCATATGGGCACTGGCGCAGATCGGCAACGCCGCAGTGGCCGGCCAGCCGACCGTCGATGTCACCATTGACGGCCCGCTCAATATGGAGACGTTGCGCGCCGCGCTCGACCGGCTCGCCGCGCGGCATCCCGCCCTGCGGCTGCGCTTGCGCCAATATGCCGGCGGGCGGGTGCTGCAGAGCCTCGATGACACGGCCCGGATTCCACTCGGCTGCGTCGATCTGTCGGACCTCGACCGGGTGGAGGCGGATGCGGAATTCGAACGCCTGCTGACCGCCGATGCCCAGTTCGACCTGGAGACCGACCTTGCGGTGCGGGCGCTGCTGAGCCGATGCGGCCAAAGGTGGCGCTTGGGGCTCAGCGTGCATCCCATCATCTGCGATGCATCATCACTACACATCCTCGCCCATGATGTGGTGGCCGCCTACGGCGCGGCGGAAGCCGGCAGTCCCGCCGCCCCGCCATCCCACGCCCTGCCCTGGCTGGCGCCGCCCGATGACACGGAGAAGGCCTTCACCTATTGGCGCGCCGTTCTGGCCGAACCCCATGCGGATGCCACCTTGCCGGTGATCTTCCGCCGTGATCCCCAGGCCGGCGGCGCCCGCGGGGAAACCACCCTGCGCTTCGATGCGGGCGAGGCCGCAGCGGTGCGGGCCTGCGCCGCCGCCTGCGGCCAGCCGGTGTCGCTGGTGCTGCTCACCGCCTTTGCCATCCTGCTGGGGCGCTATGGCGGGCACGAGCATCTGAAGCTGGGAGCGGCACGGGATCCGGACGGCGAGGCGGGCGGCATCGTCGGCCGCACGGAAGATGTGCTGCCGGTGAAGGTGGCGCTCCAGTCCGCCCTGCGGTTCCGGGACGCCGCGGCACGGGTCGCCGCCGCACTCCAGGCGGCCCGCACCCATCATGTGCCGTTCGAGACCCTGGCGCAGGAATTCTGGGAGAATAACGAGCAGAACGGCAGCGGCTTCCTGCCCTGTGTTCACGTCCATCGCCAGGACACGCCGCCCGCCGTGACCACGGCCCAAGGCGTCCGCTTTGTCTTCCACCGCCGGCCGCAGGCGCGCCCCGACGGCGATCTGGTGCTCACCACCGTGGAGGCTGCGGATGGCACCCTGCAGGCCACCTTCACTTATGCCGCCGACCTGCTGGACGCCCGCCTGTGCGCCCGGGCGCTGCGCCATTTCCGGCGCATCGCCATGGAGGTGGCGAACCCCGATCGGCTGCTGCGGGACATTGCGCTGGTGACGCCCGCGGAACTGGCCGCGCTCTCCGCGCCCTATGCGGATACGACCCCGGCCGATCCCCGTCCGGTCCATGCGCTGATCGCCGCCCATGCCCGCACCCAGCCGGACACGCCCGCCATCTTCCATGGCGAGCGGGTGTGGACGCGGCGCGAGCTGGACCGCTTTGCCAATGGTCTGGCGCACCATCTCATCGCCGCCGGCGCGGGGCCGGAGCGCTGCGTCGCCGTGGCGCTGCGCCGCTCGCCGGAGGCCATCGGGGCGATCCTTGCGGTGCTGAAGGCAGGCGCCGCCTTCATTCCGGTGGAGCCGGACCATCCCGCCCGCCGCAACGACCATATCCTGGCCGATGCCGGCGTGGCGATCGTGCTCACCACCGCCGCGCTGCGCGAACAGCTCAAGCCCGCTGCCGGCACGCGGGTGATCGAGCTGGACCAGCTGGATCTCTCCGGCCTGCCGGATACCGACCCGGCGCGGCCCATCGCCGACCGGCAGCTGGCCTATGTGATCTACACCTCCGGCTCCACCGGCACCCCCAAGGGCGTGGCGGTGGAGCACGGGCCGCTGACGCGCCACTGCCAGGCCACGGCGCGGGTCTATGGCATGGACGACACCGCCCGCGAACTGCCGTTCCTGCCGTTTTCCTCCGACGGCGGCCACGAGCGCTGGATGGTGCCGCTGATGCTCGGCGGCAGCATCGTCCTGCCGGACAAGCCTTTGTGGACGCCGGAGGAAACCTTCGCCGCCATGCGACGGCACGGCGTCACCAATGCCAGCTTCCCCACCACCTACGTGCAGCAACTGGCCGAATGGGCGGACGCCACCGGGGATGCCCCGCCGGTGCGGCTCTATTCCTTCGGCGGCGAAGGCATGGCCCAGGCCACCTTCGACCTGTTCTCCCGCGCCCTCAAGGCTGAGTGGCTGATCAATGGCTATGGCCCCACCGAGACCATCATGACCCCCATGGTTTGGAAGGTGCGGGCGGGCACCTCGTTCGAGGGCCTGTATGCCCCCATCGGCCGGGGCGTGGGCGGGCGGCGCATCTATGTGCTCGACCGCGACCTGAACCCGGTTCCTATCGGCGTCACCGGCGAGCTGTATGTCGGCGGTGACGGGGTGGCCCGCGGCTATGTGGGCCGCCCCGCCGCCACCGCCGAGCGGTTCGTGCCGGACCCGTTCGACCCGGCCGGTGGCCGGCTCTACGCTTCCGGCGACCTGGCCCGCTGGCGGGAGGATGGCGCGGTGGAATTCGTCGGCCGCGTCGACCACCAGATCAAGCTGCGCGGCTTCCGCATCGAGCCCGGCGAGATCGAGGCGGCGCTGCGGACTCTTCCGGGCGTGAGCGAATGCGCCGTGCTGCTGCGCCACGACAGCGGCCAGCCGGCTTTGGTGGCCTATGTGGTGGCGGGCCGGGGCACGGCCGGCGATGGCGCAACGACCGACGGCACACGGACCGACGGGGCGGAATTGCGCCGCGCCCTGGCGCGCATGCTGCCCGAGCACATGGTGCCCTCCGCCGTGGTGGTGCTGGAGCGCTTCCCGCTCAATGCCAACAGCAAACTCGACCGGGCGGCCCTGCCCGCGCCGGCGCTGGCGCCGCTGGACATCGTGCCGCCATCGACGCCGCTGGAGACCGAGCTGTGCGCCATCTGGCGCGAGGTTCTCGGGCTCCCCGCCGTGGGCGTGCGGCAGAATTTCTTCGAGGTGGGCGGCAATTCCATGGCCGCGCTCAGGGTGCTCGGGCGCATCAAGCAGGCCAAGCCCGACGCCGTGGTGGCGATTGCCGATCTGTTCAACCACCAGACCATCCGCGCCCTGGCCACGGCCATCGAGCGCGGCGTTCAAGCCGGCGGCGGGCAGATGATCCATCTGCGCAGCACCGGCACGCGACCCATGCTCTATTGCTTCCCCGGCCTGCTGGTGAGCACCCGCGAATATGTCAAGCTGGTGGACCATCTCGGCCCCGACCAGCCGGCCACCGGCTTCATCTGCTACTCGTTGGCCGAGGACAAGAAGCGCGAGGTCTCCGTCACCGAGATCACCGCCCGCTACGCCGACCTGGTGCGCACCCACAGCCAGGGCAGACCTTGCGTCTTCCTCGGCTGGTCGTGGGGCGGGCTGCTCGCCTATGAAGCCGCGCGCATGCTGGGCAGCGACATTGATCTCAAGCTCATCGGCATGATCGATGTCTGCGACATGGACACCGATTTCGCCATCGGCGCGCGCCCGCGCTTTTCCCCCGGCGAGCGCGACGCGCTGGAGCGCCAGATCCTGGCCTGGGCGGCCCGCACGCCCATGGCGGCGCGCTGGCAGGAGCTGCTGGAGGCCATGGACCCGCTGGCCTACGACCAGTTCCTGCGCTTCGTCGGCAACAGCCCGGAGACCTTGCCCGAGGACGGCCCGGACATCGGCAGCCGCGAGCACACCTTCTGGGTGCTGATCGACAATGCGCTGATCTTCCGACGCCACAAGATGCTGCCCTACGACGCCCCGATCCAGCCCTGGGCGGCGGCGGATTCCCTCAACCGCGGCCTCAATCTCATCGACTGGCGCCAGCTCTCCCGCCTCGCCGCGCCGGCGGAAATCATTGAGGGCACCACGCATCTGCACATCATCGGCGCCCCCGCTTTCCATGCCCGGTTCGCCCGCCGGCTGGAGGAGGCCGCCGGTCATCTCGACCGGGCGGCCGAGTGAGCCGCACCGCCCTGAACTCCCCCCACCGGGCCGACGGCGCCCTGCACCCGCTGCCGCCACGTCACATGCACTGACCGGATGGAGCCCTGACACAATGAACGATCACATCCTCGACCTTGCCGGGATCGGCATCGGCCCGTTCAACCTGAGTCTTGCCGCGCAGCTCGACTCCGTGGTCGATGCGCGGGTTCGCTTCTTCGACCGCCAACCGAATTTCGCCTGGCATCCGGGCATGATGCTGCCCGGCGCGGAATTGCAGACCTCGTGCCTGAAGGATCTGGTCACCGCGACCAACCCGACCAGCCCCTGGTCGTTCCTGGCCTATCTGGTGGCGCACAAGCGCTTCTACAGCTTCATGAATGCCGAGTTCGACGCGCTGCCACGGCAGGAATTCGCCAATTATCTCGCCTGGGTGGCGGGCGCACTGGATACGCTCAGCTTCGACGCGCCGGTGCGCGAACTGGACTTCGCCCGCGGCGCGTTCGTGCTGCGTCTCGATGACGGCGACGTCACCGCGCGCAACATCTCGCTGGGGATCGGCCTGACGCCGGAGGTGCCCGCCTGGGCCAGCCCGCTCTTGGGCGACACCTGCTTCCATGCCAGCCAGACCATGACCCGCCTGCCGGCCCTCACCGCCCGGCGCGTGGCGGTGGTGGGCGGCGGGCAGAGCGGGGCGGAAGTCTTCCTGGCCCTGCTCGACCAGGACGGGGCGCGGCAGGAGGTGTCCTGGATCAGCCGCCGGCCGAACTTCGAGCCGCTGGATGCCACCCCCTTCACCAACGAACTGTTCACGCCCGGCTATGTGATGGACTTCCACGGCCTGGGCGAGGACACCCGCGCCGCCAGCCTGGCGCGACAGAAGCTGGCCAGCGACGGCGCCTCCCCCTCGACCCTCCAGGCCATCTACCGGCGCCTGTATGCCTTGCGCCATCTGGGCGGCGGCCCGCTCAACCCGGCGCTGATGCCCGGCCGCGAGGTCATCCAGATGGACCGCCAGAACGGCGAGTACCGCCTCATCATGCGCAACAGCTTTGATGGCGGCATCGAGATCCTGCATGCGGACGCGGTGGTCTTCGCCACCGGCTATGCCTTCAAGGTGCCCGATTTCCTCGGCCCGCTGCGGGAGCGCATCCCCTTCGACCGCAAGGGCAATCTGCAACTGGCGGCCGACTTCAGCCTCACCTGGGACGGGCCGCGGCAAAACCGCATCTTCGCGCTCAATGCCGGCCGGCACAGCCACGGCATCGCCGAACCGCAGCTCAGCGTCATGGCCTGGCGCAGCGCGGTCATCGTCAACGCCTTGCTGGGGCGGTCGCATTTCGACCTCGACCTGCCGGAGGCGGTGGTGACCTGGGCCAGCACCGGGGCGCCACGCGACCGGGCCGTCGGCACTTTGCTGGCGTCCGATGCCTGACAGGCGGCGGATCGCCCGGTTCAGCCGGCGCACAGTGCTCGGCGGCCTCATGGCCGCTCCGCTCGCAACCCCGCCGGTGTTCGCACCGGCGGGGTTCGCCGTTGCGGGCGAGCCCTCTCTGCCCACGCCCCTGCGGCGGCTGGCGGCGCTGGACTATGGCTTGGCCGAAACCCTGATCCTGCTCGGCCTCCCGCCCATCGCACTGGTGGGGGCGCAGGATTGGCACCGCTGGGTGGTGGAGCCGCCCTTGCCGCCCGGCGTGGTCAATCTCGGCAGCAGCCGCGAACCCAATCTGGAGCTGCTGCAGCAGCTGCAGCCGGACGCGATCCTCTCCACCCCCTATCTCGCCGGTATCAGCCACCGCCTGGAGCAGATCGCCCCCGTGCTGACCTTCCCGCTCTATGTGCCGGAGGGGCGCCCGCTGGCGCTGGCCACCGCCGCCCTGGAGCGGATCGCAACCCTGACCGGGCGGGCGGCCGCCGGGGCCGCCGTCCTGGCGCAGATGGACGCCACCTTCGCCGCCGCCCGCACGCGCCTTGCCGCCGTGCGCGACCGGCCGCTCTATCTGGTGAGTGTTATGGACAGCCGGCATGTGCGCGTCTACGGCGCCCAAAGCCTGTTCCAGGACGTGCTGGCCCGCGTCGGTCTCAGCAATGCCTATCAAGGCCGGACCAATTTCTGGGGCTTCACCACCCTGGGCATCGAGGCGCTGGATCCCGACCCGCGGGCGGTCCTGGTCTACTTCGATCCGGTGCCCGCGGGCGCCATGCAGGCCTTGGGGCGCAATCCGCTGTGGACCCACCTGCCATTCGTGAGATCCGCGCAGGTTCACGGCCTGCCGGCGGTGCTCATGTTCGGCGCCGCTGCCTCCGCCATGCGCTTCGCGCGGCTGCTGGCGGACGCCCTGGCGCCACAAGGCGGATCCAATGGCTGACCTCGCCCTCGCCGGCCACGCCCCCCGCCCCGCCCGGCCCTGGATGCTGGCTGCGGGGATCACCATCCCCGCTGCCGTGCTATCGATGGCGGCGCTGGCCCAGGCCCTGCCGCCCGCGCTCTGGCTCACGGCCATATGGGCGCCGGAGACGGGCGACGGGCGCCAGCTCCTGGTGCATTACAGCCTCTTGCCACGCATGGCCGCCGCCATTCTATGCGGCGCGGCGCTGGCCCTGGCCGGCACCATCTTCCAGCAGGTGCTGCGCAATCCCCTGGCCTCGCCCACCACGCTGGGGGTCGCCGCCGGCGCCAAGCTGGCCCTGGCCCTCGCCACCTTGTGGGCGCCGGGCCTGTTCGTCTTCGGTCGGGAATGGATCGCGCTCGGGGGCGGGGCGCTCGCCATCGGCGCGGTGTTCGCCCTATCGTGGCGCAAGGGCCTGTCGCCACTGGCGGTGGTGCTGGCGGGGCTGGTGCTCGGCCTCTATTGCGGGGCGGTCTCCGCCGCCCTGATCCTGTTCAAGGAGCATTATCTCACCGGCCTGTTCATCTGGGGCAGCGGCGCGCTCAGCCAGCAGGGCTGGGAGACGGTGGCCACCCTCAGCCTCCAATGTGCCGCCGTCGCCGGTCTGGTGGCGCTGATGATCCGCCCGCTGACCGTGCTGTCGCTGGACGATGCCGGCGCCCACAGCCTCGGCGTCTCGCTGCACGGCACCCGCCTCGCGGCGCTGTCGCTGGGGGTCGCGCTCACCGCCGTGGTGGTGAGCGGCGTCGGGGTCATCGGCTTCATCGGCCTCATCGCTCCGGCCCTGGCGCGGCTGGCCGGCGCGCGACGGTTGCGCGACCAGCTCATCTGGGCGCCGGTCATGGGAGCCGGCCTGCTGTGGCTGACCGACCAACTGGTGCAACGCACCGGCGGCCTCTCCGGCGGCATTCTGCCCACCGGAGCGGTCACGGCCGTGTTCGGATCGCCCTTGCTGCTCTGGCTCCTGCCGCGCCTGCGGACGGCCGCCGCTCCGCCCCGCACGGAAGCCGCCGGCCCGACGCGACGCCAGCGCGCGGTGCCGATGCTGCTGGCGCTCGGTGGGCTGCTGCTCCTGGGCATGGCCCTGTCGCTCTGCCTCGGTCGTGCGCCCGATGGCGGGTGGAGCCTCGCGGGTCTGGATGCCCTGCCCGGCCTGCTGCCATGGCGGGCACCGCGGGCGCTGGCCGCCCTGTGCGCCGGGGCCATGCTGGCCCTGGCCGGCGGCATTCTCCAGCGCCTCCTGCGCAACCCCATGGCGAGCCCGGAAGTGCTGGGCGTGGGCGCCGGCGCCGCATTCGGGCTGATCGTGGCGCTGTTCACGGTGACGGCGGCAGGTCGCGAGATCCAGCTTGCCGCCGCCTGCGCCGGCGCATTCGGCGTGCTGTTCATCATCGTGCTACTGGGTCGCCGCACCGGCTTCACGCCGGAGCGCGTGCTGCTGGCGGGCATTGCGCTCGGCGCCCTGTTCGACGCGCTGGTGGGCGCCCTGACCGCCAGCGGCGACCCGCGCGGCCTGCTGCTGCTCAACTGGATGACCGGCTCCACCTATCAGGTGGACGCCCCCCAGGCCCTCTGGTCCGCCGCCGCGGCCGTGGTGCTGATCGCCCTGACCGCCCTGTGCGCGCGATGGCTCGACCTTCTGCCCCTGGGCGATGCCCCCGGACAGGCGCTGGGGCTCAATCTGGGACGGGTGCGCCTGATCCTGCTGGGGCTGGCGGCCGGGCTGACCGCGACCGCCACCCTGGTGGTGGGGCCGCTCACCTTCGTGGGACTGATGGCGCCGCATCTGGCCACCCGGCTGGGCCTGCACCGCGCCGTGCCGCAACTGGCCGGCGCGGCGCTGGTGGGCGCCTTCATCATGCTGCTCGCCGACTGGCTTGGCCGGATGATCGCCTTTCCCTGGCAGATGCCGGCGGGGCTGATTGCAACCCTGATCGGCGGCCCGGCGCTGATGTGGCTTCTGGCCAAGAGATGACGTGAGCGATGATGATGCCCCTGAACCCGCGACCCGCCCCGATTCCCGACACCGTGCAGTTCGAGCTTGCCCCGCGCGCCGGCGGTGCGCCCTACCGCATCTTCCTGCGTATCCCGCCCGGCGCGCCGCCGGCCGGCGGCTGGCCGACGCTCTATCTGCTGGATGGCAATGCGGTGATCGGCACGGCGGCGGACGCGCTGCGGGTGCAGGCGGCCTATCCCACCGGGACCGGCATTGCCGATGCGGCGGTGATCGCCATCGGCTATCCCACCGACGGCGCCTATGACAGCGTGCGCCGCTCCTGGGACATGGGGCCGCCGCCCGGGGCCACCTACCCGCCGCACAGCCCGGACGGGCCGGAGGTGAAGACCGGCGGGGCCGACCAGTTCCTCGCCTTCATCACCGACGAACTGAAGCCGGAAATCGCCAGCCGGCTGCCGGTGGACCCGACGCGGCAGGCCATTTTCGGGCATTCCTTCGGCGGCCTGTTCGTCTTGCATGCGCTGTTCACCCGGCCGGACGCCTTCGCCAGCTGGATCGCCATCAGCCCGGCCATCTGGTGGGAGGAGGCGGTGGTGCTGAAGAGCGCCGCGCGCTTTGAAGCCGCGCCGCGGCCCGCCCGCCTGTTCCTGGCGGCGGCGGAATATGAGCAGGCGCTCGCCCCCTTCCACCTGCGGCTGGAGGACCATGTGGAGCGCCGCGCCCGCTATGCGGCGAACCGGGTGGTGGACAATGCCCGGGACCTGGCGGCGCGCCTCGGCGCCCTGCCCGGCGTGCAGGCGGAGTTCGCATTGCTGGAGGGCGAAACCCATATGTCGGTGCTGCCGGTGGCCATCAACCGCGCGATCCGCTTCGCCCTGGGGCCGGACGCCCCCTGACGCGTCCCGGCGGGGCTGGCGCGTTCAGGCGATCTCCACCACTTCCACCTCACGGCCGTTTACGCTCACCACATCACCCACCCCCTTGCCCATGACCGCACTGGCCAGCGGCGAGACATAGGACACCGACCCCTTGGCCGGGTCGGCCTCATCCTCGCCGACAATGCGAAACACCTGCCGGCGGCCATCCTCCCGATCCAGGGTGACCGCGGCACCGAACTGCACCGTCTCGGGATGGGGCGGGCTCTCGATCAATTGGGCATTGGCGCGACGGGCGCTGTAATAGCGCAGATCCCGCGTGGCCCGCGCCATGGCGGTGCGGTCGGCCTGCACATCGCCGGTCTGGGCCGCGCCATAGGCGGCCCGCGCCTGCGCCAATGCCGCATCCAACGCCGCCAGACCTGTGGCCGTCACCAGATTGGGATGGGGCGAGATCGGCCGGTCCGGCAGATCGGCGGCGGTGGCTTCCAGATCGTTTTCGCGGGTGAAGGCAACAGACATGGGGTGTGGGTTCCAGCGTACAGTCCGATCAGCGGCATGGCGATCGGGTCGGTAAAGATGCCTCTATCCATTGACGAGGGGGCGATGGGATGGACCTGCCCCGATTGGGCGGTCTGGCTTCAATCTAGTGCATCGCCGGCAAGGCTGCCACGGCTGGAGCGATGGCGGGTGAGGTGGCGCGGCAAGCCCCGTCACAGCCGCCGGCGCCGGTCGCACTCTGAGCGGCCAGACCGGGATGGCAGCAATGCCGCTCTCAGACCCCACCTCTCGTCTGGCATCAATATTGCCACCCACATCCCAACAGAGATGAACTCAAGACCTATTCATGTCGGATTCGCCACGATCGCACGGCAGCCAAAAGGCGGGATACATCGGTGGCTTGGCCGTGGCTGAAACATCGCAGCCGGATCCCGGCTGCGTCCGCGCGGTGCGATCGCATTGGCTGGCGCAGGGCTTCCGGCTGCTGACCTTGCGCGAATTTCGCAACGGGAGGGCACCAGCGAGCTTTGCCTGGATCGAGCAGCGCATCTTGCGTACCCCGCAGCGTCTCGGCCGGCACGGTGTGTTCTTCGCCAACACCTTTCGTCCGGAGGTGATGGCCTGGCTGAGCGAGACCTTGGGCCGGCCTTCGCTCCGCGCCGACGCGGCGACGGCGCAGCGCAACGCACGGTGGCCGGCGATGGTGTGGCATGGCGAAGATCGCATATGGCCGGACGAGGTGCGCACCGTCGAATGGTTCGTGGATGTGACATTCCCGCAGCCGAACTCCTGGACCGCATTTCAACACCACTGGCGCGCACGGCTGATGGCCGAGGATGACAGTCTCGCGCTTCCGGTGGGAGCCGATGCGGCCCGCGCCGACCCGGCCCCCGTTTCAGCCTGAGGCTCCTCTTGAGGATGATGCGATGTTCACCAGGGTCTGCAAAGCAGAGACGATCATCGAAGGCGGCATGCGGCTGGTCATCGCCGATGCGCATCTCATCGTGCTCGCATGGCCGGAGAACGGCGTGGTCAAGGCGTTTCAGGGCGTGTGCCCGCATGCCAACACGCCGCTCGCCGAAGCCGAATTCGACGGGACGGTGCTCACCTGTCCCCTGCATTTCTGGAGCTGGGACATGAATTCCGGCGCGCCGACCCATGAGCATGCGCCGGCCCTGTCGGAATATCCGGTCAAGATCGAAGACGGCATCGTCTATATCGATACCGTGGGTGTCGCGCCGACCTTCGCCTCGCTGTGACGGCGCTGGAGGCTCCGGTCACGCCAGATCGATCGCCGCGCGTTTGAGATCCGCAAGCGAGCAGGAACTCAACGCGCCTTCGTGCGTGGCGCGCAGGACCACCCGTGGCGCTTGGCCGGCCTCGAACGCCTCCTGCCAACGGGGCGCGCACAGGCACCAGCGGTCGCCGGGCTGCAGGCCGGGAAAGCCGAAGTTCGGCAACGGCGTGGAGAGATCGTTGCCCCGCGCCTTCGAGAACGCCAGGAACTCCGCCGTCGCCACGATGCAGACGGTGTGGTTGCCCACGTCATCGCTGCCGGTATTGCAGCATCCGTCCCGATAGAAGCCGGTCATCGGTCGCGTGGCGCACAGTTCCAGCGGCTCGCCGAACACATTGCGTGGCGGGCTGCGTCGGTCGCCGCGGCGGATGCTCTCGTCTCTCAGCATGACTGCGTCCTGATCCGTTCATGTGGGGAACTTCAGTTGGGGATTTGCGATGGGTCCCCTGTCGCATCGCACCTTGCCACAGCGGGCCGCCCGGCAGGCAAGGAATGCGACGCACGGACGGCAAAGCAAACCATGGGCCGTGCGCCGGAATGCGTGGTCTCCAATTTGCACCGCATGCCGGACCACAGGCGTGCACGACACAGGAGATGACATGACAGACGACGCCCTGCGCTCCCTTGTCGTGGCGGACAAGGCCATGGAGGCCCACAACATGGTCTCGTTCGAACTGGTCGACCCGGACGGCGTGGACCTTCCCGCCTTTTCCCCCGGCTCGCATGTGGATGTGACGCTCCCCTCTGGGATGGTTCGCCAATATTCGCTGTTCAACAGTCCTTCCGATCGCCGCCGCTACCGGATCGGCGTGTGGAAGGACCCCAATGGTCGCGGCGGGTCCAAGGCGCTGCATGAAGTCGTGAAGGTGGGCGACACCCTCCAGGTCAGCTTGCCCCGCAACCGGTTTCGCGTTCCCCGCAACACCCGACGGGCCATCCTGCTTGCGCGCGGCATCGGCGTGACGCCGATCCTGAGCATCGCCGATCACTTGAAGGCGCAGAGCATTCCGTTCGAACTGCACTATGTGTTTGCTCTGATGTCCCCCGGCGCGTTTCGCGGCGCCATCGACGGGGCGGCGTTCTCCGGGGACACCAGATATTACCTGGAAGACAGCGAGCAGAACCAGTTGCTCAATGTGGCCGATGTGCTCGCGGCACAGCCCGAGGACACGCACCTCTTCATCTGCGGCGCCGATTGGTGGCTCGATCCGATCGTCAAGACCGCCACCCAGAAGGGGTGGAGCGAAGAGCGGATCCATGTGGAACGTTTCACCGCCAAGCAGGCCGCGCCCCTGCTCGACAAGGTCTTCGAGGTGAAGATTGCCAGCACCGGCACGGTCTTCAAGATCCCCGGAGACAAGACCGTCGCGGGGTTCCTGGAGGAGAAGGGCATCAAGGTTCCCACATCCTGCGAACAGGGCCTGTGCGGCACCTGCAAGGTCAAGGTGCTGGAGGGCGAGGTCGATCACCGCGACAAGCGGCTGTCCACCGAGCAGCGCGCCGAAGGCTTCTTCCTGGCGTGTGTGTCGCGTGCCAAAGGCGACAGGCTGGTGTTGGATTTGTAACCACGGGGGACCGGCCGGCGCCGCACCGGCGCGCGAGCGAGAGAGAGCCGCCATGGCGACAGAAATCGATTTGTGGCAAACGGCCTGGATCATTGCCGAGCAGTATGGGGGCGACGGCGTGGCCTTCGCGGCGGAGATGGCCCACAGCTTCGACATCTGCGGAAAGATCGAGGCCTATGACGCGTGGCTCTCGATCACGCAGAAGGTCGAGTTGCTGACCGCCACGGCGGCGACGCACGGCACGCTGGCGGGATGAGGACGTGCGGCTTCGGGCTCGGACATGCGCACCGGCTCGGACGCGCGCGCACAGGCTCGGACCGATCCCCTACTCCACCGCCAGGCGCTCGGCGAGTTCGGTCACATCGTTCCAATCCAGATGGTGACGGCCCGCCGGCGTCGCCACATCAAGACCATCCTGCGTCACGGCGGCGGTGAAATCCGCGTCGCTTCCAACCGGGCTCAGATAGACCAGATCCGACCGCCGCCAGTCATGGGCGACAGCGGTGAAGGCGCGCGACAAGGTCCGGCCCTCCTCCAGCGTCAGATCGAGCACCAGTTGCTCGCTCAACGTCATCCGCAGCATGTGGCCGAGCATCCGGTGCGACACGCGTTTGACGTTTGGATAGGTCATGGACCCCTGCCGGGTTCGGGCGGCTTGCGCCGCGCATCAAAGTGTTGCCGTGCGATGGACTGCGGCGCGCGCCCATGGGGCCCCGTCACGTCCCCGGCGGCTCGGCGACCGTGGCGGGGGCGATAATCAGCGCCTCGAAGGCTTCAAGGATTAGCGGAAGCGCCTCGCCGGTCTCGTCGGCCCATTCGGGGTTGACCGAGACCTGCAAGCGCAGGTGGAGATCGTCGATGGAGCGGATCGGAAGTTCGCGCTCATACAGCGCCTGAACCCGCCGCGCGCGACAAATCGCCGGCAGATCCAGTTGCGTATCCCCCGGGCGCCCCATGAGCATCTCGATCTCGTTGGAGCGTTGCTTCCAATAGTCGAACTCGTCTTTCGCCAGGCGCACCGTCTGTGGCAGCGGGTACGCCTGCTCGATCCGGGCCAAGACCGTGGCGGACGGGTGGAGCAGACTGCGATCCCAGCCGTCGAGGCTGGCATGCCACCGCCCCGGCGGATCGACGTCCGGGTCGGCGCGCACCAACAGGTCCGCGACCGCGTCGTGCAGGATCTGCTCGCGCGCGCTGCGATCCAACGCAGCTTCGCGCGATCCGTATCGGGCGATCACCGCCGCCCGCTCCGCCTCGGTCCGGCGCCAGTCGCTTTCCCGGCGCGTCGCCGCCGCCGCTTGGTACCTTTCGTAAGCCTCCCGGCTGGGCCACACCACACCGTCGGCGTCGGTAAAGCGATGGGGTTCTGGCGCGGGAGCGTGGGGACGCTGTCCCCCATCGGCGCGCTGTCCCGCCTGGCCGATGAGCCTCTGGCCGAGATCGGTAAAGCTCAGGCCTTCGGACGACAGCGCGGCCTTGAGCTTGCGGATGGCTGCGGTCGCCTCGCCCTCATTCTCGCTGCCGGCGAGGGACAGCAGCTTGCCGAGCCGCGCCACGTCGAGGCTCATGGCACAACGCCGTCATGGACACATGGTCTAGCGCCCCGGTTCACCTTTTCTGCCCCTCTCCCGCCCGCAGAGACGTCGAACGCACCTTCGATTGAGAACAGGCAACCTCCATGCCACGGGGTCTGCGAGCTTGCCGTCAGCAAATGATAGCCCCGTGCTCGATCGGTCGCCGCTCTAAAGACTGCGAACGTCTTCTGCGGTCGCGATGAAATCGAGACGATCCACCTGATCGATAACGGCCGTCGGCACGTCGAACACGAAGCGGTTCGGATACCAGAAATTGGCATAGGGCAGGAACAGGCTGCTCGACGACAGGCGCATCAACTGCTGCCCTCCCGCATGGAGAACCGCTCCGAAGCCGCTTCCGTCGGCGAGCACCGCGGTATTGTCGCCGAACACCTCGAACTGCACGAACACTTTCGCCGATGGCGCCCCGCCCTCCAGTGTATGGATCCCGACGATCCGAAGATCCTGGAAGCGGCGGCCGATCGTGCCATCTGCCGTTAGCTGCGCGAATTCATGGGCGCGCCCCTTCTTGACCACGCTGGACGCGACCAAGGGCACGCCCAGGTCCGCCAGTCCGGTGGGCTTTGTGGGTGCCAATGCAACAACGGTACAGACTTCTTGCAATGAGGGCACGATACGCTCCTGCTGTGCGACAACGTCGGAAATCCGCCAAGGCTGCGGTCACGGACGTCGTACGCATTTTGCGCGCCAAGTCGGCTTGGCAAACGGCGGCAGCGTTGCCGGCACACGTCAGCCTGCCGTGTCGCATCTGGCGGATGGTGTCCGCGCCCCGGCCTCTCGCCGTAGGCCTCAAGGCGACATCTCCCGCCCGCGTGACATCCCAGAGCGGAGCCTGGCGCATCGAGGGCGCAAAGGAGACAGCCATTGAACCGTCCGTCCGATAGATCATTTTCTGGAATTGATCTAAACTAAGGTCTGGCGCTCGGGATCGGAATAGGGTCGGAGCACTGGAACCGGCCAGATTTCAACAGGCACTGGAGGCCACCGTGCCGCCGACCGCACCGCACGACTCCGTCCACGATCAGCCTCCCTTTGGACACTTGGCACTGTTGCGAATTGCGGTCGCGGTGATCGGCGCCGCACTGGTTTGGTTCAAGGTGTACGAGCCGGTCGCCGCCGTCAGCGTCGTCGGCCTTCTCGCTCTGCTTTTTGCCGCGTGGCCGATTTTTCGCGAGGCGGCGCTGAATTTACTGGCCCGCCGGATGACCATGGAACTGTCCATGACCATCGCGATCCTCGCCGCCGCCGCCATCGCTGAGATCTTTACCGCCCTGGTGGTCACCGTGTTCGTTCTGGTGGCGGAGGAACTGGAGCATCTCACCGTCGCGCGCGGCCGCAGCGCCATCCGCGATCTGGTGGATTTCGTCCCCAAGACCGCGCACGTGCGGCGCGACGGAGACATCGCCATATTGCCGCTGGAGCAGGTGGTGGCGGGCGATCTGGTGCTGGTGAGCCCTGGGGAGAAGGTGCCCGTGGATGGGGCGGTGGTCGGCGGTCACTCTTATGTGGATCAGTCACGGATCACCGGGGAATCCATGCCGGCGGAAAAGGCGGAGGGAGCCCCCGTGTTCGCCGGCTCCATCAACCAGATGGGGGTTCTGGAAATTCGCGTTGAGCGGGTGGGGCGCGATACCAGCTATGGCCGCATCATTGATGCGGTCGAGGCGGCCGAACAGACCCGGGCGCCGGTGCAGAAACTGGCGGATCGCCTGGCCGGATATCTGGTCTATGTGGCCTTCGGGGCGGCCGTTCTCACCTATCTGCTGACCCAGAACATCCGCGATACCATCTCGGTCATCATCGTCGCCGGCGCCTGCGGCATCGCCGCCGGGACGCCGCTGGCGATCCTTGGCGGCATCGGCCGGGCGGCGAAACTGGGGTCCATCATCAAGGGTGGCATCCATCTGGAGACCCTGGGCCGGGTGGATACCGTGGTCCTGGACAAGACCGGCACCCTCACCATGGGCGAACCGCGGGTCACCGCGCTCGAATGCGCCGACGGGGTGGAGCCGGCGGACGTGCTGCGGCTGGCGGCTGCGGCGGAGCTGCGCTCGGAGCACCCGCTCGGCCGGGCCGTGGTGGAGGAAGCCGAACGACGGGGGCTCGTGCTGCCCGAGACCGATGCCTTTCATTACACCGTCGCCCGCGGCATCACCGCCTCCGTGGAAGGCCGGACGGTGCTGGTGGGCAATCGCAAGCTGTTGTCCGACGCCGGGATCACCGCTCCGGCCCGAACCGAGGATCATGTGGGGTCCGACATCGTGGTGGCGGCGGACGGACGCTATGCGGGCCAGATCATTGTCGCCGATCCGTTGCGCCCGGAGGCACGTGCGGCCATGGCCGCGCTGCACGCCATGGGAATGCGGACGGTGCTGCTCACCGGCGATACCCAGGCGGTGGCCCGGCATGTGGCCCGCACCCTCGGCATTGGCGACGTGGTCGCCGACATGCTGCCGGAGGACAAGCTGGCGCGCGTCCGGGCGCTGGTCGCCGAGGGTCGCATCGTCGCCATGGTGGGTGACGGGGTCAATGATGCCCCCGCGCTCACCGCGGCCAACCTGGGCATCGCCATGGGCTCAGGCACCGACATCGCCCAGGAGAGCGCCGATATCGTGCTGATCGGCAATGATCTGTTCAAGCTGGTGGAAACCCTGCGGATCGCGCGCAAGACCCGCGCCATCATCTGGCAGAACTTCTCCGGCACCTTGCTGGTGGACGCCGTGGGGATCGGACTTGCCGCCTTTGGCTATCTCAACCCGCTGCTGGCCGCGGTCATCCATGTGGGATCGGAACTGGCATTTCTCATGAACTCCGCGCGGCTTCTGGCGCCCGATCACGCCGTGGCGGATGCCCATCCAGCCCCCGCGCCCGTTCCGATCCGCAAAGAAGCGTAGCCGCGCGTCCGCCATCGCCAGAAGGCTTACCCGCAGGCCACGTCCCCCACACGCAGCCTGGAGCGTTCTCGAGCGAAGCGGATCCCGGCTCGCGTCAAGAACACGCGATAAAACAGATAGATCGAGAATTTCAGCTTTTCGAAGGAACGGGGAGATGCTCTAGCCGGCGCCCCGCCCCATGATCGCCCGGATCCGGCGGCCGAACTCGTCGATGGAGAATGGCTTGGTGATCATCTCCATGCCTTGATCCAGAAAGCGGCTCTGATCCAGAGCTTCCATGGCGTAACCGGTCATGAAAAGGATCGGCAGCGCGGGGCGGGTCTTGCGGGCGATTTCCGCGAGCTGACGCCCGTTCAGGCCCGGAAGTCCCACGTCACTGATCATCAGGTCGATGTCCCTGCCGGATTCCAGGATGGGCACCGCCTCGCGACCGTCGGCTGTCTCGATCGCCGCGTAGCCCAGTTCGTCCAGCACCTGGATCACGAGCAGACGCACCGCCACATCGTCCTCAATGACGAGGACCGTCTCTCCGCTTCCCGAAACGGCCGCGCCGGTGACCGGCGGTACGGCTTCTTGAACACTCCCGATGAACCGCGGCAGGCAGAGCCTTATGGTCGTTCCACGTCCCTCGGTGCTCTCGATGCTGACGTGGCCGTGGGACTGCTGGACAAACCCATAGACCATGGACAGGCCCAGTCCGGTGCCCTGTCCAAGGGGCTTGGTGGTGAAGAAGGGATCGAACACCCGTGTCAGCACATCCGAGGAGATCCCAAGGCCGGTATCGGAGACGCTGATCTCCACATAATCCCCCGCGCGGGCAAACGCGCTATCCTTCAGATCGCGCTCCGACAGACGAACATTGCGGCTCGAGATCCGCAGATCTCCCCCGTGAGGCATGGCATCCCGGGCATTGATGGCCAGGTTGAGGATTGCGCTTTCGAGCTGGCTGTCGTCCGCAAGGGCGGTCCAGAGGTTCTCCGGCATGTCGATGTGAAGCCGCACCTGCTCGCCGAGTGTCCGCCGCAACAGCTCCGCCATCGACGTCGCGAGCGCCTGGACATCCAGCGGTCGGCTGTCGAGGGTCTGACGCCGGGCAAATGCGAGCAGGCGATGGGTCAAGGCGGCAGCACGCTGCCCGGACTGCATCGCGGCATCCAGAAACAGATCGACTTCGCCAAGGCGCCCATCGGCGATGCGCCGGCGGACCATGTCGATCGCCCCCAGGATGCCCGTGAGCATATTGTTGAAATCATGCGCCAAACCGCCGGTCAGTTGGCCCACGGCCTCCATCTTCTGGCTCTGGCGAAGCTGCTCTTCCAAAATTTTTCTCTGGGTGAGATCACGGCCAATGCCATAGATCGTGTCGCCCTCCGGCATGCCGGCCCAGTTTATTCCGCGATAGGCGCCGTCCCTTGCCCGCATGCGGCAGTCGAAATCGGAAATGGCCTCGCCCTGCGCCAGCGCACTCATCTTTTCCCGCGCGGCCTGCTGATCGTCCGGATGGATCAGATCAAACACCGACCGCCCGATCAAATCGCCCTCCTCGTAGCCGAGCAGGCTCTGCCACGCCGGGTTCACAGCGCGAAACACGCCATCGCGTCCAATGACGTTCAACAGGTCTCGCGACAGATTCCAGACCCGATCGCGCTCTTCGGTGCGTTCGGCAACGCGCAACTCCAGGGTATCGGCGAGAAGCCGCAACTGCGCCTCGGACCGCTTGATGGAGGTGATATCGTACACGACACCGGTGAAGCGGATGCCGCCGGCCTCGCCGCGCCGATATTCACCCCGCGACGCGAGCCAGCGTTCCTCTTGGGTGTCCGCGCGCCGGATGCGGAATTCCTGGAAAGAGGGCCCGATGGGATGATGGCCTTCCCGGAGTTCGATGAGCGGCGGGTCGTTCGCATCCACCAGGCCGTTGATCGTCCGCACCGGAAGGCTGCTGGCAGGATGAAGCCCCAGAAGGCGGCAGAACTGCTCGGACACCTCGGCCGTTCCATAGCCGCTGAGGTATTCGAACGAGCCGACGCCCCCCGCCGTCTGGGCAACCCGAAGCCGCTCCTCGACCCGTTTCTGGTCGGTGATGTCCGCGAGGACGCCGGAGAAGCGGACCGGTCGATCATCGCTGTCGAACTGGATGCGTCCCCGCGCCGAAACCCAGTGAATGACACCGTCCACGACCACACGATATTCCCGCGCGAAGACCTCGGCTCCGTTTAGCGCACCCGCCACCGCGATCCGCAGCCGCATGCGATCTTCGTCCAGCACCGGCGCAAAGAACGTGGCCGTCGGCAGCCCCTTGGCGGCCGCAGCCGGGTCCAGCCCGTAAAGGCTGGCGAAGCGAACGTCGCCGACGAGCCGGTCGGCCTCGATGTCCCATTCCCAAGCACCGGCGGCGCCCGAGATCGCTTGGGCAATTCGAAGCCGCTCCCGCACCTCGACCAACTTCAGCCTGTTCAGCTCAAGCTGTTCGGCAAGCGTGGCGTCGGCATACTCGCCGCTGACATCCAGTTGGGTCGCAAATCGATAGGCCGGGGCGCCCGAGGAATCGGGGATCGTCGTGATGCTCAGGCGGTTCCAGAACGGTGTCCCGTCCCGCCGCTGGTTGAGCAGATCGAGCGTTATGACGCCGGTGTCGCGCAACGCCGCCGCAATCCTGGATACGGTATCCCGGCTGGTCGCGGCCGCCTGGAGCAAGCGGCAGTTCCTGCCGATGACGTCGTTGGCGGCATAGCCGGTCAGGCTCTCGAACGCCGCATTCACATAGATGATGGGATCGTCGTCGAGGCGCGGATTGGTCACGGTGATCGCCGTTCCCGACGTGGCCAACGCATCAAACAGCGGGCCGGCGAGCGCGCGGACATCCGCGAGGTTCGGCGTGACCGGATGGAGATGCGACGGCGTGCTGCCAGTCATGGCCGGAATGCACCGCTCGGCTTGGCCATTGTGCTGCCCATGCTTACCCCGCGCCTCCGACCACGCGCTCGATGAAATCCGCGATCAGGACCTTAAGCGCCTGAAGCGAGGGAATATCCATCAGCATCGCAATGTAGCCGCGAATATTATGATCGTTGATGGCGAAGTTGATATACAGAAACAGGACAATGCCGCCGTCCTTCTCCGCAGGCATGACGCTGAGAAGCTGCGATCCATCACCGCGCATGACCTCCGGCAGCGACATGGTCAGGGGCCGCTTCAGCATGTTGGCCATGGTCGCCAGGCAACTGTTCAGGACGACATTGCCGGTCTCGGCCAGCGCCTCGTGCTCCATTTTTGCGGCTTCATCGGCAGACAGCGTGCCGCCCGTCACAGCATGGACCAAGGCCATGCTGTTGGACTGCGGAAAGATCAGCAATGCCCGACCGGAAAACACGCCTTCGAAGTCCTGCCGCACCGCCACCAGTTCGCCGCTCTCGCGTTCCCCGAGCATGGTCGCAGCCACGTCGCGGGCCATGACCTCGACCGCAGGCACGGAGAGCAGGACCTGCTCTCCGACCATCTTGCGCAAATTGGCCGCGGCCCGGCTGACCCCGATGTTCACCAACTCGGTCAGAGCATCACGCTCCAGTTCATCGAGCATCTCTGCGGTGCTCATGTGGCCGGCGATCTCAAGCGGAGCGCGGCGCCGGACAGGAAGCCGCGCATGCCGTCCTCGGTCACCGGCTTGGGAATGAAGGTCGCTTTCGCGGCACGCGCCCGGGCGATGATCTCGTCCTGGATGTTCGCGGTCGCAACGGCGATCGGCATGGCGGGGAACCGCTGGCGCAGTTCTTCCGCCAGCGCAAGTCCGTCGCGCCCCGGCATGTTGTAGTCGATCACGGCCACGTCCACAGTGTGGGCGTCCATGGCCGCGACGGCCTCATCGGCATTGCTCGCCTCGACCGTCCCCCACTCCGGCTGCAAGGCCGTGATGGCCTTGCGCAGCACGATCCTGGCCAGCTTGCTGTCATCCACGATGAGAACTGTGGTTCCCATTACTTCCTCTCTCCCGGCCCGCCTGGGGCCAACTGATGCCGTCGTCCAAATCCGGCCGACAGATCCTATCCCGCCAAAGCGGGCAGGAGCCTGTCGCGAATGAAGGCGTTCTCCGGCTTGCCCACGATTCTCGGTCGAAACGCCAATAGCACCTGAAAGACCGCCGCATGCATGCTCTCGCAACCGGACAGGTCCACCAGCGGCTCGCTGCGGTTGAGCAGCAGAGCCGTCACCACTTCCGCATCCTCAACCCGGCATTGCCCCTGAAGGCGAATGACCGCGCCATCCTCTGAAACCGTCACGGAATGAACTCCGACATGTCGAGGATCATCAGCACCGCACCGTCGGGAAGCAAGGCCGTCCCGCGCATGCCGGGGGCGGCGGCAAGCAGTCCGCTCATGGGGCGCACCGCGGCGTTCATATGGTCGGTGATCCCATCGACGATGAGACCGACATGCTCTCCACCCATGCGCACCACAACGACCCGCTCGACGGCGCGTGACGGCGCACCGCCGACCCCGACCAGGGCAGAAAGCGCGACCAGCGGGATCACCTCGTCCCGGAGCCGGAATGCCCTGCCACTCCGGATCGGAATGATCCGCTCGACGTCCACCCGCACCGTCTCGACAATGTGCTCCAGCGCCAGACCATAACGCTCGCCGCCGCAGGTGACGATCATTACCCGCGTCAGAACGCGCGTTATCGGCAAAATAAACCGGACGGTAGAGCCCTGTCCCTTCTGGCTGTCAACGCCAACCGTTCCGCCGAGGCGGAGCGCCGCGTCGCGGACCACGTCCATGCCAACGCCCCGTCCGGACACGGCGCTGACTTCGGCGGCGGAGGAGAAGCCGGGAATGAAGATGAGGTCGATCGCCGCCCGGTCATCCAGCGCATCGGCTGCCGCGCCGCTCATGAGGCACCGCTCAACCGCCAAGGCGCGGATGCGTGCCGGATCGATGCCCGCCCCGTCATCCCTCACCTCGATCACCACCTGGTCGGCCTGCGTACGCGCGCTCAGGCGGATGGCTGCCGTATCCGGCTTGCCGGCCCGGCGACGGGCGGACAGGTCCTCAACGCCATGGTCCACCGCATTGCGCAGGACGTGAAGCAGTGGATCGAACAGCCCATCGACCACGGCCTTGTCCACCTCGATCTGCCCGCCCTCGATCTCCAGTTCCACCGTCTTTCCCAGTGTCCGTGCAATGTCGCGGACGAGGCGCGGAAAGCGGCTGAACAAAGACTCAAGCGGCAGAAGTCGCACCTGGCCAACCGCCGCGTGCAGGTCGATGACGAGACGCTCAAGCTGGGCGTGCCGCACGCGCAGCGCTTGCACCAGTGCCTCGGCATCGCCTTTGCGTCCTGCCAGCTTGGCCAGATCGGCAAACCCATTCTTGGCGATCACCAGATCGTCGGCAATGTCCGCCAGCCGATCAATGCGTTCGGCGTCGATACGCAGGGTCCGGCGGACCCCTTCAGGCCCCGGTTGCGCCGGAGCGGGGCCACCGGCCAATTCAGCAATCTCGACCTGGTCCGCGACAAATCGGACCGCGGCCTCAACGGCGCTGCGGCTGGCGGACGTGACCGCCTCCAGCACCAGATTGCAGGCATAGGGATCATAGTCCGCCAGCGCACCCCACGGTTCGCGCGGCGAAATCCTCAGATCTACGAGCCCAGGCACCGCCGACAGGATGGCGAGCGGATCATCGCCGGAAAAATAGCAGTCGCTGCGCGGCGTGTACCGGATGGCCAGCCCGGTGTGCCCGGCGAACGCCGGCGGGATCTGGAACGGGATCGATGGCCCGTTCCGCGCACCTTCCGCGGTGGAAGACGCCCCGGCCAATTCCCTCAGCCGGCTGCTGTCAGCGGTGGCGATGCGCTCCGCGTCGCGGGGCAGGACGCCGGTCCGCTCCAGGGCATCGAGCCACCGATCGACGTGATCGATCACACCGATGATGGCCTCGAAGTCTTCCGCCGTACCCGTGCGCGCCGTGCGCAGGTTCGTGAGCAAATCTTCCGCCCCGTGCAGGATCAGCCCCATGGGCACCAGATCGAACAGTCCGGTGGAGCCCTTGAGCGTGTGAACGGCCCGGAAGCAGCTCTCGAATGCCGGGACATCGTCCGGGCGGCGCAACAGCACCGCGAGATTGCGCTCCGCGCTCGCGACCGCCTCGCGCGCCTCGATGAGGAACTGCGTCATCAATTCGTCGGTCATGGGATGTCACGGGGGCGTTGATAGACGATGGCGTCCTCGAAGCGTCGGGTGGTGAAACGTCCACTGATCCGGCTCATGGCTTCGGAATGCCCGAGGCACAGATAGCCGCCCGGCTTCAACCGGTCATAGAGATTGTCGGCGGCCAGCAGCCGAGCCTCGTCATCGAAATAGATCAGTACGTTGCGGCAGAAGATGACGTCGAACGTTCCCTGCGGTGCCAGGCTGGCTCGGTCGATGAGGTTGGCGTGGGAGAATGTCACCGATTCCCTCAGGTCATGGAGGATCTGCCAGTATTGATACTGCGCCGGCTCGAAATAGGCCTCAAGCAGATCGGGCGACAGACGCGACAAGGCCCTCTCACCATACCGCCCCTGACGTGCCGCCTCCAGTGCCTGGGTATCGATGTCCGAGCCGACGATCTCGATGTGGTAGGCGTCGACCAGCCGCCAGTTCTCTAGCAGCCAGATGGCAATGGAGTAAGGCTCCTCGCCCGTGGAGCACGGCGCCGACCATATCCTGATCTTGTCGCCGGGACGGCGGGAGGTGATGAGGTCGGGCAGAAGCGAGCGGCCCAGGCACGCAAGCTGGTGTTCCTCGCGATAGAAATAGGTCTCGTTGACGGTAAAGGCGTTGATCAGCTTCTCCCGCTCCGCCGGATTGGAGCGGAGCCGATCGAAATAGACGGCAAAGCTGGCGGCACCGGTGGTGAGAACGCGGTCTGTCACCCGCCGCTCAATGTAATAGCGCTTGGATTCGCCGAACAGCATGCCGGTCTGTTGATAGAGGAAGTCGCACACCTGCTGCAGATCGTCCCGGCTGAGAACCTTCTGGGCCGGTGCGGGCAGCCGTTTCATCGGGCGGCGACCATGTCCACAAGTCGCCCCGCAATCATCTCCAGCGGCACGACCACATCCGCACCGCCTGCCCGCACCAGTTCCCCCGGCATGCCCCAGACGACCGCGCTGTCTTCCGACTCGGCGATCGTCCGGCCGCCGCCAGCGCGCAACGCCGCCATGGCCTGTGCCCCGTCGTTGCCCATGCCCGTCATCAGCACCCCAACCAGTTGCGCCGCTGGAAAGATCGCGGCCGCACTGGAGACGAGACGATCGACGCTCGGATGCCAACGGTAGGTGTCGCTGGCCGGAACCGGCATGGCCACCGGGCCGGTGCCGCGCATGCTGACGATCATGTCCGCATCCCCCCGCGCCACGTAGACACATCCCGCCGCAAGGGGGGTCGGGCGCGTGACCTCCATCACCCTCAGGGCACAAAGCCCATCCAGCCGGCGGGCCAGCGACGCGGTGAAGGCCGCCGGCATGTGCTGCGCCACCAGGATGGGCCAGGGAAAGTCGCCGGAGAGCTGGGAGAGGACGGCGTCCAGGGCGGGCGGCCCACCGGTGGAGGTTCCGATGATCACCACGCCCTCCAGGGCGTCGGTCACACGGTCCGCCCGACGCTTTTGGGCGGAACGGGGTTCGGGCCTTGCCGCGGCGCGCGCACGAAGCCGTTCCGCCAAGCGACGGGAACTCGGCATACGTGAAGCCGCCGCGCCGCGGACCTTTTCAATCAGCACCCGCGACAGATCATCTATGGCCAGCGAGACCGTGCCGGGCGGCTTCAGAACGAAGTCCACGGCTCCGAGTTCCAGCGCGCTCAGCGTTGCTTCGGCGCCATCCCCCGTGAGCGAGGAGACCATCACCACGGGACACGGCCGCTCGACCATGATCCGGTCCAGGCAACTCAGACCATTCATCTGCGGCATCTGCACGTCTAACGTGATGACATCGGGCTGAAAGGCGTGGAGCTGAGCCAATGCCTCGACACCATCGCGCGCAAATGCCACCTCGAAGCCGTCCTCATCGCGGAAGATCTCCCCCAGGACGCGGCGCATCAATGCGGAATCATCGACAACCAGCAGCTTGGTCACGGCGCGGCGGACCCAGGCACGAGGTCGTGCGCGATGTCGGCCGCGGCGCGCGCGAGCAGCACCTTCGGGTCGATGATCAGAATGATGTCCCCCTCGTGAGCACCTCCAGGCGGGACGGCTCGATCAAACAAACGATCATCCGCGCCGGATAGTTCCGGCGACGGCATCAGATCCGCGTCCGCCACGTCAAGGATGGACGATACCGCGTCAACGGCAAATCCGGCCCGCACCTCGGACACCGTGACGATGACGATGCGGCGCGTCGCTTGGCCCTCGTCCCCGTCCAACGCGAAGCGACGGCGCTGGTCGATGACCGGAATAACCTTGCCGCGAAGGTTCATTACACCGTGGACATAGTCGGGCGCTCGCGGAAGGCGCGTCAGGGCATCAGGGAAGCGCACCACCTCCTCCACACAGGCGATCGGGATCCCGTAGGTCTCGTCGCCGAGCCGCATCATCAGAAACCGCTGGCGGGCGGCGGCGGTGGGCGCGGGACTGGCCATCGGCAGGTCGGCTCGATGGGAGGGCGCGGCCAGGAGAGCACCGACGCGCGCGTCCGCAAGGATGCGCTCCGGCGTGAGAATGGAAACCAGCCCCCGCCCGTCCGGCAATCTGATCAGGGCGTCAATCCGCGCTTCCCCGGTCCCGCTGTTGAAAATGCTGGGCGCCGGCCCGATCGCCTCGGCCGGAACGCGCAGGATGGCGCTGACGTGATCCACCAGCAGCGCCACGTGGTGGGCCCCGATCCGCACCACGATGGTTCGGTCGCTCGGCGCAAGCGGCTGCTCCGGCAGCCCCAGCAGCGCGCGAAGCGATACGGCCGGCACACATTGCCCGCGCCAGTCGAGGACGCCGGACAGCACCGCATCCGTATGGGGCAGAGCCAGCAGTGCAGACGGTGCGTCCATCACCTCTGCAATCCCGTCCAGCGGCAGCGCGTAGGCCTGGTCCGCGAGCGAAAAGGCCAGGAACGCCTTTGTCTCACGAGCCGCCGCTACGGGCGGCCCGGTCGTCGCGCCGTCATGGCTGCGCTGCGCCCGACGATAGTCGGAAAACCGTTCGCGCAGGGCCGCGTCGAGATCGAACGCGCGCGCGTCGTCCCCCTCGCCAAGCATCAGGCGACCGCGCTCGGGCCGCCCCTGTTGCGCGGACAGGCGCTGGAGGGTTTCGACGGCATCGACGGCCAGTCCGATCGCCGGCGCGCGGCGCAACACCACGACGCGGGTCGCATCCCCTCCTTGGGCATTGCCAAGCAAGGCGCCCAGCGAAATCACCGGCAGGACGATGCCCCGCGAATGAGCGACGCCGAGCAGGCATGGCGGGGCATGGGGCACGCGCGTGATCCGGGGCATACGGATGACCTCGGCGACCTCCTCGGCAGCCACGGCAACGCGGGTGATACCCGCGCGGACCGTCAGGCTGCGGGAGATCTCGGCGGACATCACCTCAGGTCAAACCCTGCTGGAGTTCGTCGGCGAGAAGCGCGATCTCTTCAATCGCCGCCGCGAGGTCCTCGGCACTCTGCGATTGCTGGCGAGCCGCCGTGACGGCCTGAGCGGCCGCATTGCTGGCTTCTTCTGCGGCCGCGGCAATTTGATGGATGCCCGACATCACCTCGATGCTGGTGGAGAGGACCGCATCTGCACCCGTCGCGATGTCATCAGAGCTCACTTGTAGGCGCGTGGTTTCGCTGGTGATTTCAGTCAGGCGGTCCTCGATCGCGCGTCGCTTCTCCATCTCCGCGCCCGAAAGCGCGCCGATCTGGTCCAGGTCACGACGAACTCTCGAGATCTGGGTGGAAATGTCGGCAACCAGATCCTTCACCGCGTCTGCATTACCCGACGCGTCGCGTGCCAGCGTGCGGATATCGGCCGATACGACCGAAAAGCCCCGTCCCGCTTCGCCCGCCCGTGCCGCTTCAACCGCACCGCTCGTCCCCAGCATGGTGATCTGCACGGACATGAGGCCGAGGCCGTCCGTAAACTTGCCAATGGCCCGCGCCTGCGCCTCAAGGTCTTCGAGCGTGAGCAGAATGGCGCTGCTTTCCGCGACGGATCGCGCCGCGCCGCTCACCAGCCGACTCACCGCCGCGTGGCTGGCACCAAGCAAGGCGCGCATGGTGCTCACGCGCTTGGCGGTGCCCTTCGCATGGGCGCTCGAACTGCGCGCGGCCTTCTCGATCTCTTCCATGGCCGTGCTGGCCTGCTGGGTTGCAGCCGCCTGAATTTGGGCGCCGCGGCTGATCTGATCGATCGCGATCAGGATTTCGCCGGCCGCACCGGACAGCTCCTGCACCGTGGCCGACAGTTGCTCAGCCGCTGCTGCGGTCTGATGGGCCGCATGCTCATCGCCCCGTCCACCGATCAAGGCGTCGATGATACGTCCCAGGGACTCCGCCGCCGCATGGCTTTGCTCAATGGACTGGCTCTGCTCCTGCACGGCGCGCTGCGCCTCCGCGGCGGCAGACGCCTGCTCTTCGGCGGCACTGGACACGCTCTCGGCACCGCGCCGCATCTCGTTTGCGGCCCCGGCCGCTTCCACCGCGGAGATGAGGATGGCCTGGCTGTCCTCCCCCAGAACGGCCATCTCGCGACGGACCGCCGCCAGGTTTTCACTGATCTCGGCCCCAGCTGCCGCCTCGGCCTCGGCGGCCGTTGCGGCTGCCCTGAGCTGATCGGCAATGCCGCGGACGGACGTTCCGATGCGCTCGGCCAAGACCCGGATCTCAATCGACCGCGCTTCCGACACTTCGGCCAAGGCGCGGACCTCATCGGCGACGACGGCGAAGCCTCGGCCCTCATCGCCCGCACGCGCGGCCTCGATCGCGGCATTCAGCGCCAGGAGGCTGGTCTGATCGGCAATGTCGGCCACGCTTTTGGTGATCTCGCCGATCTTGGCGGCGTGCCGTTCGAGGATCTCGATCAGGCCGACGCTGGCCAACTGGCGTCGGGCATTCACCTCGACCGCCTTCACGGAGGCCTCTATGGAGGCTCCCGTAGCGGCAAGCAGATTCTGCAGGATCTCCGCCCGCTGCCGCGCGCCCTCGGCGCGTTCCCGCGCCTGACCGAAATTGGCGCTCATCGCCATCACGGCCGCCAGGGATTCGTGGGCCGCCCCTGCCGCCTCTTCGGCGCCGCTGGCAATCTCCGTCAGTGCACGCCGCAATTCCTCGACGGCGCTCGATGCCGCCTTAAGGCCGCTCCCCAGTTCCGTGGCGGCCGCAGCGATACGTTCCCGTGCAATGTCGCGGCGCGAGCCCTGGGGCCGCTTGGCGGCGGCCCTCTTGACCGGCGCGGGCTTCAGCGTCGGCTCAACGGTGGATACGGGCACGGCCTGTGCGTCTGAGGGGGATTTTCGCGTTTTGGCGCGGGCGGCCAACGTCGTCGTCTTTACAAGAACCATCCGTCCCTCCGGCCGAGCCAGCGCCGCCTGCCCCCAGATTTAACACGGATGCGGCCGGCTTCAGCTTCATTCATTGCAGCATAATCTGTGCATTATGCCCAAGTGAAGGGACGTGGATTTTACCCTACCTTGCTACGGCGCAATCTGCTCTGTGGCTTGGCCTGACGCCGGCTTTGTCTACCGCTGCGACGCCTGATGCACGTCCGCCCCTGGCCAAATACCGTCATCACGCAGAACCTACAGCCCGGAGGGGCGGACGGGACGCCATGGCGCCATCAAGCCTTGGCGCATTCAGATCGGCGGGAAGCCATAAAGCCGGTGCGCATTGTCCACCAGGACGCGCTCTCGTGCAGCCGCGTCGGGGACCCAGTCAGCCAGCAGATCCAGCAGGTCCCCGACGTTCATCATCGGTTTCCAATGCGCCACATGCGGCCAGTCGGAACCCCAGACGCAGCGATCGGGGGCCGCCTCCAGCAGTCGCTGCGCAAAGGGAATCGTATCGGCATAGGGCGGGCCATCGACGGAATTGCGGAAGGCCCCCGAGAGCTTCACCCAGCCGCCATCGCGCACCAGCGCGAGCAGCGTCTGAAAGCCCATGTCGGCGAGACCGCGCGAGACCGGGAAATGCCCCCAGTGATCGACGACGAAAGGCACCTCAAGCTTGGCGAGCGTCGGCGCGAGTGGCGTGAGATCCCGCGCATCCACCAGAAACTGCAGATGCCAGCCCATCTCCCGGGCGAGCGCGGCATAGGCATCGAGCTGCGCGAACCCGATACCGCCACCATAAAGGATGTTCAGGCGCAACCCGACAATGCCCGCGGCTTTCAGGTCCGCCAGTTCGCGATCGGGGAGACCCAGCGGGATCACCGCAATCCCGCGCAAGCGCTCCCGGTTGGCGGCGAGCGTCGCCACCAAGAGGCGATTGTCGGTGCCATGCACGCTGACCTGGACCAGCACGCCATAAGCCATGCCGGTCGCGTCGAGCATGGCGAGATAGCTGTGCGCGCTCGCCTCGGGCGGCGTGTAGCTGCGGCCGGCCACGAAAGGATAGGCCGGGGGCGCCCCAATGACATGCGCATGGGTATCCACGGCGCCCGGCGGCACGCGATAGCGCGTCGGCCCGTGCGGCAGGGGATCCGGCCCCGGACACGCCGGGGCACTCTGAGGGGACGAACCTGTGTCACGCATCGGCGAAGAGTACCTTGCCACGGGTTTCTGGAAGCATGTAGGCGGCGGCGAAGAACACCACATAGGCGATCACCGCAAAGATGCAGATGGCGTCGGCGAGCGTCGTGGCTTGCGAGAGATAGCCGACCAGGAACGGAAACAGCGCACCGATGCCCCGGCCGAAATTGTAGCAGAAGCCCTGCCCCGACCCACGCAGCCGCGTTGGATAGAGCTCGGTCAGGAAAGCGCCCATGCCGGAGAAATAGCCCGAGGCAAAGAAGCCCAGCGGGAACCCCAGCACCCACAGGACCTCATTCGACAGCGGCAGCTGGGTATAGGCCGCCACGACCACGATGGCGCCGAGGGAGAAGACCAGGAACAGGCTCCGGCGACCGTAGCGGTCCGCATACCAGGCCCCCACCAGATAGCCGATGAACGAGCCGATGATGAGCGCGGCGAGATAGCCGGTCGAGCCGACGATGGAGAGCTTGCGCTCGGTGGTCAGGAAGCGCGGCACCCAGAAGGTGATGGCATAGTAGCCGCCCTGGCACCCCGTGGACACCAGCGAGGCCAGCACGGTCACCTTCAGGATCGGGCCACGGAAAATTTCCAGAATGGAGGGGCTTCCGCCCTTGGCCGCCTCCTTGGCGCGGGATTGGGCCGCCACTTCCGGCTCCTTCACATAGGCGCGCAGATAGAGCACCAGCAGCGCCGGCAGCGCTCCGATCGCGAACATCCAGCGCCACGCCTGCTCCGCCGGCAGCAGCGAGAACAGCGCCGCCTGCGCCAGGACCGCAAGGCCCCAGCCCACCGCCCAGCCGGACTGCACGGAGCCGACCGCGCGGCCGCGATACTGCGCCCGGATGGTCTCGCCCATGAGCACGGCACCTGCCGCCCATTCGCCGCCGAAGCCCAGCCCGAGCAATGCGCGGCAGATCAGCAGCTGATTGAAGTCCTGCGCGAAGGCGCACAGCAGCGAGAAGAACGAGAACCAGAGGATGGTGAATTGCAGCGTGCGGACGCGCCCGATCCGATCGGCGATGTAGCCGGTGCCCCAGCCGCCCACGGCCGAGGCGAGCAGGGTCACCGTGCCGGCAAGTCCCGCGGTACCGGCATCGACATTCCACAGCTTGATGATCGTGCCGATCACCAGCGGGTAGATCATGAAGTCCATGCCGTCGAGCGCCCAGCCGGTGGCGCAGGCCCAAAAGGTCCGTTTTTCCGGCACGGTCATGTCTTTGTAGAAGCCGGTCAGGCTGGTGTTCTCGATCGGTACGATCGTCGGCGTCGTCGACATGCTTGGCCTCCCTTACCGCGCCTTCGTTCGGGCGCATGCTTGGGCAGGAAGGTGGCGTGTCGGGAGGTTTGCTGTCTGCCAGAAAAACGTCGTTCCCCGCCGCGCGACCGACGGCATTATCAGAAAATCAGCCTTGGCCGCGTTTGACGCGACGGTATTGAGATGGACTCATTCCCGTCATCGCGCGGAATGCGGTTCCCATGTGCGATTGCGACGAGAAGCCCACTTCGATCGCGATCTCGGCAATCGACATCTCCGAAACAGCGATGAGATCCTGCGCCACCCGCACCCGCTGCTCCATCACGAAGCGATGGGGCGTCAATCCGGTCGCGCGCTTGAAACTGCGGATAAAGGCGGATGGGCTCATGCCGGCAATCGTCGCCATGTCCGCGAGCGAGATTGCGCGACCGGGATCGCTCCGCACAAAGTCCGTGATCCAGGCGAATTTGCCAAGATCGAGCGTCGGGATCGGCTGCAACGCCTGCGGCGCGCCGTAGCGATCAGCCACATGCAGCGCCAGCGTATAGGCGAACTGCTCGGCCATCAGGGAATCGCCCGACCCCACCAAGGCGCTCGCCTCGACGAGACGTTGGGCGCAAAGTGAGAGCATCGGATCTTCCACGTCCCAGGCCGTATCCCGCAAGACGATGGGCGAGGCGCTGCCGTGGGCGGCGCCGACCTCCCGGAGCAGGACATCATCCAGATAGAGCAGAACGAGCTTTCCAGCGTGGACATCGGGCACTGCGTCGACAACCACGCTCCTGCCCGGTTGCCCGATACGGAACTGGCCGGCCGCGACACGTCCGTCGCGGCGCACGCGCCCATTCTCGATGAGCACATGGCGGCGCACGTCATAGAGCGTGATCGCCACCGTGGCGACGGGTAGCTCACCATAGTTGTAGATATGCGGCCCGGTGACATCGCTGAGGGTCGCCGCAAAGCCGGCCGTTGACCACAGATCAATAAGCGCCGACTGCTTACGCCCCGTGACCCGTTCCGCGTGCTTGATAGGATTCAGTCTCATCCGAGACACCGTGCTTTGCCGGCGTCAATCTCGGCACAGAAATGGGTCGATCGCAATGGCAGACTCTTTTGTGCGGCGCGCCCAGGGGATCGCCCCTGCGGCTCGCGCACCCGGACCGTCCGGCTGATGGCACGCAGACCGGCGCTTCGGCATCGCGCCAGCAGGAGCCTTGCCACCGCGATTCTGTCACGACAATTCTGATGGAGACTCTAGCCTCGAAATTTGCTAGACGGTCTCGGTCAAATCTGGTCCTCACGTGAGGTGCCGGAAAAATGAATGCGCTAGGTTCTATCCATTTGAATAAAACGTGGAATGTCGGCCTCGCCGATCGTCTGAAAGCTTCGGCCAGTACGAAAAAGTCCCGCCTCGAATCTTATCGTTCAGCGACAGCCGAGCCGGAACTCGCCGCAAAGCTGGCAGAGCGGGTGGCGATTGCGTCTGCTCGCGAAGAACGAAATGCAGAGCGCGTCCGCCTCAAGGCTGAGGAGCAGGCCGCAGCTGAGGCCAAGGCCGTGCAGCAAGCGCTGGAGATCGAGGCTGAAGCTCGACGGGAGGCCGATGAGCGCGCCGCCGCGGATCGCCAACGCATCGCGCGCGTCATCGAAGACCAGGCCGCGAGCAAGGCGGAGCGGGATCGGCGCTACGCTGAGAGAAAAACCCGGACATCGTAGGCATTGCCTACACGCATGCGGCCCTGCTGACGGAACCACCCCTCCGGTTATCGCATCGACCGAGGGGCCGCACGGTGCTGTTGGGCGACCGGTCGCTTCTGGCCGACGCTCGCACCGCCGTTCCCACTTGGACCGAGAACCATGCCGGTTCGGACATAGTGCCGGCGGGCATCATGGGCCAGATCATCGCCGCGCCGCTTCCGTGCGGCCGGAGGCCAGGGCGGCCAAGGCCGCCCTGCACGCCACGGGACTCCGCTCCGCGCGGCTCACCGCGAAATCAAAGCCGTGCCTCAACCCATGGCCGCCGCTGCGGACCGCCCTCATACAGCTGGGTTCGGAACGGCAAATCCTCATCAATACCGGCCGCCTTTTGGCCACCGCTTTGTCGAAGATCGCACGATCGTCCTGGCTTCGGCACGGCTGTGGAACCGGCCTGAGGGGACAATAGCCCTCATCGCGAGGGCTTCGGGCGCGTGGGCGCACCACGGAACCAGGTGACCGAGCGCACGTTGGTCGTCCGCGTCGCACCAGGCAGCCTGTTGCTACCTGGCCGCGCCTGGAGCTGCTGCCGTGAGCCGACACCGCACCGCAATCTCAATTGGCGTTTTCGCCGTCACCGCATTGGCCGCGATGGCCGTCTTCAATCGCATGTCGACCCGACGTGCCGAAGAGGACAATCCGCCGACGGGGCAGTTCATCGACATCGATGGCGTCAAACTCCACTACACCGATCACGGCACAGGTCCCGCCATCGTCTTTCTCCACGGCAACGGCGCAATGGTGGAGGATTTCCAGGCAAGCGGCCTGTTGGATGCCATCAGCGATGCCAGGGTGATTGCCTTCGACCGGCCGGGCTTTGGTCACAGCCGGCGGCCGAGGTCCGTCATTTGGACCCCATCTCACCAAGCCGATCTGATCCACCACGCCCTTGCGCGGCTGGGCGTGACCGAGGCGATCCTGGTCGGTCACTCCTGGGGCGCGCTGCTCGCCGCAACCATGGCCGTGCGGCACCCAACGCTGGTGAAGGGGCTGGTCCTCGCCTCGGGCTACTATTTCCCGTCTGCCCGCCTTGACGGACTCATGTCCATCGGTGGCGCTTTGCCGATTGTCGGCGATCTTCTCAGCCAGACGCTGTCGCCGCTCATCGGCCGGCTCATCTGGGGCGCGTCGTTGCGCAAGATATTCGGTCCGGCGCGCGTGCCAGAGAAGTTCGAGGCGTTTCCGACGGAAATGGCCCTGCGCCCATCACAGCTGCGCGCCGCCGCGGTCGAGACGACGCTCATGGTGCCCGCAGCCGCAGCCGTTCACCGGCGCTATGGCGAGCTTACGGTGCCGGTGGTGATTATCGCCGGCGCGGACGATCGTCTGGTTGATTTTCATGCGCAGTCCCATCGCCTGCACGAGGTGATCAAGCACAGCACGCTCCGCCGTGTCGCAAATTGCGGCCATATGGTGCATCAGACTGCAACAGACGACGTCCTGGCGTCTATTGCCACCGTTCGCGAGCGGATAGCCGGTTGACTTATCGCACTTATTCCAGCCTGCTTTTTATAAGCTTAGCTGCAATTCGCGAACAGACAGAAGGAACGATTGAACTCTGCGGCGGTTGTTTCGTCTGTACGCCACTGAGAGTGGCGAGCGGGTCCGCAACCTCAGCCCGAGACGGCAGATAGCCTGGACCCACGGGATAACGGCACGTGCAGCAATTCTGTGCGGCGCACGCAGGGAGCACTTACATGAAACACGTCATCATTTCGGCGGCTATTCTGTCCGTCACGACCATGGGCGCCGTCGCTCAGACGGCGACGACGCCGGCCGTGGGGTCCAAGGAAACAAATGCGGCTGCCCCCGTGCAGGGCGCCAACAGTTTCACGGAAGCTCAGGCGAAGGACCGCATCGAGAAGGCCGGCTTTACCGCCGTATCGGCGCTGAAGAAGGATGGCAATGGCGTGTGGCAGGGCACCGCAGCCAAGGACGGCATCAACAAAACCGTCATGCTCGATTTTCAGGGCAATGTCGTCAGCAAGTAAACGACCTCAGGAGGACCGACCATGACTCAGACCATTTCAGCGATTTTCGATCAATACACCGATGCGACCTCGGCGGTGAGCGCTCTGGAAGCCAACGGCGTGTCGAACTCCGACATCAGCATCATCGCCAACAATGCCGATGGAACCCATCGCGATGGCGCGGTGGAAAAGAATGACGCGGCTGCGGACGCGGGCATTGGTGCCGGCATCGGCGCCACCCTGGGCGGCGCGGGCGGTCTTCTCGCCGGCTTGGGCATCATGGCCATTCCCGGCGTTGGCCCCGTGGTGGCAGCGGGCTGGTTGATCTCCACCGCAGCCGGGGCGATTGCCGGCGCGGTGGCCGGCGGCGCAACCGGCGGAATTATCGGCGCGCTGACCGGTGCTGGCGTGCCCGAGGACGATGCCCACGTCTATGCGGAGAGCATCCGCCGCGGCGGTACACTCGTGACCGCCCGCGTGGACGATACGGAGGCCCCCCGCCTGAATGCGCTGCTGCAGCAACACAAGTCGGTCGACGTCTCGCAACGTCGTGCCGCCTATGAGGGCGAAGGCTGGACGGCATTCGACGTGGACGCGCCGACGCCGCCGCGTCAGCATATCCCGGACGCCAGCAATCGCGCGCTCTGAGTGAGACGGGCCTGCCAATGGCAGGCCCGGCCCTTCCTCGTCCCGTTGCCTGATGGGCAACGGGCACGCCCGCTCGTCCGCCCCCCTGGTTCACAACCGGCCGCGCAGGGATGCCCGCAGAGTACGGCATCAGGCAGCCTCGCCCATGCTTGTCGGCGCCCCTCATGGAGCAACCAAATGCCCAGGAAGTCCTCAAAGACGACCGCTCGTAATGCAAATCTGGCCCACATTCACGACCAGGCCCTGATCCGCGGCGAGGGCGGCGAATTGCACCAGACCGCCACTGGCGATACGCCGCTGCTGACGACGGCTCAAGGCAGACCGGTTGCTGACGACCAGAACAGCCTGAAAGCGGGCGCACGCGGCCCCTCCCTGATTGAGGATTTCCATTTCCGGGAGAAGATCTTTCACTTTGATCATGAGCGCATTCCCGAACGGGTGGTTCATGCCCGCGGCTATGGCGCTCACGGCTATTTTGAGACGTACGAATCCCTGGCGAAATACACCCGAGCGGACCTGTTCCAGCGCGCTGGCGAACGGACACCGGCATTTGTGCGCTTCAGCACCGTCGCCGGGTCGAAGGGATCGTTCGACCTTGCCCGCGACGTGCGCGGCTTCGCGGTGAAGATCTACACCCAAGAAGGCAATTGGGATCTGGTCGGCAACAATATCCCGGTGTTCTTCATCCAGGACGCGATCAAGTTTCCGGACCTCATCCATTCGGTCAAGCCAGAGCCGGACCGGGCCTTTCCCCAGGCGCAATCCGCGCACGACAATTTCTGGGATTTCATTTCGCTAACCCCGGAATCCATGCACATGATCATGTGGGTGATGTCGGACCGGGCCATCCCGCGCTCCTTCCGCTTCATGGAAGGCTTCGGTGTTCACACCTTTCGCTTCCTGAACGCCCAGGATCAATCCACCTTCGTCAAATTCATCTGGAAGCCGAAGCTCGGCCTGCAGTCGGTGGTCTGGAACGAAGCGGTGAAGATCAACGGCGCCGACCCGGACTTCCACCGCCGCGACCTCTGGGAAGCGGTTCAGTCCGGCGATTTCCCGGAGTGGGAATTGTGTGTCCAATTGTTCGATCAGGACTTCGCTGATCGCTTCGACTTCGACGTTCTCGACCCCACCAAGCTCATTCCCGAGGAAGTCCTCAAGCCCATTCCAGTGGGCCGGCTGGTGCTGGACCGGATGCCGGACAATTTCTTCGCGGGGACCGAGCAGGTCGCTTTCATGACTCAGAATGTGCCGCCGGGCATCGACTTCTCCAACGACCCTCTGCTTCAGGGTCGCAACTTCTCTTATCTTGATACACAGCTGAAGCGGCTCGGCAGCCCGAACTTCACGCACATTCCGATCAATGCGCCGAAATGCCCGTTCGCGCATTTTCAGCAGGATGGGCATATGGCCATGCGCAACCCCGTCGGACGGGCGAACTATCAGCCCAACTCCTGGGGCGAGGGGCCGCGCGAAGACCCCTCCCGCGGCTTCCGCTCCTTCCGCGAGGACATTGCGGCGCCGAAGGTCCGGTTGCGCGCTGAAAGCTTCGCAGACCACTATAGCCAGGCACGCCAGTTCTTCATCAGCCAGGCGCCGAATGAACAGCAGCACATCATCATGTCGCTGACCTTCGAGCTGAGCAAGTGCGAGCACCCGGTCATTCGCGAGCGGATGGTTGCGCATCTGCTCAATATTGATGCGGGACTTGGCGCCGCGGTTGCAGACAAGCTGGGGATGGACACCCTCCCCCAGCCTGCCGATGCAGCGGTTACGCCGCGGAACGATCTGCCGGCGTCGCCCGCCCTCAGCATCATTCAAAATGGCCCGGCCAGCTTCGCCGGGCGCAAGGTCGGCGTGCTTGTGACCGACGGCTGCGACGGCCAGCTCCTCAAGGCGCTGGCTGCAGCCATCGCCGCTGAAGGCGCGACGCTGGCGCTGATTGCGCCCAAGGTCGGGGGCGTGAAGACCGCTGACGGGACCTTGGTGCCCGCGACACATATGGTCGATGGTGGCCCCTCCGTGCTGTTTGACGCGGTGGCTCTTCTCTTGTCCGAAGACGGAGCCGCGCAACTGACGGGTGAAGCTGCCGCGCGAGACTTCGTGGCGGATGCCTTCGCCCACTGCAAGTTCATTGCCTTCAGCCCAGCCGCCGTTGCTCTGCTCACCAAGGCGGGCGTGGCGCCTGACGCCGACGACGGGCTGTTTGCCCTCAAGGCACCCGCATCGGCGGCTCAGTTCATTGAACGCTGCCGCAAGCTGCGCTTCTGGCCCCGTGAAGGCAACGTCAAGCTCTGAGCAGAGCCGGGAGCGTTTCCATGGCAGTGAGCGAACGGCAGACATGACGATGAATCCCATTCCATTCCGGCCTGTCGCTTCAAAGGCGCCGCAGTCGGCCGAGCCATTTTTCGGTCGACTGCGCGCTATTCTCGATACGGTCGCCGCACACGCGGCCGATCTCGACCATGATGAGGCATCGCCACGGGAGGACATCGATCTTCTCGCCGCCTCGGGTGCTCTTCTTGCTCCCCTCGCTCCGTCCTTCGGAGGTCAAGGTTTTGGGTTGAGCAGCGTCGGTGCGGGCCATCTGGCGCGGGCCCTCCGCTTGATCGGCTGGGCCAGCCTGCCGCTGGGTCGTCTCTATGAAGGCCATGTGAATGCGCTTGCGCTAATCCAGCGGTTCGGCACGCCTGAGCAGATCGGCAGCGCGGCCGAGTCCGTGCGCGAGGGCAAACTGTACGGCGTCTGGAACACCGAAAGCACCGATGCACCTCTGCGCATCGAACCGGACAGCGTAGGGTTCCGCTTGAGGGGGGGAAAGACGTTCGCATCCGGTGCCGGTTTCGTCGCCTGCCCCCTCGTGACTGCCCGCATCTCCGATGGACCGCCGCTGATGATCCTGCCGCCCCTCGGGGCGCGCGACCTGCATCAGCGCGCGGATATGACAGCATGGCGGGCTCACGGCATGCGCGCGTCGGCCAGCGGCGCGTTTGATTTCTCCGGACTTGCCGTCACCGAGAAAGACATCGTCGGCGCACCGGGGGATTATCACGCCCAGCCGCACTTCTCTGGCGGCGCCTGGCGCTTTCTGGCCGTGCAGTTGGGGGGGATCGAGCGTCTTGTGGACGAGGCGCGCGGTCATCTCCGCAGCGTCGGCCGTGACAGTGACCCCCACCAAGTGGCCCGCATGGCACAGGCCGCGGCGGCCGCTGAAACCGCCAGGCTGTGGGTGGACCATGCCTCGGAGAGGGCCGAACAGGTCGCAGACGGTGCGGGAACCATTGCATATGTGAACCTCGCCCGCGGTGTGGTTGAGCGGGCAGGACTGGATGTGCTGGAACTCGTCCACCGCTCCGTGGGCCTCCCCTGTTTTCAACGCTCTCACCCCATCGAGCGCATCAGCCGAGATCTCGCGACCTATCTTCGACAGCCCGCGCCCGACCGTGCGCTGGCGGAGGCGGGGCACTGGGTCTTGCAATCGGATGGGCGGCTTGCGGACTTTTGGCCGTGATCATCCCCGCCCCCACCACCATGTGCATTGCCGAAGCGCTGGAGGCGATGGAGGCCTTGCCGCTGCTGCGGTTCGACGATCTTGATATTCAGGCTCTCCTGGTCATCGCGCCCCACCCGGACGATGAAAGTCTCGGCTGTGGCGGGATGATCGCCGCCGCCTGTGCCGCCGGCGTTCCGGTCACCGTCCTGATCGTCAGCGATGGCGCGGGATCGCATCCGAACTCCGTCGCCTATCCTCCCGATCGCCTCCGCGCGCTGCGGGAGGCCGAAACCCTGGAAGCGACCGCGGAACTTGGCCTCGCGCCCGACCACGTGACGTTCTTGCGCCTGCCCGATCGGTGCGTGCCATCCGACGGCGTCCAAGCGCAGGCGGCCGTCGCCGCCATGGTCGCCGCAGCGCCGGCTGGACCCGCCGCAACCATTGCGGTGACCTGGCCCCACGATCCCCATTGCGATCATCAGGCCGCATTTGCACTCGCCCGCCGTGCACACCGTCTCCTTCCCGGTAGTAAGCTGCTTGCCTATCCCATCTGGGGATTGAGCCGGCCGCCACATGAGTGCATTGCGGAAAGCGAGATCGGCGGCTTTCGGCTGGCGATCAGCGAATACCTGCCCGCCAAACGCCGCGCCATCGCGGCCCACCGCTCCCAGACCACCTCGCTCATCGGCGATGATCCCACCGGTTTCCGACTGACGGCACAGGATCTGGCGCGGTTTGATGGCCCCAGCGAGATCTTCCTGAAAGTGAAGCCATGACGGGAAAGCCGAAGTCACTGGAGACGGCCTATTTCGACGAACTGTATGCACGGGACGATGATCCGTGGAATTTCAGCCGCAGCGACTATGAGCGGGCCAAATACAGTCACACGCTGCGTGCCCTCCCCCGTCGGCACTACCAGTGCGCTGTGGAGGTCGGCTGCTCCATCGGCATTCTGACCGAGCAATTGGCACCGCGATGCTCTTCGCTGCTGGCGTTGGATGCGAGCGAGCGTCCGCTCGTGCATGCGCGGAACCGCTGCAAAGGCCTTCCCCAAGTCCGGATCGAGCAAGGACGGGTGCCGCAGAACTGGCCGGACGGCGTCTTCGACCTGCTGCTCTTTTCTGAAGTTCTCTATTATCTCTCGCCAGCCGACCTCAAGGAAGTTGCCGCTTGCGTCCGCCGAAGCGCGGCGCCGGCCGCGCATATCCTCCTCGTTCACTGGACGGGAGAAACCGACTATCCGCTCAGCGGCGATGTCGCGACCGATGGTTTTATCTCAGCCATCGCGCCTTCAATCCACACCCTCCGCGAGGAGGTGACGGACGCCTATCGTCTCGTATTCCTGAGCTTGAAATAGGCTGGGGCGCATGTCCCGCAGGAGTTGGCGCCCGGCCTCAGCATGGCCGGCGAGGAGACCACGTTGCAGCGGCACCCTGGCGAGGAAGGGACTAGCCGTTTCAATTTTCTGCCAGAAGGCGCCAAAGGGACCGCTCTTCGGCTCACCGCTCGGGACATTCAGCCCGAATACCGCCGCCCAGAGGGACGCATCCAAGTTCCCCACGCGGTGCCACGTGCGCAGACGACGGCGCCACATGTAGCGACGCAGCGCGTTGGGGAGCGCCTCCAGCGCCTCGTCGCCCGGGGATTCCCACACGTCCGCGCGTTGCCGCAAGGTGTCGGCGAAACCGTCCCGCGCACGGCCCGCCAACCGCGCCGAGGTGGAAACGACGAGCTCTGGATCGTGCCGAACGGGGATGTCCAGCCACCGGAGGGCCGCGACCAGCGCGCGGTCCTCGCCGCAGGGGACATGCGGCGACCCGCCGATGGCCCGATAGGCGGAAAGCGTGACCGCGAGGCTGGCGCCCGACGCCGTGCCGTGATTGGGCCAGGGATCATGGGCAAGGGGATCGATAACGGCCGATAGTGCGAGGAGAACCTCCTCATACGCCCGCTCGTCGCGCCGCCGGCGCCGGAGCCGGCACGGTAGTTCATGTTCCTCGCTCGGATCCAGATCCACCCGGCCCGCGACCGCGCCGATCGAGCCGGGAAGCCCCGCCAGAGTCCTGCGCACCCAGTCCGCGGGGACACGGCTGTCGGCATCAGTGGTGAGAATGAGGCCATCGGTATCGTTGCCCACGCGCTCCAGCCAATCCGCTGCCGCATCCATGGCAAGACCGCGCGCAGCCCCCGCGTGCGCATGCTCCGCCGGCAACCGAACATCGGCGCACACGAAAGGCAGATTGCGGGCACGCAACAAGGCCACCGCCATATCAAAAGTTTGATCGCTCGTGTTGTTGACCAGAAGAACAATCCCGAAGTCGCGGGAGCGATGGAAATGCCCCGGCCACTCCTCCTGGCTGGCGAGAGCATCCAGGCAGTTTCCAATCCGTTCGGCCTCATCGCATGCCGGAATTGCCACGATCACACGGACAGGGGCGTCCGCCCGCCAATCTGAGACCCGCAGCACAGAGATCGGCGCCGCACGGCGAATAAGCGTTCCTGAGATCGGCATTTGACCCTGTCCATTCCGCCCATCGATAACGAATGGCGCAGAGGCAGGTTCCTTCCAAGATCTGGCACGCCGCGGCTCCCGTGCCCGTGGGGTGATGAGACCGTGGCCGTGTGGACCGTCTCGATCTCGCGCGCCCATGCATTCGAGGGACACGGTTTGTCCAAGGACAGGGAATGATCGGTCAGTAAAACGCCGCCCCCCGGCTCATCATCGATGCGGCTGACGCATGTGCGGCACCGCCCGGATGCCGGACGTCCCGTCGGCACGGTGGAAAACCGCTCGGGCGCGCGCCGCTCCCTTTAGCCGGTGGGTCGGATGGAATGGAGCAGGGCTGGGTAACGGGTGAAGACGTGCGTGATGCGGGCCGCGGATAGTTGCAGCTCCGCCAATCGTTCTTCCAGCATGCGATCGGCGTTCAGCTTGCCGGAATAGCCCGAGCTGTTGATCGCCGCCACCACCCGGCCGGCCTGATCCTTGATGGGCACCGCCAGCGACGTCACCCCATAGTCCAATTGATCCACCACCAGCGCATAGCCCTGCTGGCGCACCTCCGCCAGGATCTGCCGGAGCTTGCCGATGTCGGTCTCGGTGTGCTCCGTAAGCTTCGCCGGGCGAAGCTGCGACAGATACATCTCGATGGCCTCCGGCGGCATGCGGGACAGCAACACCCGCCCCATGGAGGTGGCATAGCCCGGATAGGTGACGCCGATGCCCGCGGAGGGACGCGAGGCGCGCTGCTCGGAGCAATGAGCCACATAGAGGATGTTGGGGCCCTCCAGGACGCTGACCGAAGACGCATCCCCGAACTGCCCGACGAGCCGGCGCAACTCGGGCATCAAGGCCTCGTCCACATGGGCCGCGCGAAGATAGGAAGCCCCCAGCGCCAGCACGCGCGCCGCCAGCACATAGCGCTTGTTGACCTGGCGCACGTAGCCCAGCGCAGCCAAGGTGTGCAGGCTGCGTCGCGCGGTCGCCGGATTCATGCCGGTGCGGCGGGCGACATCGGTGAGCGACAGCTCAGGATGGGCCTCATCAAAGGTCTCCAGCACAGCGAGACCACGGGCAAGGGCCTCCACGAACTCCACGGCTCCGCGGGGAGCGGCCGCCGTTTCGGCAATGTCTGTCTCGATATCGGTGATCCGGGGAATGGCCTGGGCTCCGCACTCTCGGCGACAGTTCGGTCGCCACGCACAACACTTCATTCGGCTAGCGAAAAGAACTTCGATGAAACTGATCCGAAGGGCTGATGTCAAGGCGAGCATACGTTGCGTTGCACCATAACGCCCCAAGCTTGATCCCTTGACAGACGCAGCGTATCGCCGCACGCTATTAACGAATAAATATTCGTTCAGCGAAATATGATCCCCGAATGGGGACGATGGAAGGAAACGCCATGGAGTTGCCCCCTCCGCCGTGCCCGCACCGGCTGGTGTCGCCGCCCGCGGTTCGCCCGCGGGGCGCCTAGCCCATCCCCTCCCCGCACGCCGCGGTGGTCCGTATGGCGCAGTGCCCGGTCCGCCCGCGCATGGTCCCGGCTCATGCTTGGCCGTCCATCTATCCCGCCTGGCACTGCGGCCAGCGCCCCCTTGGGAGATCTGACGTTGAAAATCGGCGCCGATACCGCACCCACCACCGCCATCTGCGGATCAAATCCCGAGACCATCATCGTGCGCGGGCACGATTTGGTGAACGATCTCATCGGCCACATCTCCTTCACTGACCACACCTGGCTGCTGATTGCTGGCTCATTGCCCACCACGGCGCAGCGGGCGATGCTGGATGCGACCTTGGTGGCGATCGCCGAACACGGCTTGGTGCCGAGCGTCCAGACCGCGCGCATGACGTTGGCCTCCGCCCCGGAAGCGCTACAAGGCGCGGTTGCGGCTGGCCTCCTGGGTTGCGGCTCGGTCATCCTCGGCGCTTCCGCCACCGCCGGCGCCCTGTTTGCGGAGATCATCGCCGAGCATGGCGCCAGCGGGGGAACGCTGGATGCTGCCGTTACCAAGATCGTGCGTGACTATCGCGCCGCCAAGCGGGCCATTCCCGGCTACGGCCATCCGCTGCATAAGGAAGGTGACCCGCGCGCCTTGCGGCTCCTGCAGATCGCCCGCACGCTCGGCCTTTATGGCCGCCATTGCGAGGTGGCGCTGGCGGTGGAGCGGCTGCTGCCGGAACTCATCAACCGGCCGCTTGTGATGAACATTTCCAGCGCCATTCCCTGCGTCCTGCTGGATGCGGGCTATCCGCTGCTGGCCCTGCGCGGCGTGCCCTTGCTAGCCCGCACCGCCAGCCTCATCGGCCATCTGTTGGAAGAACAGGCGCACCCCATCGGCTTCCTGATGTCCCACGCGGCCTCGTCCGCCATCACCTATGACGGTCCGGCCCCCACGGGCTTCGTCGCCAACGAGAACTGAGGACTTTCGCAATGTTCGGCGTTCTCAACGACGTGCGCATCGTGGAACAGGGCACCTTCATCACCGGCCCCTGCGCCGGCATGATGCTGGCCGACCTCGGGGCCGATGTGATCAAGGTGGAAAGCGCCGGCAATGGCGATCCCTACCGCAGCTTCAAGACCGGCTTCTACAGTGCCCATTTTCAGGCCTATAACCGCAACAAGCGCAGCATCAGCCTGGATATGAAGGCCCAGGCGGACAAGGAGGTCTTCTACGACCTCATCCGCCAGGCGGACGTCTATATCCAGAACTTCCGCCCGGGCGCCGCCGGCCGCATCGGCGCCGACGTGGAGACGCTGCACGCCATCAATCCCAAGCTGGTCTATTGCTCCATCAGCGGCTTCGGCCCGGACGGGCCTTATGCCAAGCGGCCGGTCTACGATTCCGTGGCCCAGGCGGTCAGCGGCTTCCTTGGCGTCGCCATCGATCCGGAGCAGCCGCGCTTCATCGGCCCGGCCCTGGCAGATGCCATCACCGGCATCTATGCGGCGCTGGGCATCGCCGGCGCGCTGGTGGAGCGGGGGCGCACCGGCAAGGGGCGGCTGGTGGAAATCTCCATGCTGGAGGCCATGATGCACTTCGCGGTGGAGCCCTTCATGGGCTATTTCGCGCTCGGCGAGCAGCCCAGCGGCGTGGACCGGCCGCGTCTGGCTCAGGCCTATATCGTGCGCTGCAAGGACGGCAAGCTGTTCGCCTTCCATCTGTCTTCGCTGGACAAGTTCTGGGAGGCGTTGGTGGAAGCCACCGGGGCGCACCAACTGGCAGCCGATCCGCGCTTTGCCGTGCGGCTCCAGCGCATCGATAACTATCTGGAGCTGTCGGACGAACTGAACGCCGTCTTTGCCCAGCGTGACCGCGCGGAGTGGGTAGAGCGCTTCGCAGCGTTCGACGTGCCCTATGCGCCGATCAACTCCATCCCCGATGTGATTGAGGATCCGCAAGTGGGCCATCTCGGGGTGATCGTGCCGGTGAACGAGCGCTCGGAGGGCGCCTCCTTCTCGGTGCGCCCCGCCTTCACCTTCGACCACCAGCGCGCCAACGCTGTGAAAGCCGCACCGACCGTGGATGAGGACGGTGCCGACATCCGCCGGGCCCTGGGGGGCGACCGGCACAATTGGCCCAAGCGGCATGCCCGCGTGGCGCTGAAGACGCCGGCCTGACGAACAAGAAACTGCACGATTTGGGGGAGGAGACCATGGCAACCCTGGCGGCCGTTTTGGCCACCACGCATCATCCCTTCTATTTGAAGGCAACCACGGCGCCGGAGGCGGAGCAGATCCCCCAGGCGGCGGAATGGAAGCGCAAGGTGCTCGCCTATCGCGAGACCTTGACCCGCGCCAAGCCGGACATTCTGGTGATGATCGGCGCCGATCATTTCCACCAGTTCTTCCTCGACAATTATCCCACCTTCCTCATTGGCAAGGCGCCGCGTTATGACGCCACCTTCTACAATGAGGAGCGCGAATTCGGCCTGCCGAAATACGTGCTGGAAGGCCACGAAGACCTCTCGCGCTTCATGCACCAGGGGCTGCTGGATCGTGGGTTTGACTTCTCCTTCAGCCACGAGCTGAAGATTGACCATTCGATCATCTGCCCGATCATCACCACCCGCCCCGAGGCGGACCTGCCGGTGGTGCCGATCTATACCAACATCTTCGCGCCGCCCTTGCCCTCGCCCAAGCGGTTCTGGGACCTGGGCCGGGCCATCCGCGAGGTGATCGACGCCTATCCCTCCGACCAGCGCATCGCCGCCGTCGGCTCGGGCCATCTGTCGCTGGAATTGGGCGGCCCGCGCCAGTTCGGCGAGCATGGCCCGGACCCGGAATTCGACCGCCAGGCCATCGAATGGCTCTCCACCGGCAATATCGAGGCGATCCTGGAGAACGTCACCCACGAGAGCATGTCGAAAGCCGGCAACGCCACCCACGGCTTCATGGACCTGATCCTGATGATGGGCATCGCCGGCGGCGGGACCGCCGCCTATGTGGACAGCCTCGATCTTTACCACACTCGCGAGGCCTATCTGACCTGGTATCCGGAAGGAGGACACGCATGAGCAAGTATTATGTGAACAAATTCCTCTATACGGTGGATGGAAACCCGGAATATCTCCAGCGCTATAAAGAGGATCCCCGGACGTTTGTGGCGACCTGGGAACAGTCCATCGGCCCACGCCTCAACGAGGTGGAGCGCACCACCGTCACCAGCCTCACCGACGCCGAGCGCGAAGCGCTGATCGCCCACGACTATGTGGCGCTATTTGAGATGGGAGCGCATTTCTTCCTGTCGCTGACCATCTTCATTGCCCTGTATGACGAAGAGTATATGCATCGCAGTGGCCCGCTGGCATTCCAGCGCGAGTTCGCCACCAAGCTGCAGCACTGGAACGGCAAGGACTATCCCACGGTGGCGCTCTGAACCGACGCCACCCCGCGGCAATGGCGCGACAACAGCGCCTCGCAGACACTCATTGGGGAGGACATCATGACCATTTCCCGCAGGCGTTTTGGAACCCTTGCCGCCGCCACTGGCCTGGCCGTCGCGGCCCCCGCCATCTGGACCACGGGCCGCGCCCAGGCCCGGCCGATCCGCATCGGCGCCAGCTTTTCCATGACCGGCCCACTGTCGTCCACCAAGGCCGGCCTCGTCGGCCTGCAGATCTGGCGCGACGACGTCAATGCCGCCGGCGGCCTGCTGGGCCGACCGGTGGAGCTGGTCACCTATGACGACCAGAGCACGGTGGCGCAGATCCCCAGCATCTATTCCAAGCTGGTGGACATCGACAAGGTGGACATCCTGCTCTCGCCTTATGGCGCCGTGCTCTCCGCGCCGGTGATGCCGTTCGTCAAGCAGCGCAACCGCTTCATGGTGGGCATGTTCACCCTGGCCAGCAATGACGGAGTGAAGAGTGAGCGCTTCTTCCAGAGCGCGCCCTGGGGGCCGGATGCCAAGGTGAACTGGGCGCGCGGCTTCTTCGACATCGCCAAGTCCATCGGCGCCACCCGCATCGCCGTCCTCAATGCCGACGTGGAGTTCGCCAAGGTGTCTGCGGCCGGCGGCAAGATCGCGGCCAAGGAACTGGGCCAGGAGGTGGTGTTCGAGCAGAACTATCCGCCCAACACGTCAGACTTCTCCGCCATCCTGCGCAATCTGCGCGGCACGACCCCGGACGCGGTGTTCATCTGCTCCTATCCGCCGGACAGCAGCGCGCTGATCCGCGGTCTGTCGGAAGTGGGCATCGGCGACAGCGTGAAGCTGTTCGGCGGCGCCATGGTCGGCCCGCAATATGCCGCCAACCTCCAGGCGCTCGGCCCCGCGCTGAACGGAATTGTCAATTTCAACCTGTTCGTGCCCGAGCCCACCATGGTGAGCCCGCCGGTGACCTCCTTCCTGGAGCGCTACACCGCCATTGCCGTGCCGGAGAAGCTGGATGCGCTCGGCTATTACATCCCACCCTTCTATTATACGGCCGGGCAGATGATCGCCGCCGCGGTCACCGCCACCGGCTCCACCGAGAGCGCGGCCATGGCCACCTGGATGCACGCCAACCCCGTCAAGTCTTTGATGGGCACCGCCTCCTTCAACGAGTTGGGCGACTGGACCGAGCGGCGGGTGCTGATGGCCCAGTTCCAGGGCATCAAGGGCAACGACATCGAACAGTTCCGCCAGCCCGGCCGGCAGGTGATCCTCGCTCCGTCGGCGCTGAAGTCGGGGGATCTGGTGCAGCCGTTCCAAAAGGCGCGCGGCGCTTGACCGGCCGCCGTGCCCTTTCACCGGCGGGCGCCTCGGCGCCCGCCGGGTCGTCGTCCCCGCCTCGGAGTCTGCGTCATGTTTCTTGACCAGTTCGTCAACGCCATTGGCACCGGCGTGATGCTGGGCAGCATCTATGCCGCGCTGGCGCTGGGCCTGGCGGTCACATTCGGCCTGTTGCACATCCCCAACATCGCCCATCCGGCGTTTGTGGTGGCCGGGGCCTATGTGGTGGCGGTGGGCAATTCCTATGGCTTCGATCCGTTGCTGGTGGCGGTGGTGGCCCTGGTGCCCTTCTATGTGGCGGGGCTGGCCTTCTATGAATTCTATGCCCGCCTGTTCGAGCGGCGCGGCGCCGCCGACACCATGAATGCGCTGACCTTGTTCTTCGGCGTCTCGCTGGTGGTGGAAACCGCCCTGCTGATGAAGTTCGGCACCAACCAGCAGTCGGTGAACGTGGCCTATGTGGGCCAGAGCCTGGTGATCGGCCTGTTGTCCCTGCCCTATCGCCTGCTGGTCCCGGCATTGCTGGCGCCGGTGATGATCGGCCTGTTGTGGGTCTATCTGCATTTCACCCATGCGGGCATCGCCATCCGGGCGGTGGCCCATGATGAGCGGGCGCTCTCGGTCAGCGGCATCGATCCGCGCTGGATCAAGCGCCACGCCTTCGGCATCGCCGCCGCCACCGCCGTGATCGCGGGCGCGGCACTCATCATCGTCGGGCCGGTGGACCCGTTCGGCGGCCGCCTGATGATCGGCCGCGCCTTCGCCGTGGTGGTGCTGGCGGGCATGGGCTCGCTGCCGGGCACCATCGCCGCCGGCATCCTCATCGGGGTTTCGGAATCCCTGGTGGCGGCCTTTGCGAGCCCGTCCTGGGCGCCCGCCGTCGCCTTCTCCATCCTGCTCGCCACCTTGGCGCTGCGCCCCGCCGGCCTGTTCGGAGTCCGTCGATGACCGCGAAGGCTTCCGTGATGACCGCTGCCTCCCCCCGTCCGCGGGCGCCCGCGCGCCTGCCGGGCAACCGCACCTTGCTCTTTACGCTGGGCGCGCTGGCGGTGCTGGCCCTGGGCGGGGTGATGACCCAGACCCTGGCCAATCCCTATGTGTTCTTCGCCGCCTTCGTGATCGTCCAGTCGGTGGCGCTGGCCACCGGCTGGAACGTGCTGGGCGGCTATGCGGGCTACATCAATTTCGGGGCCACCGCTTTCTATGGCGCGGGCGCCTATACGGCCGCCTTCCTGCTCAAGGCGTTCGATGCCTCCATCTTCCTGTGCCTTCCCGCCGCCGCTCTTGTGGGCGGAGGCCTGGGCCTGATGATGGGCTATATGACCTTGCGGGTGCAGGGGGTCTATTTCGCCATCGGCACCATCGCTTTGGTGGTGATGGCCCACACTTTGGTGCTCAACATCGATTATCTGGGCGGGGCCAGCGGCATGGCTCTGATGGCGCCGGAACCGCCGGCCTGGACCGGCGGGCAGGTGCAGTTCGTGTTCCTGGTGATGCTGGGCATCGCCGTGCTGGCCGTGGCCTGCGCCCGCTGGATCGAAATCTCCTGGGTGGGCCGCGGCTTCCGGGCGCTGCGGGCCTCGGAGGAAGCGGCGGAATGCGCCGGTGTACCCACGTTCAAGCTCAAGCTCTCCGCCTGCGCCATTTCCGGGGCGATCCTGGCCATGACCGGCGCGCCGCTGATCTTCTATGCCTCCTTCATCGAGCCGGAGACGGTGTTCGGCCTGGCGCTTGCGCTCAATGCCATCGCTATGCCGCTGATCGGCGGCAAGCGCTCTTGGCCGGGTCCGATCATCGGCGCAGTGCTGCTGGGCTCGGTGCAGCAGGCGGCCACCATCACCATCTCCTCGGAACTCAACATCCTGCTGGTGGGCGTGGTGCTCATCGGCTTCGTTGCTGCTGCGCCGGACGGCATTCTCGGCCTGATCGACACTTTGCGAAAGGGCCGGCGATGAGCGCTCCCATCCTTGCGGTCGAGGGGATCGAGAAGACCTTCGGCGCGCTTAGGGCGCTTGGCCCCATCTCGGTCGCACTGCAACCGGGCGAACGGCTCGGCATCATCGGGCCCAACGGCTCCGGCAAGACCACACTGATCAACTGCCTGACCGGCACGCTCACCCCCAGCGCCGGCGAGGTGTGGTTCCTGGGCCGCAAAGTCACCGGCCTGGCGCCGCATCTGCGCGCCCGCATGGGATTGGCCCGCTCGTTCCAGATCCCCAAGCCCTTTACCGGCATGACCGTGCTGGAAAACCTGCTGGTGCCCCTCGACCATCTGCACGACGTGGCGGACCCGCACGTCCGCGCCATGGAGGTGCTGGACTCCGTTGGCCTGGCCGGGCGCGCCGCGCACGAGGCGGGCGGGCTCACCCAACTGGAATTGCGCAAGCTGGAACTGGCCCGTGCGCTCGCCGGCCGGCCCAAGGTCCTGATCGCCGACGAGGCGATGGCGGGCCTCTCCAACCGCGAGATCGACGATGTGCTGGTGATCCTCGAGCGGCTCAACGAGGCCGGGGTCGCGGTCATCATGATTGAGCACATCATGCATGCGGTGATGCGCTTTTCCCATCGCATCATCTGTCTGGAGACCGGCCTGCTCATCGCTGACGGTTTGCCCGATGCCGTCGCCAATGATCCGCTCGTGCAGAAGGTCTATTTCGGTGAACAGGCTCATCATTGAAAACCTCAGCGCCGGCTATGGCGCGGTCGCGGTGCTGCACGATGTCTCGCTGGAGCTGAATGCAGGCGAGTTCGTCGCCCTGCTGGGCACCAATGGCAATGGCAAGAGCACGTTGCTCAACGCCATCCTCGGCTTCGTCCCCCCCACCCGCGGGCGTATCCTGCTGGAGTGGGACGGCCGCACCATCGACCTCACCCGCATGGCCCCCCACCGGGTGGTCAACGAAGGCATCGCGCTGGTGCCGGAAGGCCGCCGGCTGGTGCCCAATCTGACGGTGGAGGAGAATCTCGTGCTCGCCGGCAGTTGCGCGCGGGCCAAGGCGGACCTGAAGACCAACCTCGCCTTCTGCTACGAGACCTTCCCGCTGCTGCGCGAGCGCCGGGCGCAGCGGGCCGCCACCATGAGCGGCGGGCAGCAGCAACTCCTTGCCATCGCCCGGGCGCTGATGACGGCGCCGCGCATCGTGCTGATCGATGAACCCTCCGTGGGGCTCGCCCCCATCGTGGTGGCGCAGGTGTTCGAGGCGGTCCGCAACCTGCAAGCCAAGGGCGACCTGACCATCCTTATGGCGGAACAAAGCTTCTTCCAGGCGGTGGACCTGGCGGCACGGGCCTATGTGCTGTCTCACGGCCATATCATCCGCACCATCGACCGCCAGTCCGGCGCTATCGATCCGGAGGATCTGCGCCGGGCGATGATGGGGCTGGAAGCGGCTTAAGGACGCCGCGATCGGACACCGCCAAGCCCGTCTCGACCACACATCCCGCGTCGCCAAATCACGGAAAAGCCAGGGCATTGGGGGGCGCCGCGCGGGGGACGGGGCGCCCCCCGACCGGCACCTTCGTGCCAGGGAACGCCGGCGTCCCCGCCGGACCGGCGGGCGTGCTTCGTAAAATAGCCTGCCGACAGAATGGAGAAGGTGGGTGCCCACCTCGCGTACCAGCGTGGTTCGCGGAAGCTGCATCCTCCCTCGAGGTTGTGCCATGGCGCCGGATCGCACTAGGACGGCGACGGCATGCTCGACGGAAGGGTGCACCGAGCGTGTCCAGGGAGCGGCAACAGATGTCGCTCCCTGGCCCAGCCTCACTTCACCAGCGGGCAGCCGCTCTCGCTTTCCGGGATATAGGCCTCCTTGCCGGGGATGGTCTGGATGAGGGTGAGATAGTCCCATGCCCCCTTGGACTCCGCCGGCTTTTTCACCTCGAACAGGTACATGTCGCCGAACACCCGGCCATTCTTTCCGATACTGGCATTCTTCATCATCATGTCGTTCACAGGTGTGACGCGCATCTTCTCCGCCACCTTGTCGGCATCATCCGTTCCCGCATCCTTCACAGCCTGGAGATAGTGGCGGACGGCGGAATAGACGCCCGCCTGGTTCATCGACGGCTTGCGACCTGTCTTCGCCTCAAACCGCTTCGACCAAGCCCGCGTCTCGTCATTCATGTCCCAGTAGAAGGAATTGGACATGATCAGTCCGTGAGCGATCGGTAGCGTAAGGGCGTGAATGTCGTTGATGTTCAATAGAAGGCCCGCAAGCGTCTGCCCGCCCTGCGGTAGTCCGAACTCGTTTGCCTGCTTGACGGAATTGATCGTGTCGCCGCCTGCGTTCGCCAGGGCCACCACCTTGGCACCTGACGCCTGGGCCTGAACCAAGAATGAGGAGAAGTCCGACGTTGCCAGCGGAACCCGGACGCCGCCCTTCACGGTTCCGCCAAGCGCCTTCACCGTCTTGCTGGCCTCTTCCTCCAGCGAGTGGCCGAAGGCGTAGTCGGTGGTGATGAAAAACCAGGTCTTTTCGCCTTTGGCGACAAGGGCGCGAGCCGTTCCCGCCGACACCGAGTGGGTATCCCAGGTCCACATGAACCCATAGGGACTGCATGCCTTGCCCGTCAGATCGACGGCGCCGGGACCGGACATCAGGAAGATGCGCTTCCGCTCCCGGGTAATGCCTTGCACCGCGAGCGCGGCAGCGGAGTTCGGCACATCGGCGACCACGTCGATCTGGTCGGTGTCGATCCATTTGCGCGCGATGCTAGCGGCCAAGTCCGGCTTGTTTTGATGATCGGCGACGACGATCTCGACCGGAACGCCATTGATGGCGTTCCCGAACTCCTCCGCCGCGAGGCGCGCCGCAGTCGCCGACCCCTCGCCATTGATATCAGAATAGACACCGGTCAGGTCCGAAAGGACGCCGATCCTGATCTTGCCGTCCGACATTTGGGCGCGTGCCGGCGCCGCCACTCCAGCCACGGCGGCGCCGAGCGCGACCGCGAGAACCAAGCCCTTCATGCGTTTTCTCCCTGTGTTGGTTTTTGTCGTTTGCCTATCGGGGGCTCTGCGTCCCCCTTCACCGTGCGGTATAGCCTCCGTCCACTGCGAGGCTCGTACCGGTCACACCTGCTGCCGCGTCCGAGCAAAGGAACACGACGGCAGCCGCGATTTCCTCCGGCTTCACGGGACGGCGAATGGGTTGGTTCTCCAGGAAGACGCCCTGGACCACGTCCTCGGGCGACAGCCCGGTGACGCGCGCCTGATCCGCAACCTGCATCTCGATGATCGGCGTCATGACCATGCCGGGGCACACGACGTTGCAGGTCACGCCCCTTTGCGCCACCTCAAGGGCAACCGACTTGGTCAAACCAACGAGACCGTGCTTGCTGGCCACGTAGGCGGGCTTGTGCGGCGCACCGACGAGCCCGAGCGCAGAGGCAATGTTCACGATGCGACCGAAGCCCCGCTCGCTCATGGCAGGGATGACAGCCTTGATGGCGTGGAACGCCGCCGAGAGATTGACCGCAAGCAACAGGTCCCACTTCTCGTCCGGGAAATCGGCCAGCGGGGCGACGTGCTGCACGCCTGCATTATTCACGAGGATATCGATGGGACCGAGCGTGTGCTTAGCCGCGTCCACCAGGGCACGTACCTCGGCCGGTCGGCCCATGTCCGCGCAAAAATAGGTCACCGTTCGCCCTGTCGCCTCGGCGATCGCTTGCCGAGTCTTCTCGATTTCGACGGGGTCGCCGAATCCGTTGAGCATGACGTTGCACCCGTCGACGGCGAGGGCGTGAGCGATGGCAAGCCCGATTCCTGACGTGGACCCTGTGACGATGGCGTTGCGGACCTGCATGTGTCCTCCCTTCCAAATGGTCATGCGGGGGGCGGCGCAGGTTCGCGGATGGCACAGTCTTCCGCCCGAACCCGCGTGTTCGCGTCCCATTGAGCGAGATGACGCGCCAGGTCGTCGCGAACCGCTTGCGCCGTCTGGACTGTCCAGGCGCGGAACCCCCGCCCGCTTTTCATGCCAAGACAGCCCGACGCGACAAGTTCCCGAAGGAACGGCTGGGGGCCTGGCGTGCGATCGAGGTCGGGCAGGATGTGCTGATGGACCATAAGCGCGAGATCGGTGCCGACCAGATCGGCATTCTCCAGCGGACCAAGTACCGCCAGCCGCCTCCCGAAGCTCGACTTCACCACCGTGTCGACCGTCTCCGCGTCGCAAACGCCAGCATCGACGAGGGCAATGGCCTCGCGCCACATGGCATGCTGGAGACGGTTGCCGATGAAGCCGGGCACATCCTTCCGCACATGGACCGGCGTTTTCCCGATGCTGGAGAGCAGCTCCATCATCGCCGCAATTTCACCTTCGCCCGTATCGGCTGCCTGGATCACCTCGACCAGCGGGATCAGATGCGGCGGGTTCCACCAATGCGTTCCCATCGCCCGACGACGGTTACGCAGCACCGACATGATACGGGTAATGGGGATGGCGGATGTATTGCTGGCTAGCAGGGACCTGGCGGGCGCCGCATCTTCGATCGCAGCAAACAGCTGCTGCTTGAGAACAAGGTCCTCCGGAATGGCTTCAATGACGACGTCCGCCTGCGCGACGGCGGTCGAAAGGTCTGCGTGGATCATGATGAGATCCGCAGCAGCCTCCTCCCCGCCAACCAGCCGGAGATTGGCTTTGATCCGGGGGAGCGCGCCCTCACGCCGCCCTGGGTCAGGATCGTAAATCGCGACCGCGTGGCCCGCGACGACAAAGGCCTGCGCAATGCCGTGCCCCATCAGGCCGGCGCCGATAACGGCGATCCTCGTCGGCAGCATATCCACCCCAAACCGTCTTCAGGTGCATTTCCTTCATCCAGCCACGCTACGGGAGCGCGTCTGGGCGGGACGCCTGTTGCGGAATAGATCAGCAAACCTTGTGCCAACGCCTGCGCCCGCACGAATTCCAGCGTTTGCAACACCTTGCCGACTGCAGGTGCCAAGCCCGCCACGGCCGAACGTCCTATTTCCGGGACCGCAACATAGCAAGGTCGGCTGCATCACTTGCGCTCCAACACTTTCGTTGGAGCGCTGGATGTCCTATTTGTGGGCACTCAGTCCTGTTTTCTGGATGCACAGGTCAGATGACGATCATGCCGAGTTCCTCTGGAGACAGACTTTCCGCGGCAAGGTCTCTCCTCGAGATGGTGGAAGAGATGATCGATGGGGCCACCATCGTCGATCATCGCTCGCGCGTCGTTTGGTTCAGCGAGGGCCAGTTGGCACTTCTCGGCGGTGTTCAGCTCAGCGACGTCGTCGGGCAGGAAATCGAGCGCGTCATTCCGCACAGCCGGTTACGGGAGGTGGTGGAGACGGGCCACCCCCAGCCGCTCGACATCATCCAATATGGCGATAAATCCCTTCTGGTCACCCGTCTTCCGCTTCGGGACGAGAGCGGCACGATCATCGGCGCCTTCGCCTTCGCGCTGAAGAACAGCATCCCCCAGCTCCGCCCGATCGCCGAGCGCCTGCAGCAGTTGCAGTCCCGCCTAGCGCGTATGGAGCAGGCGCTTTCCACCACGCGCTCCCATCGCTACACCAGCGAGCAGATCCTGGGCGCCAGCGGGGCCATGCGCGACTTGGGACGCATGCTGCGGCGAGCGGCGGGCGTGCGCTCCCCGGTCTTGCTGCTCGGCGAGACCGGCACGGGCAAGGAAATGGCTGCACACGCCATCCACGCCGCATCGAGCCGGGTGAACAGGCCCTTCGTCGCCATCAATGTCGCGGCGGTGCCGGAAAACCTCCTGGAGGCCGAATTCTTTGGGGTCGCCCCCGGCGCCTTCACGGGGGCAGCCCGCCAGCCACGCCCGGGTAAGTTCCAGATTGCCCATGAGGGCACGCTGTTCCTGGACGAGATCGGCGATATGCAGCTTGCCCTCCAGGCGAAGCTCCTTCGTACCCTTCAGGACGGAGAAGTCGAGCCGGTCGGCTCCAACCAGCTTGCGCGTGTGGATGTGCGTGTCATCGCCGCCACCAGTCGTCCGCTGGCCGAGATGGTGCAGGCCGGGACGTTTCGCCAGGACCTTTACTACCGGCTGAACGTCCTCTCGATTCGCCTTCCGCCCCTGCGGGAGCGACATGGGGATATCGAGTTGCTGGCGATAAAGTTCGGCGAACGTACCGCGCTCAGCTTCGCCATGGCTCTGCGCCCATTCACCTGCGATGCCCTCAAGCTTCTCGAGACCTACTCCTGGCCCGGAAACGTCCGCGAACTGGCGAATGTCATCGAGCAGATATATGTCCGCACGGATGGTGACCGCATCGAGGTGCCCCATGTCGCTGAGGTCCTCGGCATCGACACCGCGCTCTCGACGGCCCTTCCCTCCCCTGTACCTGCGAGCCTAGCTACCGCAGTCGCAGACCTCGAGCGCTCCATGATCGCGGATGCCTTAAGCAAATGCCAGAGCAGGCAAGCCGCAGCCAGCGCCCTCGGACTGTCCCGCAGCAACCTCTATGCCAAGATGCAACGGTACGCTTTGTGATGACCGCTCCACACGCCCCAATGCTCGCGTGAACAACAATGGCGCGATCCCCGATCCCGCGGCCCTCGCCGGATGCGGACATTCCGCCGGTCGGCCCCCTAAAATCGACGCATCGTAGGATTTGGAATTTTCGCCCTTGTCGCGAAGCACCTGCCGCACCGGCCCTTCGATCATGACCGAGTGAACCCAGGCAAGGATCGGCACGACGTATGCCCGATCCTTGGGAGTGGTCCAGCCGGCTTCCAATGCTCGCAGGAGCGGGTTGGATTGCAGCTCGCTTATGTGCGCAGTCCAGCTGTCGCCTTTGCGGCACCCACTTGGGGGCTGTTTCCTCCTGATCTCCCATCAATAGTCGCGGTCTTTAGGGTTTTTGCCAAATGTTGACTGCTCGACCGGGGCCTTTCCACTTAACTTGGTTTGCATGCCCTCCCGTGACGACGAGTCCGACACCGCACATGACCAGCGCCATCCCAGCAATAGTCGACCAAGCGGGAACTTCCTTGAGAATGATCATGCCGATCAGAACGGTAAGGGCGGGTGCAAGGGCTCCGAAAATGGCAGCCCTCGGGGCACCTAAACGGCGCACGGCCTCTGCATAAAAATACATCCCCGGGATTGCTACGGCGAGACCTTGTGCAACGACCTGGAACGCCACTGCAGCAGGCGGCGCCATAAAGATGTTCGGCTTCAACCACAGAAGATAGATCGGGGCGAACAGCAAAGCCGACAAGCAATTGACCAGCGCCGTCGCATGCCATGGGCTGACGCCCGAACGCCGCTGCGCCAAAGTGAAGCTCGCGAAGAACAAGCCTGCGAGCAGGAACAGCAAATCGCCCCGCCATTCACCGGCAGCACGATTCGCAATCAGCGCATAGCCGCCGATGCAGATCACCCCGGTGATGACGGCCCCCATGCCAACCAACTGTTGTCGGCTGAACCTTTCTCCGAAGAGAAGTCCGGACAACAGGGCGACCGAGATTGGCATTGTCCCGATCATCAGCGTGGCCACATGGGAGGCCGGGGTAAACTGCATGCCGATGGAGCCCAGCAGCATGAACGGCACGCCAGCGCCCAACACCATCACCAGCAACCGCACAATGCCAATCTGCTGGATCCCCAGTCCCTTGCGCACAAGGACTGGCCACAGAAGCAAGGATGATACGCCAAAGCGCAGGAACGTCACATCATGCGGACCAAGGCTTGTCGTCACCGCGAAACGGGTGGCCACGGACCAACTTGACCAGATCAATGCGACTGCAACGCCGCACAGCACACCCACGACTGCATCCTGCCGGGTACCCGAGCCCATCGTTTGCGGAGGGGTAGCCGCCATGGCTAGCGTCCCCTTCGCAGGATCTTGACGATCCCAACAGCATCGTCCTGGGACTGCCCGCACTGCATCGCCTCGGAAAACAGTGTCCGATTGACTTCGGCCACCGGCACCCAGAGACCACGCTGAGCGGCCTCGTCGCAAACCAAGCCGATGTCCTTGAACACATGGCGAATGGGCGCCTGTTGCGCGAAATCGTCGACCAACATCTTGGGCGCTTTCATGCGCAACACGTCATTGGCGAGCGGCCCAGCTTGCGCCATCTCGAGGAACAGGGCGACGTCCAGTCCGATGCCCGCAGCGAAATGCGTGGCCTCGGTGATCGCCTCGAAGCAGGCGATCAGCAGCAGTTGATTTGCAAGCTTCATTCGCATCGCCATGGGAACGAGGCCGCAGCGCACGGTTTTTCTTCCCACGGCATCGAACAAAGGCTGCACATCATCGATATGCCCAGGTTCGGCTGAGGCCGCAAGAATCAGCAACTGGCCAGCCTCGGCCGGTTGCCTTGAGCCCGATACGGGCGCTTCGACATAGCGAGCGCCAGCCGCCGCCAAAACGGCACCCAGTTCCGCCGAGCAGGCTGGGGCAATGGTCGACATCAGCACGATGGTCTTGCCCTTAACGGGCGCGCCGATCGCGCCATCCGCAGTCCGCTCCAGCGCCTCGTCCACCTCGATGTGGCTTGGAACCATGACGACGATGGCCTCCGAAGCCTCAATGACCTGCCGGGCCGTCTCAGCGACGGCCACCCCAAGAGTGCGCAGACCATCGCAGCGACTGGCTGTGCGGTTGTAGACGGTGACGCTATGCCCTGCCTTATGCAGGTTCTTGGCCATGGGTTCTCCCATGACGCCGATGCCGATAACTCCGATTTTCATAAATAGTCCCTTGCATGTGGAAATGGGACTTTAGACAACACGACATATCTCAGATAATGAATTTTCGAGAACGAACTATTCGGAAATGGAGATATGCCTGTGGAGATTTCCGACCTGACCGTTTTCCTGGCCGTCGTCCGCACCGGTGGGGTTATTCGCGCGGCCGAGGTTCTGCACCGAGCACAGTCGAGCGTCACATCGCGCATTCAAGCCTTGGAGGAGAAGCTCAACGTCCAACTCTTCTTGCGCGAGGGAAGACGGCTGCAGTTGTCGCCGGCCGGAAAGATATTGGTCGGCTATGCGGACCGCATCCTGGCGTTGTCGAATGAGGCAGCAAGCGCGGTTCAGACGGACCAACCAATGGGTGTTTTGAGGCTTGGTGCGATGGAAAGCACGGCAGCGGTCCGTCTCCCTGGGCCTCTCGGTCGCTTCCATGAGAGATATCCAGACGTGGCGCTGGAACTTTATTCTGGAGATCCGCGAGACTTGGTCAATCAGGTCCTCAACTGCGAACTTGATGCCGCGTTGATTGCCGACCCTGTATCAGACCGCCGCTTGGAGACGATGGCGATCTACGATGAAGAGCTCGTGATCGTCGCCGAAGTCAAGCACGGTCCGATCACGTCACCGAAGGACCTTCCTTCGAAATCCATTCTCGCGTTTCACCCCGGATGCCCGCACCGCAAACGACTAGAGGATTGGTTTGCACGCGGCCACGTCGTCCCGGAGCGGGTCGTGGAAGTCGGCTCGTATCACCTGATCCTCGGCTGTGTTGCCGTCGGAATGGGTGTAGCGCTCGTGCCTTACAGCGTGCTCGACACATACACCGAGCGCGACCGCCTCTGTGTTCACAAGCTGCGCGGGAAATTTGGGCGTGTGAAGACAAGATTGGTATGGCGTAAGGAAGCACCACAAGCAAAAATTCTGGCATTGTCGGCCGTGCTGCTCGAGAGTCATCACGAGCAGAGCGCGGCCTTGGCCCAAGGTCAGTAGCACCGCGCGCGCAGCACGCGGCTTCAAACTGAATCAGGCGGACTATGCTTCTGCGAATGAGCGCCGGAGCAGGCGAACTAGGCTCCGGCGCCATAGACGTGCCCCTTACGGCTTGGCACCCGCGGCCATGGCGGCGCGCGCCTCCTCGACCAGATCGACGCCGATTTTTTTGCTGTACTCTTTCACCACAGGCGCAACGCGTCCGGTCATGGTTGCGATAGCTTCAGGCGTGGGTCGGGTAATCTTGAAGCCTTTCGCTTCGAGCTCCCCCTCCAACTGCTCGGCCGCCTTGCGAGACAGATCGCGTTGGAAGGCTGCCGATTCCTTTGCCGCTTCCATGACCAGAGCCTTGTCCTTTTCCGAAAGACTTCCAAACCACTTACGACTGGCAAGAAGAACGAACGGCGTATAGACATGGCCAGTCTTGGCTAGATGGCTCTGCACCTCATAGAACCTTGCGGTATAGATCAGAGCGTACGGCGTCTCCTGAGCGTCTACAGCACGATTTTCCAGCGCGCTGTAAAGTTCGGGCCAAGGAAGAGGCGTCGGATTTGTTCCCAGGGCCGTCCAAGTCGCGATGAACAGTGGGTTCGGTATCACCCGGACGTTGAGCCCGGCCATATCCTGCACCGTGTTGACGGGACGTTTTGCGTTGGTCAAGTGACGGAAGCCGTTGTCCCACCAAGCCAACCCCACGATGCCGGTCTTTTCCTTCAGCTGTGCAAACAGCTTTTCGCCGACCGCGCCGTCCATGACGGCATCTGCCGCGGCAAAATCCTTATAGAAGAACGGAAGGTCGTAGATCATGAATTGCGGAACTACGCCGACCAGGTTCGGCGTGGGTCCAACCATGACGTCGATGAAGCCGGCCTGAACCGACGCCTGCATCTCGGGCTCGCTTCCGAGCAGGCCGTTGCCGAATGTTTCGATCTTGATGCGGCCACCGGTCTTCTCTTCCACCAGCTTCGCAAAATGCCGCGAAGCTTGTCCAACGGGATGATCGTCTACAGGCACGTATCCCAGGCGCGGATTCTGAGCCATGGCCAGAGCGGGGGCCAGAAACACTCCCAGAATTGCCGCAGTTATAAGTCTTATTTTCATAGTTTAACCTCCCACTGGATTTTTTTATTAGAACCAAGGGTGCAGAAACTGTCGTCAACAGGGGAACAGGGCTGACATTAGGATATGGACATTTTGTCCAAAAGGAGAGGCATCGCGCCTTCTACGCTGAAGCGAAGAGTCCGTTACCTGTAGCGAACTCCACGTTGAAGATGGCACCGACGGTAGTGTGATCCTCGAATTTCTGAATTTGCGACGGGTGTAACCCCAGAACAAATTGGCCGACGCCCTCCCTCCACCGCAAAGGTAGGTAAGACCCAGGGCCCGCCCACGAGGGACCGGGCCATCGACGAGATCACTCCAAGTATCCCTCGGATGCGACCCAAACCTGCAATCGAGGCGCGCGTCCATAATGTGGGCAATATGTCCAACAAGCTATGATGGACAGACAAAAAACCAATTGTCAACGCTTCACCGCCGCTCTCTGAGACCTGCGATCGGCGGCAAGCTCGCGCCCGTCGCCTCCATCGCGGCTTGACCGCCGGCAGCCTTTGTCGGCCCGCACGTTGTCCATGACGACGACGCCCTAAGCGAGGGTGGGAGCCAATATTTGCTTGGCTTAAGCCAAGACGACGTTCCCGTTTGTGGCGCAGTCTTTGAGGAAGGGCGTGGTGATCCATGCTCTAACCTCTGTTTTGAAACCAAGGCGCTGAGCGGCCGCGGTATCGCCGCAAGCCGGAGGCGGTGCTTGACAAGGCAAGACTTCCGCATACACCTATATATGGACATTATGCCCACATTGTGGGCGCAGAGTGCTGACAGTCGTACGTTTGTATGCGTCGGCTAAACAATGACATGCCGTATGCCACGATGGCTGTAGCGATGCAGGTGGGCGGAATATCAATGGAGAGCGGCAGCGTGCATACCATAACCTATCTTACAAACATCAATTTCGGGCTGGGTGCCTCCGATTCGCTGGCGGAAACACTGCGCGAACTCGGCATGTCCCGCCCTCTGGTGATCAGCGATCACGGCATCAAAGCTGCCGGTCTGCTCGACCGCCCGGGATTTGCGTTTCTAAGTTCGGCTCCGGTCTTCCTGGACGTTCCCACCAACCCCACGGAAAGCGCCGTTGCTGCTGGTCTCGAACTGTACAGGCACAGCGGCTGCGATGGCGTCGTGGCGATCGGCGGGGGATCTCCCATCGACTTGGCCAAGGGCGTGGCTCTGCTTGCCACGCACGATGGCGAACTGGAGCGCTATGCGGCGATTCTAGGCGGCGTAGCCCGCATAACAAACGCAGTGGCGCCGCTCGTGGCCATCCCGACAACGGCTGGCACGGGCTCCGAAGTTGGCCGCGCGGCGCTGATCACGCTGAATGACGGCCGAAAGCTCGGCTTCATCAGCCCGTTCCTGATCCCGCGCAGAGCGGTCTGTGACCCTGCCCTGACAATGGGGCTTCCTCCGGGTCTGACGGCCTCGACAGGTCTCGACGCACTGTCGCACTGTATCGAAACGTACCTGTCCCCCCGCTTCAACCCGCCCGCCGAGGCGATCGCCACGGACGGCTTCAAGCGCATCTGGAAGGCCTTGCCTGTTGCGTACACCGATGGCGCGAATGCCGAGGCGCGGACCGAACTCATGATGGGCGCCCTGGAAGGCGGCATGACATTCCAGAAGGGCCTCGGAGCGGTCCATGCGCTGAGCCATGCCCTGGGCGGCCTCAAGGAGGCGAAGCTTCATCATGGAACGCTCAACGCCATCCTGATGCCGACCGTACTTCGGTGGAATGTGGAAGTCGAAGCAGTTGCCGAGAAGGTCCGCCACCTCGAAAGCCTGGCAGGGCTTGAAGCAACAACCCTCGCAGACGCACTGGACGAGTTGAACAGTCGATTGAGCATCACACCGAAATTGTCCGAACTTGGGGTGCCGCGCCACGTCATCGATTGGGTGTGTGAGCGAGCCATTGCAGACCACAGTCATCCGACCAATCCACGTCCCTTGGCCAAGGAAGACTACGCCGCGATCCTCGAGGCCGTTTTTTAAGCTGAGAACACCCCAGGGAAGGACCGAGGAGGCAGTTCCGTGAGACCGATCGTGATCGTGACGGGCGCAAGCCACGGCATCGGTGCAGCAACGGCCAGGCTGTTCGCCGCTGACGGCTATGATGTTTGCATAAACTATCTCTCGGACAGCGCCGCAGCGTCCGAGGTCGTCGAGGCTTGCTCGGCCGCGGGCGCACGGGCCATCGCGGTCCAGGGAGACGTGGGGAAGAGGGAGGACATACAGGCTCTGTTCAGAGCCTGCGACGATGAACTTGGAAGAGTGACCTGCCTGGTCAACAATGCCGGGATCATTGGGAAAGCCGGCAGGATAGAGGAGTTGCAGCCTGCGGTGCTGGAGACCGCCTTCAGGATAAACGTCTTCGGCGTCATGTACTGTATCCAGGAGGCTGCGAGACGCATGTCCACCCGCAAGGGCGGCCAAGGCGGGACGATCGTGAACATGTCGTCGCTGGCCGCCTTCCTCGGCAGCCCCAACGAATATGTCCACTATGCCGCCACCAAGGGGGCCGTGGAATCCATTACCTTCGGCGCGGGCAAGGAACTGGCACCGGAGGGCATCCGCGTAAATGCCATCCGCGTCGGGACCACCAACACGCGGATACACACACAAGGCGGAAATCCCGAGCGCCCGGCCAGGATTGCCGCGGTAACGCCCATGGGGCGCATCGCGGAGCCCGAGGATATCGCGCGCGCTGCCCTGATGCTCGCGTCTCCCGGCTCCGGATTCATGACAGGCACCTTGATCACGGTCGCCGGGGGACTCTGACGCCCTGCGGTCGGGAAATCTCACAGAGGAGGAAGGGGCTGCCCCGGCTCTCCGACTGAGATGGGGTCGCGTCTCGTATACCTCACCCTGCCCGTTCTGTGCACGGCCGGAACCGCTCTTTGACAGGAATCCACTTCCCGAATACCTGCGAGCATTCAGATTTGCGTTGTGCCAGCGCCCGCAACTCCCGCGTCAGGGCCCTACCGCCGTCCTCGTCGGGACGGCGGAAGGCCATCGTCAATGTCCAGCCGAACTCCTCAATGGTCCGAGCCTCAACGAAGCCAGCTCGCGGGCACGGTCACCAATGCCGGAAACAGAACCAGCAGCACAATGAGAAGCATCTGCGCCACAAGATAGGGCATGGCGCCCTTCGTTGCCGCCTCCATCGAAACTCCGCTGATTCCGCACACTGTGTTGAGGACCGTTCCGACAGGAGGTGTGATCAGGCCGACCGCGTTGACCATCATGAAGATGACCCCAAAATAGACCGGGTCGATACCGGCCGCTTTGACGATCGGCATGAGGATGGGCACGAGAATGGTGATGGAGGGTGCGAAATCGAGCGCCGTGCCGACGATGAACACCGCAAGGACGATCATACCCATCAGCAGGATCGGCGAGTTGATGAATGGCTGGAGGAGACTGACGAGCTGGGCAGGCATATTGGAGATGGTCAGCATGAAGCCGGAGATAGTAGAGGCTGCGACTAGCAGCATGATCACCGCCGTCAAGCGCCCGGCCGCGAGCAGTGCGTCATAGAGCAACCGCGGTGTCAGCTCGCGATAGACAAACAGCCCCACGAATAGTGCATAGGCGGCGGCAACAACGCCGGCCTCGGTTGGAGTGAAGATGCCGAACCGCAGTCCCGCCAGGATGATCACCGGCATCATCAACGCCCAGCCGGCGGTCACAACGGTTTTCGGGAGATCCCTGCGCGGCAGTTTGAGCCGAACCGTCGCCGTCTCCTTTTTGGAGAGGAACCACCAGGCGACCATGAGACTCAGCCCCATCATCACTCCTGGCACGATTCCGGCGAAGAACAGGCCGACGATGGAAATGTTTGCGGTGACGCCCAGAATGATGAACCCGACAGATGGCGGGATTATGGGTGCGATAATGCCTGTCGCGGCCATCAAGCCCGAGGCTCGCCCCATGTGGTAGCCGGCATCCCGCATCAACGGGACTAGCATGACAGCGAGCGTCGCCGTATCCGCGATTGCGGAGCCGGAGACGCTGGCAAGTATCAGGCCCGTGCCGATGACCACGTAACCGAGGCCGCCACGGATGTGACCGACGAGCGCCAACGCCACGTTGACGATGCGGCGGGAGAGGCCGCCGGCGTTCATGAGCTCGCCCGCGATGAGAAAGAAGGGGATTGCCATCAGCGGATAGCTGTCCGCGCCATTGACCAAGCGTTGTGCCAAGATGGTGGAATCCAGATTTCCCATCAGAAGCATCATCGCAACGCCCGACAGCATCAGGGCGAAGGCAATGGGAATCCCGATGCCCATCGCACCGAGGAGGGAAACGATAAATACCAAGCCGCTCACGGTGTTTCCTCCGAAGCGCGCAGGGGGAGCACGACTGGCAGCGGCTCAACATGCTCCACTCCCGACCAGGGGGCGGGCAGGATGCCGCGCAGCGAGCGCCACAGATCAAGAAGGAGAACGAGGGCCATCAGGATCGCGGCGACGAACCCCGCGGCATAGATAGCGCCGACAGGAATCCCCGACAGCGCCTGAACGTTGCCCCACTCGATGAGGGTGAGCGACCAACAGCCTTCTCCCAGCAGCCAGCAGCACCACAGCATCAGGCCATAAGAAGCAAGAAAGCAGAGGAAACGTGCCCTTCGAGGCAACCGGACGACCAGAGACTCGACGCCGAGATGCGCGCCCTTGGCCAGAGCCACCACGGATCCCATGAAGATGACCCAGACGAGGACGACACGGGACACTTCAACTGCAAACGGAATGCCTGAGCTGAAGCCATAGCGCAGCACGACATTTGTTAAAATTAGGAGGCTGATGACAGCCATCCCGATGACGACGAAGACGTCAAAAGCTCTGAATAGCCATTGCAACGCTGAAGACATGGCCGCTCACACAGGTTGTGCGCGCATGCGACTTTCGCCGCACTCCAACGAGGATACGGAGATTTTGAGCCGAGCACTTCCAGCAGGCTGGGTGGGTAAGGCCCACTTAACGTATCCGGTCGAACTGCGCGCAAGATAAACGCGACTATTCCTCCAGCCGGCATGACAGGAGGCCCCAGGCAATTCGTCTGGTGTCAGACACCTTCCACCACGGCCAGATGCACCTTGGCATGCTTCTCTCGGGCCTTGATAGCCTTCCGATACTTGGGAGAGTTGTAGCAGGCGAGCGCGGTCTCATAATCCTTGAACTCGATTACTGCCAGACGGTTCGCGTCAGGGCCTTCCATAACCTGGCTCTGTCCGGCGCGAACAACAAAGGCCGCCCCGTATTTGTCGAACGCCGCCTTGTTCAACGCAATGTATTCTTTGTATCCCTCATGGTCTGCAATATCGACCATTGCAACCCAGTAGCCTTTCTTGGACATTTGCTTCCTCCAAGCATGAACTACCGTCCTTCTCTTACGGAAGGCGCGGACGGCCCGATCCATTCACATTCGGCGTTTGAGAGTTTGAGAGTTTGAGAGTTTGAGAGTTTGCCGTTGATCCTCCTCGATCACGCGGCTAGAACCGACGAAGCGCGTTGACTACAATGTGGACAATCTGCCCAAATTTTGTAGTGCCGTCATGTTCCGATGTCAAGCTTGCGAGGTATTCCCGTGACCAAGAGTGAGCCGCAGGACGAGGGCGATGTTGGAGCGCCTAATCACGTGCAAGGAGCGGCCTCGTTCTCGAAGTTCATGGCGGTGCTGCAAATCATTGCGGAGGCCCCCGGAACGCTGAACATCGCGCAGCTTACAAAGCGCGCGCCGTTTCCCCGGGGTACGATCTATCGCCTCGTTTCGGCGCTCATCGCGGAGGGGCTCGTCACGCAGGCAGGAGAGAATGGAACGTTTCGTCTGGGGCCACGTCTCCTCCAGTTTGCCGCGAAGACTTGGGAAGACTCCGACTTGCGGACGATCGCAAGGGATTTTCTGGTGTCGCTTCGCGACGCAACGGACGAGACCGTGCATCTTGCGGTGCCGAGCAACAACCGGATGGTCTACATAGACAAGTTGGTAGGCTCCAACAGGGTGCAGATGAAAACCAGTATTGGCGGCCAGGTCGAACTTCACTCCACGTCCGTAGGAAAGGCGTGGCTGTCCGGGCTGCCCGATCAACGGCTCCTGGACGTTCTCAAGGGCCTTGACCTGAGGCGCCACACCGCCAAGACGTTCACGACACCCGCAGCGCTGTTAGATGAATTGAAGCGGACGCGCGAGCAGGGATTCGCGTTCGACGACGAGGAAAACGAGCCGGACATCCGCTGTATCGGCAGCCCGATCTTCAATCGTTCTCGGGAGCCCATTGGGGCGGTAAGCATCAGTATGCCGGTGTACCGGCACGACGAGCGGCGCCACGAACTCTGCGGAAGGCTGGTGCGTGAAACGGCCCAAAAGATCAGCGCCGAATTGTCCAGGATGCTATAGCGCCGGGCGCGCCACCGCGTCCTGCGGCATCATTGAAGTGGTCCCGGAAATCCGGACAGGGAGTTAAGCTTGGTTCGGCCTTACGGAAGGACGAGCCCGATGTCCGGGAGGAGGAAGCGGTATTCAGCGGATTTCAAGGCGAAGGTGGCCCTGGAGGCGCTGCGCGGGGAGCAGGCGGTGGCACAACTGGCTGCGAAGCACGGCGTGCACCAGACGATGATCAACACCTGGAAGAAGAGGGCTATCGAAGGGATGGCTGCGGTGTTTTCCGGCAATGCGGAAGCCGCCGATGCCGCCCGCGAGAGCGAGATCGACCAGCTCCACGCCAAGATCGGCCAACTGGTGGTGGAACGGGATTTTTTGCGTCGGGCCTCCGGTCGTTGAGCGTGAGGCAGAGGCGCGAGATCATCGAGCCGGATCACCCTCGGTGACCGATCACGCGCCAGTGCGCCTTGGTCGGTATCAGCCGGTCGGCCTATTATGGGAGCCCGAGGGCCGAAAGCCCCGAGACGCTCGCCGTCATGCGGGCGATCGATGGCCAGTTCCTCGAAACGCCATGGTACGGCTCGCGGCAGATGGTCCGCCATTTACGCCGGCAGGGGCAGGAGGCGGGGCGCACGCGCGTGCGGCGCATTATGGCTTGTATGGGCCTTGTCGCCATTTATCAGCGGCCGAAGACGACGGAGCGGCACCCGCAGCACCGCGTCTTCCCCTATGCGAAAGACAATCCCGGAGCGATGCGTGCGTCTGCCGCTCGCGTACATGATGCGCTTGGCTGGATGGAGCAGGCGCTGTCGACCGCGCTTTATCTGGCGGGTGACGACATCACCGCAGCGGACATTGTCGCACTTCGGAACATCCAGATGCTGCGACGGGTCGCAGTGCGTCCGGAATCCATCGAGATGGCCCTGGGCCTCGAAGACCTGGGCGCGCCTCTGCCAGCGCTGGGCGCGTGGCTGTCGCGGATGGAGAAAATGCGGGGATACGACGCTGCTTAGCCGAGTATGAAACGCGCGCGTCACAACCGTTCGGGGGCCGGGCGGAGACCGGGCGCTTCTAAAAATAGGGCGCAGACCTAAGACACGCGTTTCAACACGCGCCCGAGTTTGAATATCGCTCGGCGGGCCGCGCCGGATAGTGATGGTCGCATCGTCCGTCTCCATAATCGACGGACTCTACCTAAATCTGGAGGAGGATCAGGGGCTCACGTCACTATCCCGGCTTGGCCCAACCGTCGACCGGCCCAAATGCCGGGGCTCTCAGCGCATATCGAAGAGTTCCTGATGGAACCTCAGCTCCACAGGGAAGCCTAGGGCGGCGAAATCCCGCTTTAGTGCCGTCCCGAAGCCGGCGGGACCGCAAAACCATATGCTGGCCTCCCGCCAATTCGGCACGGCGCCCCGGATGCGCGCGCCGGTCAACCGGCCGTCGCGTGCACTGATCAGCACGTGCAGGCGTACGTTGGCGAACCTCGCTTCTTCCGCGAGCTTGGCGAGCGCCCCCTCGTCCACATCGCTGGTGGTGTGGAACAGGTCGACACTTTGCCCTTCGGGCCAGTCGGGCATCTGGCCGCGCACAGCCATGTGTTTCATGCGCGCGATGAACGGCGTGATGCCGATGCCGCCGCCGACCCAAATCTGGTTGCGGCAGTCGTCGTCGAAGGTGAAACAGCCATAGGGTCCCTCGACCCGTATCTCCTGCCCCACCTTGAGGCTCTCCCTGAGGCGGCGGGTATGGTCGCCCAGTTCCTTGGTCACGAAGGTGATCCGTGGATGATCGGGATGCCAGCCCGAAGCAATGGTGTAGGCATGCGCACCTTCCGAGGCATCGGACAAGGCAAAGGCAAACTGGCCAGCCCGATGTCCCGGCCAGCGAGCAGGCATATCGATGGTGGTTTCGAGCGCCTTCACGCCCGGAAAATAGTTCAACTCGACAATGCGCCCATTTACCTGCCGCGCGGTGCCGACCCGCCTCAGGAGCACAACCCCGGCAGCGAAGGTACCGCCAGCGAGCAGCAGTGCCACCATGGCGCCGAGCGGCGTGACCCAATCCGCGAAATTCAGAAGCACCATCGTGTGGAACACCAGCACCAGATATACGACCGCCAGCAACCGATGGGTCTTGTAGAACCAGTGGTAGGGAAACGCGCGGATCAGTGCCAGGGCGATCAGCGCAACTGCGCCGTAGAATGCCCACTCGCCAATACCTTCGGCGGTGCCCCGCAGGCTTGAAAGGAAGGATTCAACCGGGTTCGCGATGGGCAGGCGAGCGCCGCGGTCCGGGCGCTCCAGAAGCCCCCAACCAACCGCCCACTTCGGCCCCTGTGCCCACAGCCAATGTACGACCGAGACGATGAGGGCGGTGATGCCCAGCCATTTGTGCAGGCGATACATCTTATCGAGCCCGCCCATCCAACGCTCGGGCCAGCGAGGACGCAATGCCAGCATCATCGCCACGCTCATAACGGCCATGGCGAGGACGCCGCTATATTGCACGGCCGACGCCCGTACCGCGAAGACGTTCCTCCCCTCGACCGCACCGGGCTCGGCCGCGATCCAAAGCGCGGACATCAGGGCGAGGATGCCGAGCAGGGCCAGTTTTATGTGTCGCATGTCTTTGCTTTTCTTTCGCGCCGCGACGTGCCGCGATTGACCACCACCGAGCGACTCCCACGACATCACACCCGAACTCGGCTCCTGGCGCATTGAGGGGCCTCAAAGCGCTCGACCTGACTGCTCGAACCTAAGTGGCCCAATCGGCCCGTTCATGGAGAGCGGCGAGCCGGTCAATGCCAAGTTGCCTCCACCTCCCCGTCAGTCCTCACGAACAATGCCGAGAGGCGGAGACGGCGGGCGAGTGCCGGACCATCCTTCGCCCCACGCACCAGCAGAGCCGTGGCCCAGGCATCCGCCGCCATACAGGTCTCAGCGAGCACTGTGACGGCGGCGAGGTCGCTCTCCAATGGCGCGCCCCGAAACGGGTCCATGGTGTGGGAGAGCATCCGTCCCCCCACCTCCATCCGATGGCGATAGCTGCCGGAGGTAGCGACAGCAGCGCCGGACAACTCCAGCACTCCGAGGATCTCGCGCTCTCCCGGGACGGGCTTTTCGTGGGCAACGGTCCACGGGCTGCCATCGGGCTTCATGCCCTCGGCCCGCATCTCGCCGTCTATGCCCACAAGCCAGGAGGACATTCCAGCCTCAGTCATCACCCGCGCCAGTTCGTCGACGCCGTAGCCCTTGGCGATGCCGGAGAGATCAAGCCGCCGCGGTGCCAGACGGCGCGCACGCTGGCCCGTGTGATCAAGCTGGAGCGTCTTCGGCGGTTCGAACAAGGAGCGGCCGGCGAGCGCAGCGATGCCTTCGCCATCCGGCACGCGCGACCCGCCGCCGAAGCCCCAGGCCTTGACCAGATCGCCCACGCCGATATCGAACGCCCCCGCCGACAGGCGGCCAATCTCCAGGGCCGCGGCGAGCACATGCGTCAGGTCTCGGGGGACCTTCACCCAGGCGCCCACGGGAGCGGAGTTGAGCCGCTCCAGATCCGAGTCTGGCAGCCAGGTGGACATCTGTTGCTCAACGCGATCCACAGCCCCCTGAAGGCGGCGGGTCAGTGTCGCCTCGTCCACATTACCGCCGGCGTAGAACAGCGCCGACCATCGTGAACCCATGCCGGGGCCGCTCAACGCCTGACGGCGGAGCACCACCGAGCTACGGGCGGGATCAGTAGACGTCTTCGACATAGCGTCCTGCGGATTTGAGGGTGGCAAGGTCAAGGCCGAGCGGCCGAACGACCGTGTCGAGCGCGAGGGTCACGGCCTGCGCCATGTCCCGGCCCCCGCACACCAGGATCTGCCCGCCCTGCCGGATCAGTTCACGCAAGCGGGGCGCGTCCGCCGCGATGCGGTCCTGGACATAGGATCCGCCCTCCGGGCCGCGAGAAAAGGCGGTGTTCAGGGAGGTCAGGCGCCGTTCGGCGAGGTGCTGGGCCAGTTCATGCTCGTACAGGAAATCCGAAGCCGCGCTGCGGCCGCCCCAGTAGAGATGGACCGGACGGCCGGTGTCGTTGGCGCGCACGAAGCCGGCGAGCGGGCCGATGCCGGCGCCCGCGCCGATGAGGATGAGCGGCTCCCTGCCTTCAGCCGGGCGGAACGCCGGGTTCTCTCGGACGAATGCATTAATCTGGTCGCCCGGCTCAAGAGCATGCAGGAAGGTCGAACAGAGGCCGCCCTCGCGCAGCCGCACGCAGATCTCAAGCTCGCCGTCGCACACCGAAGATGCCAGCGAATAGAACCTGGGCATCGGATCGCCCGGCGGCAGGATTCCGACGAGGTCTCCCGCTTCAAACGACGGCAGGCGGCCCGGCTTGGTGCCGGTCCCGGGTGCTCGGAAGCGCAAGACCGCAACCGGCGCGCCGACCGCAATGCCGTAATCCTCGCGCTCGGCGAGTTCAAGCGTCACCGTCTTCGGCCGTTCGGCAACATGCGTGAGCACCAATTCATGGCCGAGCAAGGCGCCGAGGTCCTGTCCCCATTGGGCGAATTCCTGCGCCGAGCGGCGATCGATCCGCTTCATCGGCAGGAGCCTTGGCCAGCCCTTCGCCTCGAGCGCCGCTGAAACCATTTCGGCGAAGCGGCAAAACTGCGGGAAGTTCCGGTCACCAAACCCAAGAACCGCCACCGGAACCGGCCTTTTCATCGTCGCCAGGCGCGTGAGGAACTTCGATGCCGAAACCGGCGCGGTGCCATCGCCATGGGTCGCCGTCAGGATCAGCAGACGCTCAGCACTCGCGTGGACCGGCGCAAGATCGTTCATCGCAGCGGCGTGAACGCGGTGGCCGGCTGCCGTCAGAGCGGCATGCAGCGTCGCGGCAAAGCCCCAGGTCGAATTGCCCTCGCTGCCCACAAGGATGACGGTGTCGGCTGCGCGGGCGGAGGCATTCATGGCGATGCGCGGCCGCGCGGCGCGGCGGCGCCACCACAGCACGATCCCGGTCACGCCGAGCACCGGCACGGCCAGGGACGAGAGGCCGAGCCACAGACCGAGCACCCAGGCGCCCCGGCCGGTATGGAGCATGCGGATCAGCTCCTGAAGGCGGTCGAGCGCCGTGATCGGCGTGAAGGCCAACTGAGTGCCCGTCGCCATGTCAATCCGGGCCTCTCCCGCCGACGTCCGCAGGCCGTACGTATCCATGCGGTCCCCGGGCGCCGGGAAGGTCAGCTCACGCAAATCCGCCACATCGACGGACTTGAGTGCCACGAGAGTCCCCACGGGCGCGGGCGCCCCGCCGCTCGCCACCACCGCCGGTGCCACGACCTCGCTCTCGGGGATGAAGCCGAAGGTGCTTGCCGACATCCACATGCCGGTCAGGGACGACACCACAAGTCCGGCGGCAGCGAGACGGCCGATCGCCCCATGCCAGCGCTGCGCGGAGGTCCCGCGGATCGGACGGAGCAGCGCTCGCCATCCTCCCATACGACGGGCAAGCATCATCATGCCCGATACCGTCAACACCAGCATGGCAAGCGCACCGATGCCCGCGGCCGCACGGCCCGCATCACCCGCCAGGAACGAACGGTGCAGGTTGGTCATGAAACGGGAGGCTGCTGAAATCCGATAGGGCCCCAACCCCGCCCCGTTGGCCGGGTCAATCCGTTCAACGCCATTCACGTCACCGTCGCTGAAGGCGACGGTGATCGATCCGTCCGCGCGCTTGCGGATGGTGTCGATGCCCTGGTGACGGGCCGCGACCGCCTCGGCAAGCGTCGCGACGCTGGTGCCGAGCGCTATCTCCGGCGATGAGAGGCGGGCGAGCATCGGCTCCACGGAGAGCATGGCCCCGGTGAGGGTGACGACAGCGAGGCCGAGCGCGAGCATGATGCCCGGCAGCGAATGAAGACGGCGAAGCATGATGAGGCGTTCCGATTGGGTCAGAAGGTGACCGAGAAGGATTTGACGTAGCCTTTGCCGGGAGCCGCCTTGCCGGAGACGGAGGTGTCGAGCGGAGCGACCACCTCCGAGGGATTGTCCATGCCGTCCTCGACCGCAGTGTCGACGTGAACCTGGTAACCCGCGTTGATCATGGCATCAGCAATGTCGAGGCTGATCTTCAACGTCTTGCCCGAACCAATGCTGGCGCCGGTGATGCCGTCGATCTCGGTCGGCCGCCCCCCGGAGGCGCGCTGCCAGTCCGACAGGTGGCGATAGTATTTCGCCATGCCGCCCGCCATCCAGAGCGTGCCCTTATACTTGCCGGCGGCGTCTGTAACGTAGAGGACGACATAAGCGCCATTGCCCCCGTATGTCTTGAGTGCCGTCTCGAAGGTAACTTGCCGTGCCTCGGCAAATGTCGGCGCGATAAAGGCAGCGGTTGCGGCCAGGGCAGGCAGGACGAACTTCATCGGGTGCTCCTTGATTTTGGGATGATCAGATACGGCGGTCCGTCATTGAATCTCGACCTTCGGACGAGTCTTGCCGTTGAACAGGCCGTTGTCGGGCACCGAGGCCTTGGGATCAGACGGGCCGTTCTGTGGGATTGGGCCGGGACGAGCGCCCTCGCCGTCATCGTCGTCTTCCTCATCGTCATCGTCATGGCGAGAGCGGCCGCGGTGCTCGCCGCCCCGGTCCCGGCCATGGGACTCTTCGGCCATGCGGATCGAATTGCCCGGGGCATCGGTGGTCGCCATGCCGTCGCGCCGGTCCCGTTGGTGGCCGTTCAAGAGGTCGAAGTCGGCCGCCGCCAGCGCAATGCCGATACCTGCGGTGGAGAGGAGGAGGCCTGCTCCGATCAGGGTTCGCGTCTTCATGGGATGTCCCTCGGCTGGTGTTGACCGGGGCATCCTCGTGTTCGCGCCTGACGGCCACCTGAAGCCGATGCGGATTTACGTTCAGCTTCCCGTCAGGCTCGTGGCGGCGCCGTGAAACGTACAGTGGCACGGAAGCCGTCGATGTCGTCCGGGATTGGCGACGCAAGCTGGAGCGAGAGTCCGGCGCCACGGCAAATGGCAGCCGCAATCGCAAGGCCAAGGCCGGAGCCCTCCGACCGCGTCGGACCGCGCTCGAACGGGCGGATCAGACGCTGGAGCAAGTCGGCCGGCACGACCGCGCCATGGTTCGAGACTTCGAAGCGGTCCGCGCCAAGGTATACGCGGACGGGGGTATCAGGCGTGCCGTGCTTGAGCGCGTTCTCGATCAGATTGCGCGCCAAGATCGCGAAGGCGTCCGGGTCGAGATCCGAGAGCGGGCCTCCATCCGGTAGGATCAAGACAACGAGAGCGTCGCCGCCATCGGACTGCCGCTCGATCTCCCCGATCACGTGTCGCAACACGGGACCGAGCGGCGCTGGGGTTTCCGCGAGAAGCCCTCCCCCTTCCGCCTTGGCGAGCTGGAGGAGTTTTTCGGAGAGGCGCGCGAGACGCCGCAAGGCGGTCACCACGGAGCGAGCCCGCTCAACGCCTGAGCCCTCCGGTAGCTCGGCCACGAGGCGCTGCGCCTGGGCCAGCGCCGCGGCAATCGGCGTTCGCAATTCGTGGGCGCTGTTGGCGGTGAAGCCGCGCTCGGCTTCGAGTGTTCCGCGCAATCGCTCGATCAAGGCGTTGACCGACTCCGCGACCGGCGCCATCTCGTCCGGCAGCCCTTCCCCGGCAACCGGCGCGAGATTGCCACGCCCCCGCGCTTCGATCGCGCGGCGGAAGGCAACCACAGGCTTCAACGACAGCCGAACCGAGAGCCAGACCCCGAGGAGCGCGATCGGCACCAGCGCAACGAGCGGCCAGATCAGGGCCGCCACAGCGTGACGGAGCGCCGCCCCACGATGCGCGAGCTCCTCTGCCGTAGTCACCAGCACGGTGCCCTGAACGGCGGCCTCAGTATAGGTTCGCAACCGCTCCGTCGTGTGGAAGCCTGGTGAGAGGCCGCGTGGGATCTTCATCAGGTCGGCATCACTCGACTGAAGCAGCTCACGCCCCTCGGCATCGCGGACCACATAGGTGATATATTCCCGGTGGGGACCGATCCGCGCCATGTGCTGGGTGGTACTTGCGCCCCCATCGCGCGAGAGCAGCTCGGCATAGGCGAGCGGCAGCACGCGCTGCGCCACCTCTTGCAGGGCACTGTCGAACAGTTCGTCGATCGCGTGGCGCAGCACCAGCCCGGCCACCGCGACAGCGGCAAGCCACAAGGCCGCGACGCCGACGGCCAGCCACAAGGCGAGGCGCCGGCGCAGGCTCCATCGACGAGAGTTCCTCACTGGCCGCCACCTGGCGCACCAAGACGATAACCCATACCCCGCACCGTCTCGAACACATCCGCCCCCAGCTTCTTGCGCAGGCGTGCGATATAGACCTCAATGGTATTGCTCTCGATCTCGGCATCAAAGGAATAGAGCCGCTCCTCAAGCTGCGGCTTCGACATCAATTGATGGGGACGCTGTACGAAAACCTCGAACAGAGACCATTCACGGGCGGTCAGCGGGACGATCTTGCCGCCGCGCCGAACGGAGCGGGCGGCAAGATCAATCTCGAGCCCGCCGATGACGACGAGCGGATTGGGATTGCCGCAATAGCGCCGGCCCACGGCGCGAATGCGGGCAGAGAGTTCGAAGAGATCGAAGGGTTTCACCAGATAGTCGTCAGCCCCGGTATCGAGAGCCGCAATGCGGTCGGTGATCTGATCTCGCGCCGTAAGGACGATCACCGGTGTTGCATTGCCGGTCGCTCGCTGCCCTTTCAGGAAGTCGAGGCCGCGCCCATCCGGCAGCATCAAGTCGAGCAGGACGAGTTCAAAGGCGGCGGCACGCATCGCCTCCGTGGCCTCGTCGAGTCGCTTCACCCAGTCGACGGAATGCCCGTCGGCGACAATTTGATCCCGAACGGCCATGCCAAGGACCGGATCGTCTTCAACCAACAGGATGCGCATATGTCGCCTCGGAATGTGTCATGCGAATTTAGCGCGCCGGATCGACGAATGGAGGCGATAATTGATGACGACGTTCAGGTGGGCGTCAGTTCGGCATGCTTGAGTTGGTTCGCGGACTGCCTGAGCGGGAGAGGAAGAGGGATTGTGAAATTCAAATGCGTGGCGGCGATCCTGTTCCTTTCCCCTTGCCTCGGCATCGTGCCGGCGGCAGCGGATCAGGTCTGCAATGTCCCCCTGACCGATTGGCAACCACGCCAAGTCCTCCAGAAGAAGCTGGAAACCGAAGGCTGGACCGTGCTCTCGATCCGCTCCGACGACGGCTGTTACAAGGTGAAAGCGACGAAGGCGGGCGGAGATCACCTCAAGGCAAAGTACGATCCCGCAAGCCTCGAACGCATACAACCAATGTCCCAAGAAGAAGACGACGATAGACACCACTGATCGAACTGATGGCTGCCGGCCTTGCTTCGATTGGCGTGTAACCAGGACGAAGGCTTTCAGTCACTGCCACCGACATCAAACCACCTTCACCACCGCCATCATCCCAGTCGCCATATGATAGAGGTGATGGCAGTGCAGGAACCACTCCCCCTTCGGACCTGCATCGAATGCGATCGTCACAGGCATGTGCGGCGGCACCATCACCGTGTCGCGCAATGCCCCGATGACGCGGCGGCCGCCGACGCCCACCACCTGGAAGTGATGGCCGTGAAGGTGCATGGGGTGGCTCATGCCGGTGGGGTTCATGAAGGTCTTCTCCACCCGCTCGCCCTGCTTCACGCTGAAAGGCACGTCCTCTCCGTGAACGCGGCCATTGATGGTCCATCGGCAGCCCTGCCCCTAGCCCAGCACGATGGCAAAAGCCCTGTCGGGTGTGCGTACGGCGAGCGGATGCCGCGCGGAAAGTCGCCCCTCGAAGGTGAGGTCCAGGAAGCCCTGCGGCTGATCCGCCGCCTCGGTGAGGCGGGCGATGGAACGTCCTGCGGTCGCCAGCACAAGGCCGGTCCGCCGGGTTGAGGCCTCCACCTGCGCCAGAACCGGAAAGGCACCGTCCTCTCCCGGGGACATCCACCAGGAGGTCCATGCGCTGGCCCTGGGCCAGGGGGAAAGCGTCCGCCTCCAACGGCGCGCAGGGCGTGTCGTCCACGGCGATGCACCGCGGTTTCAGGCCCGGCACGGTGATGAAGGAGGCGGTAGCCGTGCCGCCGTTGATGATACGCAGCCGCACCCGGCCGCCTTTCTCCACCTGCACCACGTCCGGATCTGTGAGGGTGCGTCGATTGGCGAGGAAGGCATCGTAGGCGACATCATTGGCATGGACCATCATGCCGGCACCTTGCATGGCGCCGCCCATGGCACCCACTGTGCCCATGCCATGTCCCGAATGGTCAATGCCCGGCATCGCCATTCCCGGCATGCCCTTCATTTGCGAGGTCACGCCCGCATTGCCATGGCCGTCATGTGCATTCGCGCCGCCAAGCCCGGCGAGGATCTCCTCGGGGCTACGGAAGGAGAAATCGTGCAGCATCATCACCACGTCCTGAACATCGCCCGCATCGGCCTCGCGAGTGACGAGGGGAGCGGCGAGCAATTGCTGCTCGCTCAAGATGTGGGCATGCATCCAATGGGCGCCAGGGGTGAGGAGAAAGTCCACCTGGGCGGTGCTGCCGATAGCCAGCTCTCCGCCATCGGGGCGGGCACGATCCTGATCCTGCGGGGCGAAGAGCCACCACCGCGCCGATGAGGGCCAGCGGCACGCTGCCCATGATGACGCAGGCGAACAGCCCCGAACGGTATCGGCTGTAGAGGATGGCGAAGACCAGCAGAAGCGACACCGCCGACAGCCCGCCAATGGTGCGCATGGCGTCCTCCTGCGCCGCGAACGTGCCTTCGAGGCTGATGGAGACGCCCGGTGGCAGGGCGGCCGCCGCAATGACCTGACGCATGTCGGCGACGATCGCCGCCATGTCGCGCCCGCCTGAAGTGTTCGCGAGCACGACAATGCGGCGGCGGCCGCCCTCACGCAGGATCTGGTTCGGCCCGTCCGTCTCCTTCACCTCCGCCACATCGGAGAGTGGCACCCAGCCGGAGGGCGTCTCGATCAGGAGAGCGGCGAGACCCTCGGCGGTGCGCTTGGCATCGGGCATTCGGATGACCAGCTCAAAGCGTCGCGTGCCGTCGACGAGATTCGACACGACACGCCCGTTGGAGAGGCGCTCCAGGGTGTCGGTTATCTGCGCGGGCTGCACCGCGCGGCCGTCGGAAAGGCGGCCTTCGGCTCCTCCACGCCCGGTGTCGGGCGAGAAGCTCAGAGCCTCCACCCACAGCCGGTCGGGATCGACGATGCGGAACACCACCGTGTTCGCGTCCGCCATCTGCCCGGCCACCGCATCAGCGGTGGCGATGACGTCGGAAACGGGCGCGCGCAGCGCCTCGGGCTCGCGCTGCACCCGCTCCAGATTGACGCGGCGGGTCTGAAGCCCCTTCAGCTCGATCTCGGTTTCCTCCACCTCGCGCCGGGTGACGGCGTTCTGCATGGCCGAGAGACGCGCGTAGCACCGCCTACGTCAATTCGTGATGGATAGGGAGTTGCATATTACGAAGGCGGAGATGTGCGCCTGACCAAGGGCGCAGAACCTGTTGGCGAAAGTGATTGGCTGCGGTTCATCACCCAGCACGACATCCGAAGCTCGATCGGCATGTCGCATATCCGCAAGGCGACGATGGGTGAACGCGTCTATCGGAACGCGCAGCCCTTCGCCCGCGAACTGGCGGGGAGGATGCATACCTTCGCCCATACTGGTTGGTTGCCCGAAATACGAGAAAGGCTTCCCCTCCGGCCAGACGGGTTCACGCCGATCGGGGAAACGGATTCCGAACACGCATTTTGTGAGCTTCTCCAACGGCTGCGAGACGTCTGGCGACAACCCGGCGTCGTTCCGCCGCTGGCGCTCCGACTTCCCGCCATTTCGGCATTCGCGGCTGAGCTTCGGCGGCTCGGCCCGGCCAACTTCCTGTATTCGGGTGGCGACATACTGTTCGCCCACGGGGACCGCAGGAAGCACCTTCAGCCGGGAAAGGTCGAACCGCCCGGTCTGGTCTTCCTTCAGCGGCGATGCCGTGGGGGCGAAGCCGACTTCCAAACCGCGGGTGTATCGATCAAAGCAGCGGCCCAGGACATCATCCTCGTCGCCAGCGTGCCACTCACGCCCGAAGCCTGGACGGACATTGGGCAGGGCGAGATCATTGCGATTTGCAACGGGGGCATAATCTCGACCTCCATTTGATCCATCGCAACGCCCTCGCGGCCAAATTCGCAGAGCGTCTCCGTCTGAATGCGCCTTCACGCATATGCGCATTGAGTTATGGATCAATGATGCACCCGATGGTTCATTTCCTGTCGGCCCTTGCCGAGCCCACCCGGTTGGCGGCAGTTCAAATTCTGTGGGATGGCCGAGAACACTGCGTCTGCGAGCTGATGCGCCTGCTCGGGTCCACGCAGTCGCGCATGTCCCGCCACATGAATGCGCTGAAGCAGGCAGGCATCGTCACTGATCGTCGCGACGCTCAATGGGTGCGATACCGGCGTAACCCCGACCTTCCCAAAGAGATGGCGGCCGTCATTGACGCCGTCCTGAACAATGTAAACGCTTCGGCAAACAGGAAAGCGGCATGACGGACGGAATATCACTGGCCGATCACAAGCACCCGCAAACGCCGTCACCGCTTCGATGGGGGATCTCGACAGTCGCTGCGGTGGCGCTCTGGTTCGCCGTCTACGGCCAACTCGCCGCCTTTTCCGAATGGGTGGTGTCCTGGCTTCCCATTGCTACGGGAAGCCATCTGGCCGAGGCCGCGCAATTCTTCATCTACGATACGCCCAAAGTGCTGATGCTGCTGACGCTGGTGGTGTTCGCCATGGGTGTCGTGCGCAGTTTCTTCTCGGCGGAGCGAACCCGTGCCCTGCTCGCCGGCAAGCGCGAGGGTCTGGGCAATATCGCCGCCGCCGGCCTCGGTGTCCTGACGCCATTCTGCTCCTGTTCGGCGGTGCCGCTTTTTGTCGGCTTCGTTTCGGCGGGCGTACCGCTTGGGGTGACCTTTTCCTTCCTGATCGCCGCGCCGATGGTCAATGAGGTGGCGCTGGGGCTGCTGTTCGCCCTGCTCGGCTGGAAGGTGGCGCTCACCTATCTGGGCTTGGGACTGGCCATCGCCATCATTGCCGGCTGGACCATCGGGCGTCTGCACCTGGAAGGCTGGCTGGAAGAGTGGGTGCGCAACGTGCGGACGGAAACCCTTGAACTGCCGGTGGATGACATGGCGCTGGTCGACCGCATCAAGGCGGGACTGGAGGCGGTGCGCGATATCGTCGGCAAGGTGTGGATCTGGATCATCGCCGGCATCGCCATGGGCGCCCTCATCCATGGCTATGCGCCGGCGGAACTCCTTGCCTCCATCATGGGACGCGATGCGTGGTGGTCGGTGCCCGCGGCCGTGATCATCGGCATTCCCATGTATTCCAATGCGGCGGGCATCATCCCCGTGGTCGAGGCCCTTCTCGCCAAGGGGGCCGCCCTCGGCACCGTCCTCGCCTTCATGATGAGCGTGATCGCCCTGTCGCTGCCGGAGATGATCATTCTGCGGAAGGTGTTGAGCCTCAAGCTGATCATGGTCTTCGTCGGCGTCGTCGCCACAGGAATCCTGGCGGTCGGCTTCATCTTCAACGCACTATTCACCTGAACCCAAGGACCTGGATCATGAAGGACGTCAAAGTGCTTGGGCCGGGCTGCAAGCGCTGCCAGGCCACTGAGGACATGGTCAAGGCGGAAGCGGCGCGGCTCGGCCTGAAGGTTCAGGTCGAGAAAGTCACCGACTATGCCGCCATCGCCGGCTATGGGGTTATGTCTACCCCCGGCATCGTCATCGACGGCAAGGTTGTCCATGCGGGCGGCCTGCCGAAGTCCGCGGATGTGGCCAAATGGCTAGCGGCGTGATGCTCACATACGATGTCGAGGCCCGGCGCATGGATGCACACGGCGCCGTCGCGACCACCAAGGATGCGGAGATCATTCTCGATACCGATCTCGCCGGGCGGCCGGATGCGTTCAATCCGGCCGAACTGCTGCTGGCCGCCGTCGCCGCCTGCATGATCAAGGGGATCGAGCGGGTGGCGCCGATGCTGAAGTTCGACTTTCTCGGCGTCGAGGTGAAACTCCACGGCGTCCGGCAGGACAGCCCGCCGAAGATGATCTCCATCGACTATGAGATCATCGTCGACACAGACGAGGACGATCACCGCCTCGATCTGCTGCACACCAACGTTCGCAAGTTCGGCACGATCTCGAATACCGTCGCGCAGGCGACAAAGCTGGAAGGGGTCATCCGGCGCAGGTCTCCGATGCCATGATCCACACCCAAAACCAGGGACTGAGTTGCCCCAGGATTTATCCAACGGTGAGTTCGTTCTGGTGGTTGGATCTGCCCTTGTCCGCCGGATGGGCGGCAGGATCCGGCGCGTAACTTATGGCCTGTCGCAGCTGATGTGAGCCCAGCAAACCGGATCGTCCGGAGCTAGAATTTTCCGCGCTCGCGGACATCGCACCGGACGGTGATCCCATCAGTTTCACCCCGGGGCGACATAGACAAAGCATTCATCAGCACCTGTCGACCTAGAAATCATTGTCGAGCACCTTCCGGCCACCAGCCTTGGCACGGCCCTTCACCTTCGCCAGTGTCAGGCCCTCCTCGTCGCGGAGCGGATCAGCAACACGCCCCAGTTGATCGGCCATCCCCATTGCCCAAAGTAGCGCGGCATATACCACGATTCCCGTGGACGGCTTACCGCGTTCGGCATCGCCGATCACATGGCGCTCGACGCCGATCTTGGCCGCGACCTGGGCAATCGAGAGATTGCGCCGCAGCCGCGCAGTACGGATATTCGCACCAAGGGTCTTGAGCGCTAGCTCGACCTCATAAGGCGGTGCGGCAAGTAAGAGGTTACGGGCGGCCATGGCGTTTCAAGATTCCGTAGTTGCCATAATATGCACCTTGAAACGCCTAACATCGAAGCCGTAGCAATTCGAGAATTGGAGCCTCAAGGCGCCGAAATCGCAGCTTTTGGACTCTCAAGGCGCCACGTCTAAGGGGAACACGCTGGCCCGCCTGGCCGTGTGGTGTTTGCCGCGGTGCAATACACGATGAGAGCCGCTTGACCGATATGGCGCCTTCACCACCGATCACCTCCCCTCTGCGCCAACTTCAGACATTCGAAGCGTGCCGGAACCTGACATTCGCTTCCCTCTGGGTTCACGCGGCCCCTGTGTCCGGCGCGGTCTCCCGCACGAAGTCCAGAAAGGCGCGAACCTTTGCCGGCGGCAGGTGACGCGAGGGGTGGTAGGCGTAGAGCGGATAAAGCTCCTCCGACCACTCCGGCAGGACCTGGACGAGGTCGCCCCCTGACAGAAGAGGCCCAAGACCCACGGCGAGGCTCTGGAAGATCCCCTGGCCAGTCACGCAGGCGGAGATTGCGACCGAGGGATCGTCCAGCACAAGGCGGCTCGGGACCTTGACCTCGACCAGCTCGCCGTTGCGGTGAAACTCCCAGGGAAACGGCAGGCCGGTCTGCGGATTGCGGAACAGCAGCGCCTCGTGATGGACAAGGTCATGCGGCGAGTGTGGTTCCCCGTGCCGCTCCAGATAGGCGGGTGCGGCTACCGTCACAACGCGTGTGTCCAGCAGCTTTCGGCCGATGAGGGATGACACATCCGGCGGACCGAAGCGCACCGCCACGTCGAAGCCCGCCATCATCTCCTCGCGATAGTTGCTGGTGGAGACATCCACCGACAGCAACGGATGGCGTTGCAGGAACTGCTGCAACTTTGGAGCAAGCACCATTCGCGCAAACCACGGGTCCACCGACACGCGCAGCCGCCCGCGTACCGCCGCCGCCGCGCCGGCAGCCTCGGACGCGGCCTCGTCGAGGCCGGCGAGCAACGGCATCACCTGCGCATGGAAACGCCGCCCCTCTTCGGTCAGGCTGACCTCGCGCGGATTGCGGTCGAACAATCGCACCCCGACCCGCACCTCCAGCCGCGCGACGGCCCGGCTCACCCCCGAAGGCGTGAGGCCGAGCATCTCGCCGGCACGCGCAAAATTGCCCGCGTCGGTGACGGCGGCCATGACGCCCACGCCGGTCAAAAGTCGCGTGTCGAACACCATGCCGACGCACTCCACCTCGATCCAACAGTGAATTTGAATCACTATAGCACTGACACCAATGCGCGTGAATCATGCCTTGGCGCGGCGTACACCATCTCCATCACGGAACGCATTGGCGGAATGGCGCCGACTTTTTTTTCAGGCTCGACCCGATCCGTCCCGTCACCGGCGCGCTCTTCACGCCGGCCCTGCCCTTCCACGCCCCGCGTGCGGTCGCGCTCTACGGCGCGTTCGAGCGCGAACTCTATGCCGGGCTGGCCTGAGCCGCGCGTCCCCCACACCCATAGGAGAACCACCATGTATGCCATCACCGGAATCACCGGGAAGGTCGGCGGCGCACTGGCGCGCAGCCTGCTCGCTGAGAAAATGCCCGTGCGGGCTGTGCTGCGCGACGCTGCCAAGGTGACCGAGTGGCGCGCCAGAGGCTGCGACATCGCCATCGCCGACATGGACGATGCGGCAAGCCTTGCCGCCGCCTTCAGGGACGCCGATGGTGTCTTCATCCTGCCCCCGTCGGAATTCGACCCGGAGCCTGGGTTTCCCGAAGCCCGCCACGTCATCGACGCCGTGACGGAAGCGCTCAGCGAGGCTCGCCCGGCGAGGATCGTCTGCCTGTCGACCATCGGCGCCGACGCGCCCCATGAGAACCTGCTGACCCAGCGCACACTGATGGAGGAGGCGCTGGGCGCGCTTGGCCTTGCGGTCACCTTCCTGCGGCCCGGCTGGTTCATGGAGAATGCGCAATGGGACATTCCCGCCGCGCGCGATGAAGGCATGCTGCGCAGCTTCCTGCAGCCCGCCGACAAGCCCTTCGCCATGATCGCGACGCAGGATGTCGGTCACACCGCCGCCGCGCTGCTGCGCGAGGACTGGAGCGGAACGCGGATCGTCGAACTGGAGGGACCCGCCCGCGTCTCCCCGAACGACATTGCCCGCGCTTTTGCCGCCGCGCTGGGGCATCCGGTGTCGGTTGAGATCGTGCCGCGGGAGACATGGGAGGGCATCTTCCGCGCGCAGGGCACCCGCAACCCGCAGCCGCGCATCCGCATGATCGACGGCTTCAACGAAGGCTGGATCGACTTTGCCGATCAGGGCCGTGCAGCGCGGAAGGGGGCCATCGCCATCGAGAGCGTCATTGCCGAACTGGTGAAGGCCAGTCGCGGCAAGGCTGCCGCATGAGCCGCCGCTTCCACATGCCAGATAAGGAGACGACCATGGAAACCACCACTACTCAGGGCGTCGCGATCCCACGTCTCGGCTTCGGCACGTTCCGCATGCCGGGCGCCGATGCCCAGCCCATCGTCGAGAGCGCGCTCGCGCTCGGCTACCGGCACATCGATACGGCGACAATGTATGAGAACGAGGTCGCCGTCGGCGCCGCCATCGCGACGTCAGGCCTTGCCCGGGACGAACTGTTCGTCACCACAAAGGTCTGGCACGACCAGCTTGCGCCGGATGCGCTCCACCGCGCCTTCGACGCCAGCCTGCGGAAGCTCGGTCTCGATCATGTGGACCTCTACATGATCCACTGGCCCTCGCGGGACATGGACATGGCCGCGACGCTGGACGCGCTGATGTCGCTGCGCGAGCGTGGCCTGACGCGGGCGATCGGCGTGTGCAACTTCAACCTGCCGATGCTTCACCGTGCCCTGGAAGAGATCCGCGCGCCGATCGCGAGCGTGCAGCTGGAATATCACCCCTTCCTGTCGCAGGCGCCGATGCTGGCCTACCTCCGGCAGAAGGGCATTCCCCTGACCGCATATGCGCCACTGGCGCAGGGGCGGGCAGCGCACGACCCGACGCTGGCCGCGCTCGGCGCTAAGCACGGCTGCAGCGCCGCGCAGATGGCCGTCGCCTGGCTGCTGGACCAGCCGGGCGTCGCGGTGATCCCCAAAGCCGCCCGTCCCGAGAGCCAGAGGGCCAATCTCGATGCGCTCTCTGTCCGCATCGACGACGAGGACCGCGCCGCCATCGCCGCGCTCCCGAAGGACCAGCGCTTCGTGCGCCCGCCGTTCGCGCCGGATTGGGACGCGGCGGCGTAGGCAATCTATCGACGAAGGGCGCCAGGAGCGGTCATGCTCCGGCCACCGCAGATCAAACTCTGTCACCATCGCTTTAGAACGCTCTTCCAGAGCGCCCATCAAAATCCATGAAGCGATCTGTCAGCGGGTTTCGGCAAGCGCCATGGCATCCGCGCCTGCGGGGAATCTGAGTTGTCCCGTCTTGTCGTGGACGGCGGCCCAAATCGCCTCCGCGACATCGCTTTCGCGCGTCGTCAGCGCCGGCGTTGCGAAGGTTGCGAGGATCGGCCGGGCGAACGCGGCATACTCGCCCGGCAGCAGGTCCTGAACCGGGATGATGGCGTTCGCACCAAACCGCGTTGTCGGGGCATAGCCCGGCTCGACGAGCTTCACGCCAATGCCGAAATAGTCAAGCTCATGCGCCAGAGACGCGCTGAAGCCTTCGACCGCCTGCTTGGACGCCGTATAGGCAGCAGCGAGGGGAAATTCGCCAAGCGTCACGCTCGACGTCACGTTGACGATCATGCCTGACCGGCGCTGCCGCATCTGCGGGATGATCGCCTGGCACATCGCCATGACACCGATCGCATTCGTCTCGACGAGTTGGCGAATGAGTGACATCGGCATCGCTTCAAAGGCGCCGACACCGCCAACCCCCGCATTGTTGACCAGAACGTCGATCGGGCCAGCTGCCTCGATCAGGGCAGCGATGCTCTGCTCACAGGTGACGTCCAGCGGCATCACACGCAGGCGCTCGGTCGGGGCCGCGAAAATATCCGGCTCCGGGCGCCGCATTGACGCGATGACATTCCACCCACTCCGCAGGAAGTGCTCCGCCGTCGCCTTGCCATAGCCCGACGAGGTGCCGGTGATGAGGATCGTCTTGCTCACGGTCTGTCTCCTTACATTCGATGAAAGGAAGATGGACGAGACCGACGCGACGATACATAATTAAAGATCCAAAAATGCTTATGGATCGTCCGAGAATGGATCCCTTGAGTGACACCATCAGCCTGCTCCGACCCAAGGCCGCCGTCTCGAAGCCGATTTCCGGGCGCGGCCAATGGGGGGTACGGTACGAGGCCCATGATGCTCCGGGATTCACCCTCGTGTTGGCGGGAGAGGCATGGCTGGCCTTTGAAGGCAAAACGCCCATCCAGATTGCCAAAGGCGACTTCATTCTCCTTCCCACGACGCCCGCGTTTGCCCTGAGCAGCCAGCCCGGGGCCGCCTGCGTGCCCGTCGAACCAAGGAATGAAGCTGTCCGCCACGGCGAGCAGGAGGGTGACGCCGACTTCGCCGCGCTGGGTGGCAGCTTCACATTCGACAGAGTGAATGCCTCCCTGCTGCTCAAGCTGCTGCCGGATCTCATTCACATCCCGGCGTCCGAAGGCAGGGCGACACGCTTTGGTCGCTTCATCGATCTTCTGTCCGAAGAATGCGCCACCGATTATCCGGGACGGGACTTGATCATCGAACGGCTGCTGGAGGCCCTGCTGGTCGAGACGCTCCGCTGGCACAAAAACGGCGCGGCGGCCATGTCCGAGGGCCTGCTCCGCGGTTTGGGCGATCCTGCCATCGCACGTGCGCTCGAGGCCATGCATGGCGATGTGCGTGCGAACTGGACCGTCACGCGTCTGGCCGGTATCGCGGGGATGTCCCGCTCCAGCTTTTCGGCACGGTTCAGCGCGCTGATGGGGTGCGCGCCGATCGAGTACCTGGCGCGATGGCGCATGGCGATTGCCAAGACGGCCCTGGCACGCGGGGCTAAGACACTGGATCGGATCGCGGCTGACATCGGCTATGAATCGGCCAGTGCCTTCAGCACGGCGTTTCGCAAGCGGCTCGGCTGTCCGCCGGGACAATTTGCACGAGACGCAGCTTGGTCACCCTAGTCTCTGCTGCGCGAGAAGCAGAAGGTCGCGGCGACGACGACGATCGGCCGCTTTGGGGCCGGGAGCGGACTGTCCGCTATTGCGGACTTCGAACGAAGAGCGGACATGTCGCCGATGAAAGTCGAGGCGGAAGGCCCGAACTGCGCCCCCCCGCATTGCGAGGACCGGGCAGAGAGCAGCGCTGGACCCATGCTCGCTCGTAACGGCTCTAAAGATCACCATGTAGTCGTGAGGCGGAGCTGAAAGATGTCAGCACTGTCCTGTCGTTCGACGACTTCGGCCGCAAGCGGATGCCAGATATGCTGATAGCTCGGGATCAGACGCACGGCGGGTGTGATGGCAAAATTGTAGAACACCTCCATGCCGCTCTCATCATGGGCGGCGGCTTGCCCCCGTGAGATCGCCGCGATGCTACTTTTCAACTTTTCACTGATCTCATTATAGTAAACGCCGAATCCGAAGCTGTCATATTCGCGCTGATCGAGCAGACCGTACGCGAACAGCGCAACGCTGAAATCCTGGGTGATCGGGTTCGTTGCTTCGGGGGCATAGCCGACCCGGCCAAACGCCCCGATCCCGCGGATCGGTTCTCCAGTCTTCAATTTGCGGGCGACCGTCTCGGCATCGTCCTTTACGAACAGATATTGCGAGGCATTGGCGAGCACGAACCAGCTGTCGTCCTTGAAATTGGCTGGCAGTCCCTCGAAGGAGGCAAGGCCGAGCAGGCTGCCGATCGCCTGCTTCGCCGCGGCCGGCGAACTCAGGCGGCCGAACGGCGCCTCCAGGTCGATCTTCGGCTTGTTGGACCAGTTGTAGGCGGGCGAGAACTGGCCGGGCAGACCGCCAATGTCATAGGACATGATCGCGGTCAGATAGATGTTGACCTTTTCGAAGTAGTTGGGTTCGGCGAAACTTGTCGCTTTCGTATAGGGATCGAGTACGCCACCGGCGATCACGAATTTCGGGCTGAATGCCCAGACTCCGAGCGCGCCGAGCGCGGTCGGGTTGTAGAAATTCGTGGTGATGGGGTTCTTGTTCAAATTGAAATTGGCAAAATAATATTTGAAGGCGTCGCCGAACGCGGTCTGGTCCGGAATGAAGACATCGCTGATCTTGCCCAACACGACGCTGGCCTGCTTGCTGAGCGCCTGCACCAGGAAATACTCGGAGAGCAGGAAGCTGTTGGACTCCATCGGATCAGGCAGCACGAGGCCGGTGTATTGCGGAACGACCGTGCCGGCGGTGAAGGTCGACGCCGGTGTGTCGCCGAGGCGCGACTGCGCCGTGACGTGAATCAAGCCACCGGACCACCAGCCGGCACGGCCGGTGTCGATGTTGACCGAGACCTGGGTGTTCTGCACGAAGGCCCCGCCGGTCTTGAGGCCGCCCGAGGTGACATTCTGATAGTAGCTGGTCGAATAGAGGTCGAAGAAGAAGCCGTGTCGGGCGAGTTCCGTGCGGGTGCCGCCCCAATCCCCGAGGAGCTGGGTGCGCTGCCCGATATTGCCGGTCACCGTGCCCGGCAGACCGAACACCGGCCCGTTGTTGAAATAGACGAGAAGGCCCGGCGCCAGATTGGCCAGCGAGATCTTGTCGGTCGGCACCGGCCCCCATGGCGCGGCGGGCGCAGCCTCGCTCGCGGTGGGGGCGGCTTCGATCTTGCGTTTGGCCTTGCCGCCGGCTGTGCGCTTTGCCACCGGTGGGGCATCGCGCGTCGTTGCGGGCTCGGCGCCGACATTGCCGAGCTGAACCAGACCTTCATTGGCGCGCGCCGCATCGGCGGCCACAAGGGCGGCCGCCACGCAGGCAAAGCGAAGCAGTTTGCAGGCCATGATCCGCTTTTCTCGCGTGTTCGAAAGGGGATGCGCTGCGCCAGGCGACATGCGCGACCGGTGGAAGTGCGGGTCACGGGTCCCGCTGCGCCGGGATTGCCGCATCACGTCGCCTCCGAGCGCCATTCCGGCTTGCTCGAGCCGCGCACCACGACGATCGGATCGGGCCAATAGCCGGGCGTTTCGGAGAACGTCACCGCCGGCGCCAGGCGATGCAGTTCGCCGTAGGGCGTCGGGGCCGTCACCGTGTCGGGCGGCAGCACCTGGTTCTGCTGGCCGGTCGCCGCGCGCGCGTCGCGGCTGAGCAGGCCGAGGGTCGGATACCACATGGCGTTGCGGGTGAGGCAGATCTTGACGTGATAGGACCCGCCCTCGCGGGCGCGCCGGATCAGCGCCGCCGTGACGCCCGCAGCGCCCATGTAGCCGGCAATGTAATCATTCATCACGATGGTCGGCGGGAGCCGGGGGCGGTCCGGCGTTCCCTCTCGGAACGTGAAGCCGCTGACGCACAGCGCCTCCATGTCGAAGCCGCCGCGATTGGCCCACGGCCCGTCATAGCCATAGCAGCGGACCGAGCAGTAGATGATGCCGGGACGGCGCGCGGCCAGTTCCTGCGGAGAGAAGCCCAGATTGCTCAGGCACCGACCGCGATAGCTGTCGACGAACACGTCGGCTCCCGCCGCGAGCGCATGGCCGCGCTTGTTGCCGTCGGGCGATTTGAGATCAAGCCAGGCGGAGCGATGGCCGGCGACAGGATCGATGGCCAGCAACTCATGCTCGAATTCCTGCGGACGAGCGATCTGCAACACATCGGCGCCCTGTTCGGCCAGGGTCCGCGACACTACGTTGCCGGCGATCACATGCGTGGCCGACAACACCCGCAGCCCGGACAGCGGGCGGGCGGCCAGAGTGAACGGCTCGGGCGCGCTGTCGGCGATCTTCTCGATCTCGATCAGCGGCTTCGAGGCCAGCAGTTCCCCCTGCGGATGCCGCCGCCACTCCTCCTCGGACCGGCACATGGCGAAGATCATGTTGCGTTCGGCCGCCGCGTCATCGAGATCCTGGGCGTCCCATTTGAGGATCGCGTTGGCGACGCTGGCGCGCTCGTGTGAGCAGCGCAGCAGCGACAGCCACTCGTTGGTCATGTGCGGATAGGCGCCCGTGGGCAGCACCCACCGACTGTCCTTGGTGAGATACAGATCGAAGGCCAGCGGATTGCCGGCCGCGTAGGGCACTTGATAGGAATAGCCGTTCACTGTCGGCTTGAACCGGTACATCGGGTTGACGCCGTGGATCGCCTTGCGCAGGTCGATGGACAGGTCCTGCCCGCGTCCGGTCCGCATCGCCCAGACCGCGGCGGCACCGGCGGCCGCGCCCATCATCGGGATCGCCATGCAGGCTCCGATGCGATGCGGACTGTCAAAGATCGGGTCGGCGCCCGCGAAGCTGATCGTGCCGCCGGTCTGGTCCGGGGTGAGCCCGATGCCGGCGAGGAATTCGCGAAAGGCCGCGTCAATATCCAAGGCCTTGGTAGGCGCCGTCGCGGGATGCACGAATGTGTCCACGGTGGTGTCCTGTCTAAGATGAGGGGGCAGTGGAAGAGGGGCAGGTCGTCGGGAACCGCAGTTGCACCGGCATCTGGAGGATCCAGCTCGCTGCACCGGCACGTCTCACCACGTTGGTGAAGAGCTGGCCGCGGGGGGTGATCGGTTGGTCGCCGCATTTGAAGACGCGGCCGATGCCGCCGCCGATCGGAATCGTCCAGCGGTCGCTGCCGTGTAACGACCCGTCCGCGCTCATCACCGGGCGCGACGAGAAGAACCAGCCGCCTGCCATGGTGTCGTTGACGAGAGGATGGAGGGTCAGCTGGTTGACGCGTGGCTCCTCACTGCCGGCCCACATGGCGTTGGTGAGAACGCCGACCACCCAGGGCCCCTGAATCGTCACCACTGCGCGCATCGCCAGCATGGCCAATGCGGCTCCGCCAATATGACGAACATTCCACCACCACATGGCGACTGTGACCCCCCCGGCGCAGCCGGAAGTGGACTCGGCGGCACAGCCACGGGCATCCGGCTGCGGCAACGTCGGCGAAATGGCGTGAATGGATAAGGCGAGCGTCGGCCAAACAGGGGTGACAAGCGGCCAAATGACTGTAGCGCGGCATCGCGTCCGCGATGGCCACGCTCACCGGAAGCCTTTCCAACGCCCGACGGCGTCCACGCATAGATCGCCGGCGTAAGACCTTAAATGCTCAAACCTCGGGCAGGTGTCTGGATGGAAAACGCTTCGGTGACGCCACAGAATTAAGCCCGGACTGAGCCTCTGAACTCGTTGGGTGTTGTCTTCATCCAACGCTTGAACGCATAGCGGAACGCAGCTGGGTCACTGAAGCCCAGCAGAAATGCAATATTTTCGACGGTCAGTTGGGTGTCGCGCAGATATCTGACAGCGATCTGCGCGCGCAGGTCGTCCACAAGCTCACGATACGAGGTGTTCTCCTGCTGCAGCCGTCGGCGCAGGGTCCGCGTGCTGAGGCCGAGTTGGCCAGCCAGGGCATCGAAGGAAGGAGGGGATTCGAGGTTGGCGAGCAGGGCTTGCCGCACCCTGCCGGCGATGCCGGTATTCTGCTTCAACTCCGTCAGCAATTGATCGCAGATTTCGGTGACCTGCGCGTAGGTGACCGAATTACCGAGCGACGGCCGCTTGTCGAGCCAGTCGGCCGGGAACACCAGCTTGTTCTGCGGCTGCTCGTACAGCACCTCGCACCCGAATTTTTCGGCGTGTCGTGCGGCCCAGGGTGGCCTTGGGGACGCAAGCTGGACCTGCGTCGGATGAAAGTCCGCACCCATCAGGTCGCGGTGCAGGCACAGATGTGCGCCGATCTGGAGGTCGATGATGAACCCATTCAACTCAGCGTCGATCTGCTTGAACGGAAATACCGTCATGAGCCAGGCAGCCGCTGGCGGCTGCTCCTCGAACGCCACCGCCACCAAAGGCGCGGTCAACTGATGATACTGGACGGCGAAGGCGACGGTCTGTCGAAAGCTGATGCCGCTGAGCAACGCGAGGCCATAGATCCCGAAGGTCGAAACGTGAAATTTCGAACCCACATCGAAGGCAAAGCTTGTGTTCTTGCTGCACTTCAGCGCATTTTTGTATGATAGGATGATCTGGCTGGCCGATATCTTAGTCAAAGGAGAAATTAGATCTTCTTCGCAGATGCCGATTCCTGCCAGCGCCGCCTGCAGCGAAATGCCTTCGTCCTTCAGGGCATCGACGACCTTACTGATCTTGACGACAGGAAACACCTTCTCGTTTGGGCCAATGTCAAACATCCCTGCTCCATCAAGAATATTTTCAACTTCAAGACGTTATTGCCGGAAACGCGCCGGATATTTGCCACCGCGCGGCAGCACGCATATACCGCGGTTGGCCACGTTTTGCCACCGGCCTCGATCGCTATCGGTAGCTGTCGCACGCGGCTCACGGCCGAGGCTTCACCATTCGCTACAATCAGGGATGATGCATTGATGAAGCTGAATGCTTGTCCACGAGATGATGTAAGAGGGGGAGGCGTGCGGGGCGTCGTTAGGCAAGCGCTCGGAAGTCGTTGGCGAAAGCTGTGGCTTGAGGGGCATGGCTATGCTGATCCGCAGCGGGCTGGCGCTTGCCGCGCCGATAGCCACCAATATAACTAACCAGCTCTTCAGCAGCTGGCTGTTCCTGAGCGGCGATGTCACCGGATTAATCGCAATCTTGTCAACCTCCGAGGTGCCTGCGTTTCAATAAAATGTGGGCAAAGTGGAACTGCCCTTTCCTAGGGCGTATGATTAAGCCCTAGGGCGCAACCCAAATCACCAAAGATGGGCTCGAATGTCCGGTTTCGGTAGCGGAACCGTTGTCAGCTTCGGGGGCGCTTTGCTGACAGACCGCTCCGGGGCCGGTGGCAGACTGTCCGCTATTAAGTACTTCAAGGGAGAAGCGGACATATCGCCGATGAATGTTGGGCGCTGGAACTGACCCTGAGCCGGCCTTAGGAGGGTCCGCTCCTAAGCTTCACCTCGTCGGCACGAACGGCTAACAATGGGCAGCAAGCTGACTGGCCGATTCCAGTGTGTAGGCTGTGGGAAGCGGACATTCGTTCAGCTATCTGCAGCATAAGGAAATGAGCATACACGACCGGCTCCACCTGCGCGAAAACTATGGTCCTCTGGACGCCCGCAAGAACCTGAAACCAGGTAGGGGAACGGAACAATTCTTCGGGCGATATCCGCACCCGCAGCAAGGCACGTCGGAAGGATGAATGGGCGTTGGTGTGCTCGATGAGGCCTAGCCAATGGCGCGAACAATAGCGACGCGCATGTGCTTCGCGCGTCGCCCATCCGGCTGACCGCCCGAGAGATCTCAGCCGATTCGGTAGCTCAGTCCGTCTTTGCGCACGACTATCTGGAGGCGGGCCCCCAGCTGTTCGATCTTGTTGGCGGCCTGATCGCCCAAGCTCCATTTGGGCTTGAGGCGATGCAGTTTGATGAGCTGCCGGAGCGCTAATTCGTCGCCTCTATCGCCAAGCACCCGGACGGCGTACATGGCTATGTTGTAGCGCTTCGAGCGGAGCAGGCGCTCGATCAACTCGTCGGGCAGTGCGGGAAGCCGCCGCTCAAGTTGGTGAAGCGCACTGCTGATCACGTGACCATATTCGTCATCCGTCGTCCAGACTTCGGCGTCAAAATCGTCGATCGCCAGCACGTCGCGTTCGAGCGCGGCGGCGATCGGTTCGGAGCCAAGGCCGGCTGCAGCGGTACGGACCCGCATTCTGTCCTTAGCGGCGAGATCGACCCGATCGGACCAATCTTCGAGTAATTCGATCCACGGGGCGATGCCAGCGTGCGGCGGCGCAGCCCGAACGACGCCACCAAAGCCCCAGTCCATTTCGAACACATTGCGCATCCCCGTCCTCACAGAGTTTGCGAGCAACACGATATCGGCCGCGCTCTGGGCGCGCACACGCGTCAGCGCCGCCGCATGTTCAGCTAGGGCCCGGTCGGGGTGATGGCCGAACAGCGCGATCGTCGTCGCGGCATGCCGCACCGGCAATGTCGGGATGCTCTCGACCAAGGAGCGGAACTGCTCGGCGTCGCCGTACCGCGCTTCCATCAGCCGCAGCGCAATACAAACCTCATTGTCGATTGAGCTATCCTTGACTAAAGTTCGAGCAAGCGTTCTACGCTCACTGTCATCTTCGATGTGGCGCCCGATGCAGGCGGCAAGATCGACCCGACGGTCGAGTGGAATGGTCGACGAGCGAAGCAGCCATTCGAAAAACGCCGGCGGGTTGGCATGGACGCCGATGAGATCGGCTGCCGCGTAATTGCGGTCCCAGTCCGCCTGCTCAAGCCCCTTAATCGCTAGTTCTACGCCGGCGTCCTCAAGCGGCGCACCGGCCAGAAGATAAGCACGAAAGCGCGCTTGCCACGGCAAACGCTCATCGCGGGCAACTTTCAGCGCGAGCGCAGGCGAGATAGAGGCGGTATCAAAATTCCATAATAGTCCAGATATATCTCTGATGACGTCGGCATTCGCAGTGACAGGATTCATAGCATTGATAATTAACTGAAGTGCATCGTCACCAGATGCACGCAATGCGTATTTGAATCTGTGCTGAATACCCATGCTTTTGCTCGCGTTCGCGATGAGCATCTGCAATACGCTTAGCGTCAGTTTGCGATCAATACGCTTGCTCAGGATATCGCCGGCACCTTGATCGAGAAGCCGGTGTCGGTGAAGTGCTGCTTCCAACTTCGGTGACGCGACGTGCCAGAATCCATCAGCAAGAACTCTGCCCACGCGTTCGCGAGCGTCAGATGGAGCTTGGACCCAGAATTCGGCGAGACGCTCGGCGACGTCGAAGCGGAGCGTGTCGCTTACGATTGCGCCGTTGGCGATGCAGCGGCCAACGAGACGCAGGCCGGTGGCGAAGGCATCGTCTTCACGAAGAAGCATGGCTTCGATCACCGGCCCGGCATCGGGTGCAAGTTCGAGTGCGAACTGGATAACCTGCGCCCAGGGCCGCTGGACGGCATCTTCGATCCGCTGGTGGAGGCTGTCGAGATATTTGTCGATGAGATGCCGTGCCGCCAGATATTCCTGCACAATCGGATAAGGGAATTGCAGGCGAATGGCGCTTTGCGGGCGGAGAATACCGTTGGTACGCAGCCGCTCGTATAGCGCGTCTGCTTCGGCTACGTCTGACACCAAGCGGTTGATGACCGCGCGTACTTCGCGCTCGGTCGCGCCGATCTCCTGCTTCTCGAGCCGCTCGAACGCGAGAGTCTCGGCGATCGCGCGAAGGACAACGCCGCGATCGTCGGACGCGCCGGTCGCCTTTGAACGCTCCGGCGAAAATAAGGTCGCCAGATAGCTCTCGATCAGGTCGGAGCGAGTCAACGGCCTGGGATCGTTGAGGTCCGCAGTCACGAGCAGCATCATCAGAAAAAGCGGAATGCGTGCTAGTCGATCGAGATCGGGGTAGAGCTTCAGCCTGCGTACCACCTCCCAGGGCTGCAACCTGCCGAGCCGGTCACGCATCGTCGCGGCGAAGCGCTCGATGTCGTCGTCGCTGAGCGGAAGCAATTCGACAATCGCCGATTGCGGCAGGCCACCGAGCACGGCGGCGTCGCGAACGGTCAGAATCCAGGGCGATTGCGAAAAACGCGCCGAGAAATTTGTGATCCGCCGCATTAGCTGTGGTCGGCTCGTTGCGGGTACTTCGTCGAGACCGTCGAGGAGCAGGACCAGCAGGCCCTGTTCGGCCAGCCGCTCCCAGTCGGCACTGATTTCCAGTTCAGTGCTCATGGCGGTGCGCAGGAACTGGATGACGCCGGTATCGGCGGCTGCCAGCGACGCCAGCGGGATGGCGATGGGCACAAGCGGACCGCCGGCAAGCCGACCCGCAATCGCCGTTAGAAGTGCCGACTTGCCATGGCCGGGGCCGGCTACGACGACTACACGATCGAACTGATCGGTTGGGAAGGTTCGAAGATCGATCCCGCCCTCTTCGCTGGTTCCGGACAGATCCAGATTCTCGTTCTCGAAATCGGTTCGTTTTGAGGTGTCGAAGGTCCGGGCGCGGGGCCAGACAAACATATCCTCGGCAGCACCTGAAACTGAGGTTCCCGGTATCGTAAGCCGCGCCATCTGCTTGATGGCCTCCCGAAAGGCGGGTAGGCCCCATTCGGGCGGCTCGCCGAGGAGCAGGTTGTGTTCGAGTTTCAGGTGACGACGAAGCGACGCGGGGCGGAAGAGGCCGCGCCGCCGCGCAGCGCCGCCAACGATATCGCGCAGGATCGGCAGCAACGAGGGGAGCAAAGGCGATGCGCCGGTCAGACGTCGGCGCCCGAGCTCGCTCTCAATGGCGTCCTCGGCGAGATGGAGCAAGCGCGTTCGGCGCAGCAGTTCGAAAGCCCGCTGCGCCCCACCCGTGATCTTCTCGATGCTGGTCAATACACGACTTTGCGCGTCGGCCAGACGGCCGACGAATGCGGCATGATCGACGGCCGTTGCGGCGCGCTCGCAGAGCTGAGCTACTGCATCACTTGCGGCATTGCGCTCGGCAACCACGATGGTCAGCTGGTCGACAGGCCCAAAGCCGGACTGTAGCTGTGCATGGAGGCTCTGCCACAGGGCGGTCCAAGCGCCATTCCGGAGGCGCAAGCTGAGCTTGACCGACTGAAAGTCCTGATGGCCATCGGCGAAGCGCAGCACGATGTCATCGACATGCTCGGTGGCTTCGACGCGCACTTCGAGGAGGCGTTCGCGAGCGCTCAGTTGGCCGAGATCAAGAAGATCGGCCAGCGCGAGTGCGGCGATTGTGTTCTGGTAGAATATACCAGCCTGTGTGGCCGAACCGCCGCTCTCAGTCACATTTGCCTTCCATTAACATCTAGGTCGATCGGGGGGTGACTTGGTTTTCGGCTACAGGCTACGTAGCCCGAATCCTGCGGCTATTTCTGCGACAGCGATCGATAGAAGACTTTCGGTTTGGTAGGATCCGGTTGGTGCATGAAACTATCTTCGAGGGCATCGATTGCTGACATCACAGTCTGGAGGGCAGCCGCCGAATAAGCGCTGGTGCTTCCTGTCGCCCAGTGGGAAATGAAGTTGCTCGAAATGGACATTCCGCGCTGCTCGAGCGCCGTCTGTTGTGCGGCGTCGAGCACGAGATCTCCTGCCTTGTTGTGGAGTTTCACGGCGTCCTGAATGGCTCCTAGAAGCCGTCCTACCATCTTCTGGTCGTCGTTGAACGCGACATCGAACGGCACCGAAATCCGGCATCGCGTGATAATGTTGCTCAGTTGATATTCTAGATATTGCCGGATGAAAGGCGCCGCATCCGCCGCCCGCCCCTGGTTAAGCAGGTCGTTGGTGCCGTCTCGGACCTTGTTAATGGCCCCCGCCTGAGGCAGCACCGCCATCTGAGGATTGCCCTCGAGACGCTGGTGCTGCCATTCAGCACTGCCGTTATGCGCGTTGAACAGCTTCTCCAGCATCGTGTCGTGGCTCAGAAGGATGATCTGGGGACCATTGGCGACCCTGGGACGAGCGAACTGAAGCCGAATGACGTCGATGAGATTGAGCTGATGGCCCGCGTCAAGGCTGGACGTTACATCGTCGAGGATCATGAATTTGGGAGCGCCGCCGTAGAGGGAGGCTGCCGCCAGATAGACGGAGACGGCGAAACCGTTCCTGAAGCTTTCCGACAGTAGTGCCTGGGCCGAAACATCCTGCAAGGACCAGAACGTGGAAAGGCTGATTGCCAGCTCTTCCGTTCCTGCGCGTTTGGCCAGGGCGGGCACGACGGAACGACCCATGATCGCCTTGAATAGGTCGCGGCACACCGGCAGGACCTTTCCAAGCCGTTCGGTGGCCATGGCGCTCTCGGCCACCGCAAAGGCGTCGTTGGCGCCTTCCACGAACGACTTAAGTCGGGCAATCCTCGCTTCCTGTGCGACGGCGGCGGCGCGGAGCGTCTCCTGGTGTGCGGCATCCCGCCAGGCGGTCTGCAAGCGCCGTCCGGTTTCAACGGCGGTGGTAGCCGCGACGAGCGAAGGCGGGAGGACCTTGGCCAGTTCGTCTGCTTCAGTCTGGGCGTCTTTAACCAGAGTGCTTAGCCGTGTGGCGAGAGCTAGACGATGACCGACCAAAGACGCGACTTCGGTCGCCGACAGCTCACCCTTGGCGCCCTTAGCGCCAAGGGCCATGCTCTCGGTGGCAGCGAGGTCGTCTAGATAGGCGGAGAATAATGGGCCAAGTTCGGACCAGCCGGTCGCTGTCCAGGTAGTCGTGGCCGCCTGTGTTTCCCCGTCCACTTTCTCATACTCGGCGATCCGGGCTTGGACCAAGTCAAGCACCGCGCCGTCACCGGCTCGTTCACAGGCAGGGCAGATGTCCGGCGTAGTCCAGGCGCCGCTGGTCAGCACCTTCTCGGTCGCCCGGTAGAGCTCGTTGAGGAGATCACCCGAGGTCAGCGCCAAGGCGGCGTCTCGGCGAGCCGCGATCTCGGCGAGGCCCTCGACATCCTTGTCCGAAGGCCCCTTGATCGCGGCCTCCTTGAGCTCCGACAGTTTGCGAAGAAGAGCAACATGGCGGGCTTTTTTCTCGCCGCCTTCCTCAGAGACGATCGTTTGGATGCAGGCATCGAGATCGACCTCGCCAAAGGCCTTTCCTTCGCAATGCGGCGCCAAGACCGCAATGCTATGGAGCGCGCTGTGACAGGCTGCTTCGATTTCCGTCTGTGGGGCCGCAGGCTCCAGCGGAGTCTTAATCAATGCTTCGTAATCCGCAGCGATGCGCGGACCTAGGTCGCGGATCGCCTTGGCGGCTGCATCCCGCCGCGCCTGTACGGCTGACCGCTCCAAGTGATTGTTGAAAGACCGCGTATTACACAAGGTGTCCAACGCGCCGCGCAGCGCCGAGTACCGGGAAAGACCGAGCAGCCCGGCGAAATTGCGGCCGCGCGACAGTGATGTGTCGTCAATGAAGCGCTGGAAGGTTGCTCCATCCAGCAGAACGAACTCGCGATGGAGTGCCGTCAGCAAGGCTTCGCCATCGGCCCCGTTGTTCGCGCTGACGTTTCGAGCACCTGTGGCGTCCAGAGTGACGGTAACGGTGGTCGATGGCAACCCGTCGGTCGGCTTGACGGTTAGGGCGATCCGGCCGAGGCCGCCGGTGTGGAAGCGGTTGAGATAGTAATCGCGCCCCTTTTCGGCGGCGGCTAGGTTGTCCAGCTTCGGGATCGATTTGCGCAGGGCGAACGTGAGCGCATCAAAGATCGAGCTCTTGCCAACGCCATTGGGCGCGGAAATCGAGCTGACCGCATCGGGTTTGAACTTCAGGATTAGGGGAGCGCCCTGGTTGTTGATGCCGCGAAATCCTTCGATTTCGAGCTGTTCGAGGAACCAGCCGGTCTGCGCAGGGACCACGATTGGCGCCGACGGAGCCGCATCGTCTTCGGTCGCTGGCGGGGCGTCCACCTCATCGGGCGTCGGAGCATTCGGAGCCGTAGACTCCGCCAGCTTCGCCTCGGCCGCGACCAGGGCGTCCATGAGGAGGTCTAGGACATCCTCGCGCTTCATCGCGTTCTCGGACAGCCCAGCTAGCAAGGGCGTCGCCGCCGAGGCCAGATCCGCGTCGAGCGCGTCGAGATGGGCTGCGAAGACCCTGAGGTTCGCGTCGAAGGTGGCAGTGTCTTGAAAGGCGAGCGTTGGCTTCGTCTTAGCCATGATGAAAAGTCCCCCCAAGAAGACCTTCTATCGCAACCATTTCAAAGCGCTACCCTAGATTACAAAGCGCTCCGCGGAAGTAGCAGGAGTTAAGGGAATGGATTGCAAAACATGATCTCAATGACGGTCCATGAATGTCCGTTTGCCGGCTTTGAGTGCATGCCCGCTCCTGGCGCACCATGACTTCCAGAGTGGTAAACGGCAACGTCTGCTTTCAGGCTGCCGCCACTCCGGTCTCTACGGCCGACATGGGGGCGCGTTGCTGAACGCGGCCTCGCCATGTTTAGCGAGGCCGCGCGGGTCAGATTTCCGTTGTCTCGGCAAGCGTAAGCGCATCATCGATATCGACACCAAGGTATCGAACGGTGTTTTCGATTTTGGTGTGTCCAAACAAAATCTGAATAGCTCGGAGATTGCCGGTAGCTTTGTAGATCAGGGCGGCCTTGGTACGGCGGAGCGAATGCGTTCCGTATTCCTCGGGGCGCAGTCCAATCGCCGTAACCCATTCATCGACCAACCGCGCGTACTGTCGAGTGCTGAGGTGCCCTTCGTGGTTGACCCGGCTCGGGAATGCGTAGTCGTCGATACTGCCACCACGGCGTTCGAGCCACGCGAGCAGGCTTGCCCTCGTGTCTGCGGTGATCTCGAATTGGACGGGCCGGCCGGTCTTCTGCTGGACCACCATTGATCGGGCCCGTATTGCCGAGCCGGAAACAAGCGATCCGATTTTCATCTTGACGAGGTCGCAACCGAGAAGCTTGCTGTCGATCGCGAGGTCGAACAATGCCCGGTCCCGCATCCGCTCTTCGCGATCGAGGAAAAACCGGATCAACCAGATTTGCTTCACTTTGAGCGCTCGTTTGGCGCCGACCTGCTTGCCTGCATTCCAGGCTGGCCGACATTTGGCGGCTGGGTCGTACTTTGAGATACCCACGTCATTTCTCCTTTTGGCCACCATGGCCAATAGAGAAATAGGAAGGGGGCCGGGAGCGGACTGGCTGATCTTGGCTGCGGCTGTGCAGATGGTTGGCCGTTCTGAAGCCGCCCCCATCTCTGCTGTTCCAAAACCACGCACGGCTTCCGAAAGCCGCGACTCCTAAGGCGCCCAGCTATTGGCATGATCGACGCAGACAGGCGAAATATGCGGCTCGAATGTAGGTATAGGCGTCGATCGCTTTGCCCATCCGGGCTTCGTTTCCTCAAAATTCAGGCAAGAGGACGTCCAGGAATCTGGGGCCTATTCACATCTACCGTGCGATCGGGCGTTGACAGGCGGCCGTGCCTTTCATGCAGCCTCCCGCAGGGCGGGACGGGCGGTGGCCGCAGCCGCGCCCTTTCGGCGGTAGCTAAGTCCGCCTTCGGCGTTGCGCGGGGCGGGCCCGCATGATCAAAGTCGGTCATATGGACTTTGGGGACGATGAGGGGACGGACATGGGCAGGCCTCGTTCTTCTTCGCGCCGGCGGCCGTCACGCCGCGGGTTGGCGCTTCTCCTCATTCCGATGTCGGCCGCCGGCGGCCTCGCGTCGGCCGGCGTGGCCTCCGCCACCGATATTCCCCTCACATACGGGGCGGCCCCGACCAATTCGAGTTATCGGCTCACCATCAATGTCGGCGTGAACGGCGGCCTGCCGCAGACTTATCTCTTCGATACGGGGTCTTCCGGCTTCAACGCGGATTTTCACTTCACCTCCGGGTCGGCGCCGACAAGCTATACGACGGTGGTTGGCACCCCATTCTATTTCACCTACGGCGACTCGGGTCCCTCCCACGGCTTTTTAGAGACGGCCATCGCGGTTCCCGAGATCTCCTTCTACAAGACCCTGACCGGACCGGCGGTCGCGACCGTCACGGCGGCGAGCCCCGGCTTCCTCATGGGCGACGTCATCTACCCGGTGACGTACAACGGTTCGACTTACACGCCGCAGACCCAAGTGCAGGGCGATGCCTACGGGACCTCGGGGACATTCGGCGCGGCCAACGCCACGACGGATAAATATGGCGGCATCGTCTTCGGCGGGATCCTGGGCCAGGCGACGACCTCCGGATATGTCATCGCCGCCAACTGCCTGTCGGAGGGCAGCGCCTGCAACCCCCACGTCATACTCAACCTCACGCCTTCGATCCGGGCCCAGTTCGACCAGGTCTTCGCATGGTCCGCGAACGGCGCGCCGTTCCCGACATCCAGGGCGAACAGCGCCATGCTCTACGCCATCACGTTCAACTACAACGTGGTTGGATCGAATAATTCCGGATCCTATCAATATCCGGCGACCACGCTGCTCGATACGGGAACGAATACCTACAATCTATATGTGAATCCGTCGGTTGCGGCCTCCGCTCTGTCGGCCGTATCGTCGATGGTGGTCAGCAATCCGCAGAGCGGCGCCGTCCTGCAAACGGTGAACGGCGCAGCCTCCGGACCGAATATCATCAATTATACCACCGACAGTACCAGCGTCCGAACCATCCTCGGCATCGGGTTCTTCATGGGGAACGCGGTGATGTACGATCTCGCGAACAATCAGACCGGCATCACCTCCTTCTTCGTGACCGACCAGGATGCCGTGGCGACGAGCGCCGCGCCCTTTACCGTCGGCGCGAGCACGGGCAACGCCGGCCAGTTCGGCATGGCGGGCGTGATCTCCGGCGCTGGCGGCGTGGTCGTGACGCAGGGCGGGCAGGCGAAGCTTAGCGCGGCGAACACCTTTACCGGAACGACCACCATCAATCAGGGCGGTTGGCTCGGTCTGGTTGGGCCCGGCAGCGTCGCCCAGTCGGCCGGCGTCGTGAACAACGGCGTGTTCGACATCTCCGGCACCGGCATCGTGCCCGGCACGGCCGGCCTGACGACCAACGGCGCTTCGATCACGACCCTCTCCGGCAGCGGCCTCGTGTCGCTCGGCGGCCAGACCCTGACGCTTACGGCGGCCTCCGGCACCTATTCGGGCGTGCTCGCCGACGGCGGCTACGCGGGTGGTGCCGGCGGCGGCCTCATCATCTCCGGCGGCACCGAGACCCTGAGCGGCGCCAACACCTACACCGGCGGCACGGCGGTCCAATCCGGCGCCGCCCTGATCCTCACCGGCTCGGTCGCCGGCAGTGTGATCAATGGCGGCACGATCCAGAACACCGGCTCGATCGGCGGTTCGGTCGTTAACCAGGGCTGGCTCGCCGACAACGGCACGGTCGGCGGGTCCGTTCTCAATTCCGGCCTCGTCACCGGCAACGGCACCATCGGCCGCGACCTCGTGATGCTGAACGGCGGCGTGGTCGCTCCGGGCAACTCGATCGGCACGCTGCATGTCGGCGGCAACGTCGTCTTCCAGCCAGGCTCCGCCTATGCGGTGCAGATCAATGCCGGTGGGGCGAGCGATCTCATCCAGGCCAGCGGTACGGCCGCAATCAACGGCGGCGCCGTGCAAGTCTCGGTCGGGTCCGGCGTCGTCGTCGGCCTCAACACCTTCAGCATCCTGACGGCGAGCGGCGGCGTCAGCGGCCAGTTCACGTCGATCAACGATCCGTTCGGCACGAACTATCCCTTCCTCGACGCCGCGCTCGTCTATGGTCCCAACGGCATCTCGCTCATCAGCACCCGCAGCAGCGTGCCACTCGCCTCGGTCGCACAGAATGCCAATCAGGCGGCCGTCGCCGCCGCCCTCGACACTATTCCGGCGACCGGCCCGCTGGTGAACGCCGTCGTCTCGCTAAACGCCTCGACGGCGCCAGCGGCCTTCGCGGCTCTGTCAGGCGGGATCTATCCGTCCATCGACACGGTGCTCCAGGCTCAATCCGTCTACCTTCGCGATGCCGTCACCGGCCGCCTGCGTCAGGCCTTCGCTACCGCGGCGGCGCCAGGCGCCGGCCCCAAGACAGCTGCGCTCATGCCTGGTCTTCTCCCGACCGTCTGGACCCAGGCCTATGGCAGCTGGGGCAACGGTGAGGGCAGCGCCGGCGTCGCCGACGTCTCCCGCTCGATCGGCGGCTTCGTCGCCGGTCTCGACAACCCGATCGGCGACAACGCCCGCATCGGCCTAGCCGCCGGCTATTCCCAGTCGCAGTTCAGGGCGGGGTCGCTGTCGTCGTCCGGCGAAAGCGACAATTACGACGTCGCGCTCTATGGCGGCGCCAAGTTCGGTGCGCTCGGCCTGCGCCTCGGCGCGAGCTACACGTGGCACGACCTGTCCGTGAACCGCCAGGTCGCCTTCCAAGGCTTCTCGCAGGCCCTCTCGTCGTCCTACGACGCCGGCACCACGCAGGTCTTCGCCGAGACGGGTTACGGCATTGCGACGCCCTATGCGGATCTCGAGCTGTTCGCCAGTGTCGCCTATGTCAGCCTCCACACCGATGCGATGAGCGAGACCGGCGGCGCGGCGGCACTCCAGAGCGGCTCCTCGACCCAGGACAACACGTTCACGACGCTCGGCCTGCGCGCCGCCAAGGGCTTTGCCATCAATGGCGGAACGCTGACGGCGTCTGCCAGCCTCGGCTGGCAATATGCCTTCGGCGACACGACGCCGGTCTCGACCCTCTCGTTCAAGGCGGGCGGATCGGCGTTCCAGGAGACCGGAACGCCGATCGCCCGCAACGCAGCGCTCGTCGGCGTCGGCTTCGACTTCATGGCGACGCCGAACGTCACCGTCGGCCTCCACTATGCCGGCCAGCTCGCGGGGGCCTCTCAGGACAACGCCATCGACGGACGCATCTCGATCAAGTTCTGACAGTTTGCTTAGAGGTGGAAGGTGGCGGCGAAGGCGGATGGCGATTGCAAAACACGTGGTCGGAGCGGACCTGCATTCGGAGTGCGCTCTCAACTGATCCGATCGAAATAACGCAAGGGACCCTCGAGCAATGCGCCAAAGGCAAACCCTCCCAAGTGCATGCCTGAACGCCCGGTATGGGGCCGATGTCAGACCGGCTGCCACCAAGCGCCGAACGTTTATAGCGTACGTTCCGCCAGCTACGCGAGTGCCGATACCCGCCAACCCGGGCGTTCGCCTGAGCGGGCTGAATGTGCACAGTGCGACCTTGGCCCGGACGCCACCATTGATGAGCTGCAAGCCGCTGATGCACAGCGCTTGTGATAGGCACGCAGCACGATGCGCCGGAAGACGCGACCCAGCACGGTCTACGACCTAAATATCGGAGGCGGTCATAATGGCATCGGACGAACGATGGCCGGGCGTTCAATCATAATTAGTGGCGAAAATCGATCGAGCGGGGGGGCGGCTGTAGATCGAAATTGACGTTTCCCACAAACTCGCCGATTTTGGTGATCGGATTTTTCGTGGCAGGTTATTGCTACCATTTGTAATGGACCCACAACACATGCCCTCCAATGCACGGCGTCTTCCTGCAGTTCCGCCGCTTAGCGCTATCCTTCCATCCGGCACTGAGGGAGCGAAAGAGTTTGCCAGGATTGTGGGGCTGCTACTATTTCAAGATGCGAAGCGAAATGGTCGGGAGTTCAATCTTTTTGACGATGCGTCAGGCGACTATGAAGGGCTTGACAGCTTTTCTAGGCCATCTCAGGGAAAAAAATCAATCGGATTCCAATATAAGTTTTTCAGATCTCCGCTATCCGACGACCATCGCCGCGAAATAAAGAATTCAATAGAACGTACGGCGAAGGGGTCCAAAGATATCGCACTAGAAAAATATGTAATTGTCACTCCTGGCGATCTTACAAATTCAGCTAGGAGAAACGGTCGCGGAGATGTGGCGTGGCTCGAAGCGTTGCGCGGTGAATATGAGAATCATTTTGAAATAGAACATTTTGGTCATAGTAAAATACAAAGTCTATTTCTGCAAACTCCCCATCTTTGCTTATATTATTATCCATCATTGGTAATTCACGGATCATCAAAAAGAAAGACAATTCAAGAAATAAGATCTCAGTACGATTCAATTCTTAAAACTAGGCTCGGTCGTATCGAGTTCGTCGGGATGTCCGTGTACAAAGAAGAGGCATCGAGGCGAATTCCTCTCGAGAACATTTATATCCCACTCTCAGTTGTTCAAGAGAGAGCGCCTAGCGAGAGTGAGGATACACCGCGAGTCAACCCACTCCTTTTCGCATCACCCGGCGCGCGTACTGTCATTCTTGGAGACCCAGGTTCGGGAAAATCCACTCTAATGGCCTTCCTCGCCTTAGCTGGGATAAGTGAGCCGCTGCAACGGAGATGCAAAGCAGCTGCAGATGATAGATTGACGTTAGTAATTACCCTTCGCCGCTATGCTGACGAGATTAAGGATAGGACAAATTTGTCTATCCTCGATTATATCGTTGAAGTGACGAGGGCCGACTTTAGTATAGACGCCTTTGATAAGGACTTTCTTGAATTTTATCTTGAGAGCGGCAAGGCAATTTTGCTATTTGACGGACTTGACGAACTTCCTGGTTCTGGGTTCAAGTCGACCATTAGAAAAAGGATAGAGTCGTTCAATCAAAATTATCCGTCAAATACTGTTATTGTAACCTCCCGGATTTTCGGTTACGAAGCAGAGGTAAGATTCGACGAATCTTATGCTCATTTCAGAATTGCAAAACTTAAGACACCAGAAATTGAGCGATTTATTTCCGACTGGTATGCTGCTCGTATCGATGGCGGCGATGAAAGAGATCAGAACGTTTCAGATCTAGTTCGTGTAATAAGCAATCCAGATAACGAATCTATAAGAGATTTGGCTAGAAATCCTCTTCTTCTAACAATAGTTTCTCTTGTCCACCGAATCGATGCTGTTCTTCCAGATCAAAGAGTAGTTTTGTATCAAAAGTGCACGGAAACTCTACTTAATACATGGCACAAAGCAAAGAAGAGAGATGAGGAGCTTGCCAAGGGGCGCATAGAGCGACGGAATAGACTGCGAGTTGAGGCTATTGCATACTGGATGCATCGAAGGAGTATTTCAGAACGAGGACGTGCTGTAGCGCCTCGATCTGAGTTGTTAAAATTTTTGACAAATTATATTGAAAACAATGAATCGTCGCAGCCTGGTAGCGAGCCTCCGGAAGATCAGGCGGAAATTTTTCTCGAGTTTATCCGAAGCGGCGCTGGGCTTCTAATTGAAGCGGGCGATGGTCTCTACAGCTTCATCCACCTCACGTTTCAGGAGTATTTATGCGCAACTCACCTGACGAGTTTCGGAGAAATAGGCGGCGCTCAATCAATTTGGGAAGAACTTGGCGGAGATCTTAATAATCTAAGATGGCGGGAAGTAGTTCGCTTGCTGGTTGCCAGCCTTAGGTCGACAATGGGGCAGAAGTTTTTTGTTGAAAAGATGCTCAATGCGGAGGCGTTTCAAGAACGTCGTGACAGCTCTCTTCTTTTGATCGGGCTATTGCGTGACGGAATTGAACCCGCCGAAGAGGAAGCGCATGCGATCGTGACACATGCTCTTCGCGCCCTCGTTCGCACAGATGAGATCGATGATCTCCGCACCGTTCAGGAGGCCCTTAAGGCGTGGATCGCCAAACATACCGATAACGCGGCGGTCGCGGATAGCGCATTTGGCAGTCTGCTGCCGTGCCTTGCTTCACGGGAAATTCTGGCACTCGCACTCACTCGCTTGGCTGTACGGCTTACCCCCTTGGCGTATGATAAGCTTGCTCTGGCATCTCATCGAAGTCTCGAAGCAGACGTTTATACGGCTTACGCTCGACTGATCCTGAATGAGGATGATCAGGGGCGGATCCCGAATTGGAAAGATGCGGCCGCGGTCAACGATGTGTGGGCTATTGAAAGCCCGGAAGGAAATGTTGCCGCCGCGGCAGGCTTGGGTATCTCGATATTGCTAGATAGTGACGGAGTGCCTGGCCGCTTGCTTGCCCGTGAACTCATTATGTTGGGGACTTCTGGCTATGGTCCACATACCGACCATCTAGCTAATTTGATCGCTATTGCGCTTCCCAAAGCCTTCTTGCCGCCGCAGGTGATGGTAGCGCTGCGCAACACTTTTGTCGACCGTTCTCGCCGTAGTAAAGCCAGATCGCTATATTCGGTTCTATCCCCGTTCATGAATGGTCTTTTCGATCAGACAGGTAAAAGGCGTAACAATGGGCCGATTATGAATGACCGCATGCGGGCGTCTCTCGAGGAGCAGGTCGGGCGAAATTCCAAGCTTGGGTCTCTATTGGAATTCAAACCTCGCAGATCTATCGAGGATGCCCATGCTCGCGAGTTGGAGTTGATACGTAGGTCGTTTGCTGAGAAAATGGGGTCGGATGATTCTAGTTTCTGGCGTATGATATTGGATTCGAATGTATATGATCAATTTATAATCCCGCATATTTCGTCATATATTGATTTTCATTCAATATCTCATTGGGCGCTCGCCCTGAAATACACCTTGTCGGATTATGTGCCGTCCGCGTTATCAAATTACTTTAACGAATCTGCTTGGAATGAGCTCGTAGAACGCGTTCTGGTCAGATCTGCTACCCAAGAGGATCTTGATTTCGCAGCTTGGCTTCTGCTGCTGGATGTGTGGGTATGGGAGCATGAGGGCTATACAAGCCCAGCAGACTCACCATTCATCGCCCTGGCGGAAGCTGTAGAGCCGCTCGACTATGTTCCTTTAAAATTTGCATATTGCGTGCGTGGTGTGTGCCAAGGTGACAGTAAATGCCAAGATCATCTGACTAAGCTCACCGCCGGTGAGAATTCTCCAGCTGCCATTATGCTGTTTGAGTTGGGCTGGCCGCGCCCTAGCGTGCGAGAGAAGTTAAGCAGGCGTTCGTCGAAGCCGCGCGGACCGTCGCTGACAAAGCCAGCTCGGCGCTAAGGCAAAGTGAATAGGGTTTGCGCGGCGCCAGACACGCCCGGCAATAACTTGCCGCTTTGTGCGTTTAGGTGGCAAATGGAGATCTTCGGCCGGGTCGAGCTTCCTCCGTGCTTTGGAGTGTCTCAGTGAAAATCTCGAGCGTGTCCGATGAACGCCGATTCGCCGGGTAAGTTACGTTCGGGCGTTGTTGTGATATTTGTGGTTAGATCTGTCCGCTTTTGGGCAGCGTTGATTAGAGCCTGAAGGTCCGAAATGGTGGCGCAAAGCGGACGTCGCTGAGAGGGCACTCGAGGAGCAGGTATGCGTCAGAAGCTGCCATGACGAACGACCTTCGAGCACGTCGGCTAAGCAGGACATTCCAGACGTTCGCCGCGCCGCAAGCGAGGCAAACAGCTCTATCCACTTGTCGCACCACGCCCGGCGAGGAAGCAGCCAATCGCTGCCAGCTGCACCGCTGCTGCGGCCGCGAAGATTGCAAGGCCGTGGTCTCCAACGTTCATTCCCACATGGAAAATGTCTGACCGGAGGAAGCCGAAAATGGCGGGCGCAAAGGCGTAGCCGCCCTGTCCAATGGCGACGATCAGGGGAACGACCCGTGCCGCATCCGGTGGAGCGAACTCCTTCTGGGCGATCAGCGGTGGCAGAGAGGTCGCATTGCCAATTCCCAGTCCGAACAGCGAAACTCCCAGGATCAGGCACATATTGCTACCCGCGGCAGCCGCGACGACGAGCAGGAGCGACCCGAGCAGTTGCACGCCATAACTCAGGCACGCGACGATGCGCCAGTCGGCGGATGGGGGCATCAGCCAGCCCACCGCCGACCGGCCCACAATGGCTGCCAGTGTCGCCGCGCCCATGGCAAAGCCCGTCATTCGCTCGCCCAAGACCGGCACCAGCAGCGAAAACAGGTGCGCCAACAGGCCGATCTGCGCGAAGAGGCCGAGCATCATGCCCCCCGCAAGCGTCAGGAACTGGCGATCTCGCCAAAGCGACCCCCGCGCAGGCAAAATCGGCGCGGTTCGTCCTGTCAGCGGCGGCGCAAGCCCGCCATCGGCCACCTGTCTCAGACCTTCGGGCGTTTTCGAGAATACCCAGACTGAGAGTATGACGACCACCAGCACCATCACGCCGCCGACCGACAGTGCTGCGAATTTAAAACCGATGGTCGCGATGAGCATGATCCACAGGGGCGAGAAGATGACGCCTCCAAGGCTGGCGCCGTTATAGGCCATGCTCAATGCCGCTGGACGTCTTTGCGTGAACCACGGTGCGATCAGGGCGTTCACGGCTGCGGCTCCCATGGCAACCCAACCTGCACCACTCGCAAAGGCAGCAAGGAAAAGCTGCCAATGCTGCTGCGCCAACGCCCAACCGAGCGTTCCGAGCGCCAGCAGCAGCGCACCCATGACGGTCGCCTGCGCCACGCCGACCCAGCGATAAAGTTTCGGCAAATTGGCGACGACGATGGCACCGACCAGGAAATGCGTTGTGACAGCCGCCGATACGATCGGCACGGGCCAGCCTGTGCGGGCAACGACCGCATAGAGAAAGACGGGCGGACCATAGAAGCCGACGCCCCAGCCAAAGACGGCGAGAACGAACGTCGCCGAGACCACGTGCCAGCCGAAGAACGGTCGCGGCGTGAAGAATGATGATGGTGTCATGAATGATCCCGATGTTGCGATCCGTTGATCGCAACAAATCCGCGGCCGATGCTTCGACCGAGGCCGAAGCAATGCGACCAGCGCGGCGCTATGCTGGAGATCAATGAAAGGCTGGCAGATAGTGACAGCGAACGGAATGGCGGAAGTCACGGCGGCGGTCGGCGAGCCCGCACGGGCCGCCATGCTCACGGCCCTGATGGACGGTCGCGCATTGACGGCGAGCGAACTCGCCAAAGTCGCCGCGATCACCCCGCAAACCGCCAGCAGCCATCTGGCGCGGTTGATCGTCGTTGGCCTGATCGTGGTCGAGAAGCAGGGTCGTCATCGGTATCACCGGCTAGCGAGCCCGGCTGTTGCACATATGATCGAAGGCATCATGCAGATCGCAGGGGGGCTTCAGGCGCGCCCACTTGCCCGAACAGGTCCACGGGATCCTGCAATGCGCGCCGCAAGGACGTGCTACGATCACCTTGCAGGGCAACTCGGCGTTGACATTGCGGATGCTCTGCAAGCGCGCGGAGCTGTAGAGATCGACGGCGACGGCGCCCTGTTGACCGAAACGGGCCGCACATGGATGCGCGACATGGGCATCCTGAAGCCCGATGCCGGCAAACCCTCCTCTCGACCATTCTGCCGACCCTGCCTGGATTGGAGCGAGCGGCGGCCACATATTGCCGGCGTTCTGGGGGCCGCGATTTGCACGCACGCTCTCGAACAAAATTGGGTGCGGCGTCGGGTGGCGAACCGCGCGCTGGAGATCACGCCGAAAGGCCACATCGCCCTCAAGGCGACGTTCGGGATTACCTGTGCCGGATAGAATGAAATGGGCCGCGAAGCTGACGTTCGCGGAAAAGGCGCTGGAACATCGGCACCGGGTCAGAAGCGGCCCGTAAGCTACTGAAGGGGTATGCTCCCGGGTCCTCCGGGCGGCAGCTTCCGCGCACCGCTGTGTTGGAGCACCTCGCCATCTCTACCCCCTCTCACCGGCGCTCGCCGGCAATGAAAAAAGCCCGCTGCGGGAATCGCAGCGGGCTTACTTTTTGTCGGGCGAGCCAATCCAGTAGATGCCCGCTTCTGCTGGTTTTCCTATCCCGCCCCAAACTATCGGCGGGTAAAACCCCAAATTATAGACCTAATTTCAATATCCTATGCGGACATTGACATGTCGATGCACCCAAAGGATGGCGCACCAATTTTTTAAGTAATTGATATTGTGTATTTATTTTTCGAGGTTTGGCGCAGGTGGCATCGATTGGTAGCCAAAGATTGGCTCACGAGGCCCCCCACAGATTGGCTCACCTGCGCCAACCTATGGCTCACATCGCTCAGGGCACAAAAAAGCCCCCGGCCGGAGCCGAGGGCGAGGGAGTCAGGACTTCAACGAACAGGTCGCTAATCGAAGATCACGTCTCGGACCTGCGTGACCTCGAAGAAGGTCGCCTTCACCTCATCAGGCGGGAAGGCCGGAGCGATGTCCAACTTCCTCATGGCCGCCGTCACGCTCCCGATGTACATCGACCGCTGAAGGGCGAGGTTCCGGGCCGAGATGTACCGGCCGAGGAACTCTTCCAGATCAGCCTCGTCGACGACTCGCTGGGTTTGACGGCTGATCGGATTGACGATTGTCCTCGACGGAAGGATCGAAAGGTCGACGAGCGCCTTCACGACAGCGGTGCTGGCCTCCATCTTCTTCTCGACCTGCCGCAGCGAGAGCCCTTCTCGCTCGGGCTTCATGGCCCTGGTGATCTCATCCGGATCGACCCTGATTCCAGCGAAGGCCCCCTCCCCGGGATCCAGCCGCACCGTTCCGAGCCGACCATCCAGAAGCAGGCGCACGACATCGACGCCGGACACGCATGCTCGCGTCGCTGCCTTGGAGACGGAGACCAGCTTCCCGTCCTCAGCACCGGCCGGTTGCGCGCCCCATACCAGCCGCGCCAGCAGATCGTCCAGATCCTTGGGATCGAAAGCATGATCGATGTCGCCCTTCGCTCCCTCAATGAACGGGGCAAGGATTCCGGCCTTCAGGAGGTGCTGTTCCAAGGGCCTCGGTAGTCCGAGATAATCACGTGCCTCCTTCAACGACATCGACCTTCCCACCTTCGCCAGAAACTCCGAGGCAGCATCGGCCGGGAACTGGACGCGGTCGTCCGGGAGCGACATCGTTTCCTCGGAGATGTGGCCCTCCCGCAGGAGCAGCTTCCGCAGTCGCTTGCGATGGATTCCGAAGGCGTTCGACGCCGAGCGAACCGAGTGCAGCCTTCTCCCTTCGACCTGATGCCCGAAAGCGCCCCGCCCGGCAGGCAGTGGCATCGTCTCTGCCGCGACCTCCGCCAGCATCCGGCGCAGCGGATCGTAGGCGCTGTCGTCGGTGTCATGGCCAAGCCAGCTCTCGAGACGACCATACATCGAGCGAAGGCCAATACGCTCGCCCGGGAAGGCCTCCTGCAATCCCGTCAGCAGGTCACGTACGCCGTCCTTTCCTCGCGAGAGGATGTCGAAGCCTTCGCCGCCGGCACGATGCCAGAGCGCATCGGTCATCTCCTCGTCTCGGTAATCAGGGCCACTCCCCATGACGGCCCCAATCACCTCGCTGGACTTCGCCGCGGCGTGGAAGGACAGCTCGTCGAGCCAAGACGCCTCCGCGTTGCCCTCCAGCCGGAGGAGCAGGTAACGCTCCAGGCTGGAAGGCGTACGGTGACCCGCGCTCTCGGCCATGACCTCCATGGCCCCAAGATGGGGCTGCACGAGTAGCGAGAAGTCGTGTACGCGCTGCGGATGGTCGTCTTCGCTGATGACCGACAGGGCGACATTGTGCTCGGGGCAGGTCCGGATGGATTCAACCAGCCAGATCACCCGGCCATAGGGCCGCGCATTGACCGGACCGCGGCCTTCGGTGATGTCCTTCCGAAGACAATGAGGACAGACGCGGAGCGCCGCCCTGCTCATAGCATCGCGGACGAGATGGTGGCCGCGATACGTGAACTGCCGCTCCTCGTACCGCACGATCGCGTTCGATACGAGCGCACCTTCGCTGGCCCGCGTAAGAGTTGCCAGAGCCGAGAGCGCTTCGGGCCGCCCGTCGACGATGTCCATGAAGGCCAGGCCGAAGTCACGGCAGAACCGGCGCGCAGAACGCCCCACGATAGCAGCGACGCGCGAGCAGAAGCTCGCCGGCGTCTCGCCGGGCATGAAGGCGGTCGTTAGGGACGGGGGAAGCTGATTCATCACTTGCGCCTCCTGCGCTTCTTGACCGGTTCGTCGACAACCGGGGCATAGAGCTCCCCGTCACGCCGACGAAGTGCGAGACGCGGGTCGATCTTTTCCCAAATGTCCTGCGTGAAGACGTTGCTGTCGGGATCGCACCCCGTCCGGCGCTTGTAGGCTTCGGCGAAATGCCGGACCTCGAGCCGCTTCGCTCCGCCGTGCAGTGCGTTTTCCACCGCGTCCTGAATGAGCTCGATGACGATACCAAACCGGTTGATCGCCGCGTGGATCAGCCGCGCGATGAGGGAGTCGTCGGAGAACAGAGGTACGTCGAGCTCGCCCTTATCCTGACCGAGGCCAAGCATCGCATCCCGGACGAGCTTGGCATCCTTCTTGAGGTCGATATCCTCGATGTAGAGCGGAAGCGCCCGCCGCCATACCTGCTCATCCGCGGGATCCTGCGTAAGGGCTGCGATGTCGGGCGTACCGGAAAGGATCAGCCAAACGGGCCAGTCCTTGCTCTGCATGAGCGACTTGAAGGTGTTGCGGACCTTCTGAATCTCAATGGGGTTATGGCACTGCAAGACGTGCCCAACCTCATCGAAGTGCAGGAAGTAGACGCCACGCTGCTTCAGCACGGCCGGCACGATCTGCCAGACTTCCGCCTCCCGGAGCTCCCGGGTGACCGGATAGCCGGCGGCCTGCAAGGTCGCCATCCCAAGCATCCGCATCGTGCACGGAGACGGCACGTCGACGGATAGCAGCGGGCAGTCGACGCTCCGGTCCCCGTAGCCTTCGAACTCCTGCCGCCGCCGAAAAATCCGCGTCAGACTCCGCGTCTTCCCCGAGCCGGATTCACCCAGCACCATCAGAGGCCGGGCCTCGGCGAGGCGGCCAACGAGGTTGCCGCTCTCCCGCGCGTCCTGAACGCGCAGGCAGTGATCAATCATCTCCTCGATGCGCTCCCCGATGACGCGGTCTCGATCGGAGATGATGTAGGCAGAGTGAAGCTTTGCAACGCGGTCGGAGACCGAGGCGCGCTGCGTCGTCTGCAAGCGCCGCATGCGCTCAAGGGAGCTCTCGCGGCGTTCGGGGGTGGGCTGGTCATTCGTGTTCATGCTCAGTCCTCCATGAAGCTGGTGCCACGAGCATGCCGACCGTCGTGATCATCGGTCACGGAAGGGGCAGTTTCAGTCGGCTCGGGGGACGATCCGTCGTTCGGCGTGACCTCGCCCGCTGCGAGGGGGAGATCGTCGAACAGGGGCAATTCGGCGTCGCCCCGATCGAAGTCGAACGCCTTCGTGAAAGTACGTTCGAACGCCTCGATGCCCTTGTGATCGAGAAGTGAGGATTCGATTCCAGCCCGAGCCTCCGCAGCACGGGCGATGCCCTCGATCTCGGCAAGGGTCTCGAAGACGATGGTCTCGCTCACCTTCGCGAGGTTGGCATTCCTACGCCGCACGCGCTCGGCTGCCAGCATCCACTGGTGTGCGGACACGCCGTCGAAGCCATGCTGGATGCATTCGACCGTCAGCCACTCGCCAACGTCCTTCTCAACCGAGATATGCCCGATGTCGGCCCGATCGATCCGCACACGGACCTTCCCACTGCGCTTCAGCCGGCGCAGCTTCTGCAATTCGACGGACTGATAATTCAGGCCGAGTACACGGACACCGTGATTGCCGATCTGCCGGTCGATATCGAGCCCGAACAGATGACGGGCACGATCGACATCGGGCGGCAACTGCGGCGGATAGAGCTTGGTGAGCCGCAGCCAGGCCGACCGCGGCGTCTCGCCACCGAGGCCCGCATGCGAGGTGTTGTGATAAACGTCTACAACCCAGCGAACGATCAGCCGCCAAAGGTCATCGATGAACAGGCTCGCGTTTCCCTCGGCGTCATAGTCGCCCTTCCGAACGACGTTCTCGAAAGTTCGGCCGCTGAACCGGCCGAACAGGTCCGTGTGCATCGTCCGGAAGAAGCGTTCGATGTGCCCGCGCATCTGCGGGACACCGGCCGGCGGGAACGAAGCTTCGGCATGCAGCCCCAGCACCGCCGTCTGGAACCATTCGTTGGCGTACTCGGGGCCGTTGTCGGTAATGATGGTCTCGAACGTGCCCATCATATCCCAGGGCGTCCGACAATTCAGCGAGCGGGCCATTTCCCGCTTGTCACTGACGGCCATGCGCAGCGTCTCGACCGAACTCGCGCTGGAAACATCCTTCACCAGGAGGAGCCCGAGTACGCACCGGGTCGCGACGTCGAGAACGACGGAAGCCTTCAGCCGGCTGCGCTCGATTTCCGCCTTCGCTTCAGGCGAAAGGCGCTCCCAGATCTCCGTCATCGACATCAAGGTCGACAGCGGAATGGTATTGCCATCGCCCTGGACCACCTCGAGCGGACGGGTGACGTCGAGGCCATTGCGGACGATGCTGAACTTCCTCATCGCCGCCTCGACGCCGTTTCGCGCGGCATAAACCTGGAAGGGGTCGAGCCTCTTCACCACCGTTTCAAACGCGCGCCTGCTCGGAATCGGCAGGGTAGCCTTGCCCTCGGCGGCAAGCTGCATGTTCCGCATCCGGATAGCGTCGTACAGCTTCACCCGGACGCTCTTCAGCGTGGGCTGCTTCCGGTCAAGGTAAAGCCTCGTATGCTCGTCCATGAGCTTCGTGAGCTCACCCGAAAACCGAGAGCAATCGTTGCCGGATGCCATGTAGTTGTCGCAGAGAGACATCGGCTGGAAACCGTACATCTTATAGATCTTCAGCCAGCGGCGAAGCGTCGTCGGAGCCGGCGGATGCTCGATCTTGATGTCTTCACTGCCGTGGCGACCGCGGCCCCGCTGCTCGACGATCGTCCCCGCCAAATGGCGAGCCACGAATGCGCGGATGGATGCGTCGGAGCGAGAGACTTCCTTCTTGCCTTCTTCGGCAAGAAAGAGGTCGCACCATGCCTTCCGACTAAGGAGCTCGCGACGGGCACGTTCCGGAAGATCCGCCACATCGAGGCAGACCTGCTTCAGGGTCAGCCGAACCTTGTTGTAACTGATTTCCTGCGGACGGTGCTCGATCAAGCCATTCTTGAGATACTCGTCAAGATGGGCGTGGGTGAACGTCTCGAGGAACTTGGTGTCATTGCGCCGGGCGAGCACGTGGCCATGCTCGTCCTGCGAAACCGGAGTGTATTCGACACCTTCGATGATCAGGAGATCACTCGGCGCGAAGCGAAAGCGAGCGGGCTGACCGTCGCTGGACGAGGGTACGGGAAGCTGGTCGTTCATGGTCCTCTCCTTCATGGCTCGAAACGGGTCAGAGGTATCAGCGACGGGCAGCGCGCTCGACGCGGCTGCTGCGAGTCAGGCGATCGGTGCCGGCGCGGTGGAGCGTTCCGTCGGCGATCAGGCAGAGCACAGCAATGAAAGCCGCTGGCTCGTTCGGGCGGCTCGCGATGAGCGTCGCGATGGTGGTAGCCCCCCGCAGGTCGGCGACGAGCCCTGAGAGCGCCGAGACCTCGTCATCATCCCGCTGCCGGAGCGCCCAGGTGATGAGCTTTGCGTCGTGAGCCCGCTTCCGGGTGATGTGATCACCGGTGCGCAACTCGATGCGATCAGCATACTGCGGGGACTGATCACGAATAAATTTGAGCGTCTGCTCAATGCGCTCGGTCCGCGATGCCGGCTTGACCGCCACGGAGTGGCGGCTGTCGTCGATCAATTCAACGCGAAAGTCGAAGGTGTGAGAGCGCCGCACGCCTGCATCGTCGATATAAAATACCGGCGCAGGCTGTTCCTGGAAGCTCCGGACGGAGGGATCCGCAATGAACATGTAGGCGAGATCACGCTCGAGCGTGCTCTCGTAGACGATCTCGCGGCCCGTCCGCGGATGCACGAGATACCCGCGCACGGAACTGCGGCTGCGGAGGGCAGGCCGACGCGTTGCCGCGGAAGGCGTTGGTTCTCGCCAGATTGCTTCATGGCGAGCCGTCCGACCGGGCTTTTTGTTGCTCTCGGGAGACCGAATCTCATGATTTTGGTTTGCCTGCTCGGGCATGACACATGGCTCCTCGTTCGCAGCGAAAGCGCCGCGTTTGGTAGTTTCGGATTCGGGAATGTGGATTCACGCTTGTCGCAACTCAGGGCGGAGCAACGACAAGCTAGTCGGCAAATAATGCGCCGTTACTGCGTCATTACTCACTAACGCGATGCATTTCGCCCCATTCATCGATCAATGAGTGCGTTCGCCAGATGCTGCAATGTCCCTCAGACAGCCGCCCTATCAGCCGCGCGGCACTAGGCCGGGCGCAGCGGGCGGAAAACCCAATGTAGTTGGGGAGGGAGAGGGAATTCCCGAACGGTTCGGACACCACAAGGGGCAAATCAGTCCGACGCGTCGTGTAGCACCGAATCGATACCGAATCAGAGGAGCTTCGACAAGAGATCAACGGAGCAGCGGCGCAAGTTTATTTCGCACCTCGCGCACGAAATATTAGCACCTCAACATTCGAGACTGCGTTTGCGATTCGCCTGTGACAACAGGCTTCAGCAAAGCAGTGATGGGAGGTGCTGGACGCGGAGACTGGACCGAAACAATGGAGGCGCAGGGTCCGCTCCGCCGAGGCACTTGACATGGCCTAGTGCCATCTGCCTACTTGCAGCAGGACGCCGCGCGTGTCGGGTGCTACACGAACCCGCGCGACGTCCCTGCTACATAAGCCTCTCCTTTTGTGAGGGCTCGATATTAGGCTGCCCGGATTTTATCGGGGCAGCCTAACTTTTTTGGCCTTTGTCTTCGCGCGGAGCTGCTTAACCATGGGCGCGAGATTCCGGCCGTAACTCTCAAGCTGATCACACAGATCATCGCTCATTCGATAGATGCCCGGCGCAAGGCGTTCAATTAACCCTAAAGCCTTGAATTGGCTCGCCCTGTTCCGAATAGTCTCGAACACTACCCTTAGGCCTGCCTCCGCAGCACCATCAGCGAAATCGTTTAATGTAAACGATTCTGATTTCTCAATTATGCAGTAGAACGCCCCCAACCACGCACGAGGCATCGCCACGTGCGCAACTTCGGCAACGGGGGAACGTTCAGCTAACTCCACCAGCATAGATCTCCGGCCGTCAAGCCACTTTGCTTCTACGTTCAGGTCGATCAACCGGTCAACGATTTCTTGTATATCGCGTTCCAATTCGACGAATTTTGTCAGCAGCTCTTCTCGGCGACTCAGGAGATCAAACTCCTGTTGCTGCAAATCGCGTTCGGCGCGCTCGAGTTTTTCTGCGTCCATGTGAACTGAGGTAACGCGATTCTTTCATTCACGCTAGCCCCAGTGATTAACGGTGTGACTCGCGGGAATGCTCATTCACGTCCGACACAGATCGGGTCCGGCGATCGGCAATAAACTCTGAGCCGCACCGCATTCACCTTGGCAGTGTCCTCAGATATCGACAACGAAGTCGGGCATGAAACCCGTCGGCTCAAATGCATATCCTTTCGGATTGCAGACCACGCGCGTCAGGCCGACGCGGTAGTCGCCCCCCTCGTGAACGTGACCATGCACCCAAATGTCAGGCGCGTGCCGAATGATGAGATCGGTGAGATCCGATGCGAACGCAGGGTTCAATGGATCTCCGGCAAAGCGCGAGCCGATGGAACGCGGCGTTGGCGCATGGTGGGTGACGACGACAGTCGGCCCGTTGAAGGGCTGCGCGAGCATCCCATCGAGCCAGGCTCGCGCCCGACGATGAGCTGACGCTGCATCTTCCGGACGAAAGGCTCCGTAGCCGGTCCCGATCTCGCGATGATCGGTCATCCCTACCGTTGCTGCCTTCATGGAGCCCAAGTAGTCGCCATCCAGCGTATAGTCGGTCCAGAGTGTGGCCCCGAGAAAGCGGACTCCTTGGGCGATGGTCCCATCTTCCTCCAGGAAGTGGATCCCCGCCTCCGCCGCAAGCTGCCGGGCCAGTGCCTTCTCGTCGGCGAGCCGGGTGCCGTAGAAATCCGCGTTTCCGGCGACCATCACGATTGGCAGATCCGTGCTTTTCCGCAGCCATCGAATCCCGGTGGAGAGCGGGGTCGCAACATCGCCGGCGACCACCAACATGTCGGGCGTCGGCGAGGGAATGCGGAGATCGAACGGATGCGCATCCAGGTGAAGATCGCTCATAATCCAAAGTTTCATTGTCACCTCCTCACGCGGCTTCGGAATCGGAGGCGGCGCAGCTTCGTGCTGCGTCACTTATGAGTTCGATGAGGTCGGCGTGGGACAGATGGAAGCGCGTTTGCAGTGCATCGGCCACACGGAGCACGCTCTCCCTATGGGCGGCAACAAGCTCCCGGATCTCTTCGTAAAGGCGGGTCAGCGTCGTCTCGACCGCTTTGGCAATGTGCGGTTGAAATAAATGGCGACGGGTGTCGTTCCCGTCAGACCAATATGTCAGCCATGAGTGCTCACCGAGTCCCATGGCTCCCTCGAGGGCGGCGACGATGCGTGTCGCCTGTTCCAAGTCGGATCCAGGCACCCCGCCGGCACCGGCACTGACTTCGCCGATGATCTCCTCTTCCGCCGCGCGCCCTGCCAATAACTGACGAACGATGTTCAGCGCCGTTTCGCGGGTGTCGATATGGTCGGCCGGTCGTTCGAAACGTGTGGCTCCGAGGCGACCGTTTCCGATGCTGACGGTTACGGTCGATGCAATGTTGAGGACGATGGCCGCAACCGCATGACCGGCCTCGTGCACCACTGTCCGCCTCAACGTCGCGGGCGACATGTCCTGCGCCGGGCCCCTGACCTCGCTGACCAGGTCATGAAGGGCTAGGGGGCGCTTTTCCTTCCGAGCCGCCCGCTTCGCCAGCCGCACGAGCTGCTCCACCTCGGCGCCAGTCCTTCCGACAGAGGTCGCCGCGAGAGGACCAAGATCGATACCGGAGAGTTCGCCACCCAGGTGGTGCTTGTAGATCAGCTCGAGCGTTTCTGAATCCGGCAAGGGAATCCGGATTGACCGGTCGAGGCGCCCCGGCCGACGGAGCGCGGCATCGACCCGTTCAGGATCGTTGCACGCCCCGAGGACCACGACACCCTCCCGGCGGTCGGTCCCATCCAAGCATTCGAGCGCGCAGTTGATGATCTGAGTCCAGTAGTCGCGATTCCGGTCGTCGATGTTCTGGCGATCCCCGATCCCATCGATCTCGTCGATGAAGACGATGCACGGAGCCATCTTGGCTGCTTCCGCGAAGATGCTGCGGATCCGCTTCAGGGTCGCCCCAAGGTGGTCCTTCGAATACCACTCGGCGACCGATGTCGCGATGAGAGGAACGTCGCAAGTCGCCGCCAAGGTGCGCGCAAAGGTCGTCTTGCCGACGCCCGGCGCACCGTGGAGAAGCACTCCACGATCGACCTCGTTCCAGGACAGATCCCCGGCCTTGTAGGCGGCGAGATCGTCGGCGAGTTGGATCCCCCAGTCCGTGGCGGGCCCGAACGCGCGGAACTCGCGAAGCGTTGTCGGCCTTGCCTCCACCAATTTCGGTGGCTCTGACTTCGGGATGGGCGTCAACACCTGGACGCGCCGTTGGCATTCGTGGGCGCTCAGGCCGTAAGCGAACGCGACATCGACTTGGCTGGGGGTCAATGCTTCATACGGGTGCCCAATAGGGAAGCGGCAGGGTTCGCCGGTGACGATGCGCCCGAGCCACCGGAGCGTCGGCAGGTCGATCGAGGACAAGACAATTGAGTCGGTCAGAACAGCAAGGAATTCCGGCGGCAGATTTTCTGCATTCTCGTGCCAGAAATAAAGCACGGAAGCCCCACTGGCCAGGCGCTCTCGCGCCTCGTCCTTCCGCATTCCACCGTAACCCTGGTCATGCTCCTTCAGCCCGCAGGCCTTTCGCACTGGCGCGGGCGGGTGGCGTTCCTTGTCCCGGCGCGGAAAACGAGCTTGCACGACGTAAGGAGCCACCTTGAGGAGCACCTCAGCGGCCTGTTCGCAGGGTACCCTCACGGAGATCAACGATGGAGCGGTGCCGATGGCATGCGCGACGTCCGGCTGCCGGTCCAGCATGCGAGCGAATAGCAGGCCGAAGAGCAGTTGTGACGGAAGAGGCCTTGGGCGCACTGACTCGTATCCGAAACCATCCCGCTCTCCGTACTGCGTCAGGCGCCAGTTCTCGGCGTCGCGGGCAGCTCGCGTGCGTACTGCCTTTTCATATGTGCCTATCGCCATAGCTCAGCCTCCCACCACCAAACGGCCCCGATCACGGCGAACCGGCAGCGAGATGACGCTGGAACCGGAGAGCGGCCGAGACACTTCGATACGCAGCCACCCGGCCGCGACGAGCGCCAGCACCGCACCAGCCGGATCCTCATGCTGGCGAACCTGAGCGACGCACTCCTCAAGGCATGAGCTTCCACCTAGTTCCAACAGGTGACGCTCGATCCGGAGCCAGTCTGTCACGGAGGGGATCTGGTCAAGGCAGGCGACCACCGCCGATATGACTTCGAGCCGGGGCTCCCGCAGAAGCCAGGATTCGCGCACGATCAGGAGATTAGTCGTCCCCCAATATCGGGCCAGCTCTCGTCGAAACCCCGGCGGTGTATCTGCCTCATCAGGGATTGCCACGACGACGAGAATCCGATCGGCTAGCCTCGCCAATCGGACGATCGAGCCTCGAGGCCCCATGCATGATTTGAGTCTCTCCCTGCTGCTGGGAACGGGCCGGAAGTCGATGACGCGCGGCGCGATGGCGAGATGCGTATCGAGGGCCTCGGCCAGCCAATCGCTGGGGAGCCGAGGAGTGGCTTTGAAAGGAATCCTGGACGAGTTTGCTATGGCTGAGATCATGGCAAGGCTCCGCCGTCGTCGGAGAAAGGACTCCGAGCGCGATTCGAGATCGGAGGCCGCGCACGAAGTGCGGCCTTTGGGCGATTTGGATCTAAAGGAAAGGTCGGAAACGTTGGACCGGGTCCATTGCACCGCTCGCACGGCGCTCCAGACGCGTCACCTCACGAAGGGGGACCGCCGCTGATGCGTGTCTGTTCCCCGTTTCACGGCATCCCTTCTATCCATTTGGGAATTTTTCGCAACTTCGAGCTCTGAATATGGTTAATGGTCCCCAAATTCGTGCGGCCCGCGCCCTGCTCGGTTGGGATCAGCACACGCTTGCGGATCGCGCGCAGATCGCGGCAAACACGCTCTCCTCATTCGAGGACGGCTCTAGGACACCCCGCGAGCGTGTACGGCACGCAATCGTCGAGGCCCTGAGGAATGCTGGTATTGAGTTCATTGAAACCGACACCAGCATCGGAGTGGCCCTGACCCTTGCCCCTCCAGGGGACGGGAGCCAATGCCCCCCTGATGACGCGAGCCACGGATCAGGCGCTACGCCGCGCGGGGTCTGAAAGGAGCGCTCGGTGCCCCATCGTCGGACGCGTTTGATAGCCCGACATGAGCCTTGTTTTTAAGGCCATTGTAGCCACAAGCGATAGCGGCACTTACTGATCGGGCTGAACCCCTGACGGTCGAAAAACACAGTCGCCCCATCATTGCGGTGCTGCCGGAAGACTACTGGCGGCTGATGGCGAAGCACCGTAATGGCGCACGATGAGCGAGCGGCAATTAATCGCGCGTCCTTGCAAAATGGAATAATAGTGGCACATTCCATCAAGACTCTTACGGATAACGGAAAGTACTACTCAATTCTGGTGCGCACTTGCCTTCATTGACTGGGGTGCCTCTACATGCCAAATGGCAAACCGGCAAGTGGGCAGCCCCAGCGAGCGCACCGGCTCCCCAATGATCAGTGCACCTCCCGGGCTCACGCCGGTGCTTGGCCGCTGACGACCGTTCATGTCCTGGTCCTCAAGTCGGTCCGTAACGAATTTCAAGCTGGATTAGGGCAGAGGGGCAACGTCACGTGCTCCCGACCTTGCCGGAGATCCACATATTTGCGGCCCAGCGGAATGGGTGATCGGCCGTGATCCAGCACCTTCCTCACCCCGCTGGCGTGCCTCGGGCGAAAACTTGTTCGTCGACTTACTCCTCCCGGCCCGACCCTCTCAGTAGTTTGGGCCTCCGACAAATTTGGGGCGGTTCACTGACGGCTGACGCCGTTTGTTTGCTCCTGAACGGCGTGCGTGCCCGCTTCATCGCAGCATTGGCCCGGACGTTGCCGATGTAGTCTGGATTTCGGCAGAACCATCGGCGTGCCATACAGCGGATCCGGCATCACCAAGGATGGCAGTCCAAACACCTGTTTCACCAGCGCTTCGCTCATGACCTCCGCCGGCTTGCCCTGTGCGAAGATCAGACCATCGGACATCACAACCAGATGGCTGGCATAGCGGCAGGCCAGGTTGAGGTCATGCAGAACCACGACGAGCGTCTTCCCTTGGCTGTTGAGAAATTGGCAAAGATCGAGAACCTCGATCTGGTGCGCGAGATCGAGAAAGGTCGTGGGTTCGTCCAGCAGCAGCAAGTCAGTCTCCTGCGCCAGTGCCATTGCAATCCACACTTTCTGCCGCTGCCCACCCGAAAGCTCACTGACCAGGCGGTTCCCCAGCCCCGCGACACCGACCTCTGCCATCGCGGAGCAAACGGCAGCCTCGTCCGCCGCCGACCATTGGCGGAACATGCTTTGGTGTGGATGGCGGCCGCGCGCCACCAGTTCCATCACGGTGATGCCTTCGGGCGCCTCCGACACCTGCGGCAGCACGCCGAGCCGGCGCGCAAGGTCGCGGGGGCGGATCGCGGAGATGTCGGTGCCATCCAGCAGAACCGTGCCTGCGGTGGCGGGGTGTAGCCGAGCCAGTGCGCGCAGCAAGGTGGATTTGCCGCAGGCGTTTGGCCCGATGATGGCGTAGAAGCCGCCGGGCAGGAACGCGAGGTCGATGCCGCGCAGGACGCGTCGCCTGCTATGGCCGGCGTGGAGGCCGCGGGCCTCAAGAATGGGGACGGGCTGGCTCAGCGCGTCGTCTCCCCACGCAGGCTGGCTCGCAGCAGCATTGCGAAATAGAGGCCGCCTACCGCCGCCGTGACCGAGCCCACCGGCAGAACGCGAGGGAGGAACAGGGTTCGCGCAATGAGGTCGCTGCCCACGAGGAAGACAGCGCCAGTGAGCGCGGAAGCGGGCAGCGACAGGCCGGGTCCCCCGCAGATCCTTCGCGCCACCTGAGGGGCGATGAGGGCGACAAAGCCGACGGGTCCGGCGAGAAAAGTCGCGGTCGCAGTGAGCAGAAGGCCGAGTACCGCAAGCTGAAGCTGTCTGGCCGAGGTGGGTTCTCCCAAGGCGCGTGCGCGATCCGGCCCCAGTTCGAGAACCCGGATCGTTCGGCCGTGGGCCAGCGCCAGTGGAACGGCGACGGCGAGAATGATGGCGCCAATGGTCAGACGGCCGGAATCAATCCCGGCGAGGGAGCCGAGTTTCCAGCTTGCTGCCGCCACGGCGGCATCGAGCCGCACGGTCATGATGATCCAGTCGTTGAGGGCGGTGAACAGCGCCCCCACCGCGATGCCGATCAGCACGAGGCGGGCCGGAAAGGCATGGCTGGAGCCCGCAAAGCCATAGACGAGCCCACCCGCCAGAAGCCCGCCGGCGAAGGAAGAGGCGGCGATGACTGCGGGGCCACCGCTACCGAGCATTGCCAGGAGGGCGCCGGTGAATGCCCCTGCATCGAAGCCGATGATGTCTGGACTTCCGAGGGGATTGCGAAGGATCGTCTGAAACAGTGCCCCTGCAAGGCCAAGGGCGGTTCCCACCAAAAGCCCGCCTGTGATGCGCGGGAGCCTCCATTCCACCACGACGAGATGAAGGTCCGCTCCGCTTTGGCCGAGCAGAACCCGCATCACATCGTCCGGAGACACCGGCAGGGTGCCAAAAGACAGCGCCAGCAGCGCGAGCACAAGGCAGGCCACGGCCAGGGCGATCCCACACGCAACGCCCCGGGGCCGCACCGGCAGTGAGAGACGTCCTAGTCGCAATGCTGGGCGAGAGGAGATGCTCCTCTGCCAGAGGCGCCCTTCGCTCATGCGGTTACCCGTCCCCATTTCAGGCGTGCGAGTACAAGGAGGATCGGTGCGCCGACGAGTGCGGTGACGACGCCCGCCGGCACCTCCGCCGGTGCGGCGAGGCTCCGGCCCAGCGCGTCCGCACCGATGAGCAGGGCAGCGCCGATGAGCGCCGCATTGGCCAGAATCTGTCGTTCATCCGCGCCCAGGAGACGGCGAACCATGTGCGGGGCGGCGAGGCCCACAAAGGCAATGGGGCCGGCGGCGGCTGTCGCTCCGCCGGCCAGCAAGATCACCGTCAGCAGGCAGAGGCCTTGGGTGCGGGCGACGGAGACGCCAAGAGACGCGGCGCGATCGGCGCCTAGGGCCATCAAATTGAGCCGAGGCGCGAGGAACGCCGCAAGGATCAGTCCGGCGCCGAGGGCCGGGATCACCGCGGGCAGAATGACGCGCGCATCCCCCGAGAGGGCCCCCACACGCCAGTTGCGCACCAGGTCGAACCGCTCGGGATCGGACAAGGCGAAGCCTTGCGCCAATCCGAAGCATAGGGCGCCCACCGCGACGCCTGCCAAGGTGAGTTGCAGCGGGCTTGCGTCCTTCGTGCCCATGCCGGCGACGAAATAGACGGCGAGCGCCGCCAGCCCCGCCCCCAGGGCGGCCAGCCAGATGAGTGATCCGATACCCGTCATGCCGAACACGCCCGCGCCCAGGACTACGGCAAGGCTCGCGCCCGCATTGACGCCCATGAGGCCCGGATCGCCCAAAGGATTGCGGGTGGCGGATTGGATGATGGCCCCGGACAGGCCAAGTGCCGCGCCCACCAGCAGCCCCAGCAAGGCCCGCGGCAGACGCAATTCCCGGACGATGATGCGGGCTTCCTCGGACCCGCGGCCCGCCAGGGCGTCCAGCACGCTGGCGGGCGAGAGGGGCTTGGCTCCGGCCGAAAGCCCGGCGAGTATGGCAAGGAGCAGCAACAGCAGGCTCAGCAGAAGCGCCCGCGCGCTGTGCCTCCGGCGATGAATGCGCTGTGGTCGGGGCCGCATGCTCATGCGCCGACACGCGCATAAAGGCCATCATAGGCGGCAGCGAGGTAGCCGGCCGTATAGCAGGAGCCGAACGTGCAATTGTCGGCCACGATCTGCACGCGCCCTGCGCGCACGGCCGGCAGGCGCTGCCACAAAGTTTCGTGGGCCAACACCCGAGGCGAGCCGTCGCCGAAGTCGAAGAGCAGAATGGCATCGGCGGCCCCGAGCACATCACCAAAGGCTTCGAGCGCCAATTCGCCATAGGGGCCGAGATGCGCAGCGCTGATGCCATGCCCTCCTAATTCCCTCAGCACCTGCGCGGGCATGACCTGACCATAGCCGGTGCCGGCCGTGCTGATGAGCGCGCGGCGCTTGACGGGATCGAAATAGAGCGACGCCACGACACTCCTGTCGATGACAGCGGCATGCCGGGCGCGAATGTCGGCGATTAGATCCGCTTGGCCCGCGATGCGGCGTGCGGCGCGTCCTTCACGGGCAAGCCAGACGCCAAGCTGGGACAGGTTCTCCTGCCAGGAGAGGCGGTGGTCGCTCGGCAACACGGGGGCAATGCGCGGCAGGCGGGCGAGCGGCCACCAATCGGAATAGGGGGCCGTATCCGGGCACAAGATGAGGTCGGGCTTCAGCGCAAGAATCTGTTCCAGATCCGGCGGTGCGGCAAGAAAAGGCACCCCCGCGGGCACTGGGATCCACGGACGGGCGCGGCTGTGGCTGTAGCCTACGATCGGCAGGTCGAGGGCGAGCGCCGATTCCAGCGAGACGCGGGAGTCGACGGCGATCACGCGGCGCGGCTCGGCCGGTATCTCCACCGGTCCCAGCGGCGTCTCGACCCGCCGCGTTGCGGACGGTGCGGCAACGAGCCTAGATGCGCGCGCGGCAAGGCCCAGGGCTGTGAGGCCCAAGAGCATGCCGCGCCGTGAGGAGCCTTTCCGCATGGGCCTCAGAACTGGAAGATGGTGGAGATCTGAAGGGTCCGCGCCTCGCTGGGATAGAGCAGGTTAAAGCCGGGATAGGCCGTCCAATAGCCCTTGTTGAAGGCATTGGTGAGATTGGCCTGCACCACGATGGGCTTGCCATTCTGCCGTTCGAAGGCGTAGCGGGCACCAAAGTCGAATGTGGTCCAGGCCGGCACCTTTTGGTTGTTCACATTATTCGCCCAGGCCGCACCCGTAGCGTTCATACGGGCGAACAAGGTGAGGTTCCTGGCGAAGGAAGGGTCCCATTCCAGGCCAATGTTCGCCGTATAGTCCGGCGTGCCCGTGGGTGCCTTACCGTCATAGAGGCCGCCGCTGGTGTGCGTGTTCTCCGCATCCAGCAGCACGAAGCCGCCCAGCACCCGCAGGTCCGGGCGGACCTCACCCGCCACATTGAACTCCACCCCCCGATAGACCGTCTCGCCGTCCGCGGTGAAGGTATTGGTGGCGCTGTTGGTGATGCCTGACTGCTGGCTGGTATGGAACAGGCTGACGGTGGTGAGCAGCTTGCCCCAATCCACTTTCACGCCGGCTTCATACTGCTTGGTGACATAAGGCGGCAGCACCTCGCCGCCATTGGCATAGGTCGTCGGCACGACGGTGCCTGCCGTCAGGCCCTCGATATAGCTTGCATAGAGCGAGACATGCTCCCATGGCTTGACCACCAGGCCGACCATGGGCGTCAGCGCGGAGCTATCGTTGACCGGCCCGGAAAGAGCGCCGGTGCTGATGTTGTAGTTCACCACATGCACGTATTGTTGGCGCAGGCCGAGGGTCAGTTGCACGCGCTCGTCCAGCACCGACAAAGTGTCGGACGCCGCATAGCTCGTGAAGCTGATCGAACTCTGCGGCGCCGCATACATCAGGCCGACGACCGGCTCGGCCACGAAAGCGGGCGTATAGATGTTCGACCGGGTCACCGGGAGCGCGAAGATGCCGGTGGGCTGCGGTGCCTGGCTGCGATCGAAGACATAGGTATTGGCGGCCAGCGTCACCTTGTGGTTCACCGGGCCGGTATCGAATTCGCCGCGAACGCCGGTCTCGCCCGATTGGCGATTGATATCGATGAGATAGCGGGAGGTCGTGGCGGTGAAATTGCCGTTGGCCTGGAGGTTGGTGCCCGCCTGCACCAGTTGGTCCCAGTGGGTGGTGTCAAAGCCGGCCTTCGCATAGACGGTCCAGTTCGGGGCGAAGTCGTATTCCGCCGTCGCCATCCCGTAGGTGTCGTTTATGTTGCTGTAGTTCCAGGGCGACACCCACGCATGGCTTGGCGAAGGCGCGCTCGGAATAGGCGGACAGACGGCGAGCGCACAGGCGGCGGGCGTCACCGTATTGTTCATCCGGTTCGTGTCGATCGCCTGGTGGCCGAAATCCAGCGACAGGCGGAGCTTCTCGCCCCGATAGTCCATGCCCACGGTGCCGTTGAGCAGTTCCTGCGACTGCTGGCTTATCGGCGTGTCGCCGTCGCGAAACAGCAGGTTGGCGCGGATGCCGAACTCGTTCTCTGCCCCGAAGCGCCGGCCGACGTCCAACTGGCCGCCGAACTGGGCGTTGCTGATGTAAGTGGTGGTCAGGCTGGTGAGCGGCTCGTCACCAGCGCGCTTGGGCACCAGATTGATCACTGCGCCGACGCCGCTGGGTGACAGGCCGCTCAGGAAGGCGCCTGGGCCTTTCAGAATTTCCACCCGTTCGATGCCGGCGAGCGTCGATTGGTTGTTGGGGGCGATCCCGAACAGTCCGCCGAAGGCGACGGCGCCATTTCCGACCTGGACCCCGCGCACGAGGAAATAGTTGGCATTGCCTACATTGGTCGGGTCCAAATTGCGGATGGCCGGATCGTTGCGCACCACATCGGCGATGGACTGCGCGCCCTGTTCCTGAATGAGCTTGGAGGTGTAGTTGGTGACCGTGAACGGCGTGTCCATGACACTACGCTCGCCAAGCACTCCCAGGCTGCCGCCCGTCGCGATCATGCCGCCAGCATAAGCAGGGGCAAGGCCGGTGCTGTTCACATCGATGGTGTCGAGGGAAATGGCGCCTTCCGTGCCGGCTGCGGTGCCTGAACGTGGTGCGGAGGGGTCGTAGATCTGCACGGTGTTTGCATTGCTGAAGCTGTAGGCGAGCTTGCTGCCGGCCAGCAGGGTTTCCACGGCTTGGCGCACGGTCATAGAGCCGCGCACCGCATTGCCGGTGCGCGAGGCTGCGGGAGTTTCGGCGAACACGACGTCGATGCCGGTGACACGCACAATGTCGTTCATGGCGGCGCGGATGGATTTCGACGGGATGTTGAAGCTGTAGGAGGGCTGTGTCTCCCCCTGGATCGCGGGCTGGGCCGCCGCGGGGCGTGACGCACCGATGCTCACGGCTGCAAGTGCGAGGAAAGTGCTCGCCAGCAACCGCGCATGCCTGCTGGCTCTGGTGTTGACCGTCATTCCACCCATCCCTGTTCGCGACTGGTACCCGCAGGCGCGCTCCAAACGAGGTCGCGGCGCGTGCTCTTACTGAACCAGTCGCCTGCCGGGCGGCGGCACCCTCACTCTTAGGCAAAAAAATTTCAGGGGCCGATAAAGGTCATCTTGCCGAGCGTGTGCATGGAGAAGCCGACGGTGGAACGCACGGCCCCCAGCGCGGCATCCGTATCACGCAGGGAGATGTTTCCGCTGACCCGCATGTCGGCTAATGCGGACGACAGCAGCATGATGCGCCCATCCCGATAACGGCCGATGTGCTCCATCACGTCAGCCAGCCGGGCGTTGGTAAAAATATAACGCCCCGTGCGCCAGGAAGTGGCCTCTTCCACATCCACCCGCCGAAGGGGGGCGAGTCCCGTGGGACTGTATTCCACACTGTCGCCGGGCGTAAGCAGGACGTCCTGCTGCCGGTCGGTAAGGTTCACCTTCAGGCTCCCAGTGTCGAGCGTCACCGTGACGCTCTCGCCGTTGCGCACGGCCACTTCGAACGTGGTTCCAAGCACACGTGCCTCGCCATTGCGCGCAGTCACCACGAACGGCACCTGTTCCGGCTTCACGGTGAAGAAGGCGGTACCGCGAAGGAGGTCCACATGGCGCAAGTGGGTCGTGAGCTTCACTTCGATCGCGCTGTCCGCGTCGAGAAGGACCGTGGAGCCATCGGCGAGGCTGATGCTGCGCATCTGTCCACGTGGGGATACGTAATCGGCAGTGAGATCTTGCAGCAGATGCGGACGCTCCAGCCAAAGCCAGCCGCCGACCAGCAGCACGGCAAGGCCGAGTGCGAAGCTTGAGGCGGCCTTGCCCAGACGTCGCTTGCGCCGGATAACGTCGATGCACGCCAGCGGCCGGGCGAGTGATCGCGTGTCCTGCTCCGGGAGCGCGCCTGAGAGCGGGCCGATCGTGTCCCAGAAAGATCGTACGTCCTCGTATGCACGCGCGTGGGCCGGGGAGGCAGCAAGCCAGGCAGAGAAATCCTGTCGGTCGGCAGAAGACGGCGTCCCGTTCATCCGGGTAAACCAAGCGACCGCTTGCTTTTCTATCCGGCTGTCCGGAAGTTCCGGTTCCTCCGGGATGTTGTGCGTACCGATGGTCATACTTGGTCCGTTACGTCCGCGCGTCAGATGACGGCTTTCAGGGCCATGATGGTCCGCGCGATGTCCCGCTCCACCGTGCTGTAGGAAACACCGAGAGCTTCGGCGATTTCATCGTAAGTGCAATGGTGCATGCGGTTCAACAGGAAGACCTGCCGCGTGCGTGCGGGCAGACCCGTCAGGACGTCCATCAGCCGGCGGAGATCCTGCCGGGCCGCGACTACCTGGTCCGGCGGGGCGGTGGGCGCAGCATACTGTTCCTCTGTGATTTTCTGCAGAAAGAGGCTGCGCCGCCGCTCTGAGCGGTGGAGGCTGATGGCAGCGAACTTGGTCGCGCTGGACAGGTAAGCCGAAGAATAATGGCTCTCCCCGCGAGCCCGGGACCACAAGGCCATGAAAACGTCCTGCACCACATCCGCTGCGTGCGTTGGGCCGACCTTGCGCGCGGCAAGACGTTGGAGTCGGCGCTGCTCCGCACTGTACAGCCGCTCGAACTCCTGCAGGCTAGCAGCCGCGTCCAAGCTCTCGGACATGAAGAATGGATCCCCCGCGCGATGCTATAACATCGCATGCTCTTTTTAACATTGGGCCATTCCGCGATCAATATATACAATTTAGAAGTGTAACAATTTAAGAGTAATGAAAATTATTTTCAATTTCCATCTCGGTCATTATGAGACATGGCTGCCGACTGTGGGCGATCATCGGACATGGCGCGGCTCGGGTCCCTTGTTCCCTAGATGAATCCATGGTGCGGCAGATGTTTCATGAGGCGACGGTGATCGCGAGGCGGCTGCTGACGCCCGGCATGGTCCGCCTGACGTTCTCCGGCACCGGGCTCTCCGCCTTTCGCTCGACCGGGGTCGGCGACGAATACATCCGCCTTTTTTTTCCTGATTCCGAGACGGGCCAATGCGCCTTGCCATCGATTGATGAGGAGGGGCGCTGGACGTTACCGGAGACGGGACCTGCGGTGCGGTACGCCACCTATACCGTTCGCCGCTTCGACGAGGCAGCGGGCGAGATGGATGTGGATTTTGTCGTGCACGAGGGTGGGCTTGCCAGTAATTGGGCTCAAGCCGCGAAGCCGGGCGATAGGATCGTGATCAACAATCCCCGTGGCCTTTACCGGCCGCCCCAGGACTTTCGCTGGCAGGTGCTGCTCGCCGACGCCACCGGCGTACCGGCTCTGACGCGCCTTCTAGAGCAGACGCCGGCCCATGTGGCCAGTCGGGTGGTGGTGGAGGTCGCGGAGGCGTCCCACGTGCAGGCGCTGCCTGCCCATCCGCGTTTGAGCGTCACCTATGTGCACGGGAGAGGCAACGGACTGAGTGCCTCCTGCTTCGATTCTGCCCTCGCCCGGCTTCCCTTGCCCGAAGGGGTGGGCTACCTGTGGGCGGCCTGCGAGCAGGCTGCGGCGCGTCGCTTGCGGCAGAGCGCCGGGAACATGGCAGCCTTCAGTAGCGGGCGATCCAAGGTGGTGGCCTATTGGACGGCCGACCACACATCGGTCTACCCGGCCTCGGAACTGGATGCTTCGGTGCTGGCGGCGCTGGCGACCGACTGGTCATGCCTGACGACCGCGAACGCCTAATGCTCGGCCGACGTAAGCCCAATCGCGCATGCCGATTGAGGTGATGATGCTGGACTTGCCGGTGAGCTTACGCTAGGCGCCGCACGCGGCATCGACGATGTCGGCGTAGGTTTCGAATACGCGGTTGGCCGTTCGCGACTATCTTGATGGTGATTTAGGCGGAGTGGTCCGCTGCGGTTTTCGTGGACACCAGATTTAGCGGCGTGTCCTTGGTTCACCGCCACGAGCAATAGTCGCCGCCCGTCATCGCTTACTGAATACCGGTACCGGCCCCTTTGACCCCTTCGCTTCTGATGCCCTTCAAGCGGTGAATTGCACTTTCCACCAGCAAACCGGCGGTTTGGTCCAACAGGTAAATCTCGCCCACCGCATAGGCGAGATAGTCAATCAGCAACCGCTGACTTCGCATTCCGTCATCGTTCTCGGCTGGCGCGCGCCCCGTACCTGACCCCAAGGTTTTCATCGTCCCGTTCTCCCCACTCCCACACAGGAACTCACACTCCATGGGTCACCGGCCACATCGAACGACCAGTTGCTCGTGACTTTATGTGCAGCGGCAGGTCGGGCGGAAGCAGAGTGATCGATGGCTTCGGATCCGATGGCTGCACCCGTAAGGGTAGCAGCGAGTACGCAGCCGCAAAGTCGAGTGCGAGCAATTGCAGCTCCAGCATTCCGACGCCCATGCCAACACAGGCCCGTGGCCCGGCCCCGAATGGCAGATATGCGGCCCCGCTGAACTTGCGTTCGATGTTGAAGACGAGCGGATCGTCCCAGAACCGCGGATCGCGATGCAGGTGCCAGGGCGAGATCAGAAGGGACGTCCCGCGCTTCAGCTTTCGTCCAGCAAGCTCCAGCGGCCGCTGAACCTCCCGTGAGAGCCACCATGCCGAGGGATAGAGACGGAGCACCTCCCGCACGAAGCCGAGGCTGACCGGGGCTGTAGCGAGCCGCCCCGGAATAACCTCTCCCGCGTCGTCGCTCACCCGCTCCGCCTCATCGGCCAAGCGTGCGGCCAGTACCGGGTCACTCGCGAGATGATACAGAAGCCAGGCGGCGGCGGTGCCGGTGGTGTGGTGGCCCGCCAGCAGCAGCAGGAGGACTTCGTCACCGAATTCGTCCGGCGCCAGGCGCAAATCCTCGAGCGCCCGCAGGATGCTGGCATCACTGGCCTTCGCACGGGCGCGGTTGACGACAAAGGTCATCATATCGCGCCCGCGCTGCATCCGTGCCTTCTTGCGGCGACGGACCCACGGCAGATCCGGTAGTACCTTGAAGATATCGGCAGCCAGGTCATCCTCGACGAGTTGGATGGCCTCCACCAACATATTCTCGTCAGCCCGCGTCAGGACATTCGGGCCGAACAGAATGGTGCAGATCACCCGCAAGGTCAGGCGTGACGTTGCGTGGTGAGCATCGAACTTCTCTTCCAGCGCCAGGGCGGCCGCCTGCTGACGCACCAGGGCCGAGATCTGCGGCACGTAGCTGGTGGCGAGCCCCCGCGCCAATTGCTGATGGAGAGCGGCCCGGCGTGCCTTATGGCTTTCGCCCGAGAGCGTCATCGAGCTTCTGCCGATGATCTCCCGCAGCTTGTAGATCAGCCGTCCCTTATCGATCTCCGCCTCATCTGCCTTCATGATCGGCTTGATGAGGTTGGGATCGGCGACCAACATGACTGGATACGGTCCCATTGAGAGCGGGACCAATGGCTCCGTGGCGTTGGATCCGCGCTCGAGGAAGAAGTTCAGCGGATCACGCTGAAATGCGACGAGATCCGAAAACCAATGTTTCATCGGAAATCTCCACGGTTGCGAGCATCGCGTGCAGGTGCGCGGTCAGCGCGGCGGATTGATCGATCAAAGGGATTTCGCCCGCGACGGCACGGATGACGCGCCCCTGGCGGTCCACGCCGATCTCCGCCGGAGCCCCATAACGGCGGGTTCGGATGCCCATCCTGTGGAGGAACCGCTCGTAGGTGAGATCCGCCAGCGCTACCAAGGCGCGCGCCTGACGCCGCCAGCCGAATGCGAACATGACAGCATAGAGTGAGCCGGCCAGCCGACGGTCCTGCCGACGAACCCCAAGTCTGCTGATCTCCCAGCAGTCCCAGGCCTGCGGATAGACGCAGGTGGTGGCAAGGTCAGGGAACACAGCCGACGCCAAATAGGGGCGATCACATCGCACCGCCCGGAAGGAGCCGATCACTTGCTTATCGCGCAATAGAGCGCAATGAACGGCGTCTGGCGTATCGAATTGGTCGCGCTCGCTGTCGCCCTCGACCTTCAAGTCCCAGCCGAGCTCATCGACGAACAATTTTTTCCGGAAGGCGAATAATTCTTGGGCCAAATCCACATGCTGCCCCGCTCGAAAGAACACAGCATGCAATTGATCTTCTGACATGGGCGGTTTCCCCCGAAGCCACGACCGAAGCATTGCGATTAATTCAAATGGCCGGTATCACGGTAAACCGTGATGTTTGGGCGATCAGCATGAGCTGGGACATCGATCAGGCAATTTCGATGATCGAAGGCGCGGCAACGGTTGAAGACTTGACTAAAATTCTACAAATGATTGCAGAAGATCACGGATTCAACTCATTTTCATTCGTCGACGGACTCCAGCTCAGCAGCGGCAAGCCACTGGTGATAAATACGATTTCGGATGGGTTTGATCGGGATTATCGCCGCGAAGGTTTCGTGTCTGTCGACCCCGTCATTCCGGTCTGGCGGCGGACCAACACGCCATTTTCTTGGGGCGAGGTGGTGCTGCCCAAGCGCCTCGGCAAGCGGCGTCCGGGCGCATTGAAAACCATGGAAGCGGCCCGCGACCACGGCTATCGGGAAGGGCTCGTGATCCCCTTCCATTACGTTGATAGGATCGGCCGCCCCTGCTCCAGCGCCTGCACCTTCTTCTGGACCGATCCGGTCTCGAAGTTCCTGTTCTCACGTCGCCAACACGCCGCGACGCTGCACATCATCATGCTTTATTGGGCACAGCGGGTGGTCGACTTATCGGAGGCAAACCAAGGCGCAGCAGCCCGATTTCGAGACGTGGATGAGCTCGGACAGGCTCCGACTCTCACCGATCGCGAGCGCGACGTGTTGAGCTGGGCGGCCCGTGGGAAGACGGTCCAGGACACTGCCGACATCCTTGGCATATCGGCAGACACGGTGGAAACCCATGTCCGGGCGTGCCTGCGCAAGCTAAACGCCAGCACCAAGACGCAAGCCGTAGCCAGGGCGATCTATCTGTGGATGATTGATGTCTGAACTCGGAGGATAGGCGGTGCTATCGACCCGCGTGGCTTTCCCTGTACTGCGCGATCATCTCCGAAGTGATATCCGACGGGTAGCACAGCGGGGCATAGCCGCCGGGGCGCGAGTATGCGCTGCGCTGACCACAATTATGTCCCCGGCGGTCCGTGTTGTAGGGGCACGCGCAATTACTCGGATAGTTCGCGAGGGATTCCTGTATGAGCAATCGCGCGATCGCGGCGTGCGACAACACAGGTCCCAATTGAGGTCGGGGCGCCTTTTTGTCCGTCTCAACCACCCCCTCATTCTTCTTATCGAGGGGTCCGAGATAACGCGCGAAAACCCAACCGGTCCTTGCTGACGTAGGATGCCGAACCTTCACCCATCCGTCCTGGCGGTCTACCTCCTCGACAATGAGATTGTGCGGCAGCCGATCAAGGATCGCCCCATTCTTGGATGGGTCCGATCTGAAGGCGACGTCCGTCCCCTTCACCGCAAGCTTCACCCCTTCGCGAGATGCAGGTACGGATGATGGCGGTGGAAGCGCGACCGGACGCTGATCTGGTTTAGGTTGGACTGGAACCCCACCAGGCGTCACGACGACTGCGGCTGGTGCCACCGCCGCGGCGGGCGGTCGTCCATCATCTGTATTTGAACCCGGCAACTTCGATGCGATGAACCCGATCACACCAAGGATGACCACAACGCCCAGCAGTGGGTTCTTACGCGACACGTCCCAAGCCCCCGAATAAATGCTGCATAATCTAGCTTCCCATAGGCCAAGGCCATTGAGAGAGCGCAAGTTCCGTCGCATTCAGAGCTGCATGCACGATCATTGAGAAAAAACTTTCCAAGCTATATTAATTTCTGCACATCTTGAGTTTGGACTGCACCCAGCCATCCGACATCATCATTTTGAGGGAAATTTTCAACGTGACTGACCTAAAGCGCACAGCCCAAATGAATCTTACGGTGGATATCATTGCAGCATACGTCGGCAATAACACCGTTGATATCCACAACTTGCCGGAACTTATTCGGAATATCCATTCGGCATTGAATGGGATCAGCCGCGAAGAGATTGAGTTCGAAGAAGTTCTTAAGCCCGCAGTTGCTCTGAAAAAATCCATCACGCCCGATTTCATCATATGCTTGGAGGACGGCAAGAAGTTCAAATCCTTGAAACGCCATATCCAATCGGCATACGGTCTGACCCCCGACGCTTATCGCGCCAAGTGGGGGCTTCCCCATGATTATCCGATGGTCGCGCCCAACTACGCTGCTGCGCGCTCCAAGCTTGCCAAAGACCTCGGCCTCGGTCGGAGGCCTCAGCCGGAACCGGAACCCGTGAAAAAGGCTGCGGCGCGTCAAAGAAGGGTCTGAACACCGGCTGCGGCTTAGGTACGTAAGTTCACCAATGACGGCTTCCAAACCGCCATGCTGGGGCCTTGCAGGCGAACACACCTTTGTCGTCGCCACCATCAACGTAAAATGCCCTGTCCGGCGCTGACCGGCCAGGGCGTGTGCCGGCGCGAAGAGCCTTCGCCGCCTGGTCACCTTGCCTGTTCTGGCGATTGGAGCGCATTGGGCCTTGGCGAGCGTTTAAGGCAGCAGATTCGTGCTACCGCCGATTATGTAACCGGCGTCAATATTACGAGCTGCGGGCACGACATCCCCGACGCCCGGGAAGCGATGCTGGCCGCGCCCATCCCCTTCCTGACACCCTACAATGCGGAGGGTTAGAGAACCCTGTACCCCGCGCCAATGATGCATTTGTGGGGCGACCTGAACTACCTCTCGGGTGGAGGAACTCGCGCGCAGGGGCCATTCTTCGCTGTGGGGATCCGAGCAGCCACAGCGGCCTTGGCCTCAAGGAAAGCCATGTCCAGCAGGTAGGTGAGCGTGGAAAGCCCTGCTTCGCGAGCAACACCTTTGAGACGACCGAGTTCATCCCTAAGGCGCTCGAGCCGCGCGATATCGTCCATGTGCTCCTCCGAGACCGCACCGGATGCCATGTAAGCGAAGACCTGCTTGTCATGCACGTCAAGCTGTGGACGATATCGCAAGAAACATGGAGGAGACGGGAATATGAGAGCCATTCTCACAATCGCCATTCTGGTCGCCATCAGCGCCCCTGCCATGGCGGATAGCTGCGTTGCCAACGCCGATGCCAAGCACCTGGCAGGCGCCGCGAGGACCAGCTTCCTTGGGAAATGCCAGCGAGATGCGCAAACTGCGTGTGCAACGCAGGCGACCGATAAGAAGCTCGCAGGTGCAGCCAAAACGAGCTTCACCACCAAGTGCGTAAAGGATGCCGTCGGCGCGACCACGAACTGATGGTCTATGCCTGATGCATGAGGGTTATGCCCCGCCCATCCGTGGCGGCGGGGCGTTGCGTCGGCCGCGCTCCAGCGAGCCGTTGTGGCGACGGTCGCGGCGGCGAAGCTGAAGGCATCTGGTCATACCCATCTCGGATGAGAGACGGCTTCACCCATCAGGCTGATCCAAGCTGTTCGGATCTAGCTCTCGCGGCCGCCGCCCGAGTCCGTCGCTGCTGCGCCGGGCTCTGCCGAGACGAGGCTGGTGTCCAGGTCAGACAGAACTGGTCGTCCTCAAAGTCCATGTCGAAAGTGCCGGACTGATAGGTGAAGTTGCCCCAATTGTCATAACAGGCGACGTTGGTCAGCACGATCGGCCAGACATGAGGGCTCTGCCAGAATGGATCGCCAGCATCCGGGTCCCCGGCAAGGGCGCTGAAATCAAGATAATAGGTCACGCCGACACCGCGCTTGCCGAAGGAGGCGCCGCCGCCATAGACCTCGATCGCGTTCCAATCGACCCCCGCATTGCCAGTGCTTTTGTCGACCAGAGATTGCAACCGCCACCAGAAGCAGGTGCTTGCCGATGTGGCGATGCCCGCCTTGAAGATGAGGATACCGGCGGCCGGGCCGGAGGTGATGGCGCCATGCAGCGTGGCGAAACCCTCGATCGTGCCTCCGCCTTGGATTACCCCGCCCGGATAGGTTGACGCGTCGGAGATCTGCGTGACTGTCCCGGCAATACTTCCGCCATTCAGGAGCAGCGTGCCGCCAACGGCGACGGTGACCGCACCGGCAACGGCTCCACTCACTTCCAGCGTCGCGCCGCTGTTGATGGTGACGTTGCCCGATCCGGTGGCTGATGCGCCCGCCTGCGTGGCGCCGGAGGCGATAAGCGTGCCGGAGTTGACCGTGACGGGACCAGACAGGGTCTGCGCGCTGTCGGCCCACAGGGTGAGCGTTCCGGGGCCGAAGCTGGTGAGGCCGGCGCTGCCGGTGAGAGTTGCGGAAATCTTGCTCTCGCCGCCCGCATAAAGGAAGGCGGTGGCGGCACCGAACCCAAGATTCCCGACCAGGATGTTGGGAACGTTGTTCAGGATCAGGCCGGCGGCACTCCCACTCGTCTGATCTCCCACCAGAAGCGTGCCCGACCCGCCGTACAGGTGCACCCCGTCCACCTCCAGAGCGGCGGCCTGTGCGGTTGCCCCCGGCGCGACCGTCTGCTCCGTCACCACGCGATAGATGGCGTCGCTCGGGACTTGGTCGATGGTGACATCGGCCGAGGACGTCATCGCCGCCAGAACGAACCCATTCGTAGCGTCATAGGTGAGGAAACGGCCCGACTGGCCATCGCTGTCGAGGCCAATGATGCATGGCGTCACCATGCCGCCCGCCACGGGCGGAAGGTTGCCCGCGCTGCCGCTGACGATGATGCGCTGGGTCGCCCCCAGGGCAGAGATACCGCCACCGGGCGCGAGGATCAGGGTTGCGCCTGGGATGCTCGTGAGGTTCGGATGGATGCCGTCCTCGTGGCCGCCGAGGCAGACGGTGAAGGCGTCGGTGCTGGTAATCGCCAGGGTTCCGCCGGCATCGCCGAGGCTGAAGAGGCTCGATGCACCGCCGTTGCCGCCCGCGATGGTCACCGATTGCGTGCCGGTGCCGCTCAGTTGCAGCGTGCCGCCATTAGCAAGGACCATGGTGCCCGAACCGAAAGGCGTGCCCTCGGTCTGATTGCTCGCCAACGTGCCGCCGGTCACGAGGTTGCGGCCCGTGGTCCCGTTGGCGGCGGTCAGCAGCAAAATCCCGTCCCCCACCTTGTGGACGCCGCCGCCGCCCCACAGGGGAGCCACCACGGTCAGGCTGCCTCCGTTCGTGTTGAGCATCACCTGCTCAGTGAGGACCCAGGGGCTCGGCTGGTAGCCGGGACTGTCAGGCCGTGCCGTCGCGGCGATGGTCCAAGCGGCGGCACCCCACAGGATGGCAACATCCTCGCCCCCCTGGGTTCCGCTCAGCACCTGGCTGTAATCTTGCGAGGGCAGATCCATGCCCGGCAAGGACCAGCCGCTGGGCACAGGCGCGATCTGCACCATCTGGGGATTCTCTGTCGGCAGATTCGGCACCGCCTCGAACGAGGCCGGATAGGCATTGTTGAGGATCAGCATCTCAGTGGGCACGCCGGGAGGCAAGGGCGGCAGGGGCAGCAGGATCAACTCTGAGACGAGTGGCGCGAGCACATGCCCGCCGCCGCCGGAGAAGTCCGTGCTGGTGACGTCATCCCGCCAGAACCAGCCCACCGAGAAGCAGGTCAGCGCGATAGGACCGGACGGGTCCTGGGACACATTGGGTGCGATCATTTCCATGACGAAGGCAAGATCGGGGGAGCCGCTGTCGCTGACCTGATACTGCTCCGGTGCGATGCCGCACGCGGACAGATAGCTGGCCACGCCCTGCATCAGGCCCTCGCCCGAGGTGCCGCCCGTCGCCGTGCATCCCATCAGACCTGCGACGACACGCTCCAGACTGGTTGCCGCTGCATCCTCCTGCCCGCCATAGACGGCGGGCGCCAGTTGGGTGAAGCCGTTGGCGGAGAGATAGTACAGACCCATCAGGATGGATGTCGGCCCGCAATACATTTCGCCGTCGCCCGGCAGATTCTGACCATAGGCGCCGAAATCCACCTGGACGATGGACGGCGTGGCGCGGACCGGATTCTTCCACATGGCGCAACCCCTCTTCTGGTGCGGTGATCCGTCCGGGATCTGGTCGAATGCATGAGAGCGGAACGGGATGGCGAAGTGAGACTGCACGGTGGCATGGCATGACCGACGGCGCGAACGGGTCGAAGGCGTGACCTGCTCCCGGACCTCGGGCCATCCGGAATTGGAAGGTCCGAGGCGGGATACTACTCGGTGGACGGGAGGTATTCTTGAGCGAGATTGGTGGTCAGTTGCCGATGGCGGCATGAGCCGGGCATTGTCGCGCTAAAACTCCATTTTCGCATGGGAGCCGTCAAGGCTCGTGAAGCCGCAGCGGACCCGCCGCCGGTTGTCCGGGTCGTCCTTCATACCCATGCATCCCACAACTGATTTTTTCACCGGAAAAGTGGACGGGATTATGCCGCTCTGAGCTCCGTCTCGGCTCGGTCACCACATGCGTGGTTAGACTCGGCGTGGGCCACTATTGATCTCAGCCATTTTCACCCACTCGTTCTGCATCTCCCCCATGCTGCCACCTTGCTGGAGATCGACATATTTGCGGCCCAGCGGGATGGATGCTCGGCCGTGATCCAGCACCATCCTCACCCCCCCAGGCGCGCCTCGGGCGAGAACGTGTTCGTCGACTTGCTCCTCCCGGCCCGATCCTCTCAGGAGTTGGGGCTTCCGACAAACTCGGCGCGGTTCAATCCGATCCGCCGGATCATGCCGGAGACCGCCACAAGACTGACGAACCCTTCCGCCCGCCGACCCTCCTGGGTCTGGATGCGCACGATCGCGCGTCCAGCCTGCCAAGCGTCGATCTCAAGCCCCTTGGCCCGGATCGCGAACGTTCCGTCCGCGGATACGTCAAGGTCGCCGATCCGCTCGACGCCTTCGGATGACACGAGCGATGCCGTTGCAGGTCCGGGTCGAAGACCGGTTAGTACCATGCCGCGAAGTAGATCGCCCTCGAGCGTCGCGCGCAGGACGCCAATGTCCTCCTCGTCTTCCCCATCGTCCATCGCGTCGGCGGCGCATTCCGGTAGGGAAGCTGGATCATGCAGCCAGAACATCTTCCGGTTTCGTTGGATGCGGACGACGCAGGCCTCCACGTTTCGTCCGGCCCCCAGCGCGGCGAGTGTTGCGTTGGCGCTACCGGAGACGACGAGGCGTCCCCGAGCGCAGTGGAACTCGAAGGCCTTCGCATGGAGGGATCGGTCGGCACCGTTCTCCGCGAGATGGCAGATCGAAACGGGTTCGACCCTGGTCTTGGCGCTCCATGGCCAGTCGATGCCGTGCGCGCTGCGCACCATCGATGCCGGATGGGCATGGACGTGCACGGCATCCAACGCGAGACGGTGACAGAGTCGGTCGATGCCGGCGCCCGTCGAGTCCCAAAACGGCGATGCGACGACCAGTTTCTCCACCGGTCCGAGGTCGGACAGGAGATCCTCGATTTGATCGACGATGGATGTCTCGAGACTGTGGACCACGCGGATCGTCCCGTCACCTCCGACGTTCCGGATTCGGCGCCGCAAGTCGTCCGCCAGGGCTACGCAGCGTTCGCCGGTCGCATGGCGCAGCCGAGGCGTGGTTGCGATTTGCTCTAGGAAGTCCGCGACGTCGGCGATCGCTCCTGGCGCGAAGCTGGGATGGAGGTGCTCGAACACCTCGAGGTTATTGCCCCATCCCCCGAACGTCAGGTTGCCCGATCCGACGATGACGTGGACGTCATCGGCGTTCGCCAGAATCGACACCTTGGGGTGGAAGCATCCTCCGGAGACATGGATCGGCTCGACCTCGTAGTCGCGGCCCGCCAGCCGCGCTCCCCGCTCGCCAAGAGCGGAGTGGACGCCTGAAATGTCGGCCAGGATCAACGCCTCGCGGTTCCCGCCTCGGACGAGCGCGTCGAGGACCACCCCTTCAAAGAACGAGAGGCTTAGGGCGTAGGTCGTGAACAACGCCTGCTCCCACTGCCCCGCCTTCAGGATATCGAGCGGAGATGGTTTCACTGGCTCGTTCCTCTTGCGTACGCGCAGATTGCACCCCTCAACCCAACCGGGAAGCCCTCTCCAAATAGTTCGCGAAGGGCTGATGGGCGGGTGGGAAAAATATCGACATAGAACCGATCTGTGTGGTGCAGCACCTGCAGATCTAATCCGCAGACCCAACCATCGGCAAATTGATTAACTTTTTCACACTCTCAGCAAATCGTGGGACATAAATTTCATCCCTGTGATCAGAATCGTGTCTTTTGTGGTCACAATCACTGACTTTGCCCCCAGCCTTTATCCAGCGCTGAGTTCGCTCGGACATTTGGGTATGGCCTGTTGGCCCGCGGTGGCGAGGGTACCAGCGCCACGGGGCATGAGCTTTGACCCCGCCGTACCCGCCAGGGCGGCTGGCCCCCATGCCAGCGATCCTGCCCCGATCTGGCTTACGTTCCGATGAGCGCCCGCCCCTCTTTACGCTCAACCGGGCGCTCCCGCGCCATGAGAATGTTGCCCATATGTTCTCCTTCGGATAATGAATCGCTGATCCAAATGCGACGCTGATCCGGCGTCACCCGAATAGGGACTGCGCGGTCAAGGACGATGGCTCCCTCCGAAGACCGTGAACCAGGGAGGCCCCAGCGCAAGATCATCCACGTGGACATGGATGCGTTCTATGCATCGGTCGAACAGCGCGACAATCCGGAACTCCGAGGGAAGCCTGTCGCCGTCGGAAGCTCGGCAGCGCGAGGTGTCGTTGCCGCCGCCAGCTATGAGGCGCGTGTGTTCGGCGTGCACTCCGCCATGCCGTCCGTCACCGCCAAGCGGAAGTGCCCGGAGCTGATTTTCGTCCCACCACGCTTCGAGGTCTATCGCGCGGTCTCCGCCCAGATCCGGGAGATATTCGCCGAGCACACCGACTTGATCGAGCCTCTCTCCCTCGATGAAGCCTATCTCGATGTCACGGTAAACAACCACGGCATACCAGCCGCCACCACGGTGGCAGAGGTCATCCGGGCCAGGATCAAGGAGGTCACAGGGCTGAACGCATCGGCCGGCATCTCCTACTGCAAGTTCCTGGCGAAGATGGCGAGCGACCTCAACAAGCCGAACGGTCAGGCGGTCATCACGCCACGTATGGGTCCCGGCTTCGTGGAGGCGCTGTCGGTCAAGAAATTCCATGGGGTGGGACCGGCGACGGCGGGCAAGATGGAACGGCTGGGGATCGCCACCGGTGCCGACCTGCGGGCGAAGTCGCTGGACGTCCTGCAACAGCATTTCGGGAAGTCGGGTGGCTGGTACTACCGGATCGCGCGCGGGATCGACGAGCGGCCGGTTGAACCCCACCGCGAGCGCAAATCCATTGGTGCAGAAGATACTTTTGCCGCTGACATCTTCGACCTCGACAGCGCCCGCCATGAATTGGAGCCCCTGGCCGCCAAGGTATGGCGTCATTGCGAGGCGCGACCTCGTCGGGCGCACCGTGACCCTCAAGGTGAAGTACGCGGACTTCCACCAGATCACGCGAAGCCGCACGCGAGGCACCACGGTCACAAGCTTGGCGGTGCTCCAGGGGATCGCTGAAGCACTTCTCGCGCCACTGTTTCCGACGGCGAAGGGCGTCCGGCTGATCGGCGTGACGATTTCGTCTCTCGATGCACGAGCCGACGACACCGAGACGGATGCCCAGCTTTCCCTTCTATGAGAGCTCAAGCAGCCTGGACCCGTTCAGTCATCCGGTTTCTCCGGAATGGTGCCGGCTGCGGACGTGGCTCAGGCGATGATCGTCACCGTATGGAATTTAGCCATCGCCGGCGGCAGAGCAATCGGCGGGCTGCTGCTCGGCACGCTGGGCGTCGCCATTCTGCCGTGGGTCGTCATCGCGGCGTCGGTGTCGACGCCTGTCGTGGCCCCCGCGGCGCTCAGGCAGGGTTCCCGCGCCACGGGGAATGAGCTTTGACCCCGCCCTACCCGGCGGGCTTGCGCGGAAACAATGCGTGTCCGATACCGGGCGGGGAGAAACGGCATGGATATCTTCACGCGCCTGAAAGCGTCGGCATCGGCGGACTGGCAGAGCTATGTGGACCACGATTTCGTACGCCAGCTTGGCGCCGGCACGCTGCCCGAGGCCGCGTTTCGAGCCTATCTGGTGCAGGATTATCTGTTCCTGATCCAGTTCGCCCGCGCCTATGCGCTCGCCGCCTACAAGAGCCGCACGCTCGCCGACATTCGCATCGCGCAGGAGGGGCTGGCGGCGATTCTGGCAGAGACCGAGTTGCACGTGCGCCTGTGTAGCCGCTGGGGGCTGTCGCGCGCCGACCTCGATGCCGCGCGCGAGGAGCAGGCCACCGTGGCCTATACGCGCTTCGTGCTGGATTGCGGGGCGGCGGGCGACCTGCTCGATCTGCACACGGCGCTGGCGCCCTGCGTCATCGGCTATGCCGAGATCGGCCCCGCGCTGGCGCCCGGTGGCGCCGACGGGCTGGATGACCATCCGTATCGCGAGTGGATCGGCGAATATGCCGGGGCGGGCTACCAGAGTGTGGCGACAACGGCGCGCCGACATCTGGACGACCTCGCCGCGCGGGCGATGACCGACCGTCGCTTCGCCGAACTGTCCGCCTTGTTCGGGCAGGCTGCGCGGCTGGAAGCGGATTTCTGGCAGATGGGGCTGGACCTCGGCGCCCACTGACCCTTTGTGGCTGACGGGAGCGCCAAGACCACGCACGCTGTACGAACAGAGCGACAGCGATCGAAGGTTCCGGTCGCCGCGACGGTCTTCATTCCCGTGTATTTGATGATCGAGCTTCCGCAAGAAGCCACTCTGCAAACGCCTGGAGCGGGCCCTCGCTCAACCTGATCGCCTCCGGCATGACGAAGCAGAACGTCTTGGAGATGGACGTTCCTTCCGGCCAGGGCGCGACCAGCCGGCCGTCAGCAATTTCCGTCTCGACATAGAGACGCGGTACCAGCGCGACCCCGAGCCCGGCGAGGGCGGCCTCGATCAGCATGGCGTGGAGATCGTAGCGCGCGCCAATCGCAGGGTTGGTCAGCGTCATTCCCGTCTCCGCGGCATAAAGCCGCCAAGCCTCCGGGTTCTGACGGCGGTGGAGGCGCGGCAGCGCGTCAAGGGCCGTCGCCGGATCTCGCCCCGCGATCAGCCCGGGATCGCAGACAGGAACCAGCACCTCGTGCAGCAGACGGTGCGTCCGCATTCCCGTCCAGGCCGGGTGTTCGAAATGGATGGCGGCGTCGAAGCCACTGCCGGTGAGAACGAACGGCTCCATCCGTTCCGCGAGATGCACGGTGATGTTGGGGTGCCGTTGCAGGAACCGCTTCAGCCGTGGGATGAGCCAGCGGGTCGCAAAGGTCGGCAGGATGGCGATGTCGAGACTCGCGCTGTCCTCCGGTTGGCCTATCAGATAGTTGCTGTCACGTTCCAACCGGTCGAGTGTTTCGCGCACCTGCGCTGCATATCGCTCGCCGTTCGGCCGAAGCCGCACGCGATTGCCGACCCGCTCGAACAGCGTGACGCCGAGAAAAGCTTCTAGCCGGCCGATCTGACGACTGATTGCCCCTTCGGTTAGAGCCAGTTCGTCCGCTGCACGCGCAAAACTGCCGTGACGGGCCGCCGCCTCAAACGCCATCAGCGCGGAATGACTGGGAATCTTGCGGCGCATCGGCGTCTCCAAGGCAACGATTGAAACGCGGCCTCATCATCATGACTTTCGCTCACTGAAGGATGAGCCAACGTCGATATATAGCGCATGCCGCTGCGATTATCGTGATGAAACATCAACGAGCGAGAAACCGCGCGCTGCACGCGCCCGGCAGAGAAAGATCCGATGATCTACACAGTGGAATGCAGCTTCGCCGACCCCGACAGCGAAGCGGAGTGGAATGACTTTTACAGCCTGGAAAAGCTGCCGGCGCTCATCTCGGTGAGCGGCTTTCATACCTCGCAACGCTTCAGGGCTCTGCACGGCGGTTGCCCCTTCTATCTCGCGCTTCACTCGATCGATGGCCTCGACGTCCTGATGGGCGAGGAATACCGCCAGAAGGGCGGCGGCAATTTCGCGCGCTGGCAACAGCACATCACCGACTGGCACCGAAACCTCTATGACGGCGTCGAGCGCGCGCCGTCCATCGGCGAGGGCGAACATCTGGCGTTGAGCGCAAATGGTCCCGAACCTCTGATCCGGCTGGGCCTCATCCCACGCGCGATGCAAGCCGTCGCCATGGAGAAGGTCCCGGAATTCCGCTGGCTCGCCAAGGTAGAGCGCGGCAGGACGGCCGACCTCAAGTCTTCGCCGGAAGCTGTCCATTTCTATGCGCCAATGACTGAGCAATTGACGCATGACACTGCCTTCGACAAAGCAAGGTAGGCCCCGATGCCCAATGTCACGATCTATATCCCGGCAGACGAGATGCCGTCGGATGGAGCGCTGGACGATCTCTCGACGCAATGCGCCGAACTTTGCACGGGCATTCTCCTGGCCAAATTGGCGAATGTACATGTCATCTACGTCGCCGTTCGGCACGGGCTGGGGCACCCGATCTTCGCGGAAATCCAATATCGCCTGGAGCCCTTTCGAACCCCGGCGGTCATGGACCGATTTATGGACGGGCTGGACGAGGTCCTGAAACGCAACATCGGTCGCACGGCGCGCATCCGTTGCTTCGGCCATATTGCGTCAAGCATTCACGCGCGAAATTGAGCTGCCGCCTGGAGCAAACTAATGTCTGATCTTGGCTTTCCCAGTCGGCATGTTGGAGACTTGACCATCACCGCGATCAGTGACGGCTATCTCACCGCCAGCCTCGACTTTCTATCGAACATCGACCCGGTCGTTGCCTGCCGGATGCAGGAGAACGCGAGGGTAGAGGATCACACGGCGATTCATATCAACTGCTACCTGGTGCGGGGAAGCGGTCGCGCGGTTCTGATCGACGCGGGCGCAGGTGGGTTCAAGCAATGGGGCGGCCGGCTGGGGACCAACCTACGGCTGCTCGGCATCCGGCCCTCGGAGATCGACGCGATCCTGTTGACCCATGCCCATCCCGATCATGTCGGGGGACTGGTGAGCGCTTCAGGAGAGGCCGCCTTCCCGAACGCCGAGCTCGTCGTCCATCGTCGGGAAGTCGCGTTCTGGCGGGATGACGGCAATCTGAACCGCGCGCCCGAGCGCGCTCGTGGCAATTTCCTCATGGCGCGTCAGGCGTTCGATGGCTATCGCGAGAGACTGCGCACCTTCGAGGCCGGCGACGTGCTCCCCGGCATTACGGCAGTGCCACTTCCGGGACACACCGATGGGCACACCGGCTACCGTCTCGAATCCGACGGTCAGAACCTGCTGGTCTGGGGAGACATCGTCCATTTCCCGCAAATCCAGATTCCACGCCCGGAGGTGTCGATCGCGTTCGATCAGGATTCCAATCTCGCCGCCGAGACACGGGCGAGGCTGCTCGACGTGGTCAGCACTGACCGGCTGCTGATCGCGGGCATGCACCTCGGCGAATCCGGCTTCGCGCATATAGAGCGCGCGGGCGCAAATTACGACATTGCTTATGAGGAGCGAGCGCGATCTGCGCTTCCGTGAACTTCGACGCCTTTACGGAACTCTCCTCGTCCCCGGAACGGGTATCATAAGTGAAAAATCCAGATCAAACTGGCGTAAAAAGCGGGCAGCACATCAGTGCTCGCAGAGCAGATCGCAGTAGCGTTCCCCGGCTTCGGCGGACGGAATGTTGCCGATGGGCTCCAGCAGCCGGCAATGGCTGAACCAGTCGACCCATGTGAGCGTCGCTAACTGAACAGCCTTGAGGGATCGCCTTACCCCAATCTGTGGATGACGGCGGCCTTGTGGAGGCCATCGATCGGCTCGGCCAAAGCGTTGATTTCCTCAACCCACGCGATCAGGACAGCGATGCCGTTTTGGCATCACCTCGTCCGAATTCTTGTGCTTGTTAGAACGTCTCATTCCACCGAATGTCACGGCAGCGATCCCAACCCAAGCTCAGTCCATGGGCCCTAGAAGTGGGACGTCACAGAGGGGCACATCAGCAACCGCAGCGATGCCGATGGTGGCGTGCGCACGGAACGTGTGCCTGAAGGTTTAGCCGTAGCTCAGGATGACTTCCGGGATGGCACACGTTTCTGAAACATCGATACAACCAGGGCGATCTGCTCAAGCACGTGAGCGGGACGTCGTCGACAGAGCCGGATGGAAGGCTCTAGCAGGATCAACGCTCGGCTACGCGATGGATGGTTTTGATCTGCTCATCCTCGGCTTCATGCTGCGCGTCATCTCTGCAGATCTAGGTTTGACCCAAGCAGAAGCTGCGTCCCTCGTAACGGCGACGCTCGTCGGGGCCGTCGTGGGCGGCCTGTTCTTCGGAGTGCTTTCCGATCGACTCGGCCGCGTCCGGGTCCTGACCTGGACCATTGTTCTGTTCGCGGTCTTCACAGGGCTCTGCGCGCTTGCCCAAGGCTATTGGGACCTGCTTTTCTATCGCACGATCGCCGGCATCGGCCTCGGGGGCGAGTTCGGAATCGGCATGGCGCTCGTGGCGGAATCCTGGCCGAACTCCAAGCGCGCACGGGCTTCGTCATATGTTGGCCTTGGCTGGCAGCTCGGCGTTCTTGCCGCCGCCCTGCTAACCCCGCTGCTGCTCCCGCTGATCGGCTGGCGCGGCATGTTCGCCGTCGGCATATTCCCCGCCGTCGCGGCCTATTTCATTCGTCACAGCCTCCATGAGCCGGAAATCTTCGTGAAGAGCTCCAGTGCCGGCTCGGTGGGAACTTCGTTGAAGCTGCTGGCGTCAGATCCTGAAGCGACCCGCCGCAGCATCGGGATCATCATCCTGTGCTCGGTACAGAACTTCGGATACTACGGCGTCATGATCTGGCTGCCCAACTACCTGTCGAGCAGGTTTGGCTTCAGCCTCACCCAGTCCGCGGCCTGGACCGCCGTGACGATTCTGGGCATGGCCTTGGGGATTTACGCATTTGGTCAGGTCGCCGACCGCGCTGGCCGCAAACCGGCATTCTTTGGATGGATGCTGGGTGCAGCGATCATGGTGGTCGTCTACTCGCGCTTGACGGATCCGATGTTTCTATTGATCGCTGGCGCGATTATGGGCTTCTTTGTCAACGGCATGCTGGGCGGATACGGCACGCTCATCAGCGAACTCTATCCCACGGTCGCGCGGGCTACGGCCCAGAACGTCCTGTTCAATCTTGGGCGGGCGATCGGCGGCTTTGGGCCCGTCATCATGGGAGCCGTTGCCATGGCGTGGGGCTTCGACACCGCCATTGCGCTTCTCGCCATCCTGTATCTTCTCGACATCGTAACAATGTGGCTGCTGATCCCTGAGCGCAAGGGAGCTGAACTGGCATGAACGCAACAGCAATCATGCCCGTTTCGCAGGGCGGCGCCCTCCTGCCCGTCCGTCGGCCTGCTGGTGAGGAAGGCCATCAATTCCCACCCGCGTGGCGCCCGTCGGTGGTTGCGGAGCTTGGAGAAATCATCACGCACGTGGCCATCAATGGCGAGTACCGTCACATGGTTGTCGCTGGCTGCCCGTTGGCCTGTGCCGCAAAGCCGGGACAGTTCTTCCAACTGCTGTGTCCACAATCACCAGGAGAGCAACCATTCTTCCGTCGCCCCATGAGCCTCTATGGAGCGGACACCAACCAGGGCACGATCGAGTTCCTGTACAAGGTGGCCGGTGCCGGCACCCGTGGGCTGGCGACCCTCCAGGTCGGCGACCGGCTGGATCTGATGGGACCATTGGGCGTCGGTTTCAGCCTCGATCCGAAATGGAAACACATCGTGACCGTGGGTCGGGGGGCTGGGCTCGCGACCCTCGCCCCGCTGATGACATGGGCGCGGACAAACGGAACCGAAGTCACCGCAATCGTCAGTGCACGCCGCCCGGATCTCTTGATCCATCCCGATCCCCGTGTCTCCCGCAACGTTGAAGTCGTGACCGTCACGGACGCGGAGCAGACATCGGGCCCGGCGAACGTCGAGCGCATCCTGCGCCGGATCATCGCGGAGGGGCGCTGCGATGCGCTGTTCACCTGCGGATCCGGTCGGCTCCTGCGCGCAATTCAAAGGCTGGCGCTGGAGTTCGAACTTCCCGGTCAGGTCGCCCTCGAGCAGCAGATGGCTTGCGGCATCGGGCTTTGCTATTGCTGCGTTCGTGACTTCAACGTCAACGGCGAGATCGTCAGTCGACGCGTGTGCTGGGATGGCCCCGTCTTCGACATCCGCGAGGCATTGCCATGAGACGCGATGTCTCCGGCCATGGGGTCGACCTCTCCGTCGAGATCGGCCCCCTCCGCTTGCGCAATCCGGTGATGCCGGCTTCCGGCACATTCGCCGAGGGTCTGGACAAGGTTCTGGACTTCGGTCGTCTCGGCGCCGTGGTCCTCAAGACGCTCACGCGGGAGGTCCGACATGGCAATCCGTTGCCCCGCGTCGTCGAAAGACCTCAGGGCATGATCAATGCAATCGGCATCCCCTCCAAGGGAGTTCCGCACTTCCTAGAGCACGTGCTTCCCTTTTACCGAGGCGTTGACACGCCCCTAGTGGTCAGCATTTCCGCCCCGACAGTGGATGGCTTCGCCGACCTTGCTGCGGCGCTGACCATCGCGGGTGTCTCCGCGATCGAGGCCAACATTTCGTGCCCGAATATCGAGGAAGACGGGAAGGCCTTTGCCATGAGCGCAGACGTCACCGAACGGGTGACCCGCGCTCTTCGGTCTGCCACGGATCTTCCCCTCTGGGTCAAGCTGACTCCGAATACCGGCGCGGTCGCCGAAGTTGCGGGAGCGGCAGAGGCTGCGGGTGCGGACGCCGTCGTCGTCGCCAATACGTTCCTCTCGATGGCCATCGACATCACGACGTTCAAGCCGTGTCTCGGCAACATCATGGGCGGTCTTTCGGGCCCTGCGATTAAGCCGATCGTCCTGCGCCAGGTGTTCCAATGCGCCAAGGTGGTCGATATCCCCGTGATCGCCTGCGGCGGCATCGCCACTGCTGAGGACGCCATAGAATACATGCTGGCGGGCGCCAGCGCCGTTCAGGTCGGCACGGCGACCTTTCTCCAGCCTGCCGTGATGCGAACGATCATCGATGGCCTCGAAGCCTTCTGCTTGCGGCGTGACATTCCCCGGATCACGGATCTCATCGGCGGCGTGATCACCGCGGAGACCGACGGGCCCGATGTGGCCTGGCTGGAACCCGTATCATGACCCTCGCCCTTGAGGACGCCCCCTGCGCCCGGGACCGCAGTCGCGACATTCAGATCGCCCGACGGCTGTTCGACGCGCTTAGGCGTGCAACGACGGACGGCATCGGCATCACACGCCTTGCCTATAGCGAACGCGAGAGCGAGGCACTCAACATCGTTGCGACCGATGCCAGCCAGATGGACTTGCGGGCGGAGCGTGATGCGGGCGGCAATCTCGTCATCAGCCTGGAGGGTACCGAGCCCGACCTTCCCTGCATTGCCTGTGGCTCGCACCTCGATTCCGTCCCGCAGGGCGGCAATTTCGATGGTGCCGCGGGCGTTGTCGCGGGCATCGCCATCCTGGCCCGTTTTCGCGAGGACGGGTTCAGACCGCGCAGGACTATTAAGGTGTACGGCTTGCGCGGCGAGGAGAGCGCCCGCTTCGGCAGATCCTACATCGGATCGAGCAGCCTGTTGGGACAGTTGCCGGCGGCACACCTTGCGCTGCCGGCGAGCGACACGGGCCGATCCCTCGGCGACTGCATGCGCGATGTGGGGGTCGATGTGGACCGGGTGATGCGCGGCAAGCCGCTCCTCGACCTGACGTCCATCGCCGCGTGGCTTGAGCTGCACATTGAGCAAGGACCGGTCTTGGAAACCCGCAACTTACCCATCGGAATCGTGCAGGGCATTCGTGGCAATGTGCGTCACCGCACCATCGAATGCCTGGGGCAGGCAGGGCACTCTGGCGCGGTGCCGCGCGGGCTCAGGCACGATGCGTTATTCGCCGCAGCCGAACTGATCTGCCGGCTCGATCGGCACTGGCGCAGATTTCTGGACAACGGCCAGGACCTCGTCGTCACGTCGGGCATCTTCGGCACCGACGCGCAGGAGCAGGCCATTGCCCGCATCCCGGGCCTCGTGCGGTTTTCGTTGGATTTCCGCAGCCATGACGGCAAGACCCTGGCGGCCTTCTACGATCTGTTCCGCCGGGAATGTGACGGTGTTGCCGAAGAGCGCGGCGTTGCGTTCCGGCTGGATAGCCGATGCGCCACCGCCGGTGCAGCGCTGGATCGCGGCTGGATCGACCGCCTGAAATCCGCTGCCCGGGAGCTCGGGCTGGCTGACGAGGAACTCTCCAGTGGTGCCGGCCATGACACGGCGGTCTTTGCCAACGCTGGCATCCCCAGTGCCATGGTCTTCGTGCGGAACCGGCACGGGTCGCACAACCCATCCGAATCCATGGATCTCGAGGATTTCGCCCTGGGTGTTGCAGTGATGCGGGCCGCAATCAGACAGGCCGTTCTATGAGGGAGCAGTGCGTTCCATGAATGATCTTTTGGGTTGGATGCGAAAGCAGAACGGTGGTGCCCACACCTATCTCGAATTCCAGAAACGGCTACAAACCATTCGGCTGCGGGACCAAGAGAGCGCGGCGATGGCGCGCCTCCTTGCCGATCTGGCCGAACGGTTTGTGGATGCATATGACGGGGAGCCACTGCCTGCGGGCATTGCCAGCCAAGCCTATGACCGCCTGCTCGCCTACGTGGAGCGGGCCGTTACGCTGGAGGCGGCGGGAGCGGCGGAGCGGATCGCATTTCTGAACGAACTTGGGTCGGCAGAACTGGCGCCGAGGCTTCCCGCTGAAGCCTGATATGAGCGCGGACACTTGGCGCTCTGCCAGTGTCCGCGATGGTTTCAGTGCAGCCGGCGATCGGATGCTCCTAGTCGCCGGTTGCTGCCTCCAGCATCGAAGTCGCTAGATGCTGGGCAAAGACCTCCGCCGCCAGCGAAAGCGCCGTCCCGCTTCGGGCGTATAGACCCAGTGCGCTCGGAAGATAGCCCCGGCCGTGACGGAGGGGGATGTGAACGAGTTGTCCGGAAGCGATCTCCGCCTCAAGTCCGACCCGCGTCATTAGCGCGACCCCAAGTCCTCTCAGGACCAGTTGCTTCATCAGATCAATGGACCCAGCCTCATAGCGTCGCGCGCGGGTCATCTCGGCGTGCATCAAAGCGGGGTTCAACTGCACCCGATTGGCGAAATTGTCCTTGGGAACAATGAGCGTCTCGTCTCGCAGCTCCGCCAGCGTGATATGTTGAGAGGCCGCCAATGGCGCGCCCGCCCGGACCACCGCCCCCAGACGGAACGATGCTGCCTGGACCCGATAGAGCTCTGCCTGGGTCGGCACTTCGAATGCCATGCCAAGATCCGCATCTCCCGACGCGATGGCGCGGGGTATCTCCGCCGACCCCAAAATACTCACCCCGATGCTGACTCGCGGGTGGCGCACACTCATGGCCGCGATCGCATTCGGCACGATATGGTGGCAAAGCCCCTCCAAGGTCACCAGTTCCACATGACCGGCATCCAGGCCCTTGAGCGCATCAAGCTCGGACTGGAGCCGTTCGGCATCACGCAGGACGCCGGTTACGTGATGCGCCAGGATCTCACCGGCCGATGTCAGCTTGAGACCGCCAGGTAAGCGCTTGAACAATGGCGTTTGCAGCTCGGCTTCCAACGCAAGCACCTGCCGGTTGAGGGCAGAGGAAGCCACATTCAGGCGCCGGGCCGCTTCACGGATGCTCCCGGCCCGGCGAACCGCATCAAAATAGACGAGCGATGCCGCGTGAATCCGATAGCGTCTGTCCGTCACATTGCTCCCCCATCATGATGCCGTTTCGGCATCATGATGGCCGAAATCTTCTGCTTGTGCGAGCAGGATGCCCGGAGGATTTTGCACCGTCCAGCGAGGACGGCCGGGGATGACAGATGGGCAGTTTGCGAACGGCGCTTCCGCCGAACTCCGAGGTCCGAACCCCCGGCTTCTGTGCGCTGTGCAAGTCCAGGTGCGGCGCGATCATGGTCACGCGCGACGGCCGCTTCATCGGCCAAGAGCCTGACCCCTCCCATCCCACGGGACAGGCCTTATGCGTGAAGGGCAGAGCCGCACCCGAGCTGGTTTACAATACGCAGCGCCTGCTCCATCCGATGCGACGGACGCGCCCACGGGGAGATCGGGATCCGGGCTGGGAACGGATCGGATGGGACGAAGCTCTTGAGCACAGCGCCCGCGAAATGGCGCGCATCCGTGAGCGCGACGGCGCAGAAGCGGTCGCCTTCGGCTGGACGACACCCAGCGGGACGCCGATCGCGGATGATCTGCGCTGGATCGAGCGGCTGGCCAATGCCTTCGGGACGCCGAACGTGGCCAACGGCACTGAAATCTGCAACTGGCATAAGGATTTTGCGCACGCATTCACGTTCGGCCGGTCCATTGCCTCACCGGACTTCGAACGCACCGGATGCGTCGTGCTGTGGGGGCATAATCCGAGTGCGACATGGCTGGACCACGCAACCGCGACGGCGGCGGCCAGGAGCCGAGGGGCGCGGCTCATCGTCGTCGACCCGCGCCGCGCGGGCTTTGCCGGCCGCGCCGATCAGTGGCTGCGTGTCCGTCCCGGAGCGGACGGGGCGCTCGCCCTCGGCATCGCCGGGGAAATGCTTCGACACGGCTGGTACGATCAGGCGTTCGTCCGGGATTGGACCAACGCGGCAATGCTCGTACGCAGCGATACCGGACGTCTCTTGCGCGCGCGCGATCTCGCCGCCCGACCGCAGGAAGCTGACGACGGCGATTTCATCGCCCGGGATGCGTCGACGGGCCAATTGATCGCCTATTCGCTCCGCAGCCGGGCTTTCACCGCCGAATGCCGTCCTGAGGTCTATACGGATGCGGAGGTCTTGGGAGCTGGCGGCGTGGCGCTCCACTGCCGGTCGGTGCTCACCCTTTATCGGCAGCTTTGCGACGAATATCCCCCTGAACGGGTGGAAAGAATTGCCTGGGTTCCGCGCGCGCAAGTCACAGAGACCGCAAGGCTCATCTCCGAGTCCGGGCCGGTCTGCTACTATGCCTGGTCCGGCGTTGGACAGCATACCAATGCCACGCAGACCGACCGCGCCATCGCCATCCTCATGGCACTGACCGGCAGCTTCGATGCGCCAGGTGGGAATGTGGAGTTCTCCAAACCGGCAAGCCGAGACGTTTCGGGCCAGGAGCTCTTGTCGGCGGAACAGCGGGCCAAGTGCATCGGGCTATCACGATCTTCGGTCGGTCCGGCCAAACGCGGCTGGATTGGCTCTGACGCCCTTTACGACGGCATTCTCGACGAAACGCCTTATCCCATCCGTGGCCTCGTCAACTTCGGCCGCAATTTCATCGTCAATCACGCCGATGCGCAGCGCGGTGCCGCAGCCTTGCAGAAGCTGGACTTTTATCTCCATGCGGATGTCGTGCTCACCCCCACGGCCGCATTCGCCGACATCGTATTGCCGATCAATACCCCATGGGAGCGCGAAGCGCTGCGGGTCGGCTTTGAGGGGAGCCAGAAGGCGCACAACCACATCCAGCTCCGCCAGGCAGTCATACCGAGCGAGGGAGAGTCGCGGTCCGATGCCTTTGTTGTCTTCGAACTGGCGAAACGCCTCAGCCTTGGACACGTGTTCTGGGACGGGGACATCGAGAAAGGGTTGAGCGAAATTCTCTCCCCCCTGGGCCTCGATTTGCAGCAGCTACGAGACCAACCGGCTGGCATCACGCTGAATGGATCGCCAAAGTATGATCGCTACAAGAAGGATGGGATTAAGACCCCAAGCGGTTTGATCGAGATCTTTTCGGAGATTCTGCTCGACGCGGGTGAACCGCCCCTTCCGGTCTTCATCGAACCTGCGCTCTCGCCGTATCGCATTGGGTCCGAACCCTTCCCGCTCATCCTCACCTCGGCGAAAGTCGCTCACTACTGCCATGGGCAGCATCGCCATGCCCCTTCGCTTCGACGCCGCCTCCCCGATCCTGAGGTGAGCCTGCATCCAGATGCCGCCGCTGAGCGTGGGATCGCTGAAAATGACTGGGTTGAGATCCGGACGGCTCATGGCTCGGCGCGCATGCGCGCAAAACTGGATGCGAGCCTGCATCAGCGCGTTGTTTCTGCACAATATGGCTGGTGGCAAGCCAATGACGCTCTCGAACTGCCTGCCTTCGACCCATTGGACCCGCTGGGCGCCAATTACAATCGCCTGATATCCGACCGGGATGCCGATCCGGTGAGTGGGGCCACCGGCCTGCGCTCGTCCATGTGCGAGATCGCATCGCTGACGCCCCCGCAACCGCTTGCCTGGAGCGGCTGGCGGCCGTTTGAAATTTCCGCCGGAGAAATGGAGGCCGAGGGTATTCTGTCGTTCCACCTCCACCCCGTTGACGGCATCGCGTTGCCTGCTTTCCGTGGCGGCCAGCATATCGTTCTTCGCCTGCCGCGGCCCGACGGCACGGCGATCATTCGGTGCTATTCCCTGTCCGGTCCGTTCGACGGACAGGGCTATCGGATCTCAGTGAAGTTGGGCGGCGATCAGTCGGGCGCGCCGGGCCTTATGTCGAGGGCACTGCATAGCCTCAAGGGCCTGCCAGCCGTGAGGGTCGACGTTCGTGCGCCGAAGAGCGGGTTCGTCTTGCATCGCCCGAGCACACCCACGGGCGCGATCGTGCTTGTCGCTGGCGGCATCGGAGTGACGCCTCTCATCGCGATGCTCCATGAGTTGCAAGCGGCCAGAGAGACCATTCCGGTTCACCTGCTCTATGGCGTAAGGTCAACAACCGATTTGGCCTTCGCCCGCGAGATCCGCTCGATTGCCGCGCACCTGCCAAGCCTGACGCTTCAGATATTTCAGAGTGGATCGAAGGCGGTTTCCAACTGCGGCGGTCTCAACGGGAGGGCCGGACGGATCTCATCGTCGGATGTGCTTTCTGTGTCGCCAGCCGGCTCGCATATCCATCTGTGTGGGCCGACGGCGATGGTTGCGCAGATCAGCGAAGGCCTTGAACAAGCGGGATTTCCCGCGGACCACCTACACGTGGAAGCGTTCGGCCCCTCGGCGCGGCCCTCTTCACGGCGGCTTCCGCAACGCGTGATGCTCAGTGGTTCCAAGCGGACCCTCGAGTGGCGTCCTGAGAACGGGTCGCTGCTCGATCTATTGGAAGCGGATGGATTGAACCCTGCGAGTGGTTGTCGCACTGGGCAGTGTGGAGCATGCACTGTCCGCCTCGTCGTTGGAGAGGTTGGCTATCCGGCCGGCGTCAGCCAGCCGGATAGCGGTCACTGCTTGCCATGCGTTGCAATCGCGCTGTCATCCATCACTCTCGATATCTAACGACGTTACTCCTCGGTCTAATCCAACTTGGAGTTCGCTCGCGAGCTGATCGGTTATCGGCTAAGATGCGTCATGAGCCGGAGTGGTTAGTCGCGATGGACGAGAATCTCATTCGACGCATTCGTGTCGCCGCGCATTCGTTGGACGCTCCAGAACGGCGTCTACTCGACCTGCTCGCGGAGTTGACCGACTCCGGCAAAGCTCCAGAAGTGCAAATTCCGAATGCCATCGTAATCGACAGGGAAGAACTCGCCGGACTCCTCCTGGCCGTCGCGCAACGTCCCAGTTTCGGCGATGCCCTCCTAGCGGAGGGCTTTCTGCCAGCCGTTGGGGCTAAGATCGCGCCCAGACGGATTCACCCGCGCATTCCCTACGCAGTGAAACGTTACCCGCCCAAGCAGACAGACGGATCATCCTGAGCCCCAGCCGATGCCGCGGCGTGAGGGATGCGCGGGGGTTGACGGCAGTCGCAGGCGCCGCCTCTACGCTTGCTCCTCTCATCATCCTCGGCTTCGGTCGGATCGACCTCGCTGCGCGGATTTGCATCGTCCCTGTTGCCACTCGGAACCCTCGGATGCCGAGTCCTCGCAATTCGCTTCGGCGCTTCCTTGCGCGAAAACATAGGGCCAAGGTCATCGGCCGCCATGCCCGCCAGTGAGGCAAGCGCGTCGAGGCGACCGAGCGCCTGGAGGGAGTGGCGCATTGACGATGGAGCACTCGCGTCCCCGAGCAAATTGAAGTCTTTGATTATCTCGTCCATATTGAGGAGGTCATGGGCTGCCACACTTCCCGTAGGGAGTGCAAAAGGGCGGCCCTTCTCTTTTTCACGAATGGCTCCTACAGGCGCCGGCCTCAGACGGACCTTCTGCCCGCGGGCCCGGAAAGACATTGGTATGGCCGGGTGCGGATGTGCCGGACGCCCAGCATCCGGGGCACCTTGCGGAACAGCGAGGCGGCGTAGCCGGACCCATCTTCGGTCATCACCCGCGCACCCCGGACGCTTCGCCCCAGGTCGTAGAGTGAATTGGGAGCCGGCCTGAACCAGGCACTGTCGTAGCCACGGTCGGCGATCAGGCTTCGGGCCGGCGGCAAGGCATCGAGGACGAGGCGGGCACCCTTGTGGTCGCCCATCTGGCCCTCCGACAGAACCATGATGATCGGCCGGCCCTCGCCGTCGCAGACGGTGTGGAGCTTGGAGTTCGAGCCGCCTTTGGTGCGCCCGATACGACGGGGAACATCCCCTTTGTAAGCAGGCTTGCCGCCGTGCGGTGGGCCTTCAGGTGGGCGGCATCGATCGTGATGCGCTCCGGTCTTGGTCCTTCGCCCGCGAGGTTGGCGAAGATACGGTCGAAGACCCCGAGCCGGCTCCAGCGGATGAAGCGATTGTACAGCGTCTTGTGCGGGCCGTAGTCCTTCGGCGCATCCTTCCATTGCAGGCCGTTGCGGATCACATAGACGATGCCGCTCACCACCCGGCGGTCATCGACTCGCGGCACCCCGTGGGCCAACGGGAAAAACGGCGAGATCCGAGCCATCAGACGCTCGCTCAGCAGGAACAAATCACCCCTGCCAGCCTCCTCCATGGAGACTGTGAATCACAACTCAAGGCAGATTAATAGGCTCCGAGCATAGCTGATATTCATGATTGAGCCTGGGTTCAATCCGGCAGGTCCACCAGGGGATCCGGCTTGGCATAGGCGAGGAGGGCCAGCCGGTCCGTGAACTCGACCCGCGCGCCCTTTGTCCGAACCCCGTATTCCGTGAGAGTGGCAAAGGCGCGCGACAGATTCTCGGGAGTCATGCCGAGCCGGGCCGCAAGCGTGCGCTTCTCGACGGGAATTTCGACGGCTCCGGTGGCGCCCTGTTCCAGCTCCGCGCGGATGAGCCAGTTGGCAAGACGCTCCGCTCCGTTGCGAAGTTTCAGGTTCTTCAGATCTCGAATGGTCCGCCGGTAGTCGCCGGCCAGTTCCATGACCACTGCCCGCATGAAGGCGGGATCAGCCTCCAGAGTGGCGCGCACACTTTCAGCCGGGAGCATGAGGATGAGGGACCGCTCCAGGGTCCGCGCCGACTGAAGGTAAACCTGGTCACGCAGCACAGCGGCGAGGATGAAAAGACCCACCGGGCGGACCAGTTCGATGGTGGTCTCCCGCCCCCCAGTCCCCGCGAACAACTCCGCGGTTCCTTCCACGACCACATGCAGGAAATCTGCCCGATCGCTTTCCTGGATCAGCACCACGCCTGGCGGAAAGCGTTGCAGAAATCCTGCATCTATGAGCCGGGCAAAGACACCCTGCTCGACATTCCGGAACAGCGGCAGTTCGCGGATCGCAGCAGCATCCTCGATCCTCATGGACGCCTCCGTCATGATAACGGCCTCCATGAACGCGGTCGCTTAACAAATGTCAATTAATAGATATAATTCCATCATTTATTAGCCTATATATTATCATATATCTTATATTTTCCAGAATGTTTCGGGCGGTTAGAGTCCCTCATCTATTTATTCTGATTCAAATCAAAGTTGACGGACCGAACTTGCAGCAGTTTGCGGCCTGGGCGCGACACAGATGCGCCAGAGCAAACGGTCGAGATCCATCATGAATCCCATCCAAGAGGTTGATCGCGGAGACCAGCGCACGTCGCTCGCCATGAGCACGCTCGCCTTCACCGTTTGCTTCGCGGTCTGGACGATCTTCTCCATCATCGGAATCCGCATCCGACAGGAACTGGGCCTCAGCGAGACCCAGTTCGGTCTCCTCGTCGGCACTCCGATCCTTACCGGCTCGCTGATCCGCGTGGTGCTCGGCATCTGGACCGACAGGTATGGCGGCCGCGTGGTCTTCACCGCCACCATGCTCGCCGCCGCAGCAGCAACCTTTCTGCTGTCCTATGCCCATACCTATCCGCAGATGCTGGTGGCCGCGCTCGGCGTCGGCATCGCCGGCGGATCGTTCGCCGTGGGCGTGGCCTATGTCTCGCGCTGGTATCCGCCGCAGCGGCAGGGCACCGCTTTGGGCATCTTCGGTGCCGGCAATGTGGGGGCCGCAGTCACCAAGTTTCTCGCGCCCTTCGTGCTTGTGGCCTTCGGCTGGCAAATGGTGGCGCAGGTGTGGGCGGCCGGCCTGGTGCTCATGGCGCTCGTGTTCTGGTTCACCACCAAAGATGATCCGGTTCTGGTGGCGCGCCGCCGCTCCGGCGTGGTGCCCAAGAGCGCCTGGCTTGAGCTTGAGCCGCTGAAGAACATCCAGGTCTGGCGCTTCGCCATCTATTATTTCTTCGTGTTCGGCGCCTTCGTCGCCCTGGCGCTATGGTTGCCGCAATATCTGATCAATGTGTACGGCCTCGACATCAAGACGGCGGGCATGATGGCAGCGTTCTTCTCGGTGCCGGCGAGCCTGTTCCGTGCCTATGGCGGCCATCTGTCCGACGTCTACGGGGCACGGCGCGTGCTCTACTGGACCTTCCTGGTCGCCATTGCCGCAACCTTCGTCCTGTCCTATCCGCCTACGGATTACGTGGTGCACGGCGTCCATGGCCCGATTGCCTTCCACTTGGAGATGGGGCTGGTTGCCTTCACGGTGACGGTGTTCGTGCTCGGCTTCTTCATGGCTCTAGGCAAGGCCGCGGTCTACAAGCACATCCCGGTCTATTATCCTGGGCACGTGGGTTCGGTCGGCGGCCTCGTCGGCATGATCGGCGGCCTCGGCGGGTTCCTTTTGCCGATCCTATTCGGCGTCCTGCTTGATCTCACCGGCCTTTGGACCAGTTGCTTCATGGCGCTGTTCGTCCTGGTGGCGGGTGCGCTCATCTGGATGCATGTGGCGATCCGGCAGATGGAGCGTGAGGCGGGCGGTGAGATGCTGGCCCGGTTGCCGCAATTGCCGGAAATGCAGGGCATGCCGGAGCCGGAGGCCGTGCCCGCGCCCGAAGCCCGGACGAAGGGCGGCGTGCTCACCGATTGGCGTCCGGAAGTCCCGGAATTTTGGGCCAAGACCGGCCGGGCCATTGCCCGCCGCAACCTCTGGCTCTCCATTCCCGCGCTGCTGTTGTCGTTTGCCATCTGGCAGGTGTGGTCGGTGGTGGTGGCCAAGCTGCCGCTGGTGGGCTTCACCTTCACCACGGACCAGTTGTTCTGGCTCGCAGCCCTGCCGGGCATCTCCGGCGCGACGCTGCGGATCTTCTATTCCTTCATGGTGCCGATCTTCGGCGGCCGCCTGTGGACGACGCTGACCACCTGGTCGCTGCTCATCCCCGCGCTCGGCATCGGCTATGCGGTGCAAAATCCCGAAACGCCTTATGTGGTGCTGCTGATCCTGGCGCTGCTCTGCGGCTTCGGCGGCGGCAACTTTGCCTCCTCCATGTCCAACATCTCCTTCTTCTTCCCCAAGGCGGAGAAGGGCAATGCGCTGGCCCTGAATGCCGGCCTCGGTAATCTCGGCGTCAGCGTGGTCCAGTTCGTGGTGCCACTTGCCATCACCATGGGCGTCTTCGGCTGGCTCGGCGGCGATCCCGCCATGGTGAAGGGGGCCACGGGCCCCGCCCCCATGTGGCTTCAGAATGCCGGCTTCGTGTTCGTACCCTTCATCGTACTTTCGGCCTTCGCGTCGTGGTTCGGCATGAACGATATCGCCGATGCGAAGGCCTCGTTCGCTGAGCAGGCGATCATCTTTCGGCGCAAGCACAATTGGATCATGTGCTGGCTCTACACCGGCACCTTCGGCTCCTTCATCGGTTACGCCGCGGGCTTCCCGCTGCTGTCCAAGACCCTATTCCCGGATGTGAACGCGCTTCAGTTCGCCTTCCTCGGCCCCCTGGTCGGTGCGCTCTCGCGCTCGGGCACCGGCTGGTTGGCGGACAAATACGGCGGCGCCCGCGTCACGCTGTGGGCGTTCGTGCTGATGATGATCGGCGTGTCCGGCGTGCTGTGGTTCATCGGCATCAAGGACCAGCCGGGCGCCTTCTGGGGCTTCTTCGCCTCCTTCCTGCTGCTGTTCTTCGCCACCGGCGTCGGCAATGCCTCCACCTTCCAGATGATCCCGGCCATCATGGGCAAGGAAATGGGCCGGCTGATGCCCGACGCCGATGCCGAGACCCGGCGCCGCCAGGTGGAGAAGGAATCCGCCGCCATCACCGGCTTCACCTCCGCCATCGCGGCGTTCGGTGCCTTCTTCATCCCCAAGGGCTACGGCACCTCTATCGCACTCACCGGCGGGCCAGAGGCGGCACTGTGGGGCTTCCTCATCTTCTATGTGATCTGCCTCGCCGTGACCTGGGCCGTCTACACCCGCAAGGGCGCCCTCCTGCACGACGTCGAGCGCGCCAAGCGCGCCGCGTCCCTCCTTCCGGCTTCGGCCAAGTAATCACCTTTCATAAGGGCGAGACTGATGTCCCATTTCCTCGACCGCCTGAGCTTCTTCAAGAAAACCGTCGATACCTTCTCCGACGGCCATGGCATCGTCACCAACGAGGACCGCGCCTGGGAGGACGGCTACCGCAAGCGCTGGCAGCACGACAAGATCGTGCGCTCCACCCATGGCGTGAACTGCACCGGCTCGTGCTCGTGGAAGATCTACGTCAAGGGCGGCATCGTCACCTGGGAGACCCAGCAGACCGACTATCCGCGCACGCGGCCCGACCTGCCGAACCACGAGCCGCGCGGCTGCGCGCGCGGGGCGTCCTATAGCTGGTATCTCTATTCCGGCGCGCGGGTGAAATATCCCATGGTGCGCGGCCGCCTGCTCAAGCTATGGCGGCAGGCCCGCGCCGCCTTGCCGCCGGTGGCCGCCTGGGCCTCGATCGTGGAGGATGCGGGCAAGCGCAAGTCCTATACCGCCATTCGCGGCCACGGAGGCCTGGTGCGGGCGACCTGGGACGAGGTCAACGAGATCATCGCCGCCGCCAATGCCTATACGGTGAAGACCCACGGGCCGGACCGGGTCGTCGGCTTCTCGCCGATCCCGGCCATGTCCATGGTCTCCTATGCGGCGGGCTCGCGCTATCTCTCGCTGCTGGGCGGCGTGTGCATGTCGTTCTACGACTGGTATTGCGACCTGCCGCCCGCCTCGCCCCAGACCTGGGGCGAGCAGACCGACGTCCCCGAGAGCGCCGACTGGTACAATGCCGGCTTCATCATCGTCTGGGGCTCCAACGTCCCGCAGACCCGCACCCCCGACGCGCATTTCTATACCGAGGTCCGCTACAAGGGCACCAAGAGCGCGGTGGTGAGCCCGGACTATGCGGAGGCGACCAAGTTCGCCGACATCTGGCTCAATCCCAAGCAGGGCACCGACGCCGCTTTGGCACTGGCCATGGGCCATGTGATCCTGCGGGAATATCACCTCGACCGGCAGGCGGCTTATTTCGAGGACTATATCCGGCGCTATTCCGACATGCCGATCCTGGTGCGCCTGGTGGCGCGGGAGGGCCGGCTGGTGCCGGAGCGGATGCTGCGCGCCTCCGATCTCGACGGCGCCCTCGGCGAGGACAGGAATCCCGATTGGAAGACCGTGGCCATTGACGAGATTTCCGGTGGACTGGTCGCGCCGCATGGCTCGGTTGGCTTTCGCTGGGATGAGAGTGCGAAATGGAACCTGGAAGAGAGGGACGGCAGCGGCGCTGACACGCGCCTCAAGCTAAGCCTGGCCGATGCGGGCGCCGACATCGCCGCGGTGGACTTCCCCTATTTCGGCGGCCGCGCCACCGAGCATTTCGTCGCCACCCAGCATGGCGAGATCCTGACCCGCAACGTGCCGGTGCTCACCCTTCCCGCGGCGGATGGCTCCACTATCACGGTCGCCACGGTGTTCGACCTGATGATGGCGAACTACGGCCTCGACCGCGGCTTCGGCGGCGATCATGTGGCGCGCAGCTATGACGACGACGTGCCGTTCACCCCCGCCTGGGCGGAACGCATCACCGGCGTGAAGCGGGACGCCATCATCACGGTGGCCCGCGAGTTCGCGACCAATGCGGAGAAGACCAACGGTCGCTCCATGGTCATTCTCGGGGCCGGTATCAACCATTGGTACCATATGGACATGGCCTATCGGGGGATCATCAATCTCCTGGTGTTCTGCGGCGCCATCGGCCAGTCCGGCGGCGGATGGTCCCATTATGTGGGCCAGGAAAAGCTGCGTCCGCAGACCGGGTGGCAGCCGCTGGCCTTTGCGCTGGACTGGAACAAGCCGCCGCGGCACATGAATTCCACCTCGTTCTTCTATGCCCATACCGACCAGTGGCGCTACGAGACGCTCACCGCCGCGGAAATCCTCTCTCCCACCGCCCCGGACGGGAACTGGGGCCAGAGCTTCATCGACTATAATGTGCGCGCCGAGCGCATGGGCTGGCTGCCCTCCGCCCCCCAGCTCAAGCAGAACCCGCTGGAGATCGCGGCCAAGGCCAAGACCGCCGGCCTGGAGCCGAAGGACTATGTTGTCCAAGCCCTCAAGTCGGGGGAGCTGGAGCTGTCCTGCCATGACCCGGACGATCCGGCCAACTGGCCGCGCAACATGTTCGTGTGGCGCTCCAATCTCTTGGGATCTTCAGGCAAGGGGCACGAATACTTCCTCAAGCACCTGCTCGGCACCACCCATGGTGTCATGGGCAAGGATCTCGGCACGGAGGGCGCTGTCCGCAACCAGGAGGTGGTGTGGCACGAGACCGCGCCGCAGGGAAAGCTCGACCTGCTGGTGACGCTGGATTTCCGCATGTCCACCACCTGCGTCTATTCCGACATCGTTCTGCCCACCGCCACCTGGTACGAGAAGAACGACCTCAACACCTCCGACATGCACCCCTTCATCCATCCGCTCTCGGCGGCGGTGGACCCGGCATGGGAGGCGCGCAGCGACTGGGACATCTACAAGGGCCTGGCCAAGGTGTTCTCGCAGGTGTCGCAGGAAGTCCTTGGTGTGGAAGAGGACGTGGTCCTGACCCCGATCCTGCACGACACGCCGGGCGAGATGGCGCAGGCCATCGACGTGAAGGACTGGGTGCGCGGTGAAGTGGAGCCGATCCCCGGCAAGACCATGCCGGCGATCAGCGTCGTCACCCGCGACTATCCCAACCTCTATGCCCGCTTCACCGCGCTGGGTCCCCTGTTGGCCAAGTCCGGCAACGGCGGCAAGGGTATCAGTTGGAATACGGAGCATGAAGTCGCGGCCCTCGGCGCCCTGAACGGGGTACGCGGCGAAGGCGCCGCCCACGGCCTGCCGAAGATCGAGACCGACATCGACGCCGCCGAAGTCATCCTGATGCTGGCGCCGGAAACCAATGGCGAGGTGGCGGTGAAGGCCTGGGAGGCGCTCTCCAAGGCCACGGGGCGCGAACACGCCCATCTGGCCCTGGCCAAGGAAGACGAGAAGATCCGCTTCCGGGACATTCAGGCCCAGCCGCGCAAGATCATCTCCTCGCCCACCTGGTCCGGGATCGAGAGCGAGAAGGTCTGCTACAATGCCGGCTACACCAATGTCCACGAACTGATCCCCTGGCGCACGCTCACCGGGCGCCAGCAGCTTTATCAGGACCACCTGTGGATGCGGGCCTTCGGCGAGGGCCTTGTCACCTGGAAGCCGCCGGTGGATCTGAAGACCATCGCCGGGGTCAAGGATCTGCGGCCCAACGGCAATAAGGAAATCGTCCTCAATTTCCTGACCCCGCACCAGAAATGGGGCATCCACTCCACCTATTCCGACAATCTGCTGATGCTGACGCTCAATCGCGGCGGCCCGGTGGTGTGGATTTCGGAAACCGACGCCAAGGCCGGAGGCATCGTCGACAACGACTGGGTGGAGGTCTTCAACATCAACGGGGCGCTGACCGCCCGCGCGGTGGTGTCCCAGCGCATCAAGGCGGGCATGATGATGATGTATCACGCCCAGGAAAAGATCGTGAATACGCCGGGCTCCGAGCTCACCGGCAACCGTGGCGGCATCCATAATTCGGTGACGCGCACGGTGCTCAAGCCCACCCACATGATCGGCGGCTACGCCCAGCAAGCCTATGGCTTCAACTATTACGGCACCGTGGGCGCCAACCGCGATGAATTCATCGTCGTCCGCAAGATGGCCGAAGTGGACTGGCTCGAAGGCCCGCTGACCACCCACCTGCCGATGGAGGCTGCACAATGAAAATCCGCGCACAGATCGCCATGGTGCTGAACCTCGACAAATGCATCGGCTGCCATACCTGCTCCGTGACCTGCAAGAACGTCTGGACCAACCGCGAAGGCGTGGAATACGCCTGGTTCAACAATGTGGAGACCAAGCCCGGCGTCGGCTATCCCCGCGAGTGGGAGAACCAGAAGAAGTGGAACGGCGGCTGGCAGCGCAAGAAAAACGGCCGCATCGAGCCCAAGATGGGTGCGAAGTGGCGCGTTCTGGCCAACATATTCGCCAACCCCGATCTTCCGGAGATCGACGATTATTATGAGCCTTTCACCTTCGACTATGAGCATTTGCACACCGCGAAGGAATCCAAGGCGTTCCCCACCGCACGGCCCCGTTCGGCCATTTCGGGGCAACGCATGGAGAAGATCGAATGGGGGCCGAACTGGGAGGAAATTCTTGGCGGCGAATTCGAGAAGCGCGCCAAGGACGTGAATTTCGAGGGGGTCCAGAAGGAAATCTACGGCCAGTTCGAAAACACCTTCATGATGTACCTGCCGCGCCTGTGCGAGCACTGCCTGAACCCGGCCTGCGCGGCGGTGTGCCCCTCCGGCGCCATCTACAAGCGCGAGGAGGACGGCATCGTCCTGATCGACCAGGACAAGTGCCGCGGCTGGCGCATGTGCGTCTCCGGCTGTCCCTACAAGAAGATCTATTACAACTGGTCTTCGGGAAAATCCGAGAAGTGCATCTTCTGCTATCCCCGCATCGAGGCGGGCCAGCCGACTGTGTGCTCGGAGACCTGCGTGGGGCGCATCCGCTATCTGGGCGTGGTGCTTTATGATGCCGACGGCATTGAAGCCGCCGCCAGCGTGCCGGACGAGAAGGATCTCTACGAGGCGCAGCTCAAGCTGTTCCTCGATCCCAAGGACCCGGCGGTGATCGCCCAGGCGCGGGCGGACGGTGTGCCGGAGGCCTGGCTGGACGCGGCCCAGCGTTCGCCGGTGTGGAAGATGGCGATGGAGTGGAAGATCGCCTTCCCGCTGCATCCCGAATACCGCACCTTGCCCATGGTGTGGTACGTGCCGCCGCTCTCGCCGATCCAGTCGGCGGCCGCCGCCGGTAAGATGGGCGTCAATGGCGACATGCCGGACGTGCGTTCCCTGCGCATCCCGCTGCAATATCTCGCTAATCTGCTCACCGCCGGCGATGAGGAGCCGGTGGCCCTGGCGCTGGAGCGCATGCTGGCCATGCGCGGCTACATGCGGGCCAAGACGGTGGATGGCCGCCTCGACGAGCGGATCGCCGCCGAGGTCGGGCTCACCGGCGCGGCCATCGAGGAGATGTACCAGGTGATGGCGATCGCCAATTACGAGGATCGCTTCGTCATCCCCACCGCCCATCGCGAATGGAGCGAAGACGCCCAGGATCTGCGTGGCTCCTGCGGCTTCTCCTTCGGCAATGGCTGCTCGGGCGGCACCTCGGAACTCAACCTGTTCGGCTCCGGCAAGGCGAAGAAGGCCACGAACCCGATGGAGATCGTGTGATGACCGCTGCCCTTCAGTCCATCACCTTCAAGGCGCTGTCGGCGCTGCTCGTCTATCCCGGTGCGTCGCTGGTGGACGCCGTCGGCGAGATCGAGGCGGCGCTCGCCGCCGAGGGCCTTCTCGATGCGCAACACCATGCGGCCCTGACGCCGCTGCTGAACGATCTGCGCACGCTCGACCTGTACGAGTTGCAGGAGCGCTACGTGGATCTGTTCGACCGGACGCGCAAATTGTCGCTGCATTTGTTCGAGCACGTGCATGGCGAGAGCCGGGACCGGGGCCAGGCCATGGTGGACCTGGCCGGGCTCTATGACGCCGGTGGCCTGATGCTGGCGGCCAACGAGTTGCCCGACTACCTGCCATTGTTCCTGGAGTATGTGGCCACCCGGCCCCGCGCGGAGGCGCGCGGGCTGCTGGCGGATACCGATCACATCCTCGCCACTCTTGAGGAACTGCTCACCAAGCGCGGAACGCCCTATGCAGCGGTGTTTGCAGCCATCCGTGCCGCAGCCGGAGCCGCGCCCATGGTTCTGGACCCCACCGCCCCCTGCGTGCCGGAGACCGACGATCTCGCCGCGCTTGATGCCGCCTGGGAGGAATCTGCCGTGGTGTTCGGCCCCGGCGAATCCCTCGGCGGCTGCTCCGTCGATCGCCTGCGCACGCAGATCCGCGCCGGAGCGCGGGACGCGCGCACCGTCACCGCCTGAGGGAGACGCACCATGTCCACCGCCATCAATTCCGCACTCTTCGGCTGGTATCCGTACCTGTGCCTTACCGTGTTCCTGCTCGGCAGCCTGATCCGCTTCGACCGCGAGCAGTACACCTGGAAGACCGGCTCTTCGCAGCTTCTGCGGCGCAAGCAATTGCGTCTCGGCTCAAACCTGTTCCACGTGGGCATCCTGCTGATTTTTGCCGGTCACGCGGTGGGTCTGCTGACGCCGATCTGGGTGTTCGACATGCTGGGCGTCAGCCATTCCTTCAAGCAGGGGCTGGCCATCACCGTGGGCGGCCTCGCTGGCCTCGCCTGTTTTATCGGCATCGCCCTGCTCGCCCATCGCCGGTTGTTCGACGCGCGCATCCGCGCGACGTCGAGCTTCGGAGACACCGCGATCCTTCTGCTCCTCTGGGCGCAGCTCACCCTCGGGCTTTCCACCATCTTCGTCTCGCTGGGCCACATGGACGGCCACGAGATGGTGAAATTCATGAACTGGGCTCAAGGCATCCTGACATTGCAGCCGTCGGCCGCGGCCTATGTGTCCGACGTGAACCCCATCTTCAAGGCCCACTTGCTGCTCGGGATGACCATCTTCCTGGTCTTCCCCTTCACCCGGCTGGTGCACGTCTGGAGCGCGCCGATCTGGTATCTCGGCCGTCCCGGCTACCAGGTGGTGCGCACGCGCTTCACCGGGTGGAGAGGACGCCAGAGCACGCCGGCGCATCATCCAGCGGCAACATGGGTGGCGCGCCCGGCACCCATACATCCGGCAGGCAAGCGGGGGGAGTGAACACCATGGTCACGCTGATTGTCGATCACGGCGCCAACCGCGCCGCCTCCGAGCACGAACATCCCCACACCCATGCCCCCGCGCAGCGGGCGACGGCGCCATCCAGGGAGCCAGTGTCCATGCCCGCCGTCAGCGTCAACGGCGTGCCCGTCTCCCGCAAGGCGATCGCTGCGGAAGTGCAGAACACCCCGGCGCGCACGCCGGCCGAGGGGTGGACCGCCGCCACCCGCGCCCTCGTCATCCGCGAGCTTCTGCTCCAGGAGGCCCGGCGGCTGGAGATCGAGGCCGAGCCGAAGCTGGACACCGCCGGCCGGCGCGAGACCGAGGAAGAGGCGCTGATGCGCGCGCTGCTGGAGCAGGAAGTGCGCACGCCGGATGCCGACGAGGCGGCGCTGCGGCGCTTCTATGGCCAGAACCTTAGGCGCTTCGTCTCGCCGGCGCTGTGGGAGGTGGAGCACATCCTGTGCGCCGCCCGCCGCGACGATCCGGCGGCCTTTGCCGCCGCGCGGGAAAAGGCGGCGCTACTGGCGGCCGATCTTGCCGCCGCGCCAGAGCGATTTGGCGCCCTGGCACGGGCGCATTCCGATTGCCCGTCGGCGGCGGTGGGCGGGAGCCTCGGCCAGATCGGTCCGGGCGACACCACCCCGGAGTTCCAGGTGGCGCTCGCCGCTCTGTCGGCCGGCGAGATGTCCGGCCCGGTGGAAACCCGCTACGGGGTCCATCTCATTCGCATGCATCGGTGCATCGCGGGGCGGCAACTGCCCTTCGAGGCGGTGCGGGAGCGGATCGCGGCCTATCTGGAAGACCATGTGACCCATGCGGCCCATGCCCAGTACGTTTCGCTGCTGGTGGGCCGCGCCGACATCAAGGGCATCGTGCTCGGCGGTGCCGACACGCCCCTCGTGCAATAGGGGAATGCCATGCTCGGCGTGCTCATCGCCGCGCTCGACGACCCTGCGGTCTCGGCGCGCGTTCTCTCCGCCCTTGATGGCCCGGACCTCTCGGCCCGGCTCGCGGCAGCCTCCCAAGCCGATGGCCGCGCACCCTGCGAGGTGATGGCCGCATTGGTGCGGCATTTCCTGGATGCGGCGACCGATGAGCAGTTCGTTCAGCTCATCGGCATCATGAACCGGGCCGAGGATCCCGGCCTCGCCGCCGTCCGCGCCATCCTGTCCGCCACCTTGCCGGAGGGCACCGCATGACCCGCTGCGGCCTTATGGACACCTTCGGGCGACGGATCAGCTATCTTCGACTTTCGGTCACCGATCGCTGCGACCTGCGGTGCGTCTATTGCATGTCGGAAGACATGACTTTTCTGCCGCGCGACGAATTGCTGACCCTTGAGGAACTGGATCGCCTCGCCTCCGCCTTCGTCGCCCGGGGCGTCTCGAAGATCCGCCTCACCGGCGGCGAACCGCTGGTGCGCAAGGGCGTGCTCGATCTGGTCGCCAGCCTCTCCCGCCATCTGGCGACCGGGCGGCTGAAGGAATTGACGCTCACCACCAACGCCAGCCTCCTGGCGCGCCATGCGGATGCGCTGGCCCGCGCCGGCGTGCGCCGGATCAACGTCTCGCTGGATACGCTGGATGCCGCCCGCTTCCGCGCCATCACCCGCCGCGGCACCCTGGGCGTGGTGATGGAGGGGCTGCTGGCGGCGCAGGCGGCCGGGCTCAAGGTGAAGCTGAATGCCGTGGCGCTGAAGGGCAGCACGGAAGCCGAGATCCATGATCTCATCGCTTTTGCCCACGGGCGCGGCATGGACCTGACCCTGATCGAGACCATGCCGCTCGGAGATGTGGGCGAGGACCGGACCGAACAGTATCTGCCGCTCAGCGACCTGCGCCGCATCATCGAACAACGCTGGACCTTGACCGATACCGCCGAGCGCACCGGCGGGCCGGCGCGGTATGCACGGGTGGGCGAGACCGGGGGGCGCATCGGCTTCATCACGCCGCTGACCCATAGCTTCTGCGAGACCTGCAACCGGGTGCGGGTCAGCGCCAAGGGCGTGCTCTACACCTGCCTGGGGCAGGAGGCGCAGGTGGATCTGCGCGCGCCGCTGCGGGCCTCGGAAGGCGACGATGCCCTCCACGCCGCCATCGATGCCGGCATCCGGGGCAAGCCGCGCGGCCACGATTTCGAAATCGCCCGCAATGGCGCACCGGCAACGGCGCGGCATATGTCGGCGCTGGGAGGCTGAGCCATGGTGCGCATCGGCATCCTCACCATTTCCGACCGGGCCAGCCGGGGCGACTATGCCGACCGCGCCGGGCCGGCCATGGAGGAATGGCTCGCCCACGCTATCGCCTCGCCGTGGGACCCGGTGCGCCGGGTGATCCCCGACGGGGTCGAAAGCGTGCGCGCGGCCCTGGTGCATATGGCGGATACGGATCGGCTCGACCTCGTCCTCACCTCCGGCGGCACCGGCCCCGCGCCGCGCGACCTCACGCCCGAGGCGATGCGGATGGTACTCGAGAAGGAGCTTCCGGGGTTCGGCGAGGTCATGCGCCTGGCGAGCCTGAAGGTGGTGCCTACCGCCATCCTGTCGCGCCAGACCGCCGGTGTGCGGGGCATGACGCTCATCATCAACCTGCCGGGCAAGCCCGCCGCCATCGCCACCTGCCTGAGCGCGGTGTTTCCTGCCGTGCCCTATGCCCTTGATCTCATCGGCGCGGGCCGCATCGAGACCCATCCCGCCGTGGTCGCGGCGTTCCGTCCGGGATGAGAGAGCCGTGATGGATGATGTCGCCTTTGCCCGTGCCCTGCACGTGATCGCCGTGATCCACTGGATCGGCGGCCTCGCCTTCGTCACCCTTGTGCTGTTGCCGCTCGCCCGGTCCCAGGGCGGGGTTCAGGGTGCGGCCCTGCTGAAACTCGTGCAAGTGCGCTTCGCGGCTCAGGTGCGGGTTTCCGTGCCGGTGGTCGGCATGACGGGCGGCTGGATGGTCACCCGCATGGACCTCTGGAGCCGCTTCCACGACCCAGCATTCTGGTGGATGGGCAGCATGGTCGGGCTGTGGGTCCTCTTCATGCTCATGCTGTTCGTGGTGGAACCCGTGTTTCATCGCATCGTCGAGCGTCGGCTGTGGACGCAGCCACAGGCTTCCCTGCTGAACATCAGCCTGATCCACATGGTTTTGCTGGCCGGAGCCGGACTGACGGTGCTCGGCGCGGTCGCGGGCGCGCACGGACTGTTCTGGCCATGAAAGGGCGAGGGGTCATGAAGAGAACTGCGCAAGCGCACCGGGCGTACGAGGGCACGCCCCTCTGGAGCCGGGGCTTCCGACCATTCTTCCTAGCCGGTGGGCTCTGGGCGGTGGCGGCCATCGCCATCTGGCCCCCATTCTTTACTGGCGAGATCACCATTCCCACGGCCTTCTCGCCGCAGGATTGGCACGTCCATGAAATGGTCTACGGCTTCGGCGCCGCCGTCGTCGCCGGCTTCCTGCTCACCGCGGTCCCGAACTGGACCGGGCGCCTGCCGGTGGCGGGCCGTCCCCTGATCGCCCTGGCGGCGGTGTGGCTGGCCGGGCGCATGGCGGTGTTCCTCTCGGCGCTGATCGGGTGGATCCCGGCCTTCGCCATCGATGTCGGCTTTCTGCTGGTCCTGGGGCTGGTGATCGGGCGCGAGGTGGTGGCAGGGCGCAACTGGCGCAATCTCAAGGTGGCGAGCCTCGTGCTGCTGCTGGGCCTCGCCAATGCCATGTTCCATGTGGAAGCGGCGCTGGAGGGGACGGCGGCGGTTTCCGCCCGCGCCGGCGTGGCCCTGATGATCGCGCTGATCCTGCTGGTGGGCGGGCGCGTGGTGCCGAGTTTCACGCACAATTGGCTGGTCAAGCAAGGCGTGACGGCGCGGCCGGTGCCGTTCGGCCCGGCCGATGGCATTGTCCTGGCGCTGTCGGGTGCTGCGCTGGCGCTGTGGGTGGCCCAGCCCGATGCCCGCGCCACCGGCACGGTGCTGCTGCTGGCCGGCGGCGCGAACCTCTGGCGGCTCTCACGGTGGCAGGGCTGGCGCACCGGATCGAGCGGGATTGTCCTGGTGCTCCACGTTGGCTTCCTGTTCGGTGCGGCGGGCTTTCTTGCGGCAGGAGCCCATGCCTTCACACCAGAACGTGTTCCGCTGGCCTTTGGCATCCATGTCTGGGCCATCGGGGCCATCGGCACCATGACGCTGTCCATCATGACGCGGGCCACGCTGGGGCATACCGGGCACCCCTTGCAGGCCTCGCGCGCGACGCTGGCCAGCTACATGCTGATTTCAGTGGCCGTGGCGCTGCGCCTCGCCATGATGTTCGCGACCACCTGGGCCATTCCCTTGATGTATCTGTCGGGCGCGGCCTGGGTTGCAGCGTTTGCCATCTTCGTGATGACCTATGGGCGTTTTCTACTGGGAAAGTGAGGCCCACACAGCCTGCGCCGAAACGGCGTCGGACGTTTCAGTGCGGCCGGGGGTGAACCGCCCGGGGAGGAATGCTACTACGCTCAGCTCGATGAGCAGAAAATGGCGGCGTGACTCAAACCAAATAGCCTCCGGTGAACCCGGGACGGTTCATCCCCGTTGGCGCGACGTGGAGGAAGGCTGCCATCACAATGCTGGAGTTGGGTTGACCGAACACCCACTCGGCGCGATCCAGACGAGCTAGCCGATCGGCGACGAGACGATCGCTTGTCCAGCCTACGAGATCCATCACCGCTTCCAGATCGGCAGCCGTCGCAACGGTGTCGAACACCGAGATCGGAGGGAAGCGAGACGGAATGATCCTGTAGGACGGCTCGGGCGCCTCGGCGAACCTGTCGCTCACGACCAGACGACGTCCTCATCCCGATAGGGTTCGAAGTTCTCGTCCACCTGATTTGGCTCCATGTAGAGGCCGCCACGCGCCGCATCGAGGAAACGGCGGGTCGTCAAGAGAGCGTCCTGCGTTCCGCTCGCCATCACCTCCAGCGGAGCCCTGCCACCGAACACCAATTCCCGATGGGGCCCGCGAAGCCAGGCAATGCCCTCCGCTTCTGTCTCATGGAGGATGCGCAGGGCCGACCATATGTCGAGCACTGCGGAGATGCGGACCAGGATGTCGAAATCGAGCGTGATCTCCCGGTGCTGCTGCACCGCCTTGACCCAATTGTAATAGGTCGAACGCGACGGACTGCCGAGCATGCGTAGGCGCTGCTCCTCGGTGAGATCCCAGAGATTGGCCAGCGCAACGAATGTGCGCAGGCCAGGCCTGCTCACCTGGCGGCGCCTGGCGGGAGTGAAAATCTCGTCGCCGCCGATCTGCGGCACAGAGGAGCTGGACCTTGCTGGTTCAATGGTTGGCATCACGACGTTCCTGCATCCCGATCCAGACATGGTCCAAATTTGGATAGACAGCAATGTGGCTCTGCTCCGCCTGTGTCGGGGAACGCTTCTCCGCATCTGCCGGTGTTGTTTAGCGACCAGTGTTGTTTAGCGACGCTTTGGATGGCGCATAACGACGGCACTTCTTCGAGAGTTGGCACCTCCGACAACCTCGGGAGGTTGATCGAACGCCTCCATGTCCGGGAGCGGTGAATCCCCGGCAGCCAAATGGGGCAAATGTCCGACCCGATCTTGACCTCAATCAACAGCGTCACGGGACCATCACACGCGCTTTAACAAACTATGGTTGCTGAAGGCCACTATTCGCGCTTTTCTAGGAATAGCAGCGACAGCGAGGGGCCCATGGCAAAAATCGTGTCAGCGCGCGCGTACGCCAATAATGAGGTCGCGTTCATCGCTTGGGATGTCGACGAGCTTATCCCTGGCTGCTTGGGCTTCGACGTCACACGCATTTATCTCAAGGCAGACGGTACGGTCGAAGAGAGCGTTCGATGCGCCACCTGGGTGGGCTTCAAAGGGCAGAGCAACCCCCATTGGATCCCCGAGGACACTAGTATCTGGCCGGTGCAGAAGCTCTCATGGCGAGACCTGACCTTACGTAAGAAACGCAACGGAGCGAGCCGCCGTCCCGACGAGGTTCGCGTGCGCTACGAGATCCGAGCCTTGGGCAATTGGAAGCCAGGCCTGGATCGCGCGCCCGATCCCACACCAAGGCGGGTCAAGGTTGCCGAGCTCGACAGTCAAAAGAAGCCCATCAAATTAGCCAACGGCAAGATCAAGATGATCGAGGTAGACGCCTATGAGGGCCGTCCCCGGCCGCTGGGCTATCTCACCGAGGCCGTCAGGACTAACGACATCACGATCACGAGCCGACGCGGAGCGTTTCGCAGCACCTTCACCAACGGCATCCTGGCCGCCCAATGGATGCGCAATGTTCTGCTCGCGGACGGCGTCCTCAAGCCGGACGAGCTTATCGACAAGCTCTCCGATCCCAACGATCCACACCGCAAGTACCTGGCTGGCGACGTCCTGCCATTGCTCCACGAGCTGTTCGCTCGACCCGGCGAATTTTATCTCGCTCTCTACGAGCTGGAAGACGAGGAGCTCCTCGAACTCCTCGTCGAGAACGCGGCCCGCATCCACGTCATCCTCGCCAACACCTCGGCAATCGAAGGCGTCTGGGATAAACGCAACGCCTCGGCCCGCCAGGCACTAGTCGCCGCTGGAGTCGATCTACAGCATCGGATGTTCAACAATGCCACCCATATCGGGCACAACAAATTCGTGGTTCATGTGCCTCCCAACGGTGGGACCCGCGCTGTCTTCACTGGCAGCACAAACTGGACATCGACCGGTGTAGCTGGCCAGACCAACAACGCTCTGCTGATCGAGAATGACGACGCCGCCGAGGCATTCCTCGCCTATTGGAAGCGCCTGAAGGCAGACGCCCTCGATGTCCCCGTTCCGTTTGGCATACCGATGAAGGACGCCCAGCAGAGCCCCACTTTACGTAGGGAAAACAAAATCCCAGCGACGGTTCCGCTTTCAGGCGGCGCGTCGCTGACAGCCTGGTTCTCGCCGAATATGGCTAAGCGCAGTAAGGGCAAGGAGAGGCCGCCAGACCTCAGCGAAGTCTACCGCCGCATGCGGATGGCCAAGCATGCCATTCTCTTCCTCGCCTTCTATCCGGGCCAGAAAGGAAAAGATTGCATCATCGGCGAGGCGATCGACATTGGGCTGAAGGACCGCAAATTGATCGTCGCCGGTGCGGTCTCAAGCCCCAACGCCATGCCCAACTACGTTCCGAAGGACAAAAAGGACAGAGCCAATCTGAAAGATGACCTCCCAGCCATCTCGCCCCACACCTTCAAGGACGCCAATGTCGAGATCATTCGCGCCTCGCGGATCGACGACCGCAGCCTGCTGAAGGATTTCGGGGCCGAGAAGCTGAGCGCCAAAGCCGTCGGAGCGATCATCCACGACAAGATCCTGGTCATCGACCCGTTGTCTGCCAACTGCACCGTCGTGCTCGGCAGCCACAATCTCGGTTTCAAGGCCTCCTATTCCAACGACGAGAATATGGTCATCATCAGCGGCGATCGCGGCTTGGCTGAGGGCTATTCAGTCCACGTCCTCGACGTCTACGACCATTATCGGTTCCGGGCCGTCGAAGCAGAACGAAAGCGCCTACGGCAGCAGGGCTGGGGCGGCTTCCTCGAGACCGACGATAGTTGGCTCGCCACATATGCAAATGGCGAGAAGGGCGGACTAGGACGCTATTTCGCCAATCCACCGCAAGACTAATTGGCCCATGGGGGAGCGCCCTGCGCCCAATTCCGACAGACTTGCTCTGATTGCTCAGGCAGATCTGGACCGGCTGGTGAGGCGCGTTATCGCGCCAGCTCTCCGTGAACTGGCGCCCTCTGACCATGCACGCCCCACGGGCGAGCTTGACGAGGAAGCGTTCTTTGCCCTCGCGGAGGCCGAGACCCACAATGCGCTGTGTCAGGAAGCCCGGCGCGCCTTCGCGTTGACGATCGGCGCGGCCTTCGAACGTCATCTGCGCCTGTGGCTAGCTCACACTGCTCTGGACCGGCGGGCAGAGGTCGAAAGCGCTCGGTTCGACCAGATCCTAATCCTTGTTCGGGAGATTAAGCACGTTGACGTCGATGCGCTGCCCATCGTGAACGACCTGCGTGAGTTGTGGGAACTGGTCAGCGCCCTGCGGCACGGTGACGGCCACGCCGCCAATAGGCTGCTTTTGCGGGCCCCGAACTTGTGGGAGCACGAGACACCCGAACAGCGAGTTGACCTATCGAAGAACGCCCGCTTGGTAAGCGCCCTACAAGTCCACACCGCCGATCTCGACCGCTATATCAGGGCAATCATGATTTTCTGGGGTGAGGTCGGCGCGACACCGCCCTGGGGTGGTTCAAATAGCTCTCCGGCACAACCACCAGAATGAGCCTTAGCGCTGGAATTTTCCGACGCCGGATATCCTAACGTCCGGGGCAACATCAGGCCTCGTTACGTGGGCTCATACGATCTCGAAGCCAGGGGCACACAGGATTCGCGCTCGTCGAAGGCGACACGTACCGGCGCACGACACATAGCGTGTGGCCGATGTGCTTGCCGGGGTTCCTTCAGAACGCGCCTCCCCCAATCCTTGACTAACGAGATCATCCCGCCAGAAGGTATAGGCTTCTGGGAGGGATAAGGAATGACCAAGGAAAATCGGTCGAAGCTGGTTCGAATGACCGTGCGCAATATCGGGTGTATCGGCAGCGAGAGCATAGATATCGCGCTCGATGATGTGGTCTGCATCGTGGGCCGCAATAACTGCGGTAAGTCCACACTCCTGAGAGCTTACGAGCTTGCCAAAGGATCCGAGACATTCGTTCCGTCACTCGATCGCTGCCAACACGCCTCGCCAGAGGATCCGTCTGAGGTGTTCCTTGAGGTGCACATCCCTGACGGCATTGGAAACGTCGACAACCGCTGGAAAGAGCAACGGGACGATCTAAAGATTGTGAGAAGTCGGTGGCAGTGGGCGGCACCTGATTTTCAAAAGGTTCGCACAACGTGGGATCCTTCTGGCGGAGAGAATGGCAAGGGCGACTGGGCTCAAGATGGTAAGGCAGGGGGCGCAGACCCTGTCTTCAGTTCGAGGCTTCCACGCCCCCTCCGCATTGGCTCTCTCGACGATGCCGAGAAGACCGAAGAGATGCTGCTAACGCTTGCACTAGCTCCTTTAATCACCAACCTCGACATCGAGCGCCAGAATGCGGAATCTGCACTCTCAAAAGCCATCGCCAGTGTCACAGGGCATATCGACACGTTGAGCATAGCTCACGAGCAGCATTTCAACACGATTGCGGATCGGATCACGACAGGATTCAAGGGTGTCTTCCCTCAAATGGATGTCCGGCTGAATATCGGCGCGACTCCTCTCGTTCCGAAAATGTCGGATCTCGTAAAAAATGGATCAAGCATCCGCGTCAAGGACGGAGCCACAGAAACCGGCCTTCGCCAGCAAGGTACCGGTGCCAGACGCGCCTTGTTCTGGGCCATGCTGCAAGTCCACAACGAGCTGAGCCGTGACAAGGAAATACGGACTGAATACAGAAAGACACTAGTTGCCGCACATAAGGATGAGGACAAAAAGAAAAGCAAAAAGGGTGTGTCCGCAGCGCAAGTCGCCGAGGTTCAGTGCGCGCTGGATGAGCTCCAGGCAAAACTGGATGCGCATGACGCTGGAAGCGCAATCCCGCAGAGCCCCGATGACCCAGCGCTGCCGGGCTATCTTCTCCTCATAGACGAACCAGAGAACGCCCTGCATCCGATGGCAGCCCGAGCCGCACAGCGGCACTTGTATAAGCTGGCTGAGAGCCCGGATTGGCAGGTCATGATGACGACTCACTCCCCCTATTTCATCAATCCGTTCGAGGATCATACGACGATTGTTCGGCTGGAGCGCGGCACCGAGTCAGCAACCGGGACAATCGCACCCCGCATCTACCGCTCGGACCATATCGAGTTCGAATCCGACGAAAAGCAGCGCCTGCAAGCACTGCAACATATTGACCCCAGCTTCTCCGAAATATTCTTCGGCTCCTACCCGATCATTGTCGAGGGGGACACCGAGCATGCTGCGTTCATGGCTGCTGTCATTGAAAAGCGACACGAGCTTATCAACCAAGTGACAATTATACGATGCCGAGGCAAGGCGATTATCGTGCCCATCATCAGGGTTCTCGAGCACTTCAAGATTGATTTCGGCGTCATTCATGACTGTGATCCGCCGTTCAACAAGAAGGGCGACAAGAACGGCATGTGGACTGAGAACGGGAAGATCCGAGATGCGATCGTCAAAGCGCGAGCGGCGAACCTGACCGTTCGACATCGCATCAGCATCCCCGACTTCGAGCGCCTCCTCTCGGGCGACGAAGAGTCAAAGGACAAGCCACTGGCCACGTACAGGCGGATCGCAGATGGCGGCGCGTTGGAGGAGACCGTCCAGGGATTGCTCAATGAGCTATTGAGCAGCGATCAACACGAACCATTTGGTGCTGATGATCTTCCGGAGAGCGCCGATTACCTGGCGGTCCTATTCCGCAAGATCGGAGACTGGGCAGCAGCCAACGGCAAGGCGTCAGAAACTCGGTTCAAAGGGAAGCGTGACGAGACGTAAGCAGGTTGACGCTTGGCCGTCAACCAGAGTTCCGCCATAGGCGCTACTTCCCCGCCCAAGTGTACACGTCACCGAACAGTCTCTTATGTAAATACGCCAACAATCTACTATCAAACACTGAGCGCGGAGGCTCAGAGATTATAACTGCACGTTCAAAGGCTGCCAAATCCGCTTCTTCTCGCGCCAATTCTTCTTGGGTTGTAAAGCCAAGTTTGTTCTTCAGAACTCCGTGTTCGTCTACGTACGGGTCACGCACGTAGACGAACATTCTGCTCGTTGGCTTCCTTAACCAATCGGATTCGTTCCAACTTCCAAGCTCGAAGCTCCTCAGTGGAAATCGTTCCCGCGGCCCAATCGTCCAGGACACTGCGGGCGGTGTCGCTCAGATCCATCCCTTCGATGCGAGCATCAGCAATGACATCGCGCACAATCTCCTCGCGACGACGAAGCGTCAGTTTCCCATCGATTGTGCTCATGTATGACCTCGCAACACCATCGAGACCATCATACAGGAGTGCTGGCCTGCCGAAAAGCGCCGACGGTAGAGGGGGCAACCTGAGGCGGCATCATAAACCCGCTCGCCCATTGGCCGCGAATCGCGTCGACGAAGCTCCAGCGGTCGGCTTGTATCAGCCTATTCCCCGATGCCCATTGCCAAACCTCAATTGCCCCGCCGGGAAGTATCCGGCCAGATCCGGCCATGAATTTTGATCGACGCTCGTAGGGTCGTCGGTACGCGCGCGGCGTAAGGGGCTGATTTATTGGGGTTTATCTGAACTCAAACTTCAGTCTCACCTCGAGTATCCGGCCAAATCCGGCCAAATCCGGCCAAAAATGCCTAAGCGGTGGAGCCTTCGTCCACTGAGGTGGTCCCCATTGCGCGGGCAGATTGGCGGCTTTGCTAAGCTTGGTTCTGGTGTGCATTACGCCGCCATGTTGATGCCGTCGCAGGCCGTGTAGACCTCCTCCGGCGTTCTGCCGCCGAAGGACGAGTGGGGCCTCGTGCGGTTCTAGTAGGTGATCCACCGGCCAATCCCGGCCCGGGCCTCGGACCCGGTCTCGAAGGCGTTGAGGTAGATGCATTCGTATTTCAGGGAGCGCCAGAGGCGCTCGATGAAATACGTTGTCCATCCATCGGCCGCGGCCATCCATGGAGACCCGCACACCAGCGTCTAGCAACACCTCGGTGAAGCGCGGGCTGGTGAACTGGCTGCCCTGGTCGGTGTTGAAGATGCCGGGTCGCCCGAACTGGGACAAGGCCTCCTCCAACGCCTCGATGCAGAAGTCTGTCTCCATGGTGTTGGACAGCCGCCACGAGAGAACCCGGCGGCTGTACCAGTCCATGATGGACAGGAAGCCGCGTCGCATCGGGATGTAGGTGATGTCCGCGCACCAGACCTGGTCAGGCCTGTCGATCGCCATCGTGCGCAGGAGATAGGGGAAGACGCGGTGCTGCGGGTGCCGCACCGTCGTCTTCGGCCGCTGATAAATGGCGGCAAGACCCATGCGAGCCATAAGGCGTCGCACGCGCTTACGCCCCACCTCGTGCCCCTGCCGGCGTAAATGGCGGACCATCTGCCGCGAGCCGTACCATGGCGTTTCGAGGAACTGGCCATTGATCGCCCGCATGACCGTAAGCGTCTCGGGGCCTTCGGCCCTCGGGCTCCCATAATAGGCCGACCGGCTGATACCGACCAAGGCGCACTGGCGCGTGATCGGTAACCGAGGGTGATCCGGCTCGATCATCTCGCGCCGCCGCCCAACGCTCAACGCCTAGAGGCCCGACGCAAAAATCCCGTTCCACCACCAGTTGGCCGATCTTGGCGTGGAGCTGGTCGATCTCGCTCTCGCGGGCGGCATCGGCGGCTTCCGCCTTGCCGGGAAACACCGCAGCCATCCCTTCGACGGCTTGCTTCTTCCAGGTGTTGATCATCGTCTGGTGCACGCCGTGCTTCGCAGCCAGTTGTGCCACCGTCTGCTCCCCGCGCAGCGCCTCCAGGGCCACCTTTGCCTTGAAATCCGCTGAATACCGCTTCCTCTTCCCGGTCATCGGGCTCGTCCTTCCGTCAGGCCGAACCAAGCTTAACTCCCTGTCCGGATTTCGGGGACCACTTCACCAAGGCGTTTCCCGGCCCGCGAGAAGGGCTGGCATGGCGGACCGCCAACGACCACGTCTGGCGCGATCTCGGCGATGTCCGGAGCGAGCTTCAGGACGTCCTCGAGGTTTTCTTCGCGGGGACCTCGGCGCCTCTGGAGCCCAATCGCACGCAGTCGAAATGGTGACGGGACGTTTACTCGATGGACGGCCAGAGCCTTCTCATCGAAGTCGTACGACAGTCGAATCCTCATTCCCGCTCGAGACAGCCCCAAGGCCATGCCGCCGGCTCCGCAGAACAAGTCGACGACCTACAGCCTGGCCCCTCGCAGTGAACATGCTTCACTATCGAGCCCTATCCGGAACGCGTCTTCAGGCCAAGCCACAGGCTCTCGCGGCCGGGGAAGTGACGTAGCAGCCATGGCCGACTTCGAAGCTGTCTCGCGAGCCTGTTGGATATCGGCTAGGATGTACGCCACCAGCCGGAGGCGTCGAACGCCATGGACGAGGATCTCATTCGGCGCATTCGCGTCGCCGCGCACTCGTTGGACGCTCCGAGGGAGCGGCTACTCGGGCTGTTGACGGAGCTGGGCGCCGCTGGCAACGGCCCGGAGACGCATACCATGGTGATCGACAGGGACGAGCTGGCGAGCCTTCTGCTGGCCGTCGCGCTGCCGCCTAGCTTCGGCGATGCCCTCCGCGTGGAGGGCTTTCGCCACGCCACTGGGCCTAAGATCGCTCCGCGACGGATTCACCCGCGCATTCCCTACGCAGTGACGCACTGCCCACCTGAGCAGACAGACGGAGCATCCTGAGACCGCACATAATGGCACTTAGCGAGAGATGGCGGTGGGTTGGCGGCAATCAGGCCTGCTCTTCCTTACTGCCTTCCGCGCCGCAGGCCGGACACCATGCGCAAGCTACAAGCGACCATCACTTGGCATTATGAGTGGCGAACCAGCATTTTGGATTTATCGAATGTTAACCGCTTCACTTCGACACTACTTACTACATACATATAACGCTATTCGCGATGACGTTCCAGATCTAGCTGGAGCGTGTTACATCTTCTCTCCCCTTCTATTTCTTACTCTCAAAAAGCAGATCGAAAAAGCGGCTATCGTAGGCGCTGAACCAGAGCTTCATGTCGGAAATATTAAATCATCCGGCGAAATGGTGTGGGATCCCGAAATAAACAGTCAACAATGCTTACACATACTGAATTATGAAAAACAGCTCCCCGCCAGCTTATCTGGGGTAGTACAGTGGCACATGTGGGTGCAACTTGGACAGACATTAATTGACCCGACCATCAGAGACATGATCGCCAGCACGCATAAACTAGGAGCACTAAGAGACCCAAGCCCCATGATAGAAGATTTAAGCAAAGACTATCTTGTATATAATAAAATTATTTCTTATGAATCAAAGGGAACAATCCAGATAACATCCGATCTATACCCTCAATTTATGTCAGTACTCACCAATCACCCTGCAGAAGAAATTGTCCAGACCATCGGAGAGAGGCTCTTTCAAAAAATCCGCTGAAATCACCGGACCACCCTTAAGTATTGATATGAACTCATTTGTGAGCAACGAACGCGGAGACGCGTACGTTACTTTTTCAATTTCCGCGCTTGCGCTGGATCTACCACGCTGTTCGGCCGCGCTTTGCCATGAACAAATCGGCACCACCATTCCCACCTCCACCCCTCAACACATATGGTGGCCTCTAAAATAAAACCGGCGCAAGCCTGAGCGATGGCTGCCGGTGGGCGCGAAGATCGGAAGGCTTGCGTGAATGAGAAGGCACGGATTGGCCGTAGTCGGTGGTTAATCAGCCTGCATCAGGGCTGAGCGTACGACAGACGCCCTTCCACGCCCGCCTGGCGGCATCAAAATTCCCCACGGATAAGCAATTGCTTGCTCCCGCTCGTACTGCCAGACGATCAACGGCGGATGATTACGGTCGTAGGTCCTACCAAACCGAAAGACCAGACTGTTGGGAGCGGCCAGGATAACATTGATACGGCGTGCTCCCATGCCTTCCAGTAATCCCAGAACGTCGAGAAACTGCTTCGCCAACGCGGCCTGCTTTTCGGCGGACCAATGGCTGGATGTACTTCCGTTTTCCAGCGTCAGCCAGATGACGGGGCGTCCCGGAAATGCTGCGCGAACGTTGGCAGCCTGGACACGGTAGGAGACCGAGATCGCGATGACGACCTCAGCCGCATGGGTCAGCTCCTCGGTCCCGGAAATCACAAATCTCTCGCCATCGTCGGCGTTGTCCAGAAGCCTCCAGCGCTCCCCGGACCGATCCCAATCCATAACGGTCAAGCCGTTCTCATCATCGACAAGCACCCCTGTGAGGAAGGTGTAGGGAACCGGCGCGACGCCCCCGTAGATAAGTTGGAAATCGGCTCGATCCGTTCCTGAAGCAGCTTGCCGGATTTGGCCGGGCAGAGAGTGCGCCTCGTCAAGACCGAGTTCCGGATCGGTGATGTCGGCTTCGTACATCTGGCGAAAGTCCAGAACCCGAAGCTCGCGTCGTCCGACAACGGCCTTGGGAACATCTTCTTGAAGGGGTCGACCGGGACCGCTTCGAAGGCCGCGGGCTTCGATGATCAGAACACGTTTTCTCTGAGCCGCGCTATGTTCCTGGCAGCCTTGCCAGATTAGCGAAACCAGCCCGACGACAACCAACGCTGCGCCGACTGTGGTTGCTATGTTGGTCACGTAGGCAGGCGTTCCAGATCCGGTATCGACCGAAAATTCGAAGCCGCCCAACTTCGGCCCGGTGACCAATTTCGCGACGAAGCCAGCTTGAGCTGCCAACAGTAGACCGACACCCGATGAAATAAGCGCTAGCACGACGGATCGCAGTCGGAAGCGCCATTCCACCCAGCGGTCAAACAAGCGCCCTAGCCGATCTTTCATGAGACTAGGTCCTCCGACAGAACCACGAGGGCTGAATGATGTGAGGGGCTTCTCCCCAAGCTTTTGAGTTGATGCAGCACCGCGCCATCTGAGATGCCAACATAGAGTCCCGCTGGGAGCTGGCTGCGCCCGACGATGGCCAATACGAAGCCATTTAAGGCGTGTTTGGACAGCCGGAACGCTTCAGAAATGGAGTCGATGTCGATCGCCGACGGCGTCGGCCGATCCTCGGGATGGGTGTGCCATGTTCCGATGAAATGGTGACCTGCCTGATGAAAGACGTCGACTTCGCGCTGCTCAGCCATCCGATCTGGGTGATAAAATCGCCGAGCTCGCCGGTCGGTCTGTCGCGGCCCGGTCGCGTGGGTCACCAGCACCTGATTGCCTTCGAACCGAGCGAAGAGCTGACCTCCGGCCTCGCGATGCCACCATCTGAGCTGTCGGTAGGAGGAAAAGTGGTGCAGCACCTCTCCGGAAATCACCAGCGATTGTCCGGACATGCCGATTTCATAGCCGATCATGCGGCAATCGCCCGTTGGCCCACAGGTTCAGCCCATCCACGCTCGTGCACCACTGACCCAGTGTTCGAACCCGCTATGACTTTCCATGCATCTGTCCAAACGCCACCGGCGGCCGTGAGCATTCGTTCCTGTCCGGCCCACATTCGATGCGTCGACGTGCCGACCTGGCCGAGGATACAGTCCAGAACGAGGCCCGAGATCATGCTGATGATCGCTTCGAGTTCCACGGGGCCGTAAGGTTCGAACACGGCGCCGCACGCTGGTTCCCGTCGAACCGTGGGACCACCCGGCCATCCTGTCAGCTCCAAGTTGGCGCGCCCGTAATTGTCGATACCAGCTCGAAAACGGGCGCCGTTTTGGACGATGCCGACGGCATGCCCTGCGCAGGCATGGGGTTCAGTCCATCCGTAAACGATCGGGACAGCGCGTCCATTGGCGTCGTGCCACGCATCCAGCAGCGCTTCGGCGGGCCAGTCGCCAAGTGCCGAGACAATCAGGTCGGCGTCCAGCAGGATGTGAGGACGCTGATCGAGCAAACGCTCGACCGTATCAACGATCGCCTCGATCCGAAGGTGAGGAAGGTCTTTGGTGATCCTGGCGGCGAGCTCGGTCGCCTTGGGAAGACCGACGCTACCGGCACCCAGCGGATGTCGCCCGAGGTTTGCCGCCTTCAGCCGCTGCTCGTCGACCAAGACGAGTTTCCCGACCCCGGCATTGGCGAGAGCCGCCGCGATGGGAGCGCCGACGGATCCGCAGCCCAGTACGACCACCGTCGATGAGCGCAGCTTTGCAAAGCGGGGATCAGCTTCACGACCGTGAACCCAGGCCGGGTCGACCCGATCGACAGTGACCTTGCGAACAGTATCCGGACCAAAGAAGCGGCAACCGGCAAGATTTGCCGGTACCCGTCCGGGTCTGAACCCTCGTCTGATGATCGCGCGACCTCGTGCATCCGAAGGCCTCTCAACGATCACGCCAGCGAAGGCGGGCCCATGTGCCGTAGTCATTCCGAGGACCACGGGAACTCGCTGCGGATCCGTCGCGGCGGCGGCGTGGAGCAACTCCGTAGCATCGACCTTCTCCGCCATGGCGAGAACGTCGTGTGCGGTCCGAGGGAATTCGCCCGGGACCATGGGCTCGCCGATCCAAAGCAATGCCGCGGGCGTGGTCTTGAGATCGCCCTTGCGGATGCCAGGATATCGGTTCCTCAGCCAAGCCGTCGCCGCCTCCTCCGTGTCGGCGAGGAGGAGGCAGTCACCCCACCAGGCACGGATGGCACGAGATTCGCTACTGTTCGGATCGACTAGGCTCAGGATGGGGCGACCGATGCCGGTGGCCATACCGTCCCAGTAGGAGAGGACCTCGTCTTGGAGCTCACGCTTACAAGATCCCTCAACGCATCGCCGGACGAGTTGAAACGCTTCTTGAAAGAGATACTCGACGCCGCCCACCGGATCGCCAGGGTCGAAGGTCGCTCGCTCATCGACGAGACACAGTCGGCCGTCGGTTTCAACATGCGGCCACGTGCCGAACGGCGGGCGATCGACGAGAACGAGCCACGCCGGCTCGAACGGAAACGCACCACTGAATAACAGATGGATACGTCGCGGTTCGTCGGCGAACTGGGCGACGCATCGAAAGCCTCTAACCGCGCCACGCCGCGCGGCAGCAAGTTCGAAGACGTCCAGGCTCTCGTAGCCGGGCACACGCTCGCTCAGCCACCGCTCGACCGCGGCGATGGCCTCCACATGTTGCGGTGAGCGCCATGCCGACACCTCAGGCGTTCCTCCCGCCACCCTCGAGACGAACCGGAGCCGTTCTCGCCACGGCCGGACTGCTGACCAGCCCTTCGGTCAGAAGACCCCCGGAGATGTCCCGAGCGCGATCAGCGAGCGAGCGTCCGATACGGGGGGCGACGACATCCGCGATGTCCTGGCGCCGTGACAGTCCCGCAGCGCGACTGAAATCATCGCGCGCCTGCTCGAGCCATAAGGAGAAAGCCTTTTCCAACTCTGGCTTCTGGTTCCACTTCTCGGCGAAGTTCTCGAGCGGCTCGGCCGGGTTCGGAATCCGGAACTCTCCATTCCGATGTCCAATGTACGTCCGCATGCCGGTCAGGACCGACACCAGCGCTGCGCCGATGGTTGGCTCACCCTGGTAGGCGTGAGCGGCGAGTGTAGTGATGATCACGGAGATGGGGCGAATATCCCGATGATCCGCGAACATCTGGTCGCGATGTCGCTTCAGGATCATGATCGCCGACTGAAGCGGTGTCCTATTCGGTTGCGCAGCGGGCATCGACTCAACCTCGCCCCTGATCCGCATCTGACTGTCGCCCATCCACGTCGCGACGGGCTCCGCCCGATCATAGAACCACGCCGCGTAGCCCTTAGGATTTGACCGCGGCCAATCCAACGTGCGGACCCAGTACGTCGGCAGTCGGCGGTCGGTGATGGCGATTGCGGTCTTCGCCCAAGGATTTGCGATGCCCAGCCCCTTGAGCATCTGCTCGTATTCGTTGCCGTTCGGCACCGCCGGCACGATGTCCATGTGGAATTGGGCACCGTCAGCATATTCGAGGATCCAGCAGCGATTTCCCTCGTCGACGCCGTTCTCCATCGAATGAGCTTCGGCGTAACTCGCGATCTCCACGCCGAGCATCCGCTTGAGCTCGAATTGCGTCAGGTTGGACTTGGACAGGTTCCGCATCACGCAGGCGGAATCGACGTCGTAGTGTTCCGCCGCGTCCCATGGCTTTATCGCGGTACCGAGCCGGAATGATCCTTGGACGTAAATCTGCGGATCGTATTGGCGCACGGTCGATGCAGTCCGGAGAAGCCATTCTCCCAGTGACTCGTACCGCTCCTTGGCCTGCCTGTAGCGTCCATGAGGAAGCGCCAGCGTGTCCGCGAGGGCCTTCAGATATCTTTCGGCTTCGGACGTGATGGGCTGAAGCATCATATTCATTCAGCAGACCTCCGTACGCTTAAGAGGCACAGGGCGCGCTGATTTGGCGCTCATGCCTGATTTGTCCGAATTCAAACCTGCGGACTTGGTTTGTTCCTCTAAGATTTTCCGGGCAGCCGAAAAGCCGCCCGGAGAGATTTCATTCCATCGAGGATCTGTAGCGGCTGCGCTGCCGCGGCCTCCGCCCGTTTCCATCCCATCGACTAGAGATCATGCTGATCGATGGGCTAGTTCAAACCTTCTGGCTCCGCTTCGGCACTCTCCCAGTCACATTGAGGCGTATGTCGTGCGAACTTGGTCCAACCTCGGAGCCACTTCAGCTTCTGACCATCGAGCCAACCTTTGGCTGCCATTGCGCCAAACTAAAGCGCAAAATGCTCAACCTTTGGGTGGCACGACATGACACTGAGAGCAAATACCTCAGCTGCAGCCCGTCGTTCCACCGCAGGTGTCGCACTTCAGGCAGGTGCCGTTGCGGACCATGGTGAAGTTCATGCACTCGGGGCAGGCCTCGCCTTCGTAGCCTTTGGCGCGGGCTTCGGCGCGGCGATCCTGGGTGCGCGCCGCCGGCCCCCAGGGGAGTGTCTTCTCCATCAGGCTCTCAACCGCCGCTTCCAGCTCAGATACCTCTTCCACAGCCTGAACTTCGGGCTCGGACTTCAGGGCCGTGGCGCCGTCGGTGCGGGCACGCAGCACGGTCACGTTGTCGGAGGCCGGGCGCGGCTCGGTGACGACCTGCGGCATCATCAGGCTGACGTTCTTGCCGCGGACCAGCCCCTTCGACACCACCCGCGAGGCAGCGGACGGTGCCTTGCCCTCGTCAACGCCCTTGCCGAGCGCATCAAAGCCGGTCTCGGACAGGTCCACATGACCGAGATCGTTGCGGCCGAGATAGGACACCGCCAGCTCGCGGAACACATAGTCCAGGATCGAGGTGGCGTACTTGATGGTATCGTTGCCCTGCACCGGGCCAGCAGGCTCGAAGCGGGTGAAGGTGAAGGCGTCCACATACTCTTCCAGCGGCACGCCATACTGGAGGCCCAGCGAAATGGCGATGGCGAAGTTGTTCAGAAGTGAGCGAAGCGCCGCGCCTTCCTTGTGCATGTCGATGAAGATCTCGCCGAGACGCCCATCATCATATTCACCGGTGCGCAGATAGAGCTTGTGGCCACCGACCACCGCTTTCTGGGTATAGCCCTTGCGGCGATCCGGCATCTTGTCGCGCTCGTGGATGCGGTGCTCGACGATGCGCTCGATCACCCGTTCCACGATCTTCTCGGTCACCGCCGCGGTGCGGGCGGCGTTGGGCTGGGCCACCAGGGTCTCCAGCGCTTCGTCCTCGTCCTCGTCATCGGCCACCAATTGGGCGTTCAGAGGCTGCGACAGCTTGGAGCCGTCGCGATAGAGCGCGTTGGCCTTCAGCGCGAGGCGCCAGGACAGCAGATAGGCTGCGTTGCAGTCCTCCACCGTGGCGTCATTGGGCATGTTGATGGTCTTGGAGATCGCCCCGGAGATGAACGGCTGGGCGGCCGCCATCATGCGGATGTGGCTGTCCACCGAGAGCGAGCGCTTGCCGATGCGCCCGCAGGGCGAGGCGCAGTCGAACACCGGCAGATGCTCGGCCTTCAGGAAGGGCGCGCCCTCCAGGGTCATGGCACCGCAGATATGGACATTGGCCAGATCGATGTCCGACCGGGAGAAGCCGAGATGGCTGAGCAGGTCGAACTTGGGGTCGGCGAGCTGGGCGGGGGTGACGCCCAGCTTCTTCACCAGGAATTCCTCACCGAAGGTCCAGCGGTTGAAGGCGAACTTGATGTCGAAGGCGCTCTTCACCGCCGCTTCCGCCTTGGCGATGGCGGCGTCGTCGAAGCCCTTGGCCCGCAGCGTGCCATGGTTGATGGACGGCGCCTGCGCCAGGGAGCCGTGGCCCACCGCATAGGCCTCGATCTCGGCCAGTTGGGCTTCGCTATAGCCGAGGGTACGCAGGGCTTCCGGCACCGCGCGGTTGATGATCTTGAAGTAGCCGCCACCGGCCAGCTTCTTGAACTTCACCAGCGCGAAGTCGGGCTCGATGCCGGTGGTGTCGCAATCCATCACCAGGCCGATGGTGCCGGTGGGCGCGATCACGCTGACCTGGGCGTTGCGGTAGCCGTGGATCTCGCCCATGGCCAGCGCCTTGTCCCAGGCTGCCTTGGCGTGCTCGATCAGGCGCTGATCCTTGCACGAGGCATGGTCCAGGGGCACCGGGGCAATGGACAGGCCCTCATAGCCCGCGGCAATGCCATGGGCGGCGCGCTGGTGGTTGCGGATCACCCGCAGCATGGACTGGGCATTGGCGCCATAGGCCGGGAACGGGCCCAGTTCCTTCGCCATCTCGGCGGAGGTGGCGTAGCACACGCCGGTCATGATGGCGGAGACGGCGCCGGCGATGGCGCGGCCCTCGTCGGAATCATAGGGAATGCCGGCGGTCATGAGCAGGCCGCCGATATTGGCGTAGCCCAGGCCCAGGGTGCGGTATTCGAACGAGAGTTCGGCGATACGGCGCGAGGGGAACTGCGCCATCAGCACAGAGATTTCCAGCACCATGGTCCATAGCCGGACCGCATGCTCATAGCTCTCCACATCGAAGCGCTTCTCGGCGTCGCGGAACTGCAGCAGGTTCAGCGAGGCCAGATTGCAGGCGGTGTCGTCCAGGAACATATATTCCGAGCACGGATTGGAGGCTCGGATGTCGCCGCCGGCCGGGCAGGTGTGCCAGTCGTTGATGGTGGTGTGGAACTGGATGCCGGGATCGGCGCAATGCCAGGCGGCCGAGCCGATCTGCTCCCACAATTCGCGGGCCTTGATGGTCTTGTGGACCTTGCCGTCGGTGCGCCGGATGAGATCCCAGTCGGCGTCCGCTTCCACGGCGCGCAGGAAGTCGTCGGTCACCCGCACCGAATTGTTGGAATTCTGGCCAGCCACCGTGATGTAGGCCTCGCCATCCCAATCGGTATCGTAGATCGGCACGTCGATTTCGGTGAAGCCCTGGCGGGCGAACTGGATGATGCGGCGGATGGCGGAATCGGCCACCTGCGCCTTGCGGGCGGCCTTGATCTCGCGCTTCAGCGCCGGGTTCTTCTCCGGATCGTAGCAGGCGTCCCCGGTGCCTTCGCAATTCACGCAGGCCTTGAGCACGGCCTTGAGGTGCTTGGCATTGATGCGCGAGCCGGTGACGAGGGAGGCGACCTTCTGCTCCTCGATCACCTTCCAGTTCACATAAGCTTCGATATCGGGATGGTCCGCGTCCACCACCACCATCTTGGCGGCGCGGCGGGTGGTGCCGCCGGACTTGATGGCACCCGCGGCGCGGTCGCCGATCTTCAGGAAGCTCATGAGGCCGGACGAACGACCGCCGCCGGAGAGCTTCTCGCCTTCGCCGCGCAGCGAGGAGAAGTTGGAGCCGGTGCCGGAGCCGTACTTGAACAGGCGCGCCTCACGCACCCACAGATCCATGATGCCGCCATCGCCCACCAGATCGTCGGAGACGGACTGGATGAAGCAGGCGTGCGGCTGCGGGTGCTCATAGGCCGAGGTGGAGGCAGTCAGTTCGCCGGTCTTGTGGTCCACATAGAAGTGGCCCTGCCCCGGCCCGTCGATGCCATAGGCCCAGTGCAGGCCGGTGTTGAACCACTGCGGGGAATTGGGCGCCACCATCTGCATGGCGAGCATGTAGCGGTGCTCGTCGAAGAAGGCCTGGGCATCGGCTTCGGTATCGAAGTAGCCGCCCTTCCAGCCCCAATAGGTCCAGGTGCCGGCCAGCCGGTCAAACACCTGCTTGGCGGAGATTTCGCCGATCACCCGCTCTTTCTCCGGCACGCCGGCCAGAGCGTCCGTATCGGCCACGCTGCGCCACAGGAAGGAGGGAACAGAATTCTCCTCCACCTTCTTCAGGCGCGCGGGCACGCCGGCGCGGCGAAAATACTTCTGGGCCAGGATGTCGCTGGCCACCTGCGAGAACTGCGCCGGGACCTCGATACCCTCCTGACGGAACACCACCGAGCCGTCCGGATTGCGGATCTCGCTGACCGTGTCGCGGAACGGGATGTCCGCATACGGCGAACGACCCTCGATGGTATAGCGGCGTTCAACGCGCATGACCGAATGCTCCCTTAAGCGCAGGGCCCCGAGCCGGGGCATGATAGGTGGTCAACGGGCAGGCCGCGATACAAACGCGTCGGTGCGGCGGGGCGCGCCGTCCTGAAACCGGACTGCTGTGTTTGAGACAGCCGCAGAACAACCCTGAGCCTGTGGCCCGAGCCGTTTCCGCTGCTTGTGAGACTGACGCTAGTGCGAGTCTGACACTGCCGTCAAACACAGATTTGGGGGCTTCGAGTTCGTTGCGCCTACTAAATATAGTGCGGCGCCCCTGTTAATAAAGTCCTAACAGCCCTTCACCGCCAGCCCTTTGCGGTCGATTTCGGGCTGTGGATAGCGCTCCTGCCGGACCGGGAAACCGCAGGGCGCTTATGCACGTCATCCACAAGCCGGCGAAGTTTCCGGAATCCGCATGGACAACCGCTGCGCCGTGCGGGTTGGGGCAGAGAATCGCTGCTGCAGCCGTCAAAAGTGGCTGAAACTGCCACGCTCCAGATGCAGGGGCACGCCACCGGGGCCCACTATATCTAGTCCCCCCTCCGCGCGTGTCTCGCCGATGACCGCCACCGGCACGCCGGCCGCCGCCGCAGAGGCCATGAAGGCCGCCAGCTTGGCCGAAGGCACTGTGGCCGCGATTTCATAATCGTCGCCGCCGCTGAGCGCAGTGGCCAGCAAGGCCGGTTCCAGCGCAATCGCCGCCCGTGCGGCGTCGGAGAGCGGCACCTGCGCGGCATAGAGCGTTCCGCCGCAGCCGGAGGCGGACAGCATCTTGGTGATGTCGCCCACCAGACCGTCCGATACATCCATCGCCGCAGCCGCATGTGCCCGCAGGGTGTCGGCCAAGGCGAGACGCGGCTGGGGGTGCAGGTAGCGGTCCGCCAGATGCGCCTGGGCCTCCCGGGTGAGGGGGGCGAAGCCAACCCGCGTGGGGTCTAGCCGCCATTGCAGGCCCAGCGCCGCATCCCCGATGGTGCCGGAGACCACGATGGCCTGGCCGGGCGCAGCGCCGGTGCGGGGCACGAACTGGCCGCTAGGCACCGTTCCCAGCACGGTGATGGAGATGCTGATGGGGCCAGGCGTGCTGACGGTGTCTCCACCGAGGATTGGGCAGCCGTGCAGAGCCGCATCAGCGCCAAGGCCGGCGGCGAAGGCTTCCAGCCACGCCGCGTCCATGGGGCGGGTCAGCGCCAGCGCCAGCAGCGCGCCCAAAGGCCTCGCGCCCTTGGCGGCGAGATCGGAGAGGTTCACGCGCAGCGCCTTGCGCGCCACCGAGGCGGGCGGATCGTCGGCGAAGAAATGCACACCGGCCACCAAGGCATCCTTGGTGAGCACCAGATCGCAGCCCGGTGGCGGTGTCAGGATCGCGGCATCATCGAACAGGCCGCGGGCGGCCGGGCTGGTGGCGATGGGCCGGAAGAAACGGGCGATGATGTCGTCTTCGCCGCTTCCCGCCGTCATCTCACACCACACCCCATCTCAGGACGGACCGATCACGCACCTTTGGCGAATTCGCTCGCACGCAGATCGCGCGCCAGGGAATCCAGCACCGCATTGACCATGCCGGTCTCATCGCGATCCAGGAAGGCCCCGGCCACGTTCACATATTCCGCAATCACCACACGGGCGGGCACGTCCGGCTTGGACATGAGCTCATAGGCCCCGGCCCGCAGCACCGCACGCAGCACCACTTCCACCCGACGCAACGGCCAGCCGGCGGTCAGCGCCTCGTCTACCAGGGGATCGATGGTGCGCTGCTCGGCCAGCACGCCCTGCACCACGGTGCGGAACAAAGTCATGTCCGCATCGGGGTACTGGTCGCCCTCGATTTCCTGTCCAAGCCAATGGCTTTCGAATTCAGCCAGGATCTCGTTCACCGGAGTGGCGGCCACGTCCATCTGATAGAGCGCCTGCACGGCGCCGAGGCGCGCGGCGGCCTTGCGCATGGGCTTGGAGGCCGGCGTGGCGGTGGGGACGGGCTCGCTCATGCCCAGACCCGGCGCTTGAGGCGCAGCAGGTTCAGCGCCGCCTCGGCCGCGCCACCGCCCTTGTTGCCTTCGCTGACCCGGGCGCGCTCCCACGCCTGCGCTTCGGTGTCCACCGTGAGGATGCCGTTGCCCAAAGGCATGGAATGGGTCAGACCCAGATCCATCAGCGCGCGGGCGGATTCACCGGCCACGATCTCGAAATGGTAGGTCTCGCCGCGGATGACGCAGCCCAGCGCCACCACCGCCTCAATGGGCTTGTCGGAATCAGCGGCCGCTTCCAGGGCGATTTCGGCGGCGATCGCCACTTCCAGTGCGCCCGGCACGGTGATCACCTCGACCACGGCGCCAGCCGCTTCCAGAACGGCGCGGGCGCCGGCCAGGAGCTCGTCCGCCAGCGCCTCGTAATAGCGCCCTTCGACGATCAGCACGCGGGCACCCTTCACGGGCGTCCCGGTGCGCGCCCGTTCATTGCGCGTGCTTACCATGACTTCATCTCCACATTCGCCGCGAGGCGTACTAGCCCGGCTCGAACTGTGCAAGCCGCGCGGCATATCGGGCCATCAGATCCACCTCGAGATTGACCTGTGACTCCTTGCCGATCGCGCCCCAGCTGGTCACCGCCAGGGTGTGGGGAATGAGCAGGCAGGAAAAGCGATTGCCCTTCACGGTGTTGACCGTCAACGACGTGCCGTCGAGGCAAACCGAGCCCTTGGCAGCGATGAAGCGCGCCAAAGCGTCCGGCACCTCGAAGGTGAAACGGCTGGTTTCCTCGAAATCCTCCCGTCCCACCACCTCGGCAATGCCGTCCACATGGCCCGTGACGATGTGCCCGCCCAATTCCCCGCCGATGGCCAGCGCCCGCTCCAGATTGATCCGGTCACCCGCGCGCCAATCGGACACTGTGGTGATGGCCAGGGTCTCGGGCGCCGCATCCACCTGGAACACGGCGCGCCTGGGGCCGCCCTTTTTCACCTGCGTCACCGTCAGGCACACGCCATTGCAGGCGATGGAGGCGCCGATCTCGATGGATTTCGCCTTGTAGTCGGAGGCGATGGAAAGGGTGCGCACCTCGTGATGCGCCTTGATATCGACGATCTCGCCGAGGTCGGTGACAATGCCTGTGAACATATGTGTCGTCCGTGCGGGACATCCCGCCCTGGTGTGGATCTTGACTGCCCTTGCCTGCCCGACCTTGGCTCAACGGCGAGAACGGAGGTTCAGCAGATTTGATCAGAGTGTTCACATTTCAAGCGGTCAATCACCAGGGATTGTGATCCGGCTCGACAAATTCGCGGCCGACACGCCTATGCCGGTCAGTGGCGCCACAGGCGCGTCAACCGGTCTCGACCGAGAGACGCACGCTCCACCACCGCGAACCCCACCGGCTCCAGCAGTCGGGACAGCGGGCGCCCAGGCAAGGCGGGAATGCCGCTCTCGCCCACGGTATCGGGCGATTGCAGCACCGTCACCTCGTCCACCAGCCCGGCCTCCAAGAAGGCCGCGGCCACATGCGGCCCACCCTCGACCATCAGCCGGGTGACGCCCAGCAGCCCCAGCAACTTGGTCACCGCAGCCAGATCGAGCCCGCCCGCGGCAGTTCGCGGCGCCCGCAGCACCTCCACGCCCAGATCCACAAGGGCCTTCTCGCGGTCAGCGGGGGCGTCTTCCGCGCAGATCACCCACACCGGGACCTGCGCCGCGGTGCGGACCAGGGTGGAGGTCACCGCCAGCCGCAGGTCGCTGTCCAGCACCACCCGCAGCGGCGAGCGGTCTTCCAGCCCCGGCACGCGGCTGGTGAGGCGGGGATCGTCCGCCAGCACGGTGCCGATGCCCACCAGGATGGCATCCGCCTGTGCCCGCATGGCGTGGACGCGCGCGCGGGCCTCTTCGCCGGTGATGGCCCGCGGCTGCGGCCCGACCAAGCCGACCTTGCCATCGGCGGAGATCGCCATCTTCAGCATCACGTGGGGGCGACCGCGGGTGACGCGGCGGATGTGGCCGGCATGATCCTCAAGGGCCCGCTCGGCGCCGACGCCCACGGTCACCCACAGGCCGGCGGCGCGCATGCGGGCCACGCCCCTGCCTCGCACCCGCGGATCAGGATCCTCAATGGCGGCCACCACCCGCGTGATGCCGGCGGCGATCACCGCATCGGCGCATGGCGGGGTGCGGCCGTAATGGGAACAGGGCTCGAGGGTCACATAGAGCGTCGCCCCACGCGCCGCGTCGCCGGCTTGGGCGAGGGCCAGTGGCTCCGCATGGGGACGTCCGGCCGGCGCGGTGCCGGCGCGGCCGAGGATCTGGGGACCACTGGAGGTCTGGCGCACCACCACCGCCCCCACTGAGGGGTTGGGCCAAGTGCGGCCGAGGCCCAGTTGGCCGACCGCCAGCGCCTCGCCCATCAGGGCCTCGTCCTCTTCGGGCGAACTGACGCTGGGGGCGCCCGGAGCAGAGTTCATGACAGGAGGCTCATCACAGAAGGCTCAGCGCCAGGGTCTCAGGAAAAATCGCAAGGGCAGCCAAGGGCAAAAGCCGCGAGGCAGATTTCGCCCCTCACTCGGTCTTGCCCGGCACATCGCCCTTCAGCTTGGCCAGCGCTTCCGCCTTGCCCTCGCCATCAAGGGACAACTCCCCCAGCAGGCTCTCGAAATCCTTGGCCTCGCGGAAATTGCGATAGACCGACGCGAACCGCACATAGGCGACATCATCGATCTGCTTCAGCCCTTCCATGACCATTTCGCCAACGGTCTCGGACTGGATCTCGGTATCGCCCAGGCTTTCCAGCTGACGCACCAGACCGGACAACATGCGCTCCACGCGCTCGGTCTCCACCGGCCGCTTGCGCAGGGCGATCTCAACCGAACGGGCCAGCTTGTCGCGATCGAACGGCACCCGGCGCCCGGAGCGCTTCACCACCATCAGCTCGCGCAATTGCACCCGCTCGAAGGTGGTGAACCGTCCGCCGCAGTCCGGGCAGACCCGGCGGCGGCGGATGGCGGTGTTGTCCTCGGTGGGCCGGCTGTCCTTCACCTGGGTATCCAGGCTGCCGCAATAGGGGCACCGCATGCTTGAAACGCCCCTTCCCGTCTGGGATCAGTTGTAGATCGGGAAACGGTCCAGCAGGCTCTTCACCTTGCCGCGCACCGCCTCTTCCACCAGCGTGTCTTCCGAGACGCCCTTCTGCGAGAGAACGTCCAGCACCTCGGCGATCATATCGCCAATGAGCTGGAATTCCGCCACGCCAAATCCGCGGGTGGTGCCCGCCGGGGTACCGAGGCGCACGCCTGAGGTGATGGCCGGCTTCTCGGGATCGAACGGAATGCCGTTCTTGTTGCAGGTGATGTGGGCCCGACCCAGCGCCGTCTCCGACACCTTGCCGTTCAGCCGCTTGGGCCGCAGATCCACCAGCATCAGATGGGTGTCGGTACCGTCCGAGACGATATCGAAGCCATGGCTGCGCAGGTTCTCCGCCAAAGCGCGGGCGTTCTCCACCACGTTCTTGGCATAGACCTTGAACTCCGGCCGCAGCGCCTCGCCGAAGGCCACCGCCTTGGCGGCGATCACATGCATCAGCGGGCCGCCCTGGATGCCGGGGAAGATGGCGGAGTTGAACTTCTTCGCCAGATCCTCGTCATTGGTCAGGATCATGCCGCCGCGCGGGCCGCGCAGGGTCTTGTGGGTGGTGGTGGTGGCCACATGGGCGTGCGGGAACGGGCTCGGATGGGCGCCACCGGCCACGAGGCCGGCGAAATGGGCCATGTCCACCATCAGCTTGGCACCGACGCTATCGGCAATCTGGCGCATGCGGGCGAAATCGATCAGGCGCGGATAAGCGGAGCCGCCGGCCACGATGACCTTCGGCTTGTGCTGGTCCGCCAGTTGGGCGACCGCGTCATAATCGATGCGCTGGTCGTCCTCGCGCACGCCGTACGGCACGGCATTGAACCACTTGCCGGACATGTTCACCGGCGAACCGTGGGTCAGATGACCGCCGGCCGCGAGGTTGAGGCCGAGGAAGGTGTCACCCGGCTGCATGAGCGAGAAGAAGACAGCCTGGTTGGCCTGGCTGCCGGAGTTGGGTTGCACATTGGCAAAACCGCAGCCGAACAGCTTCTTGGCGCGCTCGATGGCCAGCGTCTCGGCCACGTCCACGAACTGGCAGCCGCCATAGTAGCGCTTGCCCGGATAGCCCTCGGCATATTTGTTGGTGAGCACCGAGCCCTGCGCTTCCAGAACGGCGCGCGAGACGATGTTCTCGGAGGCGATCAGCTCGATCTCCTCGCGCTGGCGGCCCAGTTCCGCCTGCACAACGGCGGCGATCTCAGGATCGGCCTCGGCGAGAGAGGCGGAGAAGAAGCGGTTCATCTCCGACGAGGCGGCGGAGGCGCTGTTCGCAGCGAGCGATGCCATGAGTATTCTCCGAAACATTCGGTGCGACGGCCACGCGGCGACGGCGGCCAGCAGGAGCGCTCGCTTATCATAGCGTGCCGCCCAAGTCCAAAGCCGCCCACCGCGCGGCAGCCCTGCGCCGCGCGGTGACCTCAGCGGACGTTGAAATCCACCGGCACGGTGAAGGTGACGGTGGCACCCGCCACTTCCGGGGGCGGGGCCGGGAAAGGCGAGGCGCGGCGCACCATTTCCAGCGTCTCGCCATCCAGAGCCGCATGGCCGGAGGTGCCGGCAAGGCTCGCGGCGACGACCCGCCCGCTGCGGTCGATGGTAAAGCGCAGGCGCGACACCCCTTCTTCCCTGCGGGCCCGCGATTCTGCCGGATATTTCTTGTTCCGGTTCAGATGCGCCACGATCATGCTGCGCCAGGTGGCCGGTGCCGCTGATTGCGAGGATGTGGCCCCGGAACTGGGGGCGGCAAGGGCATTGGCGGTGGGTGCATCGGATTTAGGTGCCGCGCTGGTCACGGGCGCGGCGGGCCTGCGGCTCGCCTTCTTTTCCGGCTTCTTCTCGTCGGGCTTCTTCTTTTCGGGCGGAGGCGGCTCCTGCACCACCGGGCGCGGCGTCGGCAGCACGGCCTCCGCAACCGGAGGCGGCGGCGGCAGGTCTGGCATCTTTTCCAGCGGCTGCTCCACCACTTCAGGGGTCGGCGGCGGCACGGACTCTTCCAGCGTATCCGGCGCATCGGGCACCGGATCGGGCGCCTGAACCATCTGCGGCCCCGGCGCGACATCCTCGCTCACGGACGGCGGCGCCACCGGCAGGGGTGCCAGATCGATCATCACCGCAGCGGCCTGCGGCTCACTCATCACCTCGTTGTGCGGCCAATGCAGGCCGGCATAGACGGCGGCACCATGCACCGAGAGAATCAGCACACCGGCCAACAGCCACCGCCCGGCGGCATCGCGCAGGCGGTGGTCGTGGGGATCGTGCCAATGGGCCGCAGTCACCGAACGGCTCCCGGCGCCGCCGCGCCTGCCGGTGCCGGTGCCGGTGGCGCAGCCGCAGCCGCAGCCGCCCCGCTGTCGGGCGCCTCCAGGCCCACGAGGCCGATCTTCAGATAGCCGGCATTGCGCAGCAGGTTCATCACCTCCATCACGTCGCCATAGGGTACCGCGCGGTCCGCCCGCACGAACACCCGCTGCGCCTTGTCGCCCTGGGTCACGCTGTCGAGCGCCGGCCCCAACGCCTCGCGCGCCACCACATCATTGCCCACGGAGAGCGCCAGATCGTTCTGCACGGTGACGAACAGCGGCTTCTCGGGCCGCGGCTGCGGCTGGGCATTGGCGGTGGGCAGGTCCACCTGCACGTCCACCGTGGCCAGCGGCGCGGCCACCATGAAGATGATCAGCAGCACCAGAATCACGTCGATGAACGGCGTGACATTGATCTCGTGATTTTCGACGAGATCGTCCCCGCCGAGATCGAGCTTGGCAGACATGCGCCTACTCCGCCGCGGCGCGCAGCCGCGTGGCGCCCGCCTGTTCCCGATCGAGATCGCGCGACAGATGCCGCATCACCTCGGACGAAGTGTCGGACAGGCTGGCCTTGTAGTTCGAGATGGCGCGGGCAAACACGTTGTAGATGATGACAGCGGGGATCGCCGCCACCAGGCCGATGGCAGTCGCCAAAAGCGCTTCGGCGATACCCGGCGCCACCACAGCGAGGCTGGTGGTCTGCGATTTCGAGATGCCGATGAAGCTGTTCATGATGCCCCAGACGGTCCCGAACAGGCCGACGAACGGCGCCGTGGACCCGATGGTGGCCAGAAGTCCTGTGCCCAGAGACATGCGCCGTCCGGCCCCGGCCTCGATGCGATTGAGGGAAATCGCCACCCGCTCCTTGATGCCCTCCGCCGGCAGGGCGCGCGAGGCATCCACCTCGGACAGCGCCGCCAGCACCAGCCGCGCCGCCGCGCCGCCATTCTTCGGCAGGCCGCGGGCCGAGGCCATCAGGGTCGGAGACTGGCGCAGGATATGGAGGGCGTGGCGAACCTTGCGATTGGCCGACACCAGCTCGATCATCTTCACCAGCCAGATGGTCCAGGTGACCACCGAGGCAAAGGCAAGCCCCACCATGACCGCCTTCACCACGATGGCAGCGGCCATGAACATCCCCCATGGGGACAGATCATGGGGCAGCCCCGCACCGGCCGTGCCGGCGGGCCGGGGCACATGGCCCTCGCCGACCACCGGCGCCGAAGGCGTGCCATCCGGAGCGCCAGCGGCCGATGGGGTGGCCGGAGTGGCGGACGCAGGGCCAGCGGCAGCAGCAGGAGCGCCCACGGTGGCGGAAGCAGCTGGCGCGGCGGGAACAGGTATCGGGGAAACCGCGGCCGGGACGGCCGGACCTGCCGCCGCGCCGGAATAAGGCGCGGGCGCCACCGGGGCCGCCGAGCCCGAAACCGGCGCGGGTGAGGCCGCGGGGCGGGCACCGGCAGGCGCCGACACGGTCGGCACCGACGGGACAGCTGCCGGAGCCGAGACCGCGGGGGCTGTCGACGGGACTGTCGTCGCCTGTGCCAGACGAAGAGGATCCTGGGCCACCGCCGCCGCAGGGAATAGACCGACGCAACACAGCAGCACCGCTGTCGCCATTGCACTCCGGGTACATGCCACGGGCATGCAAGACACATCGCGTTTCATCATCGCGCGTCCACCAGCAATCGATTTCTGCAAATTTGGCTGGCGTCCCCGCAAAGGGTTGGCTGGCTGACGAACTTATAGCGCCAACATCCCGCAGCGCGGAACCCCTCGGCGCTAGTTTGGACAGGCTCCAGTCTTGCGCCGCCGTGACGCATGTTCCTGCCGTTACGTCGGCGCGCGTGCGTGCTAGGCAGAATGATGGCAAAGTTGAAGCCAGGATGCGACAGCACCCGAGCAGAACGGTCGTGGATACTGCCACATCAATGATACCGCTCCGGCCGGCCTCACCCGATCTGGCTGGGTCGGATGTTGAAGTAGAGAATCAGGTTTGAGGGAGAGCGGGTTGTCGGCGAAACGCCACGGCGCCAAGGTTGACCAGCGGGGGTGCCATTGCGACGGCACGCCGCTCGGCGCGCGGCGTCGCGGGCTTGCATCGACGCTCGGCCATTGGCTTGCCGCTTATCTGGTGGTCCTGCAGGCGGTTCTCGCCGGTCTTGCCGCCGGGGCCATGGCGGCGCCCGGCGCCGCCGATGCCTTCACCCTCTGCCTCTCTGCCCCATCCGACGGGGGCGCAGGCGCCGACCATGGCGGCACCGCTCCGGCGCGCGTCTTCCATGACTGCAACGCCTGCCCCCTGGCCGGCGGCACACCGGTCCTGCTAGGCATTCCCACCGCCGAACCGCCGCGGGCGTTCGATTTGGCGCAGGCCATCGCCCCCGCCGTGACGCGGGCCGTCGCCCCGGTTCCGCTGTTCGAGAGCGCCCGCCCCCGCGCACCGCCGTCGCAGGGCTGAGCTTCGGCACTGAGCGCCCCGCCTGCTTTTCATCCCGCCCGCCTTTCATCCCACCTGCCGCCAGGATGCGCGTCTGCGCGTCGGCGCTTGGATATCGCCATGCCCGCCTTCATCCCCCCTCACCGTCCCGCCCTTCGGGGCCGGGCGAGTCGCCGCGCATTGCTGGCCGCCACCGCCCTCCTCTCCCTGCCCGCCTCGGCTTTGGCCGAAGACGCGACCGTCGCCTTGCCGGTGGTGAGCGTCCAGGCCGGGCCGGGCGGCTCGCTGACCGTCCCCTCAGCCGCAGAGGCACGCGCCGCCATCGAACTCACGCCCGGCGGCGTCGAAGTGGTCACCGACGATGCCTGGACCAACACCCGCGCCACCACAGTCAAGGACATGCTGGACTTCGTGCCCGGCGTGTTCGCCCAGCCCAAATGGGGCGAAGACACCCGCCTCTCCATCCGTGGATCCGGCATCTCGCGCAGTTCACATCTGCGCGGCATCCAGCTGTTCCAGGACGGCATCCCGCTCAGCTCTGTGGATGGCGGCGGCGACTTCCAGGAGATCGACCCCACCGCATTCCAATATGTGGAGGTGTTCAAGGGCGCCAATGGCTACCAGTTCGGTGCCAATGCCTTGGGGGGTGCGATCAATTTCGTCACCTTCACCGGCCGCGATGCGGACCCGGCCGTCGTGCGGGTGGACGCCGGCTCGTTCGGCTTCTACCGCTTCCAGGCCAGCGCCGGCGGAGCCCAGGGAGCATTCGACGGCTTTGTCACCGGCTCGTGGATCACCCAGGACGGCTACCGCAAGCACTCTTCGGGCGAGAACACCCGCGGCAGCGCCAATTTCGGCATCCAGGTGAACGACAATGTGGAGACGCGCTTTTATCTGAACGCCACCAACGTCAATCAGGAAATCCCCGGCGCCGTCTCGAAGACCGTCGCGCTGAACTCACCGCAGACCGCGGCGCCCGGCAATGTGCTGCTGAACTACCAGCGCAATATCGAATCCGTGCGGCTGGCCAACAAGACCACGGTGGTCTTGTCCGACACCACCAAGCTCGACGCCGGCGTGTTCTACACCAACAAGGACCTCAACCACCCGATCTTCCAGGTCCTGAACTATAATTACGAGGAATATGGCGCCTTCACCCGCCTGGTGGACGAGCGCACCATCGGCGGCTTCAACAACCGCCTGGTGGCCGGCATCAATTACGGCACCGGGACGACCGACGCGAAGCGCTACATCAACAATGCCGGCAATGCCGGTGCGCTTGCCTATTTCTCCAACGATGCCGCCACCAACACCACTTATTATGTGGAAGACAATTTCTACCTGACGCCCACATTCTCGCTGGTTGGCGCGTTCCAGTTTCTCAACGCCACCCTCGACCGCACCGGCTTCTACAACGCCAAGAGCGGCGGCAATGAGTACAACCTGTTCCTGCCCAAGGCCGGCTTCGTGTTCGAGCCCGCGGCCGGGGCGCAGGTGTATGGCAATGTCTCGCGTTCGGGAGAGGTGCCGACCTTCTCGGAGCTGACGAACTTCGTCGATCCCATCATCGGCAATCTCCAGGCGCAGACCGCCACCACCATCGAGATCGGCACCCGTGGGCGGCAACCGAACTTCACCTGGGACGTCTCGCTCTATCGCTCCTGGGTGGAGAACGAACTCCAGTGTCAGGACCCCGGCAATACGCTGGGCCTGACCTGCACCGTGGTGAATCTGGGCAGCACCATTCACCAGGGCCTGGAAGCCGGCTTCGGCGTGGCGGTTCTGAAAGACCTGTTCACCGCCGGCCCGGTCACGGACCAAGTGTGGTTGAACGTCGCCTATACCTATAGCGACTTCTATTTCAACAATGACCCGGTGTGGGGCAACAATCGCCTGCCCGGCATTCCCCCGCATTACCTGCGCGCCGAGTTGCTCTACAAGCATCCCAGCGGCTTCTACGCGGGGCCGAACGTGGAATGGGTGCCGGTCGCCTATTATGTGGACGACGCCAACACTTTGGACTCATCGCCCTATGCGCTCTTGAACTTCCGCGCCGGCTACGATCGCGGCAAAGGCCCGTCCATCTATCTGGATGCCCGCAACCTGTTGAACGTGAACTATATCGCCAGCGCCAACGTCACCGCGCGGGCGAGCGCCAACCAGGCCTTGTTCGAGCCGGGCAATGGGCGCTCGGTCACGGTCGGCACCCGCTTCGCCTTCTGACAGGGACGACCCCGGCCGCGCGTGGCGGCCGGGGGCTTTGCGTCACGCCGCCTTGACGGACCGCGCCAGGGCGCTGAACGGCTTGCCGCCCTTCAGATGCTTCTCAATGTCCTCCAGCGAAATGCCGCTGGTCTCCGGCACCAGGCGCGCGGTGAAGACCACCCCCGCCACGCACACCAGGGCATAGATGGAGAACACGCCGGCCAGGCCGATGTCCGCCACCAGCACGGGGAAGGTCAGCACGACGATGAAGTTGAACACCCAATTGGTGATGGAGGCCGCGCTCATGCCCGGTCCGCGCAGATGCAGCGGGAAGATCTCCGACATCATCACCCACGGCAGCGGGCCGATGCTGATGGCGAACGAGGCCACGTAGAGCACCAGCCCGATCAGCGCCAGGATTTGGAGGTCCGGCGAGCCGGTCGCCGCCGCGGCGGCAATGAGGCCGAGGCTCAAGGCGGCCCCGGCAAAGCCGATGAACAGGAGCTTGCGCCGCCCGATGCGGTCGATCAGCCCCATGGCCAGCACCGTCACCAGCACATTGACCACGCCGATGCCCACCGTCGCCAGCATCTGCGTCGAGGTGGAATCGAAGCCGGACAGGCGGAACACGGTGGGGGCGAAATAGATCACCGCATTGATGCCGCTGAGCTGCTGCAACAGGAACAGGCCCATGCCGACGATCAGCGCCGGGCGCGCCACCGGGCCGAACAAATCGCGCCAGCTTCCCTGCGCCAGATCCACCTGCGCCGCCGCCTCGATGGCGGACAATTCAGCGGTGACCAGGCGGTCATCGATCGGCAGGCTCTGGGTCTTGGCGATCACCGCCCGCGCTTCTTCCCGGCGCCCGCGCAGCACCAGCCAGCGCGGCGTATCGGAGAGAATGGCGATGCCGATCAGCAGTGCCGCCCCCGGCACGATGCCCGCGGCGAACATGGCGCGCCAGGAGTCGGAAAAGGTGTAGCCCACCAGATAGGCGCCCAGAATGCCGAGGGTGATGGCGAGCTGGTAAATGGACACCAGCATGCCGCGAATGCGGGCCGGGGCGGTCTCCGAGATATAGAGCGGAGCGATCATGGCGGCGACGCCGATGGCGAGGCCCAGCAGCAGGCGCGCCACGCACACCAGGATCAGGCTGGGGGCCAGCGCCGACAGGAGCGCGCCGACCACGAACAGGAAAGCCGCGCCCAGCAACAGCTTGCGACGCCCCACGGGCCGGGCCAGCCATCCGCCGATCAGCGCGCCGCCGACCGCGCCCAGCGGGACCGTGGCGGTCATGATGCCTTCCGCCAAGGGCGAAATGCCGAATTCGGCGCGCAGGAGATGCAGGGCGCCGGCGATGACGCCTTCGTCGAAACCAAACAGCAGGCCGGCGATGCCTGCGATCGAGGCGATAAGGTACACCATGAGCTTCGACCCTCCCCTCCCCGGCTCTGGATGCCGGGGTCCCGAGGTTTTGTAGAGCGCCGCGCCCGGGCTGTGAAGCGCAAGCGGGGCCTCAAGGGCCGCCCCGCCATCGCCCGCCATTCCGGCCCGACCGACGCCACCCGGAAGAGGGCACCCCCTGAAAATGCATGGCGTCCCTGCGCCCGCCGGTCCCCGCCGGGATTGACGGGGGCGCCGTCCTCCCGTAACGCCTCAGGCCTCTCGCACAACAATGGACCCGCGCGTAGCGCCATGGCTGAACTCGCGCCCACCCACATGCCCACCAGCCCGCCCTCCGGTGCGCCGCGCATCTCGTTTGTTTCCCTGGGCTGCCCGAAGGCGCTGGTGGACAGCGAGCGCATCGTCACCCGGCTGCGGGCGGAGGGCTATGAGCTGACCCGCAACCACGACGGCGCCGATCTGGTGATCGTCAACACCTGCGGCTTCCTCGACAGCGCCAAGGCCGAAAGCCTGTCGGCCATCGGCGAAGCCTTGGCGGAGAACGGGCGGGTGGTGGTCACCGGCTGCATGGGTGCCGAGCCGGAGCAGATCCGTGCGGTTCATCCCAGCGTGCTGGCGATCTCAGGGCCGCAGCAATATGAGAGCGTCCTGGCGGCCGTCCATGAGGCGGTGCCGCCCCGGCACGATCCGTTCCTGGATCTGGTGCCCGAGCACGGCATCAAGCTGACGCCCCGCCACTATGCCTATCTGAAGATCTCCGAGGGCTGCAACAATCGTTGCACCTTCTGCATCATCCCCAAGCTGCGCGGCGACCTGGTCAGCCGCCCCCTCAACGAGGTGATGCGCGAGGCGGAAAAGCTTGTGAATGCAGGGGTCAAGGAACTCCTCGTGATCTCGCAGGACACCTCCGCCTATGGGGTGGACCTGAAATATGCCGAGAGCCGCTGGAAGGACCGCGACTGGTCCACCCGCTTCTTCGACCTGGCCGAGGCCCTGGGGGAGCTCGGGGCCTGGGTTCGGCTGCATTATGTCTACCCCTACCCCCATGTGGACCGGGTGATGGAGCTGATGGCCGCCGGCAAGGTGTTGCCATATCTGGATATTCCGTTCCAGCACGCCAGCCCCTCGGTGCTGCGGCGGATGAAGCGGCCGGCGGCGCAGGAGAAGACCCTGGCGCGGGTTCTGGGCTGGCGGGCGGCGGTGCCGGAGCTGACCTTGCGCTCCACCTTCATCGTCGGCTTCCCCGGCGAGACCGAGGCTGAATTCCAGGAACTGCTTGATTTCCTTGAGGAAGGCCAGCTGGACCGGGTGGGCTGCTTCAAATATGAGGCGGTGGCCGGCGCCCCGGCCAACGGCCTGGAAGATGCCGTGCCCGAAGAGGTAAAAGCTGAGCGTTATGATCGCTTTATGCGCGCCCAGCAGGTGATTTCCGCCCGCCGGCTGAAGCGCAAGGTGGGCACCCGCCAGCAGGTCATCATCGATCAGGTCGGCCCCGGCGGCGGCGTTGGCCGCACCAAGGGCGATGCCCCGGAGATCGACGGTTCGGTGCGGATTTCCTCGCGCCGGCCGCTGCGGGTGGGCGAGATCACCACGGTCAAGATCGACGCCGCCGACGCCTACGACCTGGTGGGCACCGCCGTCGGCTTCTGACACGTCCGCGCGGAACGCCGCGAAGTTCCCCTCAATTCCCCGTCAGGTCCGCTGTCGCATAACACTGTCATGCGACAGCGGCGGCAGCCGCATGTGCCGTGACACGCCCGCACGGGGCGGCGGCGCGTCTCCCCCGGATACCGTCCACAGATTTCAGCCGGCCGTGTCCAGGCTCGCCTGACCGGCTTCTCCCGGCCAAGGCCCCCGCCGATGCGCCGCCCAAACGCACAGCGCCGGCGGCTCGCCCTCTGGCGCGCCGCCGGCGCTGTGTCTTCGGCATCCTCAAAGACCGAACGCCACGGGACCCCAAGGTCCCGCCGTCCGGAAGGGCTCAGCCCTCGTCGTCGTCGGTCTGTTCCGGCGGCACCAGGCCCTGGAGGCCGGCCAGCAGCTCTTCCTCGGTCATGCGGTCGAACACCACGTCGGAATCGTCGCCCGAGCCCGAGCTGTTGCCCAGCAGCGGCACATGCTCCGGCTCCGGCTCGTCCACCTCGGTATACTTCTGCAGCGAGTGGATGAGGTCTTCCTTCAGATCCTCGGGGCTGACGGTCTCGTCGGCGATCTCGCGCAGGGCGACCACCGGATTTTTGTCGTTATCTCGATCGATGGTGATCGGCGAACCGGAGGAGATCATGCGGGCGCGATGGCCGGCGAGGAGGACCAACTCGAAGCGGTTGTCGACCTTGTCGATGCAATCCTCAACGGTGACACGGGCCATGAAGTCGGCACTCCTAAGGGCGCAGGATCGCGATGCAAGGGATGGGAAAGATTGGCCGTATATCGTATTTGCCAGGTTGCGGCAAGCGCGGGATACGTTTTTCGCTTGCACTTCGCCGCGGCTTGTTCGAGAAATGCGCTTAAGGTCCAGTTTAAAACTCTTCAAAGTTCGTAACTAAAACATTACCAGCGGGCGGTTGCATGCAAGGTTTGGAGAAAATTGCGCTGTTCATCGACGGCGCGAACCTATATTCCGCGACCAAGTCGCTGGGATTCGATATCGATTATAAACGGCTATTAAAAGAGTTCCAGGGACGCGGATATCTGCTCCGGGCCTTTTACTATACGACCCTGGTGGAGGATCAGGAATACTCCTCGATCCGCCCGCTGCTGGATTGGCTGGATTATAACGGCTATTCCGTGGTCACGAAATTGGCACGGGAGTTCACCGACAGCCAGGGCCGGCGCCGGGTGCGCGGCAACATGGATATCGAGATCGCCGTCGATGCCATGGAGCTATGCGGCCATGTGGACCACATCGTGCTGTTCTCCGGCGATGGCGATTTCCGCTCGCTGGTGGAAGCCCTGCAGCGCCGGGGCATCCGCGTGAGCGTGGTCTCCACCATCTCCACCCAGCCGCCGCTGATCTCCGACGACCTGCGCCGGCAGGCGGATGTGTTCATCGACCTGGTGGACCTCCAGGGCAAAATCGGCAGAGACCCCTCCGAACGGGCCGGTCGCATGCAGGAGACGCCGCGCTTCCTGGAGCGCCGGGGCGCCCCCCTGCCGGATCCGACCGAAACCTGATCGATCTGGACCTGACGCCGGAGACCGAACCGCCGCATGCTTGCCGAACCTGGGCGCGACTGCCCGCTTTGCCCGCGCCTCGCCGGCTTCCGCACCCAATGGCGCGCGGCGGAGCCCACTTGGTTCAACGCGCCGGTGCCGGGCTTCGGCCCCATGGATGCGCGGCTGCTCATCGTCGGGCTGGCGCCCGGCGTGCGCGGCGCCAACCGCACCGGGCGCCCGTTCACCGGCGACTATGCCGGCGAATTGCTCTATCAGACCCTGATCGACTTCGGCTTTGCCCGCGGCACCTTTGCCGCCTCCCCCGATGACGGACTGACCCTGCATGACGCCCGCATCGTCAATGCGGTGCGCTGCGTGCCGCCGGAGAACAAGCCGACCACCGAGGAAATCCGCACCTGCCGGCCCTTTCTCGCCGCCGACATGGACGCCATGCCCCGGCTCACCACCATCGTCGCTTTGGGCAAGATCGCCCATGATTCCACGGTGGTGACTTTGGGCGAGCGGATGTCGCGGGCCAAATTCGGCCACGGCGCCAAGGCCGTCATCGCCGGCAAGACGCTGTTCGGCAGCTACCATTGCTCCCGCTACAACACCAATACCGGCGTCCTGACCCCGGCCATGTTCCAGGCGGTGTTCGCCGCGGTGCGCGCCCATCTGGACGCCGAGGACGCCCGCGCCGGCTCTTGATGAGGCCCGCCCCCCCACCGGCGCGGATCCTGCCCTAGCCGGCCCGATCGCGCAGGAACGAGACCACCTGCGCGGCGCTCTGGTCCGGCGGGAACACCGGGTAGAACACATGGGCGATGGCACCATCCTGGATGATCAGGGTGATGCGCTTCAGCAGCGTCTTGTCCTCCACCTTGAAGGTGGGCAGCCGGATGGCGCGGGTCAGCTCGAAGCGATGGTCGGACAGCAGCGGGAACGGCAATTGCAGCCGGTCGGCGGCCTCGCGCTGATATTCGGTCTCCTGGCTGGAGAGGCCGAACACATGGCTGACCCCGACGCTGCGCAGATCCTCGAAATGATCGCGGAAGGCGCAGGATTGCGGCGTGCAGCCCCGGGCACCGGGAATGGCATCCCAGCCGGCGGGGGACGGCAGCTCGGGATGAGCGGTCCGGGGATAGGCATAGACCACCGCCAGGCCGGACAGATCGGACAGGTCCACATGCTCGCCATGGGTGCCCACGAGGCGGATGATGGGCAATTCCAAGCCCGGCAGATGCGCGGCGGCGCCATCATCCTCCGGCACGGGAAGATCGGCGGGCAAAGAGTGGAAGTCGCTCACGGGGCACCTCGTCTCACAAGAATCAGCCGGCCGTTGGATCGGACCCGGGCGCCAATTGGCGCTGAGGTCGCGGGCGGCACCCACGGCGAAAGCCAAGGCCGATACGCCAGCGCCATCTAAGCAAATTTGCAGCGGCCGCGGTCAAGTCTTTCGCGCCGACCGGCGCGCGCGCCCCGCGGCACCGCCGCCGCCGCTTCATTTCGGGTCAGATGCAGGCGATCCTTGCCATATTTTATTGCATCGCCCGCTGCGTAGGCCATGATCTGCCAGCCGCAAGGAGCCGTAGGATTGGCTCTTGCCGCGCCCAGGGAACAGCCGCAGTGCATCGCGACCACGCCACATATGACAGAGCCTCCCGCCGCGGAGCGCCGCCGCAGCCGGCGTCGTGGCTCTATCGGCAGATGGCCCGGCTCGCCCCTCTGTCCTATCTGCAAAAGCTGATCCTGGTCCTTCTGGCCTGCACCCACCTTCCGCTTGCGCTTCTGCTGCTGGCCGCCACGGCCGGGATGTTCGATGCCTTCGCCCTGGAGACCGGCCATCTGCTGCTGGGACTGGCCGGCACCCTGCTCAGCGCCGGCCTGGCGGGCGTGGTGGTCGAGCAGATGCTGCGCCCGGTGACGCTGACCGCCCAGGCGCTGGAAGCCTATGCGCTGGAGGGGCGCACCGTCCAGTTGCCCACCCATTATGACGACGCCGCCGGCCACATGATGCGCGACGCCTCCGGCCTGCTGGCGGAACTGGATGACCTGCGGCGCGGCCCGGAAAATTACGACGCCGCATCCGAGCTTCCCAATCGCGCCTTTCTCAGCCGCTTCATCGCCGAACTGGCCCATGCCGGCGTCGGCTTCCGGGTGCGCATGGTCCGCATCATGGGGCTGGAGGGCTCGGTGCGCCCGGGGGTCGCCAGCGCACTGCTGCACACCCTGGCCGAGACCCTGGAGCAGGACGACGCCGCCCGCACCATCGCCCGCATCGACGACCGCACCCTGGCGCTGGTGGAACTGACGCGGGAGGGCGAGGCGACACCCGCCTCGCTCCAACGCCCGATTGATGCCTTCGTGCGCGATGCCGAGGATGTCGCCCCGCAGGTGCATGCGGGCGAGGCGCTGTTCCCGCGCCACGGATCGGACGCGGAAGGCCTGCTCGCCGCCGCCGCCGCCACGCTGGTGCCGGTCTCCGGCGCGGTGGCCGCCCCGGCCCTGAGCGGCACCGACGCCCATCACGACACCGCCGACCTGGACCGCGACCTGCGCCGCGCGGTCACCGACGGCGACTTCCGCCTGTTCCTCCAGCCGGTGGTGGCCACCCGCACCGAGCGCATCGTCAGCGCCGAGGCGCTGCTGCGCTGGAACCGGCCGCTGATCGGCAATGTGCCGCCGTCCCGCTTCATTCCGCTGCTGGAAAAGGCCGGCATGATCGACGAGGTGGGCCGCTGGGTGCTGACCGCCGCCTGCCGGGCGATCAAGGTCTGCGATGCGGCCGGGCTGCCGCAATTGCAGATCGCGGTGAATGTGTCGGCGCGCGAATTGCGCAATCCCGGCCTGCTGCGGCAGATCCGCGACGTGCTGGCATTCGAGGGCGTGGCGCCCAACCGCATCGAATTGGAGATGACCGAGAGTTCCGCCGCCGAGGACCTGACCCGCTCGCGCGCCTTGTTCGTGGGGCTGCGGGATCTGGGGGTGGGGGTGGCCATCGATGATTTCGGCACCGGCCAGGGGGGACTGGCCTATCTGAAGGCCCTGCCCTTCTCCAAGCTGAAGATCGACCGCGAATTCGTCGCCGGGGTGGACCGGCGCCGGGATTGCCAGGCCATCTGCCAGAGCGCCATCGCACTGGCCGGCGGGTTCGACATCGACGTGGTGGCCGAGGGGGTGGAGACCGCCGCGGAAGCCGCCCGGCTGCGCACCTTCGGCTGCACCCAATTGCAGGGCTTCCGCTTCGGCCGGCCCATGCCGGCGGTGGATTTCCCCGCCTTCGCTTTGCACGGCACCTGAACCGACACGGGATCTCTGAGCCGAACGGGGCGGCTCCCCGCCGGCGGCGGGCCGCGTCAGGCCTCCCGCGCCTGTGCGCCGCGCGCCAGCGCCACGGTCAGCCACACCGCCGAGACGAGGAAATAGAAGGCGCCGAATGCGGCATAGGGGGCGATGTCGGTGATGCCCGGGGTTCCCGCGCCGGTGGCCCGTACGATGAAGATGGTGCCGGCCAGCGCCGACTGCGCCCCGCTCAGGATCATCGCCCATTGCGCGCCCGTCTTCCAGCGACGCACGCCGGTCACAAGTTGGAACAGGCCAGCGAGAATGGCCCAGGCACCGAACACGCCCAGCACCGCATTCAGGCTTTGTCCGAGGGCGACGGCGACCGCGAGGGTGGTCAGGGCGCTCACCAGGACGTTGAGCGCCTGGCTGGGATTGGCCCTCAGGCCGCCGCTCTGCCGGGCATCGACCAAATTGGCGATGGCATCCCAGGCGGGATAGGCGACCAGAAGCACCGCCGCCACCGGCGGCATGCTCCGTCCGACCGTGAAGGCGGCGGCCACCCAGGCAAGGGAAACGCCGGCGCGGATGAAATAATAGGACTTCAGCCACTGCGATGCGGACAGGCGATCGGGCGGCTGGAGGACCGGGATGTTCATCGGAACGTCCTTTCGGGTTTGGCCATTCGGCCGGATGATCGGCAAATGCGGACCTTTCCGGCAGGCTGGGAATTCCGCCTTCAAATCCGGAAGAAACCGCGTATTCTCATGGCGATACGCGCCCTGATGGCGTGTTGTGTACAGCGTGAAGCCGCTCTCTCGCCATGACCGAACTGCTGGAAAACTTGACCGATCATCCGGGCGGCGCGCCGCAGGGCGCCACCTCCGGCGATCTGCTGTCCCACGTGCTGGCGCAGGTGCGCCTCACCGGCGACCGGGTTTTCTCCCACGCGCTGGCAGAGCTGGAGCCGCTGGATCTGGAGGCCGGCGCGGCCCATGTGGTCATCGTCACCAAGGGCACGCTGCGCGTCGAGGGCGACGAGCGGGAGCCGGTTGCTGTCGATGCGGACGACCTCGTGCTGTTCCCGCGCGGCCCCGGTGCCTTGCGGCTCGCGGCGTCAGAGGGGCTCACGGAGGTGGTGGTCTGCCGGTTCTGGTTCGATCCCGAGAGCCTTCGGGGCATGACCTTCGCGTTGCCGCGGCACATTCATATCCGGCGGGCCGAGGGCGCCGGATGGATCGAGGGCATCGCGCGCTTCCTGTTGATCGAAGCCGGCGACGTTCAACCGGGCGCCGCCTTGATGATTTCCCGGCTGATCGACCTCATCGTCATCCGCACCCTGCGCACCTGGGTGCACCAGGGCCGCGCGACCGGCTGGCTCGGCGGGCTGAGCGATCCGCGCATCGCCCGATCGCTCAAGGCCATTCACGCGGCGCCGATGCAGCGCTGGAGCGTCGCGGCCATGGCCGGAATTGCCGGCATGTCGCGCGCGAGCTTCTGCGACCGGTTCACGGCGCTCGTGGGCTGCCCGCCGCTGCGCTACCACAATGAATGGCGCCTGCGGCTGGCGCGGGACATGCTCGCGCGGCGGGATGCGCGGGTGGGCGAGATCGGCCTGCGCATCGGCTATGAATCGGAGGCCGCCTTCAGCCGGGCCTACAAGGCGCTGTTCGGCCATTCGCCGCGGGTGGCCTATGCGGTGCTGAACGGGCCCGGGCCCGCATGAGCGGACCTCCGCGGCGCGATGGGGTGCGCGGTCAGTGGCGCGCCTCAGCCCCGGTCGCGCATCAGGCGGGCCTTGTCGCGGTTCCAGTCCCGCTCCTTGACCGCCTCGCGCTTGTCGTGGGCCTTGCGGCCCTTGCCGAGCGCGATCTCCACCTTGGCCCGGCCCTGCTCGTTGAAATAGAATTTCATCGCCACCACCGTCATGCCCTCGCGCTCCACCGCCACGGTGAGCTTGTGGATCTGGCGCTTGTGCAGCAGCAGCTTGCGCGGGCGGCGCGGCTCATGGTTGAAGCGGTTGGCTTCCAGATATTCCGGGATATAGGAATTGTAGAGCCACAATTCCCCTGACTTTCCAGCGGCATAGCTCTCGTGGATGGTGGCCTTGCCGGTGCGCAGGCTCTTCACCTCCGTGCCGGTCAAGGCGATACCGGCCTCGATCACCTCGCCGATGTCATAGTCGAAGCGGGCCCGCCGATTGTCGGCGACCACTTTGCGGGGCAGGTCTTTCTTTTTCTCAGCCATCAGGGTCTCGAAACGGGGCGTGCGCGAACCCGCACACCGCCCCCACGCGCTTGCGTCAGTTTCAGTTGATCAGCCCGGCATGAACCATGGCGGCGCGGATCGCCACCTGGGCGCCCTGCGTCACCGGCACGATGGGCAGGCGCGCCTCCTCGGCCATCTTGCCGAGCAGGGAGAGGGCATATTTGGTGGGCGCGGGGCTGGATTCCATGAACAGCGCCGTATGCAGCGGCACCAGCTTGTCCTGGATGGTCAAGGCTGCCGCATAGTCCCCGGCCGCGCAGGCCGCCTGGAATTGCGCACACAGCGCCGGGGCGACATTGGAGGCCACCGAGATGCAGCCCACCCCGCCATGGGCATTGAAGCCCAAAGCGGTGATGTCCTCGCCGGACAATTGGCTGAAGTCCGCCCCCATCGCCTGGCGCTGCAGCGACACCCGCGACATGTTCGCGGTGGCATCCTTCACGCCGACGATGTTCGGCAGCTCATAGAGCCGCGCCATGGTCTCCACGCTCATGTCCACCACCGAGCGGGCGGGGATGTTGTAGATGAAGATCGGCAGGTCCACGGCGGACGCGATCGCCTTGAAGTGCTGGTACAGCCCTTCCTGGGACGGCTTGTTGTAATAGGGCGTCACCACCAGCAAAGCATCGGCCCCGGCCTTTTGCGCGTGCTGGGAGAATTCGATCGCGGTGGCGGTGTCGTTGGAGCCGGCGCCGGCCATCACCGGCACCCGGCCGGCCGCCTGGCTCACGGTCCAGTCGATCACACGCTTGTGCTCATCGTGGGAGAGCGTGGGGCTCTCGCCGGTGGTGCCCACGGGCACGAGGCCGTTGGTCCCTTCCGCGATCTGCCAGTCCACGAGGTCGCGGAACGCCTTCTCATCAAGGGCGCCATTGCGGAACGGCGTGACGAGGGCGGTGAAGGAGCCGCGAAACAACGACGCGGGCGATGCGGACGACATGGCTGGAGCCTTGTTTTCTATTTTCGATGCGCCCCGCACCTTGGCGGGCGCAGGACGGACCGCATCAGATACAGCGTTGTCACCCGAACGAAAAGGGTGTGTCTTATCATCCGGTGATTGCAGCGCCGCCAAACCGCCCGCATCGATATTTACGGTGGTTAGCCTTTCGTCAACGCGGGTCGGCCAAGATCGCCCCCGTGCCAGCTCCGACGCTGGGCCTTGAGGATTTATGATGTCGCCTGCTCGCTTCCTGCTCTCCTGCACCGCCCTGGCGATGACGCTCGCGCTGGTGGCACCGGTGCACGCGGCCTCGGACACCTCCGCATCCTCAACCAGCAGCGCCAGTTCCGGTTCCAAGGCCGATTCGGACGCCAAGAAGAAATCCGACGCCAAGAAGGCCGCGGACGCCAAGAAGGCCGCCGCCTCGAAGGCCGAGACCAAGAAGACCGATCCCAAGAAGACCGAGACCAAGGCCGCCGCCAAGGCCAACGCCAATTCCAAGGCTGCCGCCAAGCCGGCGGGCAAGTCTGCCGCCTCCGCCGCGCGCACCGCCGCCCGCGCGGCGCCGCTGACGCTCGCCGCCACCAGCGCGCTACCCACCGGCGAACTGGGCACCCTGCGCAATGCGGTCACCGCCGCCAAGAACGGCCGCGGCACCGAGGCTTTGGCCGCCGCCCGCGAGATGGACGATCCGGTCGCCCGCACCCTGGTGACCTGGCTGGTGATCCGCCACGCTCCCAACGACTACGGCTTCGACAACATCGCCGCCTTCCTGCGCGACAAGTCCGGCTGGCCGACCCAGAGCACCTTGCGCCGCCGCGCCGAGCGGGTGCTGCTGGCGGAAAACCGCGATCCCGCCACCGTGCGCGCCTTCTTCTCCGACGGCGATCCGTTGTCCGGCGAGGGCAAGATCGCGCTCGCCCGCGCCTTTGCCGCCTCCGGCGACCGCAACACCGCCGCAGCTCTCGTGCGCGATGCCTGGCGCAGCGACGACATGAGCGAGAATGTCGAAAATCTGGTGCTGGGCGAGTTCGGCGTGCTGCTGACCCGCGCCGACCACAAGGCCCGGGCCGATCGCTACAGCTACAAGCCCGACCAGGCTCGCGCCCTGCGCGCCGCATCCCGCGCCGGCTCCGACGTGGTGCTGCTGACCCAGGCCCGCCTCGCCATCGCCAAGAAATCCCCGGATGGGGCGAAGCTGTTCGCCCAGGTGCCGTTCAATCTGGCCAATGACCCGGCCTATCTGTTCGCCAAGTCGCAATTGCTGCGCCGGGCGCAGAAGGACCAGGAGGCCGCCGCCGCTTTGCTCCAGGCGCCCAAGAGCCAGGAAGCGGTGGTGGATCCGGACGAATGGTGGATCGAGCGCCGCCTCGTGGCCCGCGAGCTCTTGGATGCGGGCGATCCCAAGACCGCCTATCGGGTCGCCGCCACCGGCGCCACGCCGCTGGCCGACAATTACCGCGCCGAACAGCAGTTCACCGCCGGCTTCATCGCCCTCGCCTTCCTGAAGGACCCGCGCACCGCCTCGGCCCATTTCGCCAAGGTGGGCGAGAACCAGTCCAACCCCATCACCTTGTCTCGCGCCGCCTTCTGGCAGGGCCGCGCGGCGGAAGCGGCCGGCGACACCGGCAGCGCCCGCGCCCATTATGAGAGCGCGGCCCGCTACAGCACCGCTTATTACGGCCAGTTGGCCCGCTCGCGCCTGGGTCAGGCGCCGGTGGCCCTGCGCCGAACCCCGGAAGCCTCCGGTTCCACCCGCGCCACCTTCAACCGCATCGAGCCGGTCAAAGCCATCCGCCTGCTCTATGCCTTGGGCGAGCGCGACGTGGCCATGACCATGTATTACGACCTGGCCTGGCGCATGGAGGACAGCGCCCAATTGGGCCTGCTGGCCGAACTGGCGCAGGAGAATAACGACGCCCGCGGCGCGCTGGTGGTGGGCAAGGAGAGCGTGGCCGAGGGCCACCCGCTCGATGCCCAGGCTTTCCCCACCATCGGCATCCCGGCCTACACCTCCATCGGCAATCCGGTGGAACGGGCCATGGTCTATGCGGTGGCCCGCCAGGAGAGCCAGTTCAACCCGCGCACCTTGTCCAGCGCCAAGGCCATGGGCCTGATGCAGGTGACGCCCGCCGCAGGCCTTGAGGTCACCAAGAAGACCGGCGTGCCCTATTCTGAGCAGCGCCTGATGAGCGACCAGTCCTACAATGTGCAGTTCGGCGCCGCAGAATTGGGCGAGCTGATGGAGAATTACGGTGGCAACACCATCATGGTGTTCGCCGCCTACAATGCGGGGCGCGGCTCGGTGCGCAAATGGATCGACCGCTATGGCGACCCGCGCTCCCCGGACGTGGATCCGGTGGACTGGGTGGAGATGATCCCCTTCTCCGAGACCCGCAACTATGTGCAGCGGGTGATGGAGAATTACCTGGTCTACCGCGCCCGCTTCGGCACCGACCGCACCACCCCCATCGCCACCCGCTAGGGGGGCGGCGCGCAATCGGTCGCGCCCTGCAAGCCCTTTCCCGCCTGCGGGGGAGGGTTGGGTGTGGGCCGCGAGCCAGCGAGGCCGCCGCCTGGAGCCCCCAGCAGGGCGATGCCGCGCCGCGACGGACGCCATCAAACGCGCCTCTGGACGCGCGCACCGTCCCCCGTAACATCGGCGCTCTGCAAAGAGGGCCGACATGGCACCGGACAGCGATGCGCATCACTGGCGGACCCGGCGCCACCGCATCGGACAGGCGCGCGCGTTGCGCAAGAGCCAGACCGATGCAGAGCGGCGCCTGTGGCTCGCTCTTCGCGATCATCGCCTCTGTGGCCTCGGCTTCCGTCGCCAGCATGCCATAGGCCCCTATGTGGCGGATTTCGCATGCCTCGAACGCCGGATGGTGCTTGAGGTGGACGGCGGCCAGCATTTCGAACCCGCCGGCGCGGCCCGGGACGCGGACCGCACCGCCGCTTTGGCTGCATTGGGCTTCACCGTGCTGCGCTTCAGCAATCTGGACGTGCTGGAAAACCTGCCCGGCGTCCTGGAAACCATCGCGGCCGCCGCCGGTGTCGTCTTTTCACCGCCCGCGGACCCGCCAGAAACCTGAAGGCCGCCTTCGACCGCGCGCCAGCTTCCCTCTCCCGCTTGCGGGGGAGGGCCAGGGTGGGGGCCGAAGCGCAGCTTCGGAAACCTCTCCACCCTCTCAGCCGCCCCACCGATCTCGGCCAGATCAAACGCCACTGACGGGCCCCTTCCGCGCTGCCGCGCGGCCCCCACCCACCCCTCCCCCGCAAGCGGGAGAGGCTTTGCGGCGCGCGGGCGGCGCGGCAGCGCCTTCGCCGAACCGCCCTCTTCCAAGCCCCGAAGCACCCTCTTCGACCGCGCGACAGATTCCCTCTCCCGCTTGCGGGGGAGGGCCAGGGTGGGGGCCGAAGCGCAGCTTCGGAAACCTCTCCCCCCTCTCAGCCACCCCACCGATCTCGGCCAGATCGAACGCCACTGGATGGCCTCTTCCGCGCTGCCGCGCGGCCCCCACCCAACCCTCCCCCGCACGCGGGAGAGGGCTTTTGCCGGGCACCGGCGGCGCGGCCCAGCCTTCGCCGAACCGCCCTCTTCCAAGCCCTGAAGCGCCCTTTTCTTCCGCGCGACAGATTCCCTCCCCCGCACGCGGGAGAGGGCTTTTGCCGGGCACCGGCGGAAGCGGCGCCCCCCGCCGATGCAGGATCTAGCCCGACACCTGCCGCCGGGCGCGCCCCTACCCCTGCCCGATGTCCCGCAGATCGAACGGCGTGGTCTGGTAGATCTGGTTGATCCAGTTGCCGAACAGCAGATGCGCATGGCTGCGCCAGCTGTTCTGCGGCGGCTTTGTGGGATCATCGTCGGGAAAGTAGTTGCGCGGGATGCTGACCTTCATGTTCGCCGCCACATCGCGAAAATACTCGTCCGCCAGCGATGAGGACTCGTATTCGATGTGATTGAACATGTGCAGCGCCCGGTGCGCCGGATCATCCAGCAGCCCCAGGCCGCCCTCGACGGAATCCATCAGCACGCTCAGGCCGCTGTCGGGGGCGATGTCGTCGCGGCGCAGTTCGGTCCAGCGGGAGACGGGAATGGCGAAGGCGTCGGAGAAGCCGCGCAGGAAGGGCGAGGACGGCGCCAGATTGCGGTGCGGATAGACCCCGAACGCCTTCTCCTCCAGCAGATGCTTGGGCAGGCCGTGGAAATGATGCGCCGCCGCCTGCGCGCCCCAGCAGACATTGAAGCTGCCGTGCACATGGGTCTGGGTCCAGTCGAAGATCCGGCGCAGCTCGTCCCAATAGGTCACCTGCGCGAAGGGGAGCGTCTCCACCGGCGCGCCGGTGACCACCAGCCCATCGAACCGCTCGGCCCGCACATCCTCCCAGTCGCGATAGAAGGAGGCGATGTGGCCGCTGTCGGTGTTGCGGGCCACATGATTGGTGATCTTGACCAGGGTCAGTTCCACCTGGAGCGGGCTGGCGCCCAGCAGCCGGGCGAACTGGGTCTCGGTCCTGATCTTGTTGGGCATCAGGTTCAGCAGCGCGATGCGCAGGGGGCGAATGTCCTGACGCACCGCGTCGGTCTCGCGCAGCACCATGACGCCCTCGCCCTCCAGGGTGGCGCGGGCCGGCAGATCGTCGGGAACCTTGATGGGCATGCAACTGTCCTCCACCGCAGCCTGATCGAAATCAGGCATGACTGCGCTTCCACGGAGCTGGACAGACGCAAGTGGCAGGATCCGTATCATTGCCGGTTCGGCCACATCCTCCCGTATGCGGGGAGCGCCACCTTGCTCGGGAGCAGGTTGGCGTTGGGCGTCGGGCCCAACTCTTGATGTGCCGCCGCGTTTAAACCGGTCCGAACCAAAGCGCAAGCGTCTCTGTGGGGGCGCAGCGCCGCTCCCGCGCCGGCGCGGCGCGGCCGTTGCAGGGGGTGAGGCCTCGCCCGCATGGACAGCGCGCCCGGCGCCGCCGGGGCCCCTGGGCGCGGCGCCTCCTTCCTGGAGAACCGGTCGGGCAGCGCGGTGCCAGCCCGCCGCCCGCAGCGCGCGGGCTCAGCCTTCGGGGGCAGCGCCATCCAGCAGCGCCTTGGCCTGCGCCACCCACTGCTCGCGCTCGATCCGGCCGGGGAAGGCCAGCGTCGCCCCCACCCAGTGCACCTCCTCCGGCGACCAGGCCGCGATCTGCCGCAGATGGTAGATGCCCAGGGTGTTGAGCCGCCGCTCATTCTGCGGCCCGATGCCCTTGAGGCGCTTGAGATCGTCCGCCATCCCCTCCGGCGCCGCCAGCAGCGGCGGCGGGCGTCCGGCGGCACTCGGCGCAGCGGCCGGGCTGGCCGGTGCCGGCCCGGCTTCCGACGGGGTGGGCGCAAGCTCCACGGGCGCTTCGGGCGCGGGCGCCGGCCGGGCACGGGTCCGCTTCGGCTTGCCGGTCGCCTCCGGCAGGCCCAAGGGCAATTCCGGGTCCGCGGGGGCCAGCGGGATCATCTCCTGCGGCACCTGCGTCCGCGCCCGCTCGGCCGTGGCCTTGGCCCCGGTGGCCCGGCGCGGGCGCACCACCCGGGGCGGCGGCGCCTCCACCGGGTCCGCAGGCGGTGCCGGCGATGGGGCCCCCGTCGGCGGGACATTCTCAGGCGCCGGCGCGGTGTCGGCCAGCGGCGCTGGCACGCCCGGCCCCGGCGAAGGCCCGGTGGTGCCGGACGCCGCCGCCGGCACGGACCGCGCCGGCGCCTCGTCCGCCTCATCCTCCAGCGACAGCCACGTCGCCTGCGCCAGATAGGACATCTTGCGCTGTTCCCCGCGCCGCTTCAGCAGGTAGGCCACCGCGCCGCCCAAAGCGAACGCCAGCAGCAGCAGCAGCGCCGCGTGCAAATCAAACGCCATCATGATCCGCCCCGCACGCCGTCGCGGCGGGCCAGATAGATGGTGGCGAAGCCCAGCCCGAAGGCCAGCACCTCATAAGGCCAGAGCGCCCACACCAGATAAACCATCCGTCCTCCCCGGCCGGCGCCGATCCGGCGCCCGCTCCTTGTCCGCATCCGCGCCCATCTTGCACCCCGTGGCGCGCCTCAGCCTGGATCGCGCACCCCGATCGCCACCCCGCCGCCCACCGCCGACGGCAGGGCCGGCTCCGCGCGCGGCGCCGCATCGGCCAAAGCCGAGCCGGGAACCAGGGTCATCCATTGCACATGGGGCGCCGCCACGCCCCTCGCCACCAGGGCCGCCACCAGCGCGCGCGCCCGCGCCTGCGCCACCTCGGGCGCGATCACCTCATCGGGCCGCAGGCGGGCGGGATGCGCCGCCTCCAGCCCCAGGGCCGGACACCGCAACGCCGCCGCCGCCAGCCGATCCAGCGCCGGGGCGCTGTCCGGGGTGGGCTGGGCGCGGTCGTCGAACCGCAGGCCGCGGCCCAGCGCCGCCTCCAGCAGGCGCAGGCACTCCGCCGCCCCCACCGGCACGCCGATGGGCGCGGGCTCGACCGCCGCCTCGCCGGAAAAGCCCGGCGGCAAGCCGGCCGCCAGCCGCGCGCCGATCAACGCGCCGGACTTGGGCGCGGCGCCGATGCCCGACAGCAGCACCTGACCATCGGACAGCCGCAGGTCGCCAGTCTCCAGCCGGGCCAGCTGCGGCAGCGCCGCCTCCAGCGCCAGGCGGAAGCCCTCGGGCGCCCCGGCCCCGATGGCGGAGACATCATTGAGCCGGGCGCCGGGAAACAGCCGCGCCACCATGCCATCCACCGCGGCGTGGGTGTCCGCATCGGGGAAGAAACCGGACAGCGTGACCCCGGCCTCGTCGCTGCGGGCGGCGAACACATAAGGCGAGATCACCGGCGGCAGCACCTTGGACGCATCCACGCCCACGCCGGGGGGCGGCGCCTTGGCGGCCTCGCGCAGCGTGGTGAAGCTGGTGCTGTCGGTGGCTTCGCCGGAGAGGGTCACCGCCGTATCGCGGATGGCGGCTTCGCCCTGGGTCATGCGGTTGATCTGCGCCAAGGCGAAGGTCACCGCGGCGATCCAGGTCTCGGCGGACGGGCCGCCGGAGGCGAGGCGCACCTGATCGCTCACCTGCGCCCCCTGGAACAGGCTCTTGACCGCATCGCTCATCACCCGGCGCGCTTCCTCGCTGGGGGCATAGCCGGTCAATTGCAGTTGCGGGCCCCGGCGCCAGATCCGCCACACGAACGGGTTGGCCGGCGGCGGCTCGATGGCGAAGCGCGCCACCTGGAATCCCTCCGGCGGTGCCCGCCGCGCCGCCGCCAGGGCGTCATAGACCGGGAAGCTGCCGGCGGCGCCTTCCAGCGTGATGGCGGTGTCGGACAGGGCCACCCGGCCATGGGGCAGCAGGGCCAGCTGGGCGGCGGCAAAGCGCACCGCCTTGAGCCACAGATCGGTGGCCGGGGCGCCGTCGCCGGGCTGGGTGGTATCGGTGATTCCCGCCTCGGGCAGCACCGCATGCAGCGCCGTTTCCACGCTGGCGCGCGCGTCCTCGGAGGGCACATAGCCCTCCAGGCGCACCGCATTGCCGTTGCGCACCGCGGACCAGGTGAAGGGCGCGGCCACCGGCGGGCGCACCGCGAACCGCGCCAGCCGGAAGTCCTGCGGCAGCGGATCATGCATCACCCGTTGCAGCGCCTGATAGGTGGCCAGATTCGGCGCCCGTCCCTCGATGGAGAAGGCGTCGTCGGACAAGGTGACCCGTCCGGAGGTCAGTTGCGCCAGGGCCTGCAGCGCGAACGCGACCACCGCCGCGAAATCCCCCGGCGGCGCGCCGCGGGCGCGCACCAGGCGATCCATGCCGCGCACGGTGAGCCCCGGCGGCAAGGCCTTGACCGCGGCGGCCATGCGCACCAGCGCATATTGCGACGGCACATAGCCCTCCAGCTGGAGCACGGGGCCGTCGCGCACCACGGAGAAGGTGAAGGGCCGGCGCTCCGGCAGCAAGGTGGTGGCATCGCGCACCGTGCGCACCCCCGGCAGGGATTCGATGGTCCGGCGCACCTTGTCGCGGGGTTCCTGGGCCAGCGCTTCGCCGACGATGGTGGCGTCCCGGCCGGTGAATCGCGCCACCGCCCAGGATTCGCCGGCCTCATCCAGCCGGGCGATGGCCTGCTCGGTGAGATCGGCCTCCATGGCGGCGCGGCTGGTGGTGAGCACGAAGGCGATGAGGGCGCACAGCAGCAGCCCGCCGCCGGCCAGGATCCGCCAATCCCAGCGCGCGCTATGTCCCATCTTGCTCCGCCCGGTCCCCTGCACCGGGCCGTCGGCCCGTTCTCCGGGGCCCGACCTCGCATCCATCCGCCCACTCCCGTCCCGCCCGTCCGGGGCACCGGCGCTCCGCAGCGCCCACGCCCCGCGACGTTCCGCGACGTTCCGCCAGCGCGGCGCCTCCCCTGTGCCGAAGGCCGCAGGGGAGAGCGGACTTCAGCACAGATCGGCCACCGCCGGAAGCGGCGCGACGGACCTGTCCGGCGCGGATGGGCTCAGAAGTCGCGTTCGAAATAGACCAGGCCGCGATGGGCGTTCACGCTCTGGGTCGGCAGGCCGTAGTCGGTCTGTACATAATTGGTGGCCGCATAGCGCGTGTAGTCATACTGGACGCCGATGATGAGATTGGCGACCGGCGTCCAGACCAGGTTCGCGCCCACATTGGCGTTGCGCCCGCCCGAGGCGCCATAGGTGGCCTCGGCCACCGAATTGTTGATGTCCCACTGGGCGTAGCCGCCGAAGATCGCCGAATTCCAGGTGGGCGACCAATTGTGCAGGAACTGGGCGGTGACGTTCCAGCCGGAGATCAGCGAGAGGCCGGTGCCGCTCTGGAGCGCGTCGGGTGGCGCGAACGCGCCCGAGGGATTGATCAGGCCGAGATAGGAGGTGGCGCCGCTGGTGTAGGCGGTCTGCAGATAGAGCGTGTCGCCCTCGGCGATGGCCGGCAGCTTGAACATCACCCCGCCCTGCAGCGCATAGCCCCAGCTGCTGGTGGAGTTCAGGGTGTCGAACAGATCAAGGCCGCGCACCTGATGCAGGGCGCCGGACAATTGGAACGTGCCCCAGCTGCCGTCATTGCGGAAATTGGCGACGATGTCGGGCACCTGCGACCCGCCCTGGTAATTTTCCAGGGTGTCCGGCAGCGTGGGATCATAGCTGTTCACCCCGGCGGCGCGGAAGGCGGCATCCTCCAGCGAGAGCGTGCCGGAGAAGCCGTTGCCGAACTCCATGGTGTAGGCGATCAGATTGATCTTGGTGTCGTCGCCGATGGTGGCGGGATCCGTGCCCAGCACATTGGCGTTGGCGTAATAAGAGAAGAACGACTCCAGATGGCCGAAGGTGAAGCCGGCGAACTGGATGAAGGCCTGGCGCAGATCCACCTCGGCCGCATTGGGGCCGTCGGACCAGGGATCGGCGGTGCGCCAGCGGAAGCGCGCCTCCATGAAGGAGCGCAGGGTCCCATAGTCCGTCGCGGTCCGCGCATCCAGGATGACGCCGGCGGTGGCGATGGAATAGGTCTTGTCATTGACCGCGGGATAATTGCTGTAGGTGTTGAAATAGCCTTCCGCATAGAGATAGCCGCCGACCCGCAGGCAGGTATCCGTACCGGGAATGTAATAGAAGCCGGCGCCCTCGGCGGTGCATTGGCGCACATAGGTGACGCCGGCAGCCTTGAGCGGAAGATCCGCGGCCTGCGCGAGCCCGCCGCCGGAGAGCAGCACGGCCGCGGCCACACCTGCCTGAAGAGCCTTCATTACCATCCCCCGCGCAAATCGATGCTTCCACCTGCCAAAACTATGCACCCCAAAGATGGGGGCTGGATAGGTGTGCGCGGTCTCTTTGCAGCAATTCTCATGCAGCCTTCAAGACAGGCCGACAACAGCGGGAGAACAACAACTGATGCGCTGCTGCATGGACCAATATCTGCGATCGAGAGATGATTTTGGACAAAGAAAAACCCCGGCGGTTGCCCGCCGGGGTTCTTAAACCACTGATCGTTGAGATCAGAAGTTGCGCTGAGCGCGGAAGCCACCCGACCACACGTCGGTGGAGCCACCGGCGACGGAGCAGCTGCTGCTGACGGTGGCGCAAGCGGCACCGGTGGTGTTGTTGTAGTAGCCAAGGCCCATCTGGCCATCAACCTTCGAGTAGAGCACTTCGAGGCCGAGGTCGAGGTTCTTGACCGGGGACCAGATGGTGTTCAGGCCGACCTGGTACATGTTGACGTCATACGCGCCGACCGTGTTGGCCGGGGTGTTGACTTCCACATAGCCACCGAAGATCGCCGAACGGACATTCGGGACCCAATAGTGACGATACTGGCCCTGCAGAGCCCAGCCACTGGTGGTGTTGTAGCTGCGGGTGGTGGAGTTCCACACGGCGTCAGCCAGGGTGTAGAACGCACCATCGGTCACAGTGATCGCGCCAGCGGCGTTGGTGCCGAGCGTGATGCTGCCGAGCGAGGTCGCGCGGCCCTGGCTGGTGCCAGAGAGACCGAGGTAGCTGATGGCGCCATCAGCATAGTTGGCCTGCAGGTAGATGCTGTCGCCGGGGGAGATGGCGGGCAGCTTGATTTCGGCCGACGCACCGAGGCCATAGCCCCAGGTGTTGGACGAATTCTGACCGATGAAGGACGTGCCGTTGAGGGCGCTGACCGGGGTCAGAGAGTTGACCTGGTGAGCGGCGGCAGACAGCTGCACCGAACCCCAAGCCTGGTCGACGCGGAGGTTGCCGACGATGTCGGGAACCTGCTGGCCGCCAGCGTAGTTGGCATAGCCGAGACCGGTCGAGGTCGCGGTGACCAGGCCGGTGGTGGTGCCGAGCGCATTCACGCCCGTGGTGCGGTTCACAGCGTCTTCCAGGGCGAGGGTCGCCGAGAAGCCGTTGCCGAACTGAGCGGTGTAGGCCAGAGCCGTGGTCCACATGTTCGAACCAGAATACAGCGTGGTGTAGCCGTAGCTGGTGCCCGTGTCGAAGAACGACTGGGTGTAACCGAAGGTGAAGCCAGCGAACTGGATGAAGGCGCGCTCGAAGTAGAGGCCGATGCCGCCGCCGGTGCCGGCAGCCGACTGGGAATCCCAGCTCATGCCGAAGCGGATGTACGAACGCAGGGTGCCGTAATCGGTCTGCGTGCGGGCATCCATGCCCATGACGGCGCGGGCGCGGGTCAGGTAGTTGTTGTCGTCGCTATCCTTGAAGGGATAGCCGAGAGCGCCCGAACCCTGACCGTTGAAGCCGGTGCCGGTGGTGCTGGCGATCATCGGGTTGAACGTGCCAACCGCGTTGATGTAGGTGTCGAAGCGAGCGTAGCCGTCCAGCTTCAGGCAGGTGTCGGTGCCGGGAATGTAGTAGTAACCCGCGCCGTAGGCCGAGCACACCTTCACGTACTCGACAGCCTTCGCCTTGACGGGAAGGTCGGCGGCCTGAGCGCCGGCGACGGCGGCGAGACCCGCGACGCTACCGAGCAGAAGGCTTTTCACCATCTTCATTGTGACCTCCAAAATTTTGTTCCGAGGGAGCGAGCGCCGCATCGTCGGTGCTGACGCACCCCGTGAGATTCTTGCCCCGATTCCCCCACCGCGCTGATCATGAGGTCTTCACCTCACGGGCCGTCACAGGAAGGGGCGACCGGGGACTGCCCCCCTTCGTCGCAATGTCACCTTACAAAAGGCCGACCTGGGATCAATGCAAAGGATGGCCCCAAGGCCCTGCGAACAGGTGTTTTCCAGGGGGTGTTGCAGGAATAGCACGCTTCATAGTCACCAATATATTACCGACCGAGAGGGCCTGAATGCTGTCTGTGCCTTGATTGTGTCGCGTAGCGGCCCTGCTTCCCGCGCAACCCTCGCCACAATTGGTCCGGGCGCGGCCGTCGGCCCGCGCACCGGCCCGAAGCACGCCCTCGCGGCCCACAATGGCGCGAATCCATGAGAATCGCCCTGCCCGGCGGCGCAACCAGCGGCTCGCTCGCCGCCGACCGGGGGCGATTCTTTGGCCCAAGGCAGCGGCCCGTGGCGGGCGCCCCCCGCGACGACGGGGCCGACCCGGCCGGGTCCGGGCCGGTGTGCGCCCGGCCAGAACGCTTGCGCGGGCCGCCAGTTCCACCGCACCGCACCCGCATGTGTCGGGCGGTGACGGCAGGCGCCCCGCCTGTGGCCTTTCCGCCACAGGTGCGGGGACCGCCGCGTCGCGTCCGGCATGGCGCGCCCGTCAGCCCTCGCCGGACCGTCCCGCCCCTCCCCCGCATATGTCTGCTGTACCCGGCGCGCCTGCGCGGCGCACCGATTTGGGCGAGACCCCGAACGCCCGCTTGAACGCGGTGGCGAAGTTGGCAGGGGCGGTGTAGCCGGCCACATAGGCCGCCTGGGTCACGGTGAGGTCGCCCTCCTCCAAAGCGGCGCGGGCCAGGTCCAGCCGCCGTTGACGCACATGCTCGAACACCGTCACCCCGAACGCGGCCCGAAACAGCCGCTGCAGGGTATTCACGCTCATCCCGGCCTCCCGGGCGATGAGGTCCAGCGTGAGGTCGTCCGCCAGCCGGGCCGCGATGAAATCATGCACCGCCCACATGCGCCGCTGCTCGGCCCCGCGCAGCGGGCCGCTCGGGGCGGCAAGGCGGCCCATCACCCCTAGCGCCTCCGCCGCGATCTCGATCGCCCGGCTCTCCAGATAGAGGCCCTGGAGCAGACCATTATACGGGGGCGGGTCCAGGATCTGTTCCGCCAGCGCCTTCAGCCGGGACGAGAGCTTCCAGCGCGCCGAAGCCAGATGGTCGCGGCTGAAGGCCAGCACCGCGCGATGATCGGCCAGATCCGCCAGCCCTTCCTGCTCCAGCCACTGCGCGGGAATGGTGACATTGACCTTGCGCACATGGCTGCCGCAGCGCCCGCGCCGTTCGAACAGATCCATCTCCGCGCGGGCGATCACCACCCCCTCCAGCTCGCCGCCCCGGGCCGCCGGCCCGAGCAGGAACGCCCGCCCGCCCAGGGTCACGTCCGCCAGTCCTTGCAGGAACAGGCTCACCGTCAGGCCCTCGGTATGGACAATGCGGGTGGTCAGATCGTGCATGTCCAAGGTGTCGGAGGCATGCAGGCTGAGGCCGGAGCGCATCTTCAGCATCTGGTAGCGCCCGCGCAGGGCGGCGCTCTCCGGCGCCAGGTCCGGCCGCAGCATGGCAAAGCCGGTCCCCGCCACCGCCGACAGCGCGGCGATGTCCGCGTGACGGACCAGCGGCGAGGGTGCGCGGGGCGGGCCGCCGTTACCGGCTGCCGCCCCCTTGGGGCCATGCTGCGTGTTCATGTGCGGCGATAGAGGAGTTTTCCACCCCATGTGTCAACGGATGCGGCTAATATTCAAATTGTTATCATTCCAAAATGACGGAACGACTGAATAAAACTCGATTTTTGGGCGAACATCGATGTTATTATGGTTCAAATTTCCTCAGATGGTGATTTCTCAAACGCATAATACGCTTGCGCAAACATCTCTACACTGGATGCTCCGGGATCTGCCGCCTAAACAAAACGAAAGCTGCTGCCAGACATGGCGCAGCGCAGATCAGAGGCGGCCATGCACCAGTTTGAAACGGGAGAGAGGGCCGGCGCGCGGCGTGCCGGCGTGCTGGCGCGCACCGCGCTGATGGCCAGCGGCGGCGTCGCCCTTCTGGCCGGCATCCCCGGGCCGGCGCAGGCCCAGGATGCGGGCATCACGCTCGATACCATCTCCGTGCAGGGGGCGCAGCTCACCGACGCGGCGGTGCTCACCGAAGGCAAGGACAGCTATGCCGCGGCGGTCACCAGCACCGGAGCCGGCGGCCCCACCTTGTGGAAGGAGATTCCGCAGTCCATCAGCACCGTCACCAGCCAGCGCATCGAGGACCAGAACTTCACCCAGCTGGAGGACGCCATGCGCAAGACCACCGGCATGGTGGTGCTGACCAATGACCAGGGCCGCTCATCCATCTATTCCCGCGGCTTCGAGATCGACCAGATGCTGGTGAACGGGCTCTATGCCCCGCTCAACAGCATCTATGGCACCCAGCCGGACCTGGCCATCTTCGACCGCATCGACGTGCTGAAGGGCCCCGCCGGCCTGTTCTATGGCGGTGCCGCCAGCAATGGCGGGCCGGGCGGCGTCATCAACGGCATCCTCAAGCCCGCCACCAGCGCCTACCTGCTCAACGGGCAGGTCAATTACGGCTCCTGGGACTTCACCCGCGCCGAGGTGGATGCGGGCGGCAAGCTGAACGAGGCCGGCACCGCCCGAGCCCGCGTCGTCGGCGCGTTCCAGAACCGCAACACTTTCGTGGACTACAATGAGAACCAGGTCTGGGTCGGCTACGGCACTTTGGCCTTCGACCTCACCGACAGCACCACCCTCTCGCTGTACGCCTGGCACCAGGAGCGCGACATGGTGCCGTTCAACGGCCTGCCGGCCATCAATGCCGGCAATGGCGTCGGGCAGTTGCTGTCCGTGCCGCGCAGCACCTTCATCGGCGCCGGCTGGAACACCTTCCACAACGAGACCACCGACTACGTGGCAGAACTGGAGCACCGGCTGGACAATGGCGGCGAGGCCAAGGCCTCGGTCCGCTATTCAGATCGCTTTGCGGACTACAAATACGCCTATGCCGCCAGCGCGATGTCCACCGCCGCCGCCAGCTATGGCAACATCTCCATGCAGTATCTGGCGGGAAAATATTGGGAGACCTCGCTCTCCGCCGATGCCCATGTGACCAGCCCCTTCACCCTGTTCGGACAATCCCACAGCTTCACCGTCGGCGCGGACTACCGGCAGGTGGAGACCTCGCTTCTGGCCCCCACCGCCACCGGCCTGAGCGGCACCTACAACGTCTATAATTTCAATCCCTATGCGGTGCCCAATCCCACCACCGTCTATAATCGCGATACCGAGACCGATCCGACGCAGTTGGGGCTCTACAGCCAGGTGAAGCTCAACCCGCTGGATCAGGTGCATGTCGCCCTGGGCGGCCGCTTCGCTTGGTATGACAACACGTCCACGGTGGCCACCACCACCAACGGCCGGGTCTCCACCACTACCACGCCCATAAGCTACAACGGCGCGTTCGTGCCTTATGCCGGGCTGGTGGTGGACATGACCCGCGAGGTCTCCGCTTATGTCAGCTATACGGACATCTTCACTCCGCAGAGCGAGCTGAGCGCCTCCGGCAGCGTGCTGCCCCCGCGCGAGGGCTATCAGTATGAGATCGGCCTCAAGGGCTCGTTCTTCGACGGCGCGCTGACGACGTCCCTCGCCGGCTTCCTGATCCACGACACCAACCGCGCCCTCGCCACCAGTGTGGCCAACGTCTATGTGGCGGCCGGCGAGGTGGAGGTCTCGGGTTACGAGTTCGAAGTCAGCGGCAAGCTGGGGCCGGGCTGGGAGGTCTATGCCGGCTATACCTATACCGACACGGTCTATCTCACCGCCACGGCGGCGCAGATCAACACCGCCTTCAGCACCTACACCCCGCGCAACAATTTCAATCTCTGGACCAAATACGAGTTCCAGGATCCGGCGCTGCGCGGGGCCTGGGTGGGGGCCGGCATCAAGAGCCTGTCCAGCTTCTATTCCACCTCCGGCGGCGTCACCCTCACCCAGGGCGCCTATACGGTGGTGGATGCCCAGCTCGGCTACAGCTTCAACAAGCACTTCAAGGCCTCGCTCACCGCCACCAACATTTTCGACGAGGTCTATTATTCCCGCCTCGGCTCCACCGCCCTGTTCAATTTCTATGGCGAGCCACGGGCCTATTGGCTGAAGATGAGCGCGACCTATTGATGGCCGCACACCGCCTCCATCCCCCGCCCGCGACCGGCGCCGATTGGCCCCCACCGCTGTCCGCGGCCCCGCCGCGCACCGGCCGCTGGCGCTTCGCCGCCCACGACGGCCGGGTGCTGCGGGTGGATGTGGGCTGGCCGCAAACCCAGCCGCCGCCGGGCGGGCACCCCTTCCTGCTGGCGCTGGATGGCAATTCCCTGTTCGGGACCCTGCTGGATGCCGCCCGCACCCAGGGGCTGCGTCCCGGCGGGGCGGGGCTCGGCGAGCCGGTGGTGGTCGGGCTCGGCTATGAGACCGAGGCCCAATTCGATCTGCCGCAACGGGCGCGGGACTATCTGCCGCCGGGCAGCACCGCCTTCCGCGCCCTGCTGGCGGACGAGCTGCTGCCCTGGCTCGCCCGCCTGCTGCCCCTCGACCGCGGGGCGGGGACGCTGATCGGCCACTCCTTTGGCGGGTTCTTCGCCGTGGAGACGCTCCTGGCGATGCCCGGCCTGTTCCGCACCACCCTCGCCTCCAGCCCGTCCCTGTGGGCGGATCGCCCCGCCATCGCCGCCGCCGAGGCGGGCTTTGCCGCCCGCCTGTCCCCCCTGCCCGGTTCCATCCGGCTGCTGTTGACCGCCGGTGACCTGGAGCGGGCGACCACGCCGAGCGCCGATCCGGCGCTGGCCCAGCGGCTCGCGGAGCGCCGCGTGGTGGAAGAGGCGCAGGCCCTGGCCGCGCGGCTCAGGTCCCTCGCCTCGGCGCAGCTCGAGGTGGCGTGTCATGTGTTCGCGGGCGAGCATCACGGCTCCGTGGTGCCCGCCGCCATCAGCCGCGCGGTGCGCTTCTCCGCTGCGCCCGCATGCCCGGAGTTCCCAGCCTGATGCCCCTCGCCCGTTGCCTGCGTCGCCCCCTGCCGGGCCGCATCCTGCTTGGCCGCGCTCTGCTTGGCCGCATCCTGCTCGGCCTCATGGCGGCCGCGGTCCTCGCCACCGGCGCCGCCGCCGCGCCCATCACCCTCACCGACATTGCCGGGCGCACGGTGACGCTGCCGGCGCCGGCCCGGCGTATCGTGCTGGCGGAAGGGCGGCAATTGTTTGCCCTGGCGCTGATCGATCCCGATCCGGTGGCCCGCCTTGCCGGCTGGTCCGCCGATCTCAAGCGGCGGGACGTCACCAATTATGCCCGGGTCAAGGCCAGGTTTCCGGCGGTGGAGGACATTCCCATTGTCGGTGAAGAATCCGATGCCAGCTTCTCGGTGGAAAAAGCCCTGAGCGTGCAGCCGGATCTGGTGGTGCTGAGCGGGCGGCTCGGCGCCGGGCGGCCGGAGCAGATGGTGCAGCAATTCACCGCCGCCGGGGTGCCGGTGGTGTTCGTGGACTTCTACGCGCACCCGCTGGAAAATACGCTACCGAGCCTGCTCATCCTCGGTCAGGCCCTGGGCCGCACGGAACAGGCGCAAGCCTATGCGGCCTTCTACACCGCCCACATGCAGCGCATCTCCGAGCGGCTGAAGGCGCCCGGCCTCGTCCGCCCCAAGGTGCTGATGGAGGCCCATGCGGGTGGGTTCGGCGAATGCTGCAATGTGCCCGCCCGCGGCAGCATCGGCGACTTCATCCCCTTTGCCGGTGGCCATAACATCGCCGCCGACATGGTCACCGCCACCCATGGCCATCTCAGCCTGGAATATGTCCTCGCCGCCGATCCGGCCATCTACATCGCCACCGGCGGGCCGCATCTGGCGGGCACCGGCGGACTGGTGCTCGGCCCCGAGGTGCCGGAAGCGGAGGCCCAGGCGAGTTTGCGGCGGGTGGTGGCCCGGCCCGGCGTGGCGGAACTGCAAGCGGTGCGCACCGGCCAAGTGCACGGGCTCTACCACAATCTGGTGAACATGCCGGTCAATGTGCTGGTGGCCGAGGCGCTGGCCAAGTGGCTCCATCCCGAACTGTTCGCGGATCTGGACCCGCAGGCAACCCTGGCGGAGATGAACGCCCGCTTTCTGGCGATCCCGCTGGCCGGATCCTATTGGATCGACCTCGCGCCATGACCGCCTCCTCCGTTCCACGCCCCGCCTCGCCCCTCGCGCCGGCCACCCCGGACGCGGCGGCCGCCGACGCGGTGGCGGCCTATGCGCGTTTGTCCCGCCGCCGTCTGCTGGTGGTGGCGGTGCTGGCGCTGTTGGCGGCGGGCGCCTTCGTGCTCGATCTGGCGAGCGGTCCGTCCGGCCTCACCGTGGCGGACGCGGTCCGCACGCTGCTGGCGCCGGAGAGCGTGCCGCGGACCACGCTCGTGATCCTGCGCGACCTGCGCCTGCCGCAGGCGCTGATGGCGGTGCTGGTGGGCGCCAGCCTCGCCTTGGCGGGGGCGGAAATGCAGACGGTGCTCAACAACCCGCTGGCCAGCCCCCTGACGCTGGGCACCTCATCGGCGGCGGTGTTCGGGGCGGCGCTGGCCATCGTGCTGGGCGTCGGCATTCCCGGCGTGCCGCAGCTCTGGATCATTCCCGCCAATGCCTTCCTGTTCGCCTTCGGCTCCACGGTGCTGATCCAGACCCTGTCGCGGCTGCGCGGCTCGGGTCCGGAGACCGTGGTGTTGTTCGGCATCGCCCTGTTCTTCACCTTCAATGCGCTGGTGGGCCTGGCGCAGTTCGTCGCCAGCGAGCAGGCGCTCCAGCAATTGGTGTTCTGGACCCTGGGCAGCGTGGGGCGGGCTAGCCTGGAAAAGGATGCCATCCTGGCAGTGGTGCTGGCCGCCGTGCTGCCGTTCTCCTTCGCCGCCGCCTGGCAGATGACGGCGCTGCGCCTGGGCCTTGAGCGGGCGGAGAGCTTCGGCGTCCATGTGGGCCGGCTGCGGCTGGCGGCGCTGGTGCGCATCAGCCTGCTCACCGGGGCGGCGGTGGCGTTCGTGGGCGTCATCGGCTTCATCGGGCTGGTGGCGCCGCACATGGCGCGGCTGCTGGTGGGCGAGGACCATCGCCTGTTCCTCCCCGCCAGCGCTTTGACCGGCGCGCTCATCCTCTCTCTGGCCGCCGCCGCTTCCAAGCTGGTGGTGCCCGGCGTGGTGGTGCCCGTGGGCATCGTCACCGCTCTGGTGGGGGTGCCCATCTTCCTCGCCCTGGTGCTGAGCGGGCGAGGCCGCGCATGAGCGCCGCCGGCCTCTCGATCCAGCGACTCAGTGCCGGCTATGGCCGCCGCCCGGTGATCGGCGACCTCACCCTGGCCCCATTCGCGCCGGGACAGCTCACCGCGCTGGTGGGTCCGAACGCGGCTGGCAAGTCCACCTTGCTGCGGGCGCTGGCCGGCCTCATTCCCGCCCGCGGCCGGCTCACCCTGGACGAGACCGACCTCATGGCCCTGCCCCATCCCATCCGCGCCCGGCTGGTGGGCTTCATGCCCCAGGCGCTGCCGCAGGGCATCGCCCTGACGGTGATGGAAACGGTGATTGCCGCGCTGATGGCGGTGCCGCTGGCCGCCCCCTGTTCCGCGGCCGAGGCCCGCGTCCGCGCCGCCGCGCTGCTGGCGCAGATGGGCATCGCCGGCTTGGCGCTGACCCCGATCGACCGGCTCTCCGGCGGGCAGCGGCAATTGGTGAGCCTGGCCCAGGCGCTGGTGCGCGAGCCGCGCGTGCTGCTGCTGGACGAGCCCACCAGCGCGTTGGACCTGCGCCACCAGGCGGTGGTGATGGACCTGCTGCGCGGCCTTGCCGCCGAGGGGCGGATCATCGTGGTGGTGCTGCACGATCTGGCGCTGGCGGCCCGCCATGCGGACCATGTGGTGGTGCTGGACCGCGGCACCCTGGCCACCCAGGGGGCACCCGCGGAGGCCATCACCGCGGCCATGCTGGCGGCGGTCTATGGGGTCGCCGGGCGGGTGGAGACCTGCGCCCGAGGCACGCTGCAGGTGATGGTCGACGCGCCCCTGCGCTGACCGGACCGGCAGGCGGTGCGGGCCCGCTTTTCCGGCCCAAGCCGCATGGTGGCCGCGGCCCGTTTCTGAAACCGTCGCATCCGGGGTATCCAAGGCAAGCGATACAACCGGCTGCGACGAGACTCGGGAGCGATGGTGGACACTCAACCTGGACGCAAGACGCCCGCGCCGGAGACCGCCGCGCTGCGCCGGCGGTTCCTGATGACGGTGATGGTGGCCGCTCTGGTCTGGGGCGGCCTGATGACCATCCCCGCGCAGATGGGCTGGGTGCCTCTGGGCCCGGCGCAAACCACCAACAATTCCCTCTTCCTGGTCTTGAACTGCGTCCTGATCGTCATCCTCTGGCGCCGCCCGGGCAGTTTCCTGCCGGTGGCGCTGATCTATTTTCCCGCCGGCTTCCTCTATATCGCCGCGGCGCAGTTCAACGTGCACGAGGACCCGCTGCGCATGCTGCTGTTCTATCCGGCGGTGGGGGCAATCTTCCTGATCCTCGGCGGGCTCGCGGCGTGGATCGCCATCCTGGCGGCGCTGGCCGTCTTCGCGGCGGCAGTGACCAGCGGCGATATCCAGGTGACGCCGCTGGCGGCGAGCACCTTCGTCATCACCTTGTGCGTCACCGGCCTGTTCTTCCACGCCTTCCGCGCCCAGGCGATCAACGCCCTCAACACCATCTCCGCCCAGAATGCCGCCCTGGATGCGGCTGCCCGGCAGGACCACCTGACCCATCTGCTGAACCTGCGGGCGTTCCGCGAAACCATGCAGGGGCATGTGGCCCACGGCCATAACCACCACGCCTTCTGTGTCGCCTTCGTGGATGTGGACCACTTCAAGGCCATCAACGACCGCCACGGCCATGCGGGGGGCGATGCGGTGCTGGTGGCGGTGGCCCGCACCCTGACCGGCGCGGTGCGGGTGCAGGATGTGGTGGCGCGCATCGGCGGCGAGGAATTCGCCATCCTGCTGCCGAACACTCCCCTGCCCGAGGCCCTGGCCATCGCCGAGCGGCTGCGGGCCGCGGTTGAGGCCATGCGGGTGGAGATCGCCGCCGAGACCCTGGCGGTCACCGTGTCCGTCGGCCTGGAGACGTCCCGCGCCCCATTGGCCACGGTGGACGACATGCTCCAGGCCGCCGACGCCGCCATGTACCGGGCCAAGGAAGACGGCCGCAACCGGGTGGTGGTGGCGTCGCGGGCCGCGCCCGCCTTGCTCTGAGCGCCGCCGCGGCGGGGCATCCCATGCGCCGCGGTCCGGGGCTCAGATGTCCGGTGTCCAGGGGGTCATGCGCAGGATGTTGCCGCCCAATTGGGCAAAGGCGCGCTGGCGACAGGAGAACACGATGATCTGCTGGTTGCTGGCCTGGCGGTGCAGCGCGTCGAACATCCGCTCGATGCGGTCGTCGTCGGAATAGACCAGGGCATCGTCCAGGATCACCGGCGCCGGCTCGCCGTCGCGGGCCAGCAGCCGGGCGAAGGCCAGCCGGGTGAGGATGGCCAGTTGCTCGCGCATGCCGCCGCTGAGCACGCCCACCGGCTCCTCCACGCCGTTGCGACGCACGGTGGAGGGCAGCAGCGTCTTCTCGTTGAAGGTGACCGCCGCATCCTCGAACAACAGGCCGAGCAGCGGGCGCAGCTCGCCCATCACCGGGGCGAAATAATGATCGCGCGCCGCGCCGCGGGCCGCCTCCAGAGCATCGCGCAGGCGGATGAGCAGCGCCACCTCGCGCTCCAGCTCGGCGACCCGCGTGTGCGCCGCCGCCAACTGGTCCTGCGCCTCCTGCCACGCCTCCTCCACGGCGGCATCCGCGCGGGTGCGGATCTGGCCGTTCAGTTCCGCCGCCTCCTCGCGCAGGCGCGCGATCTCCTGCATCGCCCCATCGCGGACCGAACGCATGCGCCGCATCTTCGCCTCGGCGCCGGCCAGATCCATCGCCCCCGCGCGCAAGCCGTCCACCCGTGCCTGCGCCGCCGCGAATGCCTGTTCGGCCGCTTCGAACGCCGCCGCCAGGGCGGCCATCTGCGCCGGCCGCCCCTCCTCCGCCCCCAGCACGCCGGCCAAGGCGGACAGGCCCGAGGCGATGGTGGCCAAGGCGCGCTCCGCCTCCACCACCGCCTGATGGGTGGCGTCGCGCACCACCTGCGCCTCGCGGGCTGCATGGCGCGATTGGATGACGCCGGCCTCCGCCCGCGCCAGGGCGCCGCGCACCGCGTCGGGATCGCCCTTGAGCTCGGTCGGCCCGTGGCTCTGGGCCTCCAGCCGGGCGATGGCCTCCTGCAAGGCGGGAAGGCCATTCGGCGCCAGCAAGGCGAGGCGCTGCCTGGCCAGGTCGAGGCGGGCGTTCAACGCGCGCACCGCCTCCTCACGCCGGCGCGCCGCATCCAGGCTCTCGACGCCCAGTTTCGCCAGCAATGCGCTGCGCCGGGCCTCGGCGGCGGCCAGTTCGTCCTGGCCGTAGCGGCCCGGCGGCAAGGTCAGGGTCAGCCGGCCGACGCCGGCAATGTCCAGGGCGGTGCTGCCGGTCAAAGGGCGTTCCGCGCCGTCGGCCAAGGGGGTGCCGTCGATGCCGATGGCGGCGAGAACGCCCGCATCATAGTCGATCCGCAGCACCGGGACCCTTGCGGCGATCACCGCCCGCAGATTGGCCAGTTCGCCTTCCAGCGTCTCCAATTGCTTCAGGCCCTGGGGCGGCAGGGCCTGCGCCTTCAGCTCGGCGGCGATGGTCTCCACCTCCGCCCGTCCGGCCTCGGCCTTGGCATAAGCGTCGGTGAGGCCGGCCAGATGGGCGGCGGCCTCACGCGCCTGCAGCGCCTTTTCCAGGCGGGTCAGCAGATCGCGGGTCTCCCGTTCGTCGCGCTCGGCGGCATCCACGGCGGCGGCGGCCGCCTGGCCGGCAGCGGCCAGATCCCGCTGCCGGGCCAGCGCCCCGTCGCGGGCGTGGGTGCGCGCCGCGGCCTGCTCCCGCAGCACGCCGAACCGGGCGAGATTTGTCCCATAGCCATCCACCGCCTGCTGGGCGCTGTCGCGGCGATTGCGGGCCAGCGCCGCCTCCACCTCGGCGGTCTTCAAGGCCTCGCCATGGGCCTTGGCTGCGGCAAAGGCGGCTTCCGCCAGGGCCAGATCGCTCTGGCGCGCCGCCTGCTGCTCGGGATTTTCCAATTCCGCCAGCCGGGCGCGCAGGGCGCGGCGCCGATCCAGCGCCAGGCGCAGGTCGCGCACCTCGACCGCGAGCGCGGCTTCGCCGGCCAGCAGCCGGTCGCGCTCCTCCACCGCCTGGGCATAGGGGCCGCCGGCCTTGGGGCGCCCGGTGGCGGTCACCAAGCGGGAGAGCTCCTCGCCGCACGCCGCCACCGCCTGGGCCATGCGACGGCCGCCGGTGAGCGATTCCACTTCGCCCTGCACCGAGGTGAGGACGGTCTCGCGGGCCAGCTTCTCCTCTTCCTCGTCGCCCTTGGCACTGCGCTCGATGCCGGTGAGGCCCTGGCGCACCCACAGCAGACCCGCCGGCCCCGCGGTGCCGCCCTGGACCAGGGCGCCGATGAAGCGCTCGGCCTCGTCGGCCTGCGCCACCAGCCGCCCGGTGCCCAGATCGCGCACCATGGCGCGCTTGCCGCCATAGAATTGCTTGGTCAGGCGGAAGGCGCCGGCGGCGGTGACGATGTCCGCCTCCACCAGCGGATTGCCGCCGCTATAGGGCCGCAGCGCCTTCACCGCATGGGGCGTGCCGGTGTGGGGCTGGAAGAACAAAGCGTGCAACGCATCGAAGCAGGTGGACTTGCCGAACTCATTGACGGCGCAGAGCACATTGACCCCCGCGCCGATGTTCTCAACGGCGATGCCCACGCCGCCGAAGCGGCGCACATTGTGCAGGCGCAGCGCGGTCAGCTTCATGACGGCATCGCCTCGCAATAGGAGAACAGCCGCACCAGCGCATCCCGTGCGGTCTGGCGCGCATCGTCGGACCGGCTCTCGTCGCGACTTTCGGCCAGCAGCTGGTCTGCGGCCTGGCGCAGGGCGCCCATGCGGTCGATGGCGTCGAGGTCCTCGCTCTGGCAGTCGGTCATCAGCGCCTCGGTGTCGAAGCGCACATAAGCGAATTCCGGCGCCACCGCCGCCACCGCCGCCTCCAGGCCCGCCCGGGCCTGCGGCCGCAGGCGCCCGGAGGCGCGCACCTGAAGCAAGGTTTGCCGGCGGCCGCTGCCGGAGGGCAGATGGCGGGCGAATGTCCCGGCGGCATCGTCGCCGGAGAGCAGATCCAGCGGCAGGATGCGCCAGTCGAACAGGCCGGTCTCCACCGGCACCACATCGGGCAGGACGCCGGGGGCGGTGAGCGTCACCAGCAGCGCCCGGCCCGGCCCCTCATGCTTGAAGCGGTCCGGCTCCGGCGCGCCGCTGTACCAGGAGCGGGCATTGACCGGCATCTGGCCGTGCCAGTCGCCCAGCGCCAGATAATCCAGCCCGGCGCGCACGGCCCTGTCCGGGGCGAGGATGTCGAGGCCGGCGCCGTCCTCGGAAAAGCTCTGGATGGCGCCATGGGCGAGGCCGATGCGCAGGGCGCCCTCCGCCGTCTCCGCCCGGTCCATCCAGTCGGTGAGGTCGCGGCCCGGACGGCGGGTGGTGCACGGCGCCGGCAGCAGCATGACGCCCGGCGCCAGGGTGATGGGGGCCGGCTCCGTCGCCAGCAGCACATTGTCCGGCAGGGCGGCGCGGGCCGCCGACCACAGTTCGTCGGCCTGGAGCGAATCATGGTTGCCCGGCAGGATCACCCAGCGCAGCGGCGCGTGCCCGGCCATGGCGGCCAGCGCCTGGCGCAAGATGGTGGGGCTCGGGGTCTCGGTGTCGAAACAATCCCCGGCCAGCAGGATGGTGCCCGCGTGACCGGCCCGCGCCTGCGCCGCCAGCCGGTCCAGCACCGTGTGGCGCGCCTCGCGCAGGCGGCCGCGCAGATCCTCCGGCAGGGTGCCGAAGGGCTTGCCGATATGCAGGTCCGAACTGTGGAGGAAGCGGAACATGACACCTCGAACGCGATCGACCCCGGCGTCCGCCCCGGGGAGAGCGGGCCGCAGCCCCTGCCGCATCGCGGCGCCCGGCGCGGGGCCGGGCGCGGACGCCGGGTGAACCTAATGCATCATCGAGCCCGTCGCCACGGGTCCGTGCGCGCGGCCGGCGGGATCGGCCCGCGCGTCCGCGCCACCGCGTCGATCATCGCCATCCACCACCGGCCCCCGCACCGGAGGATGGGCGCCGGCCGCCTGGGCCGTTCCCCGGAGGCGCGCTCTTGCTCGCGTCGCAACCCGGCGGCCGCGCCATGCGGCGAACCGGCCCGCTCCACCGCCGCCACCGCCGCCCAAGCGCGTGTCGGCCGCACCGAGAGCTATTCGCAGGCATTGAGCGCCAGCACCGCAACCAGATTCATGATGCACCGCAGCACACAACAAACATCGGCGGGAGATATCAGGAGCTCCGGCCGCCTTATACGCTCAAGATCTCTTCCCGAGGACTACAACCCGGCATATACATCGGAGACATAAGACAGCACAACGCTGGAGATAGGGGGAGGACATGAAACATGCCGACGGGGCACACAAATGATGACCCGGACGAACCGGGATATGTTTCAACCGGCCATCTGCCATCAGGAGACCTGGTCGAGCGCCTGATCCAGGACGCCTATCAGCGCTTCAAATCGAACACGGACGGCGAGAACTCGCAGGTTTACCCTGCCCTCGCCCGCGTCCCGGCTGATCTGTTCGGCATCTGCGTGGTGGGCACGACGGGCAATGTCTATTCCGCCGGCGCGGTGGATCATCCCTTCACCATCATGAGCGTGTCCAAGCCGTTCATCTTCGCCCTGGTCTGCCAGTTGATCGGCCCCAAGGCGGCGCGCGCCAAGCTCGGCGCCAACAGCACGGGCCGCCCCTTCAATTCGCTCGCCGCCGTCGAGTTGAGCCCCGGGGGGATCACCAATCCCATGGTGAATGCCGGAGCCATCGCCACCACCAGCCTGGTGCCCGGCGCCACGGAGGATGAGAAGTGGGCCTTCATTCACCAAGGCCTGTCGCGGTTCGCCGGGCGTGAGCTGCCGCTCAATGAAGAAGTCTATGCCTCCGCATCGCAGACCAACTTCCGCAATCGCAGCATCGCGCGCCTGCTGCAGAGCATGGGGCGCATCTATAGCGACCCCAAGGAAGCCACCGACCTCTATACACGCCAGTGCTCCCTCAATGTCAGCGCCCGCGATCTGGCGGTGATGGGGGCCACCCTGGCGGACGGCGGCGTCAATCCCATCACCAGGGAGCGGGTGGTCGATCCGCAGATCTGCCACTACGCTCTGGCGGTCATGACGACGGCGGGCCTGTATGAGACCTCCGGCGACTGGCTCTATGACATCGGCCTGCCGGGCAAGAGCGGCATCGGCGGCGGCATCGTCACCGTATCCCCGGGCAAGGGCGGCCTCGGCACCTTCGCGCCGCCGCTCGACGCGGCCGGAAACAGCGTCAAAGGCCAGTTGACCGCGCAATATCTGTCGCAGCGCCTCGGCATGGATCTGTTCGTCTCGAAGCCGGACGTCTGAGCGGAACACGCCTGAACCAAGAATAATCTCGAGGAGAGGCCCATGACCACCACCACAGCGGGGCATCCGTCTTCCGCCGATGCCAGAGAGTCCTGGGTGCCGATGATCGCCATCGCGCTTGGGCAGGTCCTCATGTCCTTCAACGTGGCCTCGCTCCCCGTGGCCATGGGCGGCATGGTGGCGAGCTTCAACGTGCCGCCGACCACGGTGGCCACCGGCATCGTCATGTATTCCATGCTGGTGGCCGGCTTCGTGATGCTGGGGGCCAAGCTCAATCAGCGCTATGGCGCGGTGCGCGTGTTCCGCGCGGTGGTGCTGCTGTTCGGCGTGGCGCAGATCCTGATGACCTTCAGTCCCAATGCCACCATGATGATCACCGCCCAAGGCCTGTCCGGGGCAGCGGGCGCGGCGCTGGTGCCCTCGCTGGTGGCCCTGATCGCCGAGAACTATCGCGGCGCGCAGCAAGCCACCGCGCTGGGCGCGCTCGGCTCGGCCCGCGCCGGCGCGGGCGTCGCCGCCTTCCTGATCGGCGGCATCCTCGGCACCTTCATCGGCTGGCGGCCGGTGTTCGGCATCCTCATCGTGCTGTCGGTCATCGTGTTCGTGCTGAGCTTCCGCCTGAAGCGCGACGCAGGCCGACCGGAGGTGCAGATCGACTTTGCCGGCGTCATCCTGGCCGCGGTCGCCATCATCTGCATCAGCTTCGGCTTCAACAATCTCAACCGCTGGGGCCTGGCGATCGCCACCCCGGGGGCGCCGTTCAACCTCGCCGGCTTTTCACCGGCGCCGGTGCTGATCGTCATCGGCATCATGGTGGGATTTGCCTTCGTCACCTGGACCCACGGGCGCCAGCGGGCGGGCAAGACCCCGCTCCTGGCGCTGCAGGTGATCGACAACCCGCAGGAGCGGGCGGCGGTCTATGCCATGTTCTGCGTCGTCGCTCTTGAGGCGATGCTCAACTTCTCGGTGCCGCTCTACATTCAGATCGTGCAGGGCCGCTCGGCGCTGGCCACCGCCATCGCCATGTTGCCGTTCAACCTGACGGTGTTCTTCGCCGCCATGCTGATCGTGAAAGCCTATCCCCGGTTCACGCCGCGGCAGATCGGCCAGGCGGGCTTTGCGCTGTGCACCATCGCGCTGCTGTGGCTGGCCTTCGTGGTGCGCAACGACTGGAGCGCCGGCCCGGTCCTGATCGGCCTTGTGCTGTTCGGCATCGGCCAGGGCTCATTGGTGACCTTGCTGTTCAACGTGCTGGTCACCGCCTCGCCGAAGGAACTGGCCGGCGACGTTGGCTCCCTGCGGGGCACCACCAACAATCTTGCGGCGGCGGTGGGCACCGCGGTGGCGGGGGCCCTGCTGGTGGGGCTGCTCAGTTCACTCATCCTCGGCAGCCTCGCGGCCAACCCCAAGCTGCCGCCGGAGCTGCAGGCGCAGGTCAATCTGGACGGCATCAACTTCGTCAGCAATGACCGGCTGCAGAGCGTGATGGCCGCCACCACCGCCCAGGCGGAAGAGGCCTTGCGGGTGAATACGGAGGCGCGGCTGCGGGCATTGAAGATCGGCCTGATGATCATGTCCGCCGTGGCTCTGCTGGCGATCATTCCGACCAGCCGGCTGCCGAACTACATTCCGGGGGACATTCCCAACCCGTCCCCGGTGGGTGGGCGCAAACAGACCCCATAAGCGCCGCCCTCCCCGCCACCGGCGGTGACACGCCGTGAATGCCGCCCGCTTCAACGGCCGGCAGTCACGGCCTCTGGCCTGATTTCGGGCAGATGGCGGCGGGCACGCAGGCAGCCTCCTTCGCGGATGCCGTCCGATCCCGGCACATCCCACATGAGACCGAACGCGCGCACGTGAGCCGCGTGCATGAGACCGAAACCCGCAGACCGCACTCCGCGCCGCGCCGTTGCGGCGCGTGCGGCCCGCAGGTTCAGACATCGCCCTGATCGCGGTCGCGGACGCTGAGGCGTGTGGCGTGGGGCACATGGCCCTTTCGGTGCGCGGCACATTCGATCGCGCGCGCGACACTCCGTCGAGCCTGCGCGCTGTCGTCCCACGTGACGCGCAGGAAAGACAGCATTTTGAAGGGAAAGTGGCGGAGACGGAGTCTGCCGAATTGAAGTCTGCCCATGTTTGATGTCGTGCGACTACATGCTGCATTATCAACGGCTTATGGCAGATTCGTTGTCCGACATTGTCGCTTGAAAGCTTGCTAGATCTGACGCAGAATGTGGGGTGAAATGTGGGGTCTGAATTGGGCGGATGAAAAAGCGTGGTAGGCACCCGGACAAAGCGCTGACTGCTTTGCAGGTGCGTCAGATGAAGATCCCAGGCCGTTATCCGGATGGCAATGGCCTCTATCTGGAAGTCGACAAGAACGGATCAAAGCGGTGGCTGCTGCGGATTGTCGTGCAGGGGCGGCGACGTGACATGGGGCTAGGCGGTGTTACCCTTGTCAGCCTGGCCGAGGCACGAGAGAAGGCTTTGGTCCATCGCCGGATGGCACGGGAGGGCGGCGACCCCTTGGCGGAAAGGCGCAAGGCGGTCCTGGTGATGCCCACCTTCGCCGAAGCGGCCGAGCGGGTGCATGCCGAACATGCTCCATCGTGGAAGAACCCGAAGCATGCGGCGCAGTGGCTGACCACCTTGAAAACCTATGCCTTCCCCGAGGTTGGCAGCCTCCGCATCGATGCGATCGGAACGCCGCAACTGCTCCGCGTTCTTTCGCCGGTCTGGCTCACCAAGCCGGAGACGGCCCGTCGACTCAAACAGCGCCTGGGCACCGTGTTCGACTGGGCTAAAGCTTCCGGGTTTCGCACGGGGGACAATCCCATCGAGGGGGTCGAGCGCGGGTTGCCGAAGCAGGGCAATCAGAAGGAGCACCACGCCGCACTTCCTTATGTAGACGTTCCCGCGTTCATTGCCCGTCTGCGCGCGACTGACGCAGGTTTGCCCACGCGTCTGGCCTTCGAATTCCTGATCCTGACCGCCGCTCGGACAGGCGAGGTGATCGGCGCAGAATGGAGCGAGATCGATTTCACCGAGAAGGTTTGGATTGTGCCGGCCTCGCGTATGAAGGCCAAGCGCGTCCACCGCGTGCCGCTCTCAGTGCGATGCATCGAGATTCTCCAAGAGGCCAGCCAATTGGGAAACCAAGGCTACATTTTTCCAGGTCGTTCGCCCGACAAGCCAATATCGAACATGGCATTCTTGATGGTGCTACGGCGAATGAAGCTGGAGATCACCGCGCATGGGTTTCGGTCGGCCTTTCGGGATTGGGCAGCCGAGGCGACGAGCCATCCCCGCGATGTGTGCGAGATGGCATTGGCCCACACGATAGAGAGCAAGGTCGAAGCCGCCTACCGGCGTGGTGACCTGTTCGAAAAACGCCGCAGCTTGATGAATGATTGGTGTGCGTATTTGGAGAGTTAGATGCATATTAAAGAACTGAGGCGCAGGCTAGAAGTTAAATCAATGATGGTTGGGATAGCCGTTTATCGGTTTGGAGACGAGGTTGGAAAAAGTTATACGATTGGATCGCCGGCATTTATTCGTGAATGTATTGCGAAGTGTAAGGATGAGCTATCTAAAGATGGCGGTCTTTTAGATGAAATATCGGAGAATCCCGATAAATTCACATATGATATTCACTCTGATGTGCGTGCTGGATATTGGGCAAACCTCGCGACATGGAGCAGCACCGAAGCAGCGCATTTGGCGATTGGTCGAGATCCGGGGAGCCGTTCCCCGTTAAAGGAGACCGATATGTCAACAATTAAAGAATTTAAACAGATAACAAAAAGATTTAAATCCGTGAATAAAAGGGCATCTGCCCGCGATATATATGAACATTTGCGCAACTTTGACGCGGAATTTCCTAAGGAACTTTCAGAAAAATTCAATTCAATTTTCAGGAATAACCCAAAAAATAGATATGACAGACTGTATAATAATTTACATAATGAAATTATTGATGATGGGAAATATAAGGCGACCATATTTAGTATTATATACGCGCTTGGAAATGTTCCATACAAATATACACCAGATAAAAACAACGAGGCGGCGTCCAAAATTTCGTCGATGACAGAAGATGTGGGGATGTATGTCAGCGTGCCTACGATCCGAAAGCAGCTAAAGGCCGTCCACGACTTCCACCAGAATTATCTAAAACGTTCTAAGGCCTAGTCGAAAGATTGGGGGTGGAAAGGTCGAATTCGGCCTTTCCCATCTCAGTTGGCGCGCCAGCTATTTGAAACGGGCCGGTCAATTCCGACCACCCGGAGCTTCAGCATGCCCTCCACCCCCACCACCCTCCTGCGTTTGCGGGAGGTTCTCAAACGGGTGCCCGTTTCCCGCAGCACCTGGTACGCCGGCGTTGCTCAAGGGCGTTTCCCGCGCCCCGTCCGCCTCGGCGCACGTTCTGTCGCCTGGCGTGCGTCTGACATCGACTCCCTCGTGCAGATGGGGGTTGCATGATGCGCAAGCCTCTTTGCCCCCCTTTCAACGTCGACCAAGCTGCCCGCCGGAAGCGGATCAGGGCCGGCATGGTCGACCGCGACTTCCCCGACTTTGAGCCCTTGGACCTCGTTGCCAAGCAGCAGGCTCAGATGATGCGCCGCAACGCGCAATCTTCCGATTGCCGCTGGAGCGCGGTTGGGCAATGCACAGCGGACGACATTTGCCGGGAGCCGAACCGCTGCCAAGCCGCCTGCCTCCTCGGCAACTGGGCGAGCCGTGGGGACACGATCCTTGATGCGCACGACCAGTTGATGAGCCACAGCTCACAATTCCATCTTGTGACCGTGGTGAATTGGGGCTGGGCCCGCGACACTGGCAACCTGTACGACCTCAAGCCGCGCTCCATGCACCGATGGCTACAGCGCCGCATCCAACATCTGAAGGGAATCCGAGGAATCGCATGTGTGGAGGCCAGCCTCAACACGGTTGGTTCCATCGAACTCTGGCAAGGCGAAATCAACCTCGTTTCGACCGGCGCTTCCTATCAAGAGCTCAGCAAAGCATTGAAATTGTCGTCTTCGACGCCTGTTCCCAAACCGGTGATGATTAAGGCAATCCAACCCGGAGATTTGGCGCACGTCTTGGCATACATCACCAAGCCGTTGCCTGAGGGGCGCGTGGCCTACGAGGCCGATAACGGCCGGCAAGCGCAGCGCTATGTTCGTGTGCCGAGTGCGCATCTCCGCGAGCATGACGCGTGGCGCATGAGCATGCTGATGCGTGATCGCCTGCTTGTCATTGGTATGCGGCTTGCGCAGTCCGGCACAGAGAAATGTCGCTGAGCTAAGGGATAGAATCCCACGAAAGAGCGGTTGGTGGGCTCTGTAGACGCACCAACTGCCCCTTTCCCTTGAATTACTTGCCAAACTGCACACGCGTGCCACGTGCGCGCGTGCGCTCTCTCTTTGCCTATCCGGTGAGCCGCCAGTGGCTCACCTCCACAGGGGATTTCGCGATGACGCGCGCACCAAAGCCTTGGGTTCGCCCACTTCAGATTCACCAGAACATCGACACAGGAGGGTATTTCGTCAAAGTCGAGTTCGACAAGATCGGCGGCGGCATCGGCACCGTATCAATCGACCGGTCGCAGATGGATGACCCGCGCGGTGCGAAGCGCACGCTTGCGCAGCTCGGCGCCCGGATACCTCCGGATTGGCTCGAAGACCTCAAATCGGCCTTGGCCGTTGAGAGCTGCCAATTGGTGGCCACCACATCGGTCTCGGGCTGGCACGGGACGCATACATTTGTCTTGAAGGACTGCATTCTGGGTGAGCGTGGCAATCTACGACCCATCGCCCCGGAACTGCGCGCTACGCTATCGCGGGGGAAGATTGTCGCATGGAAGAATGGCCTCCGCAGTGCGTGCGCAGGTTCCAGCTATCTGGTCTTCACGCTTGCCGCGGGATTGGCGGGGCCGTTATTGCGCCCCATGGGATACGATGAGGGCGTAGTCTTCCACCTCTTCGGCCAAAGCTCCACCGGGAAAAGTCTTGCAACGATCGCGGCCCAATCCGTAATTGAAAAAGCCGGTCGTGAGCACCTGCGAACGTTCGATTTGACGCCCCGCGCACTGGAGGAGGATGCGGCAGCCTGCAACGATTCAATGCTGGTGGTCGATGAGGCGGGAAGAATGGAAGGGTCAGTGGCGCAGCGGCGTCAGGCTTTCCGAACGCTGGCCTTCAAGGTGGCTGGCGGCCAAGGAAAGAAGCGCTCCGCCAAAGCGACGGCGGACGGCGATCTGCGCAATGTTCAATATCTTGTCATCGGTCTCTCATCGGGCGAAGAGGCTCTCGAGGGCAGTGGCAACCTCCAGCGGAAAGAGGGCGAACAGGTCCGTCTCATAGGCATTCCGGTTCCCGCCCCGCATGATGGCGGAATCTTCGACTTGGAGGCCTCTCCGCCTGACCGTGCCCGACTGGCGCGGGAGGCCGAAGAGACGATAGCCGCTAATCACGGTGTCCCGATACGAAGGTTTGTGCGTGCGTTTCTGGCGGATGCGGACGGACCGGCAAAGGCCAAAGCCTTGGCGGATAAGTTCATACGGGCTGTCCTTCCTATTCAAACGCCGTTCGGCCAGCGCTTCGCGAAGAAATTTGCCGTGACCTATGCCGCGGCGATGCTGGCTGCCGACTATGGAATTGCGCCTTGGACCAAAAAGCACGCGGCGAAGGCTATTCGGAAAATCTACCGCGCCGCATGGCGAGAGGTGCGTCCTGTCGAATGTGAGGCAGATGAGTTTCTGGCCTGGCTGAACCGTAATGCCGGAAGTGACCGTCGCTTTCCGGTCATCGAGCCCGGGGACAAAATTGCCCCAAAACCCGCCACCCGCATCTATGGGATACGCCGGACCTTGCAGGGACGAATGGTTATCGCCGTGCTCCGCGAACGATTTTCCGATCTCGTCGCGAGAGGGGAGGCTGACGTGCTCGAGCTCCTTGAAACCCGAGGCATTCTGCTGCCAGGACGGGAGGTGCGGCTCTACGTGAGGCAGCTCCGCATCAAAGGTATGCCCACGGCAAAGGTTAACGTGCTGCTCTTCGATTTGGAGCGCATCATCGAGATCGGCGGTTCCATGCCGACAACTCAGCCTGAAAGCTGAGGTTCAACAACTTGCAATAGAAAATGGCGCCTCCTTGGGCGCGGCATCGTCCGGGCGCACCAGCACGCTGCCGGAGGAAGGGGGGATACAGAGAAACGGTATTGGCCGTTCGCGCGGTGGGCTCACGACCAAAGTTCATACCAGAGCGAATGCGGAGGGGCTTGCGGTCGGTTTCAGCGTGACACCCGGTCAGGCCTCGGAAATGACAGCCTATGGCGACCTCATGAACGAGGACGCGCCCGATCCCGTCGCCATGCTAGCCGACAAAGGCTATGACAGCGTCGCCATCTGGGACGACCTAGAAGGCCGGGGCATCGAGCCTGTTGTCCCGACCAAATCGAACCGCAAGGTCCCGCGCCCAGTCTGCCGGCAGACCTACGCCCATCGCAACCGCATCGAGCGCTTCTTCAACATGATCAAGCACTCACGCCGCGTCGCGACCCGTTACGACAAGCTCGCCTCCAGCTTCCTCGGCTTCGTCCAACTCGCCACAATCCGTATCTGGATCAGGTTCGTCCACACGACCTAGCACTCGCAGGCGAGTAGGCGAGTAGGCGCGAAGCCCAAGACTTATGGGCAGGACGCTTTGCTCATCGCGTTAACGCGTCGCTCCTGGTTGGCGCCAAGCGCCCACTTTTCGCGAATGCAGATTGCGCCTAGGTTGTGCTTGGGGGGATTTCAATGGACGACGTGAGCACGATCACACATTCCAGGCGCGTTGAGTGGGCTGCGCGCCTGCCATCCTTCATTACTGGGGAGAGCCTCGCAGAAAAGCTTGATTGGGTGCCCAGTCTGCACCGGCTCTTCCGCCAGCGCGTTCAGTCGCATCCTGTACCCGGCTGGGAACTGGCCCACGGCGATTTGTATTCCTCAGTCTGCGATCTGCTGCGCTTACCCAATGGACTTGCCATTTTCGAAGATCGGGTGGCCGGTTTTGATTCGAAAAAAAGAGGCCTGTTGAACGCCCTCTTTAATGCCGGTTGCAGGCAGTTGCCCATCGATAGCCGGCGAAGGACGAGGTCGGCCTCCGCGATGATCTCAGCGATGATTCGGCAGGAGGCGTGGGACATCGCCAGCTGGATGGCTTGGAGTCAGCTTGAGATTGGCGGGGCGGTGGCGGAGCAAAATCGGGCTGAGATGGTTCGCAATTTTGTGGAGGAGCACAGCGAACTCGCCACTAGGCTTGGCGAATATTGGACGCAGGAGGGCTGGTTGCGCGGTTTGGACGATGACGCCGAGCGGTCCTTAGACGGCGCCGGTAGAGAGGCCGCCAGCGCCTTGCTGGAGCTGTCCTGGCGCGAGGAAATCGCTCATCTGGGGCGGCGGCTAAGCGAAGCCGCAATCGGGGAGGATCTAACGCATGAGCTTGCCGCTGCAGGCGAAAGACTAAGAGCGCTTAGCAGCCGATGGGCTGAGTCGGTTGCGGCCTCATTGCAATCTCGCCGCGACGTGGCCTTAGCGGCTCTCGCGGACACCTTACGGGCTGTCGAGCCGCCCATATCGGTAGCTGGCCGCTCCACTGACGGTTTCATTGAAGTCCTAAGTTTTGAGCTTGGGATCGATGACCTCACGGGGATCGGCAAGATCGAGGCGGCAGTGGTGGAGTTGCAGTATTTGGTGAAGGACGCGTTGGTCACGGCGAACGCCGAGGACGACGCCAAGGCCTTGCAAGCACGCGAGGATACGGATGCCGCGGATGAGGCTTACGCGACGGCGCGGAGCCGGCGCCGTAAGGCGGCTCAGACATTGATCGCCTTCGCGGACGCCCGATTGCCGTGCCTGCTTACCGAGCAGCGGCCGGGGGGAAATGAAGGCGAGCAGGCCTCGAGTGCAAGCCTTGCGACAGCACCGATAGTGGATCCTGCGCTAGACACGATGTCCGACGAGCCACGAATTTCTTCTGATGCCAGCACGGGGAGCCGGTCGCCGCAAAACGCCGCTGAACAGGGCGTTGCAGCATCACCGGGCGCGCGCGAAGTCCAAGTGTCTAATATGGCGGCCGAGGCCATGGCAGCGGAGACTAGCGAGGTCGTTCCCACACAGGCCGACGCGCAGCTTGCCGAACTGGCGCCGACGCTCCCGCTGGAATTGTCGCCAGAGGTTCTCGCAAAGCCAATCGACACGCCTGCCGAGGCGGCCGTCGCACAGGCGCTGATGGGGAAGCGCTATGGACTTGCATATCATCTCGCCTCGGCGGCAGAAGAACAGGGCCTCGGGGTGAGCCTGGCAACGCCGGTGGTCTTAGAGGCCTTGGCGGTTGGCGCGGCGGCTGGTGCCTCGCGGCTGATACCTGCCGCGAGCCGCTACAAGACTCTGCAGGAGGAGGTCCTCCTAGCCATGGAAGCCAGCTCCACACCGTCTACCCGCCTGACGGTCTTCGCCGGCGCTCTCAGACCGGCACTATTCGCCCCCGACTCGTCGGGCGTGGAGATTTTGGGCCGCGCCAATCTTGGCGACTACGGAGCCGGCCTCCACGAACTCTGCCAATTTGTGACCACGGAAATTCGGGGTCGCGGGCTCAACCTCACACCCGCTGACTTCGCGCCGGCCACAGCTGACGGTGATCGTCGGGCAAGTGAGGAAGCTGCTCGTAAGACACTGCTCGACTTCGCCGCGACAGCGCCAAGCCGCAGGCTCAAGTTCCATCGGGCCATCACCATTTGGACTGACGTTTTCCGGCAGGGGCCCGTCGCTGAGGCAATAGCTGCCGTCGAAAAGAAGGCCAACAATGCTACCGCTCTGGCGAGGGCGGCAGAGGCATGGATCTACGAGGACTCTGCTGAGCAGAGGGTTGATCTGCTCGACGTCGCTCACCGGACGCGCAAGGACCGACCGCTCGAAGCCGGGGTCCGCCTCCGCCTTGCCGACTGGCTTCGGCAGACAGCTCAGCACATTCGACACTGGGTTGAAGCGCACGAGGCGTGCGAACGCACCCGGGGTGAGCACATTCTGGAAAAGCTGCACGAATTGCGCCGCCACCTTCGGGCCGCGCAGGAAGACCTAATGTCGGTGGCAGGCTCCCACCCACACCTGAGCGCTCCGGTGCAGGCCGCGGTCGATGTCGTGACCGACCTCCTCACCTCGTCGCAAGTCGCGGCTGAATCGCCATTGACGCTAGAAATGGTCCTCAACGACGACCTGCTACTTTTCGATCCGCCGATCTCGCGCCGAGGTGCTGAGCTGCCTAGCGCAGACCAGGTGGAAGCAATTCTGCGACAGGGGCCATCTATTGCAGCGGGACCCGCCGATTTTGAGGCCGCTTTTGATGCAGCTATCAACGCGGGGCGCTTCGGCGCCGCGCGGCAGATACTGGAACGCCTGGCTGCCAACGGTGCGGCTCTCGCGCCGCTGGAGCAAGCGCTCAAGGCTTCCGCCGACACTTGGAGGACAGAGACAACCGTCCGTGCGGAGAAACTGCGGGGGAAAATCGATGACCTTCTGGGGGCCGACCAGATGGCTCGGATCGACGTGGGCTTGTCGGCGCACCTCGACAGCTTGCTGACGTTTCTGCATGCGGAGACTGCCGCGGATGATTCCCAACTCGATTTTTCCGAACTTGACGTGCAACTCAAAGAAATCGAAGCGGACGTCCGAAATGGTTTCGAAATTCTGCTCATTCCACTGCGCGAGAAAATTGAGGACCTAAAGGCACGCGGCCGAAACACTAGCGAACTGGAGGAAATGGCCGAGCATCACGACCTTGCCACTTTGGCTGAACACATTGATGCGGCTCTCAATGACGTCGATTGGACGGCCAAGAAGGTCAGCGCGTTACTTGAGGACTTCGCTCGTCACTGTCTGACAGAGGACTACGAACGTATCCCGCCGAGCGATCGCGGTATTGCGGACCTAATAAGGGCCGCGGAGGCCCGAAGGCGGACACCCGCAGCCGACTTCTCAGCGTTGGATGCCGACGAAGCCGAGCGAGCCCGCGAACTGCTGACCGCCTGGCGGGATCTGCGGAATCCGCAATCGCGGCGCGAGGTGGCCCTGACGAAACTGATGCAAGCGCTGGGTTTCACTTCGGCCGAGGTAAAAGACAACGGAGCGCTCAGCAAGGCTCAGGGTGCCCCACGGCGAATGACCCTTCATACGGACAAGATTGCCGATCGAGAGATTTGCCGGGTTCCCGCTTTCGGAAGCGAGGCGAACGGTAGGTATATGATCATCATGGCCGAGCCGTCAGCGGTAAAGACCGGAGAGGAGCTGACAAGTTGGCTCGATCAGCTTACCGGCTCTACCACCACCCCCACCATCGTCGTGGTTATAGGGCATCTGCCGCTGAAAAGCCGCAACCTGTTCATGAGTGCGGTACGCCGGCGAGGCGGATCTGCCTCCTACGGACTGATTGACGAAGCCTTGGTGGTTTTCCTTGCTGCACAGCGAGATCGGCGCCGCGGTCACATCTTCGACCTCGCCCTCCCCATGGGCTTGGTACAGCCCTACGCCGACACGGCTGCACGCACATCTCAGGAGATGTTCTACGGTCGCAAGAACGAGCTGGACGACCTATGGGACCGCAATGGCTCTTGCCTGGTTTATGGCGGCCGGCAGCTCGGCAAGACGGCGCTACTCAAACAGATTCAGTTGCGCCACAATCAGCCGCCCGCCCAACTGGTCATTTACGGCGATCTCCAGGCGGAGTTGCCTGGCGCCAATGGCCACAACATCTGGCCTTGGCTCGGCCGCAAGCTGAAGGGAGAAGCAGGTTTCGCAAACCGCGATTTGAAAAATCAGGAGGAGGTGGAAGCTGGTATTCGCGCTTGGCTTGATATCGATCGCCGGAGGCGTCTGCTGGTTCTGGTCGACGAGGCAGACGAATTCCTGCGTCAAGAGCTAGTTAACCAGTATAGTAGCCTGGCGAAAATTCGCGACCTGATGCAGGCGACAGATCGTTACTGCAAATTCGTGTTCGCCGGCCTTCATGACGTGCAACGGCTGGCGCGTACGCCCAACTCGCCTTTGCTGCATTTTGGAACGCCCGTCCGCGTCGGCCCACTGATGGGCAGCGACTTGCCAGAAGCGCGTGCAATGGCCGAGGGCCCCATGGCTACCGCTGGATTCGTCTTCAAATCGCCTTCGCTTGCCGGTCGGATGCTGAGCCAAGTCGGGTACTATCCGTCGCTGCTGCAGGCCTTTTCCAAGGGCCTGATCGAACGGATGAACAAGTCCATTGGCAGACGGCAGGGACACTCCGGCAGCTCCCCGCTGCCAATAGTTATTACAGAGCGGGACCTTGAGGAGACGTTTCAGGACAGCGCCTTCCGCCAGAACATCCAGCTCAAGTTCGAAAACACTCTCAACCTCGACGAGCGGTACCGCCTAATTACATTCGTCATGCTAGTCGATAGCTTGGCGCGCCGAGACCAAGGAACGCTGCCGATCGGCCTTAAGGACGCCGAATTGCAGCGCTTGGCCCTGGAATGGTGGCCCCAAGGGTTTGCGGAAGACCAGTCGCTCGACGCGTTCCAGGGCCTGCTGCAGGAAATGATCGGGCTCGGAGTGCTTATCGAGCAGTCTGACGGCCGCTTCGTGATCCGCTCCGCGCGGATTGCCGATATGCTAGGCGGTCGCGAGCAAATCGAACGCAAGCTGGTGGAGTTATCGGATAAGGAAGCCCCCAGCCGTCTCGACACCGGAACGCTTCGCCGAGTTTGCGGCACCACCCCATCGCCGCTAACTGCGCGTCAGGAGACCATGCTTCTCTCGGAAGCTAAGCCATCGAGCGCAGTCCATTTACTGGCGTCGTCACGGGCGCTGGGACTCGACGAGGTCGCACTGTCCTTGTCGGAAATTTCCGAGACCCAGGTCAAGATCGACAGGCGCAGCTACCAGAATGTGCGGCAATTCGAACAGGCGATTGAGGCTGCGGCATCGCGTGTCGGCCAAAGGGACCGCGGCCTCCTCGTGCTATCGGGGCCTTGGCTGGGGGCTGAAATGATTATCTTGGCCGCTCGCAACATTCGGGTGCGCCAAGCTCAGAAAGATGGGCGCTACGGAATGCGTGTCCTGTTAGTTCCCTACGACGTCGATTGGCGCGAATTGGACGCTGCGGTGGGCGGCGATGACATCGTATCGTTGTCGCCGCTTGGGGAGAACTCTCTCGGTCAGTTCGTCAGGCGGCATTGGAGCACCACGCTCTCCGTGCAGCCAGACGAGGCGCAGATAAAGGAAATTCGCCGGCTGACGGGTGGGTTCCCTCGTTTTCTCGATCAGCCAAAGGGGCGAACAGCGGCCGAAATGATCGAGACGCTAAGGGAGCGCGCTGAAGCGCTTTATCAATCGGAAGACGTGTTTGCGCTGCTCGGACTGGACGACGATGCGCTGAGAGGCGCACTCACTGTAATTGCGGACGTGGGCTACGACGCCGAGGTATCGGACGACCTGATGCGAGACGTGGGAATCGACGATCCACAGGCGGCAATGCGCCAACTTGAACGGCTGGGCCTCGTTGAACGCCACGCCAGCCAGCAGAGCTACGAGGCTGAGCGTCGGCTCAACCCGTTCGTAGAAGCCGCATTGACGCGGCAGAGGGGCTGACGTGCGGCACCCCAACCTGTGGTCCTTGCCTGGCCCGCGCCGGTTCGTGAAGGACATTGTTGATCGAGTCTATAAGGGCCGCTGCGTGGCTTTGCGCGACGCCCAAGGTGCAGATGGGGTGCTGGGTGCCCTCGGGGCCCAAATTAGTCGAGATGGTTTCATGCGGCTGCAGGTGATCGACCTGCGGGCTTCCTCCGACCTTCTGGTGGTGCTGAATGAGACGCTCGCGACCGACTTCCGGTCGCTTGCGGCCCTTGCTGTCAACGAGAACGCCCGTGACACCGTTTTCCTGGTCCGTCTGCCCGACGGGGCATGCACCGCCGACCTTCAGACGTTTGTCCGTGCTGGCCGCCTGAGACCCGGGAGTGAGACTGCGGTGGTTGTAGCTGTCTGTGAGGGTACCTTGGAGGGACTCGGTGGCGAGCATTGGGATGCGGTGGATGCCGCCGGCTTGGTTGGCCCACTAGACGGAATGGCCTTCGCCGCTGCCCACCTGAGTGAGGCCGACGGCCTACCCATTCGGATCAAAGCTGCGGTGGCCGTGGAGGTCGGTGCGTGGGACCTTTGTCTGACTGAGATCTTGTTAGACTTGCCTATGAAGCACGCCCTGCGGCCCGACCTCTGTACTGAACAGTGGTTGGAGGCGGATGACCAGCCGGCGGCGCAGCACTTGGACGGCTGGGGTGGCGAGGCGGCGCGTCACGCTGGTTGGCTCGCACGCAACGACAAGGGCAGCCTGACCAAACGTGTATGGCGCGGCCAGCTAGGCGTGCTGTTTCCCTGGATTGAGGAACGCCGTCGGGAGGTAATTTCCCGCCATCGGCCCCACCTACGGGTCACAGAACAGACTATGCCTGAGGTCGAGATGCTTGATTGGGGGCCGATCGCCATTCAACTCGGCAACAGCGCAAAGGGCTGTCCCAAAGCGGTCCACTCGGCTCGAGGCATCCGCAATGAGCTTGCTCACGGCCGGCCTGTCACCTGGCCCACAATATCGCAATGCCTCGACGAGTTCCGCACCTGGTCGGCTGGGAGGGTCTGAAGTTGGGCGTTGGCGAATCCCTGCTCGCCGAAATCATACGCCGAGCTGGGCTTGGCGCCGCGGATGGTCGCGCCCTCTTCCGATATGCTGTCGACGAGGCGTCCTTTGCTGCTCTGAAGGCGCAACTCGAGGCGATCCACCGGCAGGGTGGGCTCGCAGAGCCAAATCGCACCAGCTCAGCAGTCTTCGCCCTCTATGTGGCGGAGTGGTACCGGCGGGAATATCAGGGTGGCCACTATCGGTGGGACAGCCCGCTTCCTGACGTGATACGCGAACTGACTGCGCCGTCAATCAAGGCTCTAGCGCGAGAAGGGCTGGCTTGGTGGGGCCTCGCGCCCCGGCACAAAGCAGGCGGCGAGATGCGGCTCTTGTCGCTCATCCTGGCGGGCGGTTTTCCTACACGCCTGCTGGAGACCCGCGAACGCGGCCGGATAGCAGTGCACCTGCAAACCCTCATCGCTAGACTGGAGGCGAGAGGCGACTGTGATGAGGAGGTCGCCCCGGCTCTGTCGCGCACGACCGGCTCTGCCCTGGGGTCCTACGACCACGACGAGTTCCATATCCTCTGTGCTGAGCTCGCGCGGGGCGTGGTCTCCTTGAAGCGCCATGCCGCGACCAACGGGCCTAAAGGGGTATCTGCAAGTACCTGGTTGGATGTGGTGCACCCTGGTTGGCGCGAGACGCTGCCGATCGGCTTGTCGGGCGAAAGTGCACAGCGGCTACTCGACGACCTCGTCAGTGGCAGCACTGAGCGCCTAACTGGCGAGGCAGGCTGCCAACGGCTGTTAGTGCGCGAGGGAGAGGGGTGGGTATCCGCGCTAACGCTGGGGATGCAGGGAGAGATCGCCCTGCCAGCTGGAGCAGCGCATCCATCAGAGGGACGGTTGCGCGTTTTCGCAACGAAAGCACTGGCCTCCGTTTACGAAGGTGAATTGGCGCTGCTTGATCCTCCGGCCGAACTCGCCCAGCGGTGGCTGAGCCGTCGACGTGGCAGTGCGAGAGATCCTGCTTCCTTTCCTTTCGAAGAACCCGTGGAGGTTGAGCTCCGTTCGGCGGAGGATCGGCGGCAAACCTTGACTTGGCCCCGCGGCGCCCCGCTGCGCTCGGAGGTGCTGGTGTTTGCCGATGCTCGCGGCGACGAAACGGAGAGTTCGCCGCAGACCTTGATCCATCTTGGCGGCGGTTCTCTGAGCACTCGCAGGCGCAAGGTGTGGCTACTAACGCCGCCAGATTTCGTCGTCTGCCAAGTAGATAGTGATGATCGGGAGACGCCGATCTGGCAGGGAGCGAGCCATCTCTATGAAACCAGCCGCTCGGTGCACGCTGGGCCATTGGGCATGCGTGGCTATCGCATTGAGGTCGGTGCAGACGCCGACCATACCCACGAGTTGCTCTTAGAGGGGCCTGTGCTCGCAGGAGCCGAAGGGCCGAACGGCAATGTAATTTTCGCCGGAATCCCCCAAGTGAAACTGCGCAGCAGCCTGCAAAGCAAGGCACCGCAGAGTGGTAGCGTAGCTTGGCGCGTGGTAGGTGCCTCGGTCTGGCGCGACTGGATCAGCGAGACGCCCGACGCTAGGAGCGGCCTCGGACCAATCGAAGTCGTCTGGTGCGATCCCAAGTCCCGTGTGCCGCTGGATCGCCGGCGCGTCGCAATCGTCCCGGCAGGGGCCGCGATCAAGGCGCGGCCGTCGGGTGAACGGGGCGTTGCGTATGCGCTGGAAAACCTAATTGGCTGGTCTCTTGAGGCGGCCATGGACCAAGTCGCAGTGTACCCCGTTCCTGCCGGTCTGGAGGTGTCTTTCGAAGGCCGGCCAATGCGGCGCATCGCTCTTGTTCTGACGTCGGCGACAGTGCGGTTAGCGATCTCAGTGCCCGCGCCGGTTGCGGGTGGTGGATTCTGCGACGCGGAGGGGACTCTGCTGGATAACGGTGCCCGCGTGATGCTGGACGACCTGCGCGGCGCCTTCGCCTTCTCGCCTGGCTATGAGCGGCTACTGCTGCGCGGTCCTTACGGGTCCTATAGCCATCTGGCGTTCGACGGTGAACTGCCGCTCTGGGCGGCTTCAGAGGAAATCATGCGCATGCTTAGCGCCAGCAGCGGCCTCGACGATGTGGTCACGCTGGAGCTGGGACTGCGCGGCCGTACAATGAAGGTTGGCCGCTATGCTGCTGCGCTTGTGATCACCACAGCGGGGAATGTTTCGCTGGTTCCCGAACCGCCAGTTGGTCCGGCGCGCCGACTGGACTGGCTGTCGGTGGCGACTGCGGAGCGTCGGGTGGTGTCTCAAGGCTTCTGGGCCGAGAAGTTGCCGGACGATCTAAAGGGGCCAGGCATCGTCATGGCGCGGCAACGCGGCCGCGTAGTGGGAAGACCGACCTTGGCGACTGGTGGCCCCCTGTCTATCGAAGGCTTGGGACGGCTACAGCGGGCGACTCTGATCGCGCGAGGTGGCCAGCGCCGCGCCGTTGTCGGCGAACTGCTAAGGGCGCTGCTTGAGGAGTCCACTAAGGCCGCGGTCGACCGCGGATTTCTGCTGGACCTAGTCACTGCTCTGGACGGCGCTCCACCCGCTGCCATTGACGCCCTAGCTATGCTCCCCGATCACCCCGCCGCTCTGGCAGGCTTAGCAGCTGCGGCCGAGACTCCGGAGGCGAGGGGCCGGGTTTGGCAGCTGGAGCGTGAGCTGCCCTTCATGTGGGCGGCCGTGCCGCTGGAGTTGTGGATCTCTGCCTTCGACGTCCGCCGCAAGACGCTCTACCGATTGCTCGTCGCTAACGGTCTCCCCGGTGCCGCTGCCTCCTCATTGGCGGACTCTACGGTCATAGCCGCCGCGGACGCCCTTGCCGGCCTTGAGCCGATGTTGCGCACCCCCCTTGCACTAGCCGTCGGGACAACATTATTAGCCGACGATGTTCCGGCTCTGAAAGAGGGGGTGCAGGATCGGCTCAGGCGCACTGCCGACGACTTTGGCCTCGGTTTGAATGATGCTCCGCAACGGAGCGTTTCGGCCGTCTCTTGCTTCCGGCGGCCTGGTTCCACGCTGGCGGAGCGGTTGCCCTTATTTCTGTTTCACGACAGGTTCAGGGAGGGCGTCGACGCCCCCTGTGCGGTCGCATTGGCTGCTGCGACTCGATGGGATGATCCCCGTCGCATCGTCCTTGATGCCGAACAGGTACGGCGAGCACGAGACGCGCGCGCCCGGGAGCCGCAATCCTTCGCTGATATCTATGCCGCCTCCCTGATGATCTTGGCGCGTGGCGCGCCGCTCTCCCTTTAGTGGTCTCAGACAACGAGCTCTTCGATGATGAACCCGTTCGCCGCCATTGATGAAATACGTCGTCGCACTGCCGAGGGGGTGATCGGGCAGACTGGAATCAACCATCCCGGCTTAGCGAGTGAGATCCGGAGGCGTCTTGGCGCCTTCGATATCGCCGTCGGCGGAGTCACCCAGGCACCTTTGCTGGAGGCAGCTTTGCCCTATGTGACCGCGGATGAGACTCTGGGTGAGTTGGCCGGGAGCCTGCTGCATCCTAACTTGGTGGACGCGCTGGAAGGCGCAGATACACCTGATCGTCCGTATCGCTTCGATCGGCACTTGAAACCTTATGCGCACCAGCTAGCCGTTTGGCGCACCCTCTCGGACGCGACGCCACGCTCGGTGCTGGTGACCAGCGGCACCGGTTCGGGCAAAACCGAGTGCTTTTTGGTGCCCATCCTCGACTCCCTAGCCCGTCAAGCGGCTTCTAAGCCGGGGCGTTTGGAGGGTGTCCAAGCGATCATGCTTTATCCACTGAACGCGCTGATCGCCAGTCAACAGGAACGGCTTCGCGCTTGGACTAGGCCGTTCGGCGGGAGCATCCGTTTCGCTCTATACAATGGCCTGATGCCGACCCGCGTGAAGGCCGCTGTGGCGGATATGAGTCCCGAGGAAGTGGCCGATCGGGTACGACTCCGAGCATCGCCGCCACCCATCTTAGTCACCAATGTGACGATGCTGGAGTATATGCTGCTGCGGCCCGATGACGCTTCGATCCTGGGCAAGTCCCGCGGATGTCTCCGATACATCGTGTTAGACGAGGCCCATAGCTATGTGGGGGCTAAGGCCGCGGAGATCGCCTTGCTCTTGCGCCGGGTCTGCCTCGCCTTCGGTGTTTCGCCCGCCGATGTAAGGGTCGTCGCGACATCCGCCACCATCGGCCGGGGCGAAGGTGTTGAGCGGTCGCTGCGGGACTTCCTAGCCGACGTTTCCGGCGCCCCACGCGAGCGCGTAAGCGTGATTCAGGGCAATCAGAGGCGGCCAGTACTGCCTGAGCTGCACGGCGGCGGAGCTGTGCCGGAGGCCGGACACTTCGACTACTTCGGCGGCCACCCGAGCCTGCGCCCTCTTCTGGAGCAACTATATGCCGGGCCACTGGCCTGGAGCCATATGGCGGCAGCGGGCGAGGCGCTCAACTTATCGGCAACAGACTTAGCCCTGAAGATGGCGCACGCGCAATCAGACGACGGGGAAAAGCTGGCTCCGCTCAGAGTTCACACCTTTCACCGGGCCGTCTCGGGCTTGTGGAGCTGCCTCGATCCTGCCTGCCCGCTAGAGCGCCCCGGCGGCTGGCCGTTTGGCGCTATACATCATCAACTTGGGGAGGCGTGCAGCTGCGGTGCGCCGCTTTTTGAGGTGGTTACCTGTTCGTCGTGTGGCGAGCCTTTTCTTGATGTCGAAGAGCGCCCAGGCCTGAATCTTCGACAACCTCATCGTGCGCGGATCACAGACGAATTTGCCGCTGACGCCGATCGCGATGTGCCCGACCCGGACGATGATGGCGGCAATCCGCCGCCATCGGTTGAGGGCAACGGTGAGAGGAAGTTGGTCGCCCTTAGCCAACTGAGGCCCGGCTCGAGGTGGCTCTGCGTTGAGCCGTCCACCGGCATTGTGCATGCCAATGAAGTACCTGGCCGTCTGCGTCTAGCCGCTTACGACAGGGCGACGCCACAACGCTGCCCCGGTTGTGGAGCGCGCGAGCGCGGTGGCTCGGACCTGATCCGATCAATACGCTTCGGCGCCCCCTTCATCCTGGGCGGGGCCACGCCAGTTCTACTCGCGGATGCGGCCATTCCTGAGGGAGCCCTCGATCCTATCGTTGTCGAGGCTTTGGGTGCCGTCCCGCCTTCGGAAGGTCGCCAACTGCTCTCTTTCACCGACAGTCGGCAGGGCACGGCGCGACTTTCCGCCAAGCTGCAGACTGCATCGGAAAGAAACTTCGTCCGATCGGTCATCTACCACGCAGTGCAGGATCGGCTAGGAGCGGCCCTAAACCCAGCTGACGCCGGTCAACTCAGGACACAGATCGATCTTCTCAGCGCCATGACCGAACCCGCGCTGGTGGAGCTGCGCATCAATCTCGAACGGCAGCTTGCTAGGGTGGAGGCCGGCAGCACAGCCGGGCTTCCCTGGAACGAAATCGTCGACGTACTTGCAGAGCGGCCAGAGGTAAGGATCTGGATCGGCTCCGTCTGGGCCGGGCGCGATAACCGTTTCAGTCGAACCCGCGAACTGGCCGAGTTCCTCCTGCTCCGCGAGTTCATCCGCCGGCCGCCCAGGGCAAACGCGCCGGAGACCCTGGGCCTAGCTCGGCTTCGGTTCGCCGCCATCGACAATCTGGCGGATGCGCAGGCCTCGTCAGCCTTCATAGGCTTGGGTGGCAGTCCTCAGGACTGGCGCGACTTCCTGCATCTGTTGACCACATTCATAGCCCGCGGCCGCTCCGCCGTGCAGGTGCCTCGCGATGTCCTTCACTGGATTCCTCCAAGATCGGGAGCGCGCGAGCTGCTGTTCCAACCGCAGAGGTCGGCGCAGAGTTGGGAGGTGATTTGGCCGCGGTTCACGCCTCCGTCTGGAGGGCGGACGGCCATGATTGTCAACCTCCTGTGCCAGGCCTTCAATATTTCAACTAGCGACGCCCCCACTCGAACCATTCTTGACGACGTCTTCCGCGACGCCTGGCAGGCGCTGGGCGCTGTGCTTCGATGGTCTGGCCAGACCAAGTTCGCCTTGGACTTCCGCAAGGCCAGCATCGCCCCAGTTACCAGCGCCTGGTACTGCCCGTCGACTAGGCGGATGCTTGATGTGACGCTTAGGGGGCTGTCGCCATACGGAGCGCGGACACCGGGCGGGCAGGGCACGCCTGCCGAGCGGCTAGTGATGCCAAGGCATCCAGCTCCCTATCCAGGTCGCTCCGGTATCCGGACGGCGGCCGGAGATCGCGAGCAAATTGGTGCCTGGCTCGCGAATGACCAAGCCGTGGCTGCGCTGCGAGAGCGGGGAGCTTGGAGCGATCTTAGCGACCGCATTGCCTATTTTTCTGATTACTTCCGTTCTGCGGAGCACTCGGCGCAGCAACGGCCAGCGAAGCTGCGAGCATATGAGCGAGCTTTCAAATCTGGAGCGATTAACGTCCTCAACTGCTCCACGACGATGGAGATGGGTGTCGATATCGGCTCCGTTTCTCATGTAATGATGACCAACCTTCCGCCGTCAATTGCGAATTACAGACAGCGTATAGGCCGCGCCGGGCGGCGTGGCCAGCCGATCTCAATGGGGTTCACCTTCTGCAAAGACAGGCCATTGGACCGCGATGCCTTTCGCGACCCAGAGCGCTACCTAAACCGACAGGTGCACGCGCCGAAGGTTGCGCTCGATAGCCGTGTGATTGTTCAACGGCATATCAACGCCGTGCTCTTTGCCGCGTTTGTGCGGAGCCACGGCGGCAATGCACTCAGCATGCAGGCAGGCCCCTTCTTCGGTTGCGATCACAAGGTCGGCGCAGAAGAAATTGGAGTGTGCGCCGCGCGGCGACTAGCCGATTGGGCGCGCGCGCCACAAACCCGTGAGGCCTTCGCCAGCGAGATCGAGCAGCTCACACGCAATTCGGTCCTGGCAGCTGACGAGGAGGTCTATGAGATGGCCGCCCGCACGATGGAAGCAGCCCATGAAGCCTTCGCCGCAGAGTGGCGTGGTGTCCAGTCCTTAGCCGCCGGCTGTGGAGGCGATGCTGCGGCTCTGGAGCGATTGGCTATCCAACTTAGGCGGCTTTGCCAAGACTACCTTTTGAGTGCGCTGGCAAGACGCGGCGTCCTGCCGGGTCATGGCTTTCCTACCGATGTCGTTTCTTTCGTCGTACCTACGGACCTGCGTGATCTAACAGATCCCGATGAAGAGGAGGCGTCGCGCTTCAATGCCTATCCCCAGCGACAGCTCGACATTGCCATCCGCGAATATGCGCCCGGCTCGGAAGTCGTGCTCGACGGGTTGGTGCACAAATCGGCCGGCGTGACTCTAAATTGGAAGCAACCCGCCACGGCAGAGGCTGCGAATCAGGTGCAGGCGCTCCTTTGGCGTTGGAGCTGCGAGAACTGTGGCGAATCCGGCTCACAGCGCAACAGGAATCTGGCGCACCTTGAATGTCCCGTTTGCAGGGCGGGCTCAGCCACTTGGGTGGAGTACTTGCAGCCGGCAGGATTCTCCGTTGATCTCCGGGCAGAACCTCACGCTGACGCTGACGTCGTGACCTATGTTCCGCCCGAACCCACCGCAGTGTCGGCCCGTGGTGCAGATTGGGCACCTCTGCCACAGCGGCTTCTAGGGCGGTGGCGAGCAACGCGCGAAGGCACAGTATTCTTCTGCAACGCCGGGCCTGATGGGGATGGCTACAACCTTTGCCTGCGCTGCGGCCGCGCGGACGAACAGGCCGCGCGGCCACATCGACCGCTTGTAGGTAGTGATACGGAGTGTGGCGGCCCTGCCCGTCAGTACGCGCTGAAGACCAACCTTCGTTTGGGCCATCAGCTCAGCACGGACGTTTTGGAGATTCAGCCGGTGGATTGGCCTCACCCTGGCGCAGGCATAGCGCTCGCAGTGGCACTCCGCGAAGCTCTCGCCCGCCGGCTCGGAATAGAGACGGATGAAATGGGTCTGGCGGTCGCGCGACGCGCCGACGAGACCGAAGCACGCACCGTGTCTCTCTTCCTGCACGATAAGGCCTCAGGCGGCGCTGGCTTCTCCGTCCAAGCGTTGGAATTGCTGCCCGACCTCTTGTCAGAGATTGAGCGCATCCTAGACTGCGCTGTCCCCGAATGCGTAAGCGCCTGCCCCGCTTGCGTGCTAACGGGGGATCTTAGCGATGATGAGGCTGCCATCCTGGATCGAAGGACAGCACTGGCGTGGGTTCTTGCTCGGCACCTCGAATAAATTGGCTCGGTAATTGGCAGTAAAGGTAAGTTTTACGACAAAGGATCAAGGTCCGGAATTGGCGCAACGGCGGCCTAAGAGCATGGAGCAATACGCCCGATCGTGGCACTGCTCACGCCCATGATCCGGGCAATCTGTCGTACGCCTTCGCCATCTGCCCGTAGCTTGGCAACGTACGCCTGCTGCTCGGCCGTCAACTTGGGCTTGCGGCCAAATTTCACCCCGCGCGCCTTGGCGCGTGTTCGGCCCTCGCCAGTGCGTGTTCGGATAAGATCCCGCTCAAACTCAGCCAGGCCGCCAAGAATGGTGAGCATGAGCCGGCCATGAGCCGTGGTGGTGTCCGCCCAGGTGTCGGCCAGAGAGCGAAACGCGGCGTCACGCTCACTTACTTCGGCCAGCACATTCAGGAGGTCACGGGTTGACCGCGCCAGGCGGTCAAGTCGGGCAACCACCAGCACATCTGATGGTCTGAGTACGGTGATGCATTTTCGAAGTTCGCGCCGCTCGGTCTTTGCACCACTGGCGGTCTCGGAGAATACTTTCTCGCAACCCGCAGCTCTCAGGAGTTCAATCTGACTATCTAAAGTCTGACCATCAGTCGAAACGCGTGCGTAGCCAATCATCATAGTGACTGCATTATGAGACTATTATATGAGACACGCAAGTGTTTGATATATAGGGGCTGCGTTCATGTCTCAAATATTTTAAATCATGAGACGATTCATGCGTCAGTGGAGCTACGTGTTGTACGAGGCACCTTCCGCTTGCAGATCGGCGAACATTCGGGAGGCGACCAATGAATGGGAAGGAGACCTAAGAGACCGCGCGGAAGCTTGTCACGCTTGATCAGCGCTGCTGCGCAGATCCCAGAAACGCACGGCGAAGGAGTTGGGTGACGAGGCGTCCGTGATTGGATCCCGATTGCCGACGGGTCGGTGGCCATCGGCACTTCGGTCAGGATCATGCGTGGCGCCTGATGACCGGTAACTAGGCTCATATCGGTCTCGAGGCTTCAGAAGTATGCAGCGCCAAGCACGCTTCTGCGTCGACGATCACCGTCAGTTCGTGAAGCCGCTCCTGCGAGGCGATGGATTGCTGACGCCACTGCGGCGCCAGCGCGCGGATTTTTGCCAGAATGCCAGCGCCTTGTTCCAGCGTGCGAATAGCACATAAAGTCTCTCCTAGATCCGTTCGGGCCGAGGCGCTCCCGTCAGAACGGAGAAACCGAATGATCGCTGCGTAAACGACATGCGGGCCCAGTTCCGAATGCTCCGCCACAGCCTTGATGATGTTGTCATCCGCTTCATCCAGCCGGCCCAGATTGAGCTGGCACCAGGCTCGATCGCAATGCCCTTCGTGCGCGGCGAGCGCTGCTTCGAAAGCGGTACTTGCGTCCATCCCGGCGGCCCTCAGCACACTAGCGGCATGCTGCAACGCGGTCGACTCGACACTCGCCCCGATCAGCCGATCTGCCAAGTGTCGCGCTGTGGCGCTGTCGAGGGCTGGCAGATGTGCGCTCGCATGGGCCAATGCGTACATAACATTACGATCATGCGGGGCCAGATGATCAGCCTTCCGTGCAAGGACCACGGCCTCCTCGAATTGGCCAAGTTCCACAAGGGTGAAGGTCTGTTCCGCTAGAAGGTCGGCGCTGTCAGCGTGCATCTTCAAAGCCAGTTCGCCGATCCGGGCGGCGGCTCGGAGCCCACATTGCCGCGGCAGTACGCGGATTACCCGCAAAATCTCTGAGGGTGCGGGACTGGAGGTCGCGAGCCAATCCTCGATGAACACCACGTCTTGGGCTAACCTTGACAGGGCCGAAAGCGCTTCGGTGAGGCCAAGTACCGCCTCGGCTGGGGCGGGCGGTTCGCCCAGGATAGCCGTACAGATGGCAGAGGCCTCAGCGGCCCGTCCAAGGTCGATCAAGGTCAGCGCCAAGCTCAGGATGGCCTGCGGCGGTCGTGGCCGCGCTGAAACCGCCCGTTCGAGGGCCGGCACGGCCTCCTCCAACCGTCCAAGCTTGTACAAGACCTGTCCCAGCAATCCCCAGGCGCCCGGGTTGTCGCTGTCGCACGCTACAGCCAGCTCCAAACGAGCGGCAGCCTCGGCGTCGCGATCCAGTAACCAAAGATCGAAACCCTCGCCGAGATAGCCGATCGCCGACGCAGGCGAGAGTACCTGTAGTTGCCGCCATACCGGCAAGGCCTCTTCATGGCGGCCCTCGTTCGAAAGCAGACCGCCGAGGCACTCGGCGGCAGCAGGCGTGCAATCAGCGTCGGAAAAGGCTAGCACTCTAAGGGTCTCGACGGCCTCTGACATGCGCTCCTTGGCGATGTACAGTCGGGCTTGGACGAGGCGAAGTGCTGGCAGATTGGCGTCCAACTGCAAGCCAGCGCGCAGGAATTTGCATGCCTCGTCAGTTCGACCTTCGTCAAGCAAGATTGTCACAAAAGCGGCAAAATGGGTCGCGTCGAGCTCCGGGAAACGGGCCCGCAAACCTTGCGCCTGAGCCTCGCAAGCCGCGTCCATCTCGGGCTTGAGGCCGGCCGCCCTCAGTGTCGCGATATGAAACTCATGGAAGGTATCTTCCTGAGGACGCGCGGCCAACGCTTCGCGCTGCAGATCAAGGCTGCGGGCAGGATCATCGGACAGCGTCGCGAACGAGAGTGCCATCAGCGCGTTGGGTCTCAGTTCCGGCTCCTGCGCAAGCAACAACTCGGCGCTGGCGCGCACGGCTTCGCGTCCCTTCTCCGAGAGACAGGCGGTACTAATGACATCCAAACGCGGCAGCTTCCAGATCAACCGGCAATAGCGCTCCTTGGCACGTTCGTTCATCCGGCCAAGCTCTTCGGCGAGCGTCAGAACGTCATACGCTTCGGCCGCGCGATCGGTTTGGTCTAGCGCCATAGCCAGCAACGCGGGCACACCGGCGTCACCCAAATGCAGCGCCCAAGCCGACGCGAGCCAGTCCGCAGCGCAGTCCGGTCGGCCCGAATTTAGCCAAACAGCGCCAGCGCTCGCGAGAGCGTCGGTGTCTAGAGGACACTTGTGCAAGAGCCTGAAGGCGTACGACAGATGTTTGGCGTGATCTTCCGGCCCGCGATGGCCACACTCCAAAAAGGACATGAAGAAATTGAAGATGAGGGAGGCCTCGCAAAGCTGCAGCCAATTCGGCAGTAGAGCGTCGAACAGGGCACGCTGGCGCGCTTGATCCAGGCCCTCGAAGAGGCCCGGCTTCGGAGGGGGGCAGCCGTCAAGCTCGGCGCTGGCAACAAATCGCCGCGCCTCCAGACGCCCGTTCTCGCTGATGCACAGCTTGCCGAGTTCACGCCGAAGCTCAGATTGACGGCCTTGAGCCGCAAGCACGCGGCAGAGCTCAGTCTGGACGAGCACGCTTTTGGGGTCGATCAATTGCGCCGCCTTGGCCGCAGCGCGAGCTTCATCGAAGCGACCGCACGCGGTGAGGACCTGAGCCAGACACAGATGCGCTGCCGCATCGCTTCCGTCGATCTCGACAGCCTGCTTCAGACAGTAAGCCGCAGTCTCGTGCTCGCCCTGTTGCGACAGCAGCGCCGCGCGTAGTGCGAGCAATCCAGCTCGAATCGAAAGCGGCCAATTGGCGGGGGCCGGACACATGTCGTCCAGGGCCTGCAGACCCTCCCATGTTTCACCACGGCGCCATGCCGCTTTGGCCTGCCATACGTAGAGTTCGGGTGGCGGCATGGGTAACCCGCGCGCGATGCGGGCTCTTGTCAATCCCGCCGCCGTGTCGCCAAAATCGGTCAGGACCATCGCAAGGGCCGTCTGGCCGATAACGTCGCTAGGCCGGGCCGCGACACGCTGCATCAGCGCGTCTAGGAAGGCGTCAAGCGAACAGACGCGCAATAGCATGACGCCGAAGAGAAGAATTTCAGACAGGTTAGTTTCACTCTGCAGACGGTTAACACAAGTTTTTACGCATTTACGCGCCGTCTCGGCGGCGTCGATCTCGGGCTTGGGGGCAAGGGGAGGCTGCCCCCAGAGCTTGCTGGCCACCCGCTTTATGCCGTGCAAGACCCCGCTCGCCTCGGCCTTTGGTCCACGTTCAAAATCGGCCACGAGGCGAAATTGTGACTTGACCGAAGCGTAGGCCTTGTGGGTCTCGAACCGGGCCTTGAAGATCGCATCGACGAAGAAGATCCTCATCGGATCACGGCCTTGGCTAAGAACTTCGAGAGCGCTGTTGGAGGCGAGTGTGCTGAAACGATCGAGAAATTTTAGCGAATTCTCCATATCAGCCGGATAGGGGAAGTTTGCTTGGCCGTATACCCAGTTGATATCTTCGATCGCTAGTATGACGATCGCAGGCCCACCCCCGGCGTGCTGGGCGAGAATACGGTCGGCGCGCGTCTTCTCCATCTCAAAGCCGGCGATTTGATCGGCGCTGCAATACATCGAAAAGGGATTACGCGACACGGTCGGTGCTCCTTCTCAATCCAAAGTAATGGACTCCGCCGGCCGCGTCGCCAACGGCTAGGCCCTTGCCATCGGGATGAAAGACGGCGGCGGTTACGGTCGGTCGCAGCACGAATGCGCCCAAACGCCGCGCCGTTGCATCGCGCAACTCGACGAGACCATAGGTTCCGAATAGGGCGACGGTTTCGCCGTCTGGCGCGACGGCCGCGAAGTGCGGGACGTCACCGGTCATGGTCCAGGCTGCTGTTGTGCGCAGGTCCTCAATATTCAGACTTCGGACTTCGGCCCGTTCGGCGACCAATATTTGAATACCTTGCGATGTCCAAAACGGTGGACATAGCAAGGTCTCACCGAAGGGCAAGGGATGTGGTTCATCGGGCTTATCGAGGGAGCGAAACCACAGCTTTTTGTCGCGCCGCGTGATCAAAAGCCGGCCATCCCCTGACAAGGCACCGCGTCCAGCTAGCTGTTCTTTCGCAAGGCGCAGACGGGGATAGGCGGGGCTTAGCGTCCAGACCTCGACGTCATTGCCGCTGTCGCGCGCGCCGACCTCGGCATCCTGGCTTAGGGCCAGATCCGGCGGCGGGCCGGTCAACAAGGCGCTGCACTTGTCGATGATCATCGCCGGCCAAGGGGTGGTTGAAACAAACTCCGAGCCAGCGCCGGATAGCCGCCTAAGATCCAAGCCACCCACATTTGTGACGATCGCCGGGGCGTCTGTCAGCCGCGCGCCACGGGCCAAGGTCGGGTCAATGAAAGCGCGTTGACGCGCTAGGCCGTTTAGGGACCATTCGATGATCGAGCCGTCGACGCCGAGCGATCGCAACACCGCCCCGTCCGGGTCGAACAGAAGATCGCTAACCACGGCGGGATGGCCGGACGGCCTTATCAGAGATGGAACGGGGCGGTGCCAAACACCGATCTCGCCGTCCTCACTCACGGTGACAATCTGGCCGGCGGCGTCCGTCTCCACGAGGGCAAGTGGGGCGGCATGAGCTCGAAAGCTCACCGGCGCACTACCGCCATGGGCGAGGACATGCACGCGGCCGGTCGCATCGCCGGCCAGAATACATCCGTCCGAAAGGCTCACGTGGTCAGCCCAACCTGGCAGTTGAGCCAGACGAAGCGGAGCGTCCGCCTCTTCGAGATCGAGGCGCGTAACGACGCCGTCGACGCCGCCGACGATCGCGTAGCGCCCGGCTACATCAATGGCGAGGCCGAAGGTCTGCTCCATATAGGCGAGCCGGTCGTCATTATCCTTCGGCAGGAGGGCGACGGCCTCGACCTCAAGTGCGGGGAGCCCCCAAAGCGCGACTTTGCGATTCCGCGTGAGCGCTGCGAGACTGTTCGCGGTGAAACTGAATCGTTCGACACCGGCGCCAAGATCGCTTCGGGCGACGATCGCGCCATCGGCGCTCTCCAATAGCAGCACCCGACCGTTGTCGAGGCCCACCGCCACCAGTGTTCCCTCGGGGCTGACACAGATGCGACGGACCGCCTGGTCGAACAGTATTTCGTTAACAACCTCGCCGGTCGTTAGGACCAGTCGCTTGAGCACGCTGCGGTTGCCCTCGCCGGCGAATGTCGCCCAGACGTGGCTCGCGTCGGGCTCGGCCATGGTCAGGTGTACGTCCGGACCGACGTCCAACAGCGCCAAACGCCGACGAGCCAGAATATCCCAGACTTCAAGGTAATGGCCAGTCGCCAGCGACAGATAGCGTGCGGCCGCCAGCGTCGCATCGCGCACAGGACCGGCGGCCCCAAGACCGGCGGCCATCAGCACTGAGCCCTCCATGCCGGCCGACCACAGGGGGGTGGCCGTACAGGCGTCGGGGGATCGCGCCGCGAAGGCTTCGGCCTTCGCTTGTAAGCCAACCTGACAGGCGGCCACAGTCAGTGCCTGGGCCGGTGCAATGCCGGCGGCCTCCTGCCGACCCGTCCGTAAGGTCACTTCCGAGGCAAGCACCGTAAGCCAACCGGCGTCAGCGCCGATCTGGAGTGCCCTTTGCGCGTCTACGCCGAGGGCATCGGATCCAAGGCGAGCCAAGCGTTCGGTCAGATAGCCAGCGTCATCGAATAGCGTTCGCATGGCCGCGATCGCTGCATCGCCGAGGGCGGCGGCGTGCGCGGAGAGATGGCGAACTGCGTAGTCGCCGACCTCCTTCCAGGTTTCCTCCGACTGCGGGCCCAGCGTCTCAAGCAACCGGGTATGGCCTGAGTCCGGCTGCAACCCAAAGCCGGCCGCACCCGAAAGCACGAAGTCAGAAAACGAGATATGATAGGATGAAAAGCGTGGTTCGCCGTCGAAGACGTCGAGGCGCACGAAGGCCCGAATGCGCGCTAGTAGATCGCTAACGCTGTCAGCGGGGATCTTGGTGGCCCGCGCGATAGTCGCAGCCCCGAGCGGTTCACGCGCCGAGCAGACGACCGCCAGTACGGGGCCCAGATCGGCGCGCAGACCTTCGCGAGATAGCCTACCGGATAACCGGTCGATCTGCTCGCGGTAGTGGTCGTCAACGTCGGTCGGCCAGTTTTCAACGCTCGCCTGGGGATGGGCCGGATCGAAGGTGGCGAGTAGATAGTGCGCGAGCAGGAAGTTGCCATTGGCGCGACGCACGATTTCAGTGGCGAGGTCGGTCGGAACCTCCGGTGCGGTGCGGGTCAGAGCCGCGATATCCTGGTCGTGTAGGCTTTGAACCGCGGGATCGGACAGGTCGAGTCGCTGCACATCCACCCGCAGACGCAGCTCATATGAAAACCTCGACGAAGCAACCACTCTGACCGTGTTGGGCAGATCGGCGCGCTGGAGCTGTTCGAGCGGATCAAACCCGCAGGCTTGTCGATCCCATTCGTCGAGCCCATCAAGGACGATGACGATGGGTTCGCTCGCGCGCTCGGCTGCGCGACGGAGAGGGCCTAGGAACAATTCCTGAAAGGCCAGCATCGGATCGACGCTTAGGTTCTGAATGTTAATTCCAGTCACCTTTGCTCCAGCCTTGAGGCCAAGCTGAGCGCGCAGGCGAAAGACAGGTGCGGACGCGGGACGTGGAATTGCTACGTATGAGCCGACTTCGGCCAGCGTCAGCTGGCCGCCCACCTCCGCCGCCCGCACCTCGATATCGACGCGTTGGGCCTTCAGGTCCCAATCGATGCCCCAGCGGCTCCAGTCGACGATCTGTTCGCCATAGCTCCGCACCAGTTGCGTGCCGAGCGTTTCGGCGCACCGGATCGGTTCGCTCCAGCCGCCACCCTGGCTGGCGGCGACTCCATCGCTTCGCCCACAGAAGAAATGCGGATAACCACCTTCATTGACAAAGTGGGCGAGCAGGGACGTCTTGCCCGCGCCCGGATCACCCACGACAACCAGAATGCGGGGGCCGTCGGGCGCGTCGATGAAGGTTTGCAAACGGGCGAGCAGCCAGCGCCGGCCGACGAAATCCGAACGAGCCTGGTCAAGGAGCGACCCGAAGTCGACGGCCCGGCCGGTAGCCATGTCGGCGGCCTCCAGGAGTCAAGAGCGCTTGAAGAGGGTGACGTTAGCGTCGGAACCTATCCGCGTCATTTCAAAGCGCGACTTGATGTCCGGCACATCGACGCCGCCGCCGAATTCGAAGCCGATGAACCGCCCCTCGATCTCACCGATGACGGCGCTGATCTCTATGATCGGCGATCGCCGAGCCGGCTCGCCAATGAAGTCGAGGCGCTGACCCGACAAGCTCTCAATAAGCGCGCGTAAATCTCCGATAGCTGCGAGTATTGAAGGCCCCGGCATCCCGGAGATCTCATCAGGCGACTGGACAAAGGGCGCAATTTCTTTCGCTAGGCGATCAAGAGCCTGCTCGTGCCCGACGACGTTAGTGGGGGAAATAACCAGTTGCGGCGGGGCGTTCGCGAATAAATCGGGCGGAAGCTTAGCCTCGATGGGGGTATCGTTCTTTTTTCTAGCGCGATCAATCAGCGCCGTGAGTTGGCCGTACAAGAACTTGACGCCTTCTTGAGCGACAAGGCCTCCAATGACACCCAAAGTAAGCGGATCAGTCAAAGCCCCCTCCTGAAACTCGACGTAATTTTCTCTAAACTCAATCAAAACGCCCAGGAAGTCGATAGTCGCCTTTACAAGAGAAAGCGGTTGGGCCGCGCGAGCGCTGACGATTGGGTTAATCTTCCACGCCGAAACACAATCAAGAGCTGACGCCAGCATTAAAATACCGAGCGACCCCACTCCTCGCTCGACTACAAACCACCGCCGCCGGCAGTTATCGTGCGGCCAGCACCCCTTGCATCCGATTGTTTAAACCGATGCGGTCGACTATTGCCCTGAAGGGGGCCTGTCTTTTGGAGTATCAAGCCCGCCAAGTGTACTCCGCCCACTCCCGGAAGGCCCTGCCCTAAATCGCCATAGAGAGGGCGGATTTCTCTACGTCGTTGGTCCGATTGATCCACCCCTTTCCATACCTTGGCGCCTGAGGCAGGTTTTCGTAGAACTCCCTCCGTAGATCAGATAGGCGCGAGATCACCGCTTTGGGGTCCGTCGACTTCGTTGCGGCGACGGTTGCCGGCCCGATGGACCCATCCTGATGCGCTCCGACAATTTTCTGAAGCGTCGTTGCCGCCCTACCAATGCCCGCATTCACACCGAAATCGAACACGACCAAATCAACTCCGGGGGGAAGGTCGTCGCATTTCATCCGGTTCCAATATTTCGACCGGAAGATCTCGCACGCTTCCTTACGTTCGAGTTTCTGCACGCTTGAGGCATCCACGACCGCCTGCGGATCTTGCCCCTTGCGCCACGCGGTCAGGTCTTCGAGCGTGACACCGAACTTCGTCGGGCCGCCAGCGTCCTCCGGGTCATTCTCATACACCTCCCCCTCCCACTTGATGATTATCTCGACGCATTTGTCGAAATTGGAGAAGGTCGAACCGGACGCCCCCCCGGCCGCGACAGTGGCCACGTTCGCCGCTGCCGCCGCCAAGGCCGCAGCATTGGCCCCGGTAGTCTTCTGGACGTTCTGGACCAGTTTCGCCTGATCTCTCAGCGCCTCCTGCGCCTGGTGCGAACGCTCGGCCTGCTCGCCGACCGCGGCCGCGTCCTTGAAGCGGGATCCCTGCGAAGACCCGAGCCAGAAATTCACCACGGTCGAGAAGGCAGCGACGAGGGCGCCTATTGCAATACCCAGCACTCCGTTCGCATCGACCTCGAACTGCAAAGCCTTAAGTGCGATCAATCCCGACAGCAAAAGAACGAATATAATGAAAACAGCCATGCTAATAACGAATGGCGCCCATGAATTGGGGCCGCCCGTCTTCATCAGCTCCAGAGAGAACTGGCGTGCGTCATGCGTATTGTTCTGCGCGGCGGCATCCTGTGCCTGTTCGGCGGAAAGCCGGAGCTTCAACTCCTCAAGCAGGGCCGCTTGCCGCTTGTCCTCCTGCTCAACCGCGATCTTGGCGAGTCGAACCTGAAGGTCGCTGGCAACCGCTGGATCGCTCGCCACCTTCTCGCGGGCCTGCTGGGGATTATCCGTCCCCGTCGCTTCCGCGACAGCCCTGCCGATACTAGCGGTGATCACGCCCACCTTATCGCCGGCGATGAGTTTCAGCACTTCCGGGAAAAGCGACGCAGCAATGGCAATCAAGGGATTCATGTTCCCCTCCAAAAGTGCCGCAACAGCAGGAATCGACGTCTTCGCGCCGAGTTGAATGCCCAGCGCGTCTGCGGTCGTGGCGCCGACTTCACCATCTGCCACAAGACCGCTATGCCTCTGGAACTGAGCCACGGCTTCGGCCGTGGCCTTCCCGAACACGCCATCAATGGCGCCGGGATCAAATCTGGCCGCCTTCAGGGCCCGCTGGAGCGATGCGACGGTGCCGGGGTCCATGTTTGCCGCACCGGGGGCGTAAAGCACAGCAGGGCCTGCGACCTCTACTGCGGGACTGCTCGAATAGCTTATCCCGGGGACTAGGACGCCCGTATCCCATCGGCGGCCGCTGACTTTGCCAGGCACGACCCCGTATTTAGCGCCCATGGCCTCGACCGTTCCCCCTTGTCCGTCGCTCAGGACAATGTGTCCCATCGCGCCGTCGGTTGGCGGATAGCGCAGCAACACGGCGCCCGGGATCGCTGCGGCATCCTCGACGGAGATCCGCTTTCCGAGCGTATTGGCGTCACGCTTCCAAGAACCCGTATAGGCATTTGCCTTGCTTGGCGAAGACGTATTGTCCAGGCAGCCATAGAGCGTGCCGGATTCCTGATACACAAGCCAGGAAATGAACTCCGCACAATCCCAAGGCCCACGCCAATCTGGATCGTCTTTCGGAACGGATGTGTCCGTGATCTTATATATCTCGCCGAGATGCTTTCGGGCGAGCGCAAGAATACCTTCCCCAGACGCGCCCATCTCCCCCTCCGACGGTCACTCCGAAATATCGGGAATATTATGATTGGAATATGCCTTATATCAATCATCTTTTGATCAAGATGATCCTCATTAACCCGGTCTGAGTTCGAAGGGGCCTGTGCTCAATCAAGATGGCGGATTTTGCAATCCGCCGTTAATTGTCGGAGTTTTGTCAAAAAAGCCCAAAAATCCGAATGAAATCAAGAGGACGTGCCGATCGATAGCATGCCAATAATCGGTAAGCCGCAGATGCTTATCTGCGTTTTTTCAACTACTAAAAATAATTCAATTTTGAGGTACGGACACCTTCAGTGGAGCATATATTCGTCAATCAATCTGGCGATTTTATGCGATTGGTATTTCATATTTACAAGGCGGAGCGCGGCCCCTGGCGATCCTTCGAGGCCGTCGAGTTCGCCACGCTGACCTGGGTTGACTGGTTCAACAATCGCCGGCTGCTGGAGCCTATCGGCAACATCCCGCCGGCCGAAGCCGAGGAACGCTACTACGCCATGCTCGGTGAGACAGTCATGGCGGCATGACTTAAACCAAATGGCCTCCGGTGAATCCGGGGCGGTTCAGCCCCGTTCTTCATCTGAGATGCTGCCGTAGCTGCCCGACAGGATGATCGGGACGATCCGAGCCTTGGCCTGGAGGCTCTCGACGCTGAAGGCCGGGGTGGATGCAATGCGCGCGAGTGCGGCCTTGGCCCGTGTCGCACGTGGGCCATCGAGTGCCGCAGCCTGACGGCTGTGCCGGAATCGGTGGTGAAGCCGGCCCGATATGGATCACGACTAGCCTGGGCCACGCGCGGATCGTGGGCCCGCTCCCAGCTCATTCCGCCGCCTGAGCGATTGAGATTCCGGTGGACGCCTCAATGGTCAGCGTCACAGTCGTGCGCACGGATGATGCAGTCATGGCTGTCCCTTGCGGTGCGGGGATCGGCTTGCTCATATGCTTCGCTTCGCCGACGTCCAGCCTAGCGGCCTGAACGTGAGGCACATCGAGTGCCTCCCAAAGGCGCGCAGCAAGTTCGGCGGATATGGTGGCGATCTTGATGCCATCAATCTGCAACGCGGGCATGGGTTTTCCTCCTATCGTGTGAAAGTGCGCCGATTGCGGGACCTATCGCGCCGCGTGATCCATGCCGGTCATCGGCATCGAAGGCGCTTCGGCCAGCGCCAAAACGTCGTCGGCAAAGCGCAGAACGAAGGCTTCGACTTCGCCTGAAATGGTGCCGTTTCCCGTGAGAACCAGCGGCACAAGGCGCGCCTTGGCGGCCAGCTCGATCGGATGGGTTGCCGGCCGCACCGTGAGGCGTGCCAGCAGTTCTTTTGCCTGCACCTGAAACGGCGCGCCGAGCGCAAAGGCGTAGGTGCTGTCATCGTCGGGATCGGCGTCAAATCCGCCCTTGAAGGCGGCAAGGGCCTGCGCAAGAGCCACGCAGGATTCGACAATGTCGCCTTCAGTGCGCTCGCAGACTGCCCTTCCCATAGCTTCCTCTGATTGCCGATCGGCCTGTCCTGTCATCGCCTCGCCTCTGGCTGTGCGCTTCGTCATGTGAAGATATCAAATACGATGTCTATTGCCAGTGGGTTTGTGGGCGTCATAATGCTTCCCTATGCCCATGAACGTCCGTGAACGCCTTGCCTGGAACCTCAGAGCTCTCCGCGTGGCCCAAGGCCTCTCCCAGGAGCGGCTGGCCGCCGATGCGGGGATCGACCGCGCCTATGTCGGCGGCATCGAGCGGCAGACGGAAAACCCCACCATCGACTTGCTCGATCGGCTGGCGACGACGCTTAAAGTCGAGCCGGCGGACTTGCTGGCGCTCCCGGCCGAAGGCGAGACGCCGCCTGCTCCCTTGCGTGGGGGACGGCCGCGCCGGGTGAGTTGAGGCCGGCACGGCCGCGTCATCAGCCTCGGAACTGCTGGGCGACGGCCGAGCGAATGTCGCGCTCCACCTCGCTCTCCGAGGCGATATCGGCGATGCGCCATCTGTGCCGGGCAACAGTGGTCTCGGGCGAGGTCGGATTGGCAAACACCCATCCCCGCTCCAAGAGCCCCTTGGCGGTCAGTTCATTGCCGCGCACCGCCATGACCATGTTGAGAATGGCCAGCGACATCTGAATGGACATGAGCGCATAGGCCTGCATGCTCGACGGCGCGCGGCCACCCTGGCTGAGGATGAACCAATTCATCAGCACGAGGCCGCAGGCGAGGCCTGCCCAAAGCGGAAGGCGCCGCAGCCACAACGGAATGCCGAGGCAGCTTGAAAAGAGCAGCAGGCTCCAGCTGAAGCCGACCTTGATGTCCATAAAGGCGCCGGTGCGGGGATCAATCAGGCGAACGGTCACTTCGCCCTCCGCGGCTGGGCGGCCAGCCAATCGCTCTCGCTGGCGGCAACCTTCTGGTCGAGCGCACCGAAAGCCCTGACATCGACAAGGGCGAGCAGGCCCTGCCTTACCTGTCCCTCCAGCAGCCAGGCCGGCAGATCGGCTGGCACAACGCCGCCAACTCGCCGCAGCAGACTCACGCGCCGGAACAGGGCCACATAGCGCTGCGCCGCCTCGGTGAGGCCGGGCTGCCGCAACAGATCGAGCGACAGCCAGTCGGCCGCAAACCGGCGCTGGATCTCGCGAGCGAGATCGGCCAGTTGCGCGTCCGAGGCTCTGGCATCGATCTGTGCCAGCTGGAACAACATCGACTGTGCCGCGCAGGCGATGGCAACACTGTCTGCCGATGTGGCCGGCGAAGCCGGCATCGCCGCCGCCCTCTCAGCTATGGCGAACTGCGCTGGCGTTGCCGGCACATAACGCCCGGCGCGCCCCGCGAAGACGGCGGCACACTGGCCCCCCATCGCCTGTGTCAGTTCGGCATTGAAAGGCTGGAGACCCGGCGCCTGGGCAGAGAGCGTCATGCCCAAGGTCATCTGCAGGCCCGACAGGTCGTCGGCCTTGAGGCCGTCCGGCAGCACATAGGTCTGGCGGAAGATGCGATCGGGATAGCCGCGCTCTGCGGCATGGACAGCGGGTGAAGACACACAGGCCATGATGGCCAAGGCAATGGCACAGGCCATCCCTCTGCGCACAGGCCGCGCGGAGTCCTTGAAATGACGATCTTGCATGATGCGCCCTACGAGGCTGGGGCAGAGTGGCGACACGTCAAAGCGCCTTACCTGCCCGGTGGAAACGAGAAGGGCGGCAAATGCCGCCCTCCAACATTTAGTTCCTGCTTTGTTCTTTCACTGCTGAACGCCGCATCCCGGATGCATCAGGCCCAACGCGCTTACGTGGCGCTCGAAAGAGGGCTGATCGGCATACTCGCCCGTCCATTCCAGGGTGAGCATGTCCCCTCGCATCTCCCTGACCTGTGCCAGCCAGAAGCCGCAGAAGGCGCCATCGTCATAATCCGGGGCCAGCACCACATGGCCGACCGCAATACGGGCCCAAAGGTCCCCCGCCGCCGCGACAGACAGTAAGGCCGTGCCATCGGCCTCAGGCACGGCAGATGCCGTTTCCTTGGCTTGCCGAGTCGCCCCAGCCGCGTTCTCACTTTCGGCCACATCAGATGCCGTATCGGCCTCTTTGCCGCCCACGGCCGTCTCCGGCGGCCGCTTGATATGGCCTTGCTGTACGGCCAGCTCTATCAGCGCCTCGATCACGTCGGCCTCGATCTCCGGCAGGGACAAGGCCTCGACATCCGGCGTCAGGGCCACGCTCTTGAGGCGCCCGAGCATGCCCTCGGGCAGGCGGTCGTCGAGTTCGACGGCGACGCAGGCGAAGGAGTGCGCCAGAGCGTGTGCCGTCTCGGCATCGACGCCCGTGGCGATGGCAGCGCCGAAGGGCTCAGTGGTGGTGAAAAGGGCGACGCGCGTCGTCGTCGCCAGCTTTGCAGGCTTGCGGCTCATGATGATCTCGTTGTGTGTGAGCAGGCGTCTAGCGCCGCCACGACAATATCATAATACCTCTTGTCTGTCAATAAAGTGCTGAAACTCCACGATTTTCGGAACAGAGACGCTCCAAAAGCGGGTGTTCGGCAAAGTGCGGTCGCTCCGGCGAAAGGGGCCTCGCTCGGCGCAAGCAGCAACGACGATCGGGTGACGCAGTCGCCAGAAAAGCCTCGCGCGCGCGAGAAACTGGCCAATTCAGAATGTGGGGGGATATGTGGGGTGGCGCCGTCTGACTTCAGAAAATATCTTTGAAATCAGGGACTTAAAAGGGAAGGTGGCGGAGACGGAGGGATTCGAACCCTCGAGACCCTTTTGGGGGTCTGCTCATTTAGCAAACGAGTGCCTTCAGCCTCTCGGCCACGTCTCCACGCAAACTCTCTATGCCCAACCGAAGCGGCCTTTGCAAGGCGTGGGTGCAATCAAATGGTTGATGATTTTTGCCGGCATGGGATTGCAGCCGCCCGCTGCCCCCATCACGCACCGCCCGCGCCGGGCAAACCACGCACCGCCTGTGCAATGCGGCCGAACAGTTCGGGCCAGTTGCCGGCCTCGGTCTGGCGGAACAGCCGCAGCGAGGGATAAAACACGCTGTGCTCGCCCGCCTCGCCCCAGCGCCAATCCGCCACGGCCCGCAGCGCCACGAAGCCGCGCACGCCCATGGCGCCCGTCAGATGCGCCACCGACGTGTCCGTGGTCACCATCACGTCCAGATGAGACAGGATCGCCGCGCGATCCAGGAACGTGCCGTCCTCGTCCACATCCCCGCCCGGGGTGAGGATGCGCGCACCAAAGGGCACCTGCTCCACTTGGGTGCCGGCCGCACCGTGCTGGAGGCAGACCAGGGTCACGCCGGGAATCTCCGCCAAGGGCGCCATGGCCGCCAGCGGCGCCGAGCGGCCCACATCGATCAGGCGTGAGGGATTGCCCTGCCAGTTCAGGCCCACCAACAGCTTGCCGCTCTCGCGCAGGTGCGCCCATTTCGCCACCCGGTCCGGTCGCGGCCGCAGATAGGGCACGCTCGGCCAATGGGCCGGATCGGCACCCAGCAGCAGCGGTAGACTGGCCAGGGGCGCCCACTGGACATTCCCGGCCCCGGCCTCCGTGCCGGCCAATTCCCCCACCACGTCCACGTCGGGCACCATGTCCCGGAGCAGGGGCACGAGGCTGGGGCGGGTGAGGAGGCGCACGGCAAGACCGCGCTCCACCAGCCACGGCAGGAGCCGGGCGAATTGCAGCACGTCGCCGATGCCCTGCTCGCCCAGAATCACCAGCAGGTCCGGCCGCGCCTGGCCGTCCCAGCGCGGGAAGGGCAACGGCTCGAACGGCGGCGGCAGCGTATGCTCGCGCTGTTCATAGCCCGCCCATCCGGCGGCCCAGCGGCCGCGGGCGAGATCCTGGGCGGCGCGGGCGAACAGAACCCGCGGCTCCTTCGGCGCGGCGCGCAGGGCGCGATCCACCGCGCCGCGGGCGTCGGCACCATGGCCCAGATCGCCGAGCGCGCCGGCGCGGGTCAATTGCGCCAGACCAAACTGCGGCTGGATGGCGATGGCGGCATCCGCATCGGCCAGCGCCCCGGCGGCATCATCCAGCGCCCGCTTGATCTCGCCACGCTCCTGAAGCGCCGCCGCCGAGCGGGGATGGGCCTGCAATACCGCATCGCATTCCCTGAGCGCCGCGGGCAATTGCTCGCGCAGGCGCAGCAGATGGACATAGCGCACCCGCAGGTCCGCGGGGGCATCTCCGCTCTGGATCGCCCGCTCCAGGGCCTTGGCCGCGCCGTCGACATCGCCCTGCGCCAGGGCCACCTGATACACCACCACCAGCGCCGCGACCGCCGTCGGCCCGAGCGCGAGCGCCGCCTCGGCCGCCGCCAGCGCGCCGGGAAGGTCGCCTATCTCCAGCAAGGTATTGGCTTTGGCGATGTGGTGCACCGGCACCCAGGGCTGCATCTCCACCAGGCGCTCGCAATCGGCGAGCGACTCGCCGTGACGCTCCAGGCGGGCATAAGCGGTGGCGCGGTTCATCAGCGCCTCGGGGGCGCGCGGATCGATGGCCAGGGCCTGACTATAGCGCGCGATCGCAGCGGGGTAGCGCCCCAGCGCCGCCAAGGCGTTTCCCGCCTGGAAGTGCGCCTCCAGCAGGCCGGGATTGAGCGCCGCCGCCTGGTCGAAGGCCGCCAGCGCCTTGGCCGGATCGCCCGCCAGCAGCAGGCCGGCGCCCATCAGCACATGGGTGTTGGGATTGCGCGGCGCGAGGTCGCGGGCCTGCCGGGCGGCGCGCACCGCATCCTTCGCACGCCCCGCCTGCAGCAGGGCCAGGGCCAGCATGCGGAGGACATCGCCATTGCCCGGCGCGAGCCGCGCGGCGGACTTGTAGGCGTCGATGGCCTCCTCCACCTTGCCCGCCCGGTGCAGAACGGAAGCCTCGGCGAGCAGAGCGCGTGGATCGGCAGACATGGATGTGGTTTCCCCAGACACGCCCGCAGCCGGGCGTCCCGCCTTCTAAAGCGCCCGCCATCGCGAGGGAAGCCGGATCGACGGGCACCCACGGCCCGCCCGGCCCTGATGTCCGCCGCGGGGGCGCCGCTCGCGTTCAGCGCGCCCGCTGGCCGAACAGGACGCCCTGGGCCGCCTTGTCCTTGGACAGGTCGTTCTTGGCCCGCTCCTCGGCATTGACCATCAGCCCGCGCTGCACAGCGGGCCGGGCCTTCACCGCCTCCAGCCAGCGCTGGAAGTGCGGGAATTCGGTGATGTCCTGGCCCTGCCGCTCCCACAATTTGGCCCAGCTGATGCAGGCCATGTCGGCGATGGAATAGTCACCGGCGAGATATTCGTTGTCCTTCAGGCGGGTGTTCATCACGCCGTAGAGCCGGTGCACCTCATTGGTGTAGCGCGACACCGCATAGGGCAGTTTTTCCGGCGCATAGAGCCGGAAATGGTGGGCCTGGCCGGCCATGGGTCCCAGGCCGCCCACCTGCCAGAACAGCCATTCCTCCACCGCAACCCGCTTGCGCTCGTCGGTGGGATAGAATTTCCCGGTCTTGCGACCGAGATATTGCAGGATCGCGCCGCTCTCGAACACCGAGATAGGCTGGCCATCGGGCCCGTTGGGGTCCACGATCGCCGGGATCTTGTTGTTGGGCGACACCGCCAGGAATTCCGGCGCGAACTGGTCGCCCTTGCCGATGTTCACCAGCTTGATCTCGTACGGCAGGCCGCACTCCTCGAGCATGATGGAAATTTTCCATCCGTTCGGAGTGGGCCAGTACAGCAGCTCGATCGGCTGAAGCTGAGCGTCCGCCATTGCAATGCTCCATCCTCGACCGGCTGCGCCGGCGCATGGCGATACTGGTATGCTGAGCTATCGTTTACGGCAAGCGGGGCTGTTCACACTTCGTTAATGCTGACCGCAAGGCGTTGCGGCGCCTCAGTTCCCGCCACCACATGGCGGGCGCCACGTTGCCATTGGCCCGCCGCAGCCCCACCGAAGTTGCGCAAATCTTAACACTCTGTCCCTCCGGAAGCGGCAGGGTCAGACGCCATCGGAATACCGATGCATGCCGCCACAATTGTCGCTCACCTGCCAGCCGCCCCCCTCCGGCTCCAGATAGCCCGGCGTGAGCGGCACCTTGCCGGCGCCGCCGGGGATATCCAGCACATAGGTGGGCAAGGCGAGGCCCGAGACCTGCCCGCGCAGGGCGCGCATGAGCCCCTGACCTTCGGCGATGGACAGGCGGAAATGGCCGGTTCCCGGCGCGAGATCGGGATGGTGCAGGTAATAGGGTTTGACCCGCACCTCCACCAGGGCGCGAAACAAAGCCGCGAGGGTTGCGGCATCGTCATTGACCCCGCGCAGCAGCACGGTCTGCGCCACAAGCGGGATCCCCGCATCCGCCATCCGCGCCAGCGCTGTGCGGGCGTCGGGGGTCAGTTCACGGACATGGTTCACATGCACCGCCACATAGGGCGTCGCCCCCTCCCCCTTCAGCGCGGCCACCAGTTCCGCCGTCACCCGCTCAGGGGCGGCAATGGGCACGCGGGTGTGAAACCGGACCACCTTCACATGGGGGATGGCAGCGAGCCGCCCCACCACGTCGGCCATGCGCCGGGGCGAAACCATGAACGGATCGCCGCCGGTCAGAATCACCTCCCAGACCTCCGGATGGGCCGCCACATAGGCAAACGCCGTCTCCAACGCCTCCGCCGAGAGCGCCTGCTCCGCGCCGGGCCCGACCATTTCGCGCCGGAAGCAGAACCGGCAATAGACCGCACATACACCCACCAGCTTCAGCAGCACGCGGTCGGGATAGCGATGCACGATGCCCGGCACCGGCGCATGGGCCTCGTCGCCGATGGGGTCGACCAGTTCCCGCGGGTCGATGGTGAGTTCGGCGATATCCGGCACGAACTGGCGGGCAATGGGATCGGCGGGATCGGCGCGGTCGATGGCGGCGGCCAAAGTGTCGGTCACGGCCACCGCATAGCGCGCGCCGACCCGGCCGATGTCGCCCCGCTGGGCGGGGGCGGCAAGGCCGGCGGCGATGAGGTCGTCGGCCGTGCGGAGGGTGGACATGGAACGACTCGCGGCGAAAAACGGAAGGTGATGGGCGGATGGGCTGCAATCCAGCGGGGCGCCCCTTATATCTGGGTCTATATAGGCAAGGGGCGCCCGGCACCAAGCGGGGCCGCGCTTCGCCACGCAATGGCAGGGAGGTCCGGAAGGGCCGTCCTGCCGGACCTCGGATGGGAGGCACCATGCTCGCACGCGAAGACGATGTCCTGGAAGCCGCCGCCACCTGGCGCCGGGCGGGCAAGGCGGTGGCGCTGGCCACGGTGCTGGAAACCTGGGGCTCGGCCCCGCGCCCGGTGGGCAGCCATCTGGTGATCGACGACACCGGAAACTTCCTCGGCTCGGTCTCCGGCGGCTGCGTGGAGGGCGCCGTGGTCACCGAGGCGCTGGACGTGATCGAGACCGGCAAACCGCGGACGCTGGAATTCGGCGTCGCGGACGAGACCGCATGGCGGGTGGGCCTGTCCTGCGGCGGCGCCATCCGCGTCTATGTGGAACGCATCGACTGACGCCTGCTCAGCCTCTCAGGAACTCATTTTCCCATGGATCTTGCCCTTCTCACCACGCTGAATGCCGAGCGCGCGGCGCGGCGCGCCACCGTGCTCATCACCCATCTGTCCAGCGGCGCCCAGCATTTGCTGCGGGCCAGTGAAATCGCCACGGACCCGCTGGCCCCGCAGTTGGAAGCGGCCTTGCGCGCGGGCAAAAGCGGGGTGGTGGGCGAAGGGGACGGGCGGGTGTTCCTCACCGTGCATGTGCCGCCGCCGCGGGTGGTGGTGATCGGCGCGGTGCACATTTCGCAGGCCCTGGCGCCCATGGCGCGGCTGGCGGGATATGACGTGACCATCGTCGATCCGCGCACCGCCTTCGCCACGGCCGAGCGGTTTCCTGACACCACGGTGATTGCCGAATGGCCGGACACCGCCCTGCCGGATCTGGCGCTGGACCCGTTCACGGCGCTGGTGGCCCTGACCCATGACCCGAAGATCGACGAGCCAGCCCTGGAGGCGGCGCTGTTGGCGGACTGCTTCTATGTGGGCGCGCTGGGCTCCCGCCGCACCCATGCCAAGCGCCTGGACCGGCTGGCGGATCGCGGCCTCTCGCCCGCCTTGCTGGGGCGCATCCACGCCCCCATCGGCCTCGACATCGGCGCCGCCAATCCCCCCGAGATCGCCGTGGCGGTGCTGGGCGAGGTGATCGCGGCTTTGCGCAAGCCGGCCCCCGCCCGCGAGGCCGCTGCGTGAAGTTCGGGCCGGTCCCGCTCGGCGCCGCAGAAGGCGCCATCGCCGCCCACTCGATCCGCAGCGAGGGGCTGGTGATCAAGAAAGGCACCCGCCTGGGTGCCATCGAGATCGCCGCTCTGGCCACCGCTGGCGTGCGCGAGGTGGTGGTGGCGCAGTTGGAAGCGGGCGACATCCATGAGGATGCCGCCGCCGGGGCTTTGGCCACACGCATCGCCGGGCAACAGGTGCGGGTGGAAGCCCCCTTTACCGGGCGCAGCAATCTGTTCGCCCTGACGGACGGCGTCGTGGCGGTGGACCGCGTCGGGGTCGATGGCTTCAACGCCTTGGACGAAGCCATCACCCTTGCCACCCTGCCGGACCTCAATCCGGTCAAGGCCGGCGACATGGTGGCCACCGTCAAGATCATTCCATTTGCGGTGGCCGGAACGCTGGTGGATGAAGCGTTGTCCCGCGCCGCCCCGCTGCTGACGGTGCATCCGTTCGTGCGGCGGCGGGTGGCGGTGATTTCCACCTTGCTGCCCGGCCTGATGCCGAAGGTGGTGGAGAAGACCCTGCGCGTCACCGCCGAGCGGCTTGCCCGCGCCGGTGCGCTCATCGCCCAGGACATCCGCATTCCCCATGACACCGAGGCCCTGCGCCACGCCATCGCGCAGGCGGTGCGCGCGGAGGCGGACCTGGTGATCGTGTTCGGTGCCTCCGCCATCACCGACCGGCGGGACGTGATCCCCGCCGCTTTGGAGGCGGCCGGCGGCGTGGTGGATCGGCTGGGCATGCCGGTGGACCCCGGCAACCTCACCTTGCTGGGCCGGCTCGGCCCCGTGCCGGTGATCGGCGCCCCCGGCTGCGCCCGCAGTTCCAAGGAAAACGGCTTCGACTGGATGCTCATGCGCATCCTCGCCGGCCGCACGGTCACTGCGGAAGAGGTTGCAGCACTCGGAGTGGGCGGCCTGCTGATGGAAATCGTCACCCGCCCGCAGCCACGGCTGGAGCCAACGCCGGCTCGCGCACCGGAGGTGGCCGCCGTCGTGCTTGCCGCGGGACGCGGCATCCGCATGGGCGGGCCGAACAAATTGCTGGAAGAGGTGGGCGGCGCCTGCGTGGTGCGGCGGGTGGTGGAGGCCGCGCTCGCCTCCCGGGCCCGCCCGGTCCTGGTGGTGACCGGCCACGACCATGCCCGCGTGGAAGCGGCCCTGGCGGGGCTGCCGGTTTTCTTCGTCCACAATCCCGACCATGCCACCGGCATGGCCAGTTCCGTGCGCCGCGGCATCGCCGCCGTTCCCGCCGACGTGGAGGGGGCGATGGTGCTGCTGGGCGACATGCCGCTGGTGGCACCCGCCTTGCTCGACCGGCTGGTGGAGGGCTTTGCGCCCGAGGATGGCCGGCTGATCATCGTGCCCATGGACGGCGAGATGCGCGGCAATCCGGTGCTGTGGTCACGGCGTTTCTTCCCGGACCTGGCCGGTCTGGAGGGGGATATCGGGGCCCGGCGGCTGATTTCGGCCCATCCCGAGGCGGTATTCGACATTCCGGTTACCGGCGCCGGTGCGTTCCTGGACGTGGACACCCCAGAGGCGCTGGCCAAGGCCCGCGCTTATATGGCTGGCGCCGCCGCGCCGGATCGCGACCCGAAATGAGCGGCGCGGCAACCACAACGTGATCGCATCCGGCGCCCGCGGATTTGAATATGGCGTACAGCCTCGCTATCAGCCTATGGCGTCACCCCGGACGGGTTGCGAAGCCGTATGGCCGAGACGCGCACACGGTCCATCGCCCAAGGGCCGATGAGCATGATCGCAGGAGATCCGATGTTCCACGCCGCGCGGTTATTTCTCGTCCGCAGCTGTCTGGTCCTGCTGGCGGTGATCCCGCTGTCCGGCACCGGCGCGCTGGCCCAGGCGCCTCAGGCCGTGCGCGGCACCACAGTCTCGGTGACGCCGCCGCAGGGCTTTGCCCCGGCCCCGGGCTTTTCCGGTTTCGCCAGCGCCGACGGGCTCTCCAGCCTGATGGTCACCGAACTGCCCATCGAAGCCTATGACAAGATCGCCGCCATGTTCGCCGATCTCGGCGCCGCCCGCGCGGCCTTGGCGCCCCGTGGAATCACGGTAACCGGGCTGGATCAGGTCACCACCGGCGCCGGGCGCATTCCGCTCATCAGCGGCACGCAGACGGTCAAGGACCAGGTGTTCAGGAAATGGCTCATGGTGCTGAAGGGCGAGAAGACCGTCCTCATCACCCTCCAGGCTCCCGAGGGCAGCAAGCTGAATGCGGCCGCGGTCAAGCAATCCCTGGCCACCCTGAAGCTGGGCAAGGAACCCTCGCTGGCGGACAAGGTGGCGAGCCTGCCCTTCGCCATCAGCGCGAGCGCGCCGTTCCGGGTGGTCAACACCATCGCCGGCTCCGCCGTCATCATGACCGCCGGCGAGCGGGACGTGGACCCGCAGGGAACACAGCCCTTGATTGTCGTCGCCTCCCAGCTCTCCGCGCCCATCGACCCGAGCCAGCGCCAACAGGTGGCGCGGGCCTTGCTGGAAACGACCCATGGCCTGGAGAATGCCACGGTGGATGGCGAGACCAGCGTCCCCTTCGCCGGCGCGGACGGGCTGCTGCTGACCGGCACCACCGCCGACGGGCGGCGGTTCTCGCAATATCTGGCCTTCGGCGCGCAGGGGCGCTTCATCCGCCTGATGGCGATCGTGCCCCAAGACCGCCTGAGCGACACCAAGAATTCCATCGAGCAGATTGCAAAATCCATCACCTTCAAGGGCTGAGGGCTCCTGAGCCGATCGGCGGCCATGCTCATCAGCCGCGATCACCGGACCAATGCGCGTCCCCTGCCTTGACCGCGGCGGACCCCGTCGCTAAAGAGCCGGGCATTGGAAGCTTGCCTTCCACGTAAGCGTCTGACGTCAAGCAACGCGCAGCAGCGGCTCCTCAGCCGCGCGACGAAGGCCGCGTTCTCCCATGTCACAGTCTCCTCCTCCGCACCGCGGCAATGCGGCGCTGTTCAGCGTCATTCCGCGTCTCATTCCGCTCACCATCACTTCGTTCCTGGCCATGCTGGCCATCGGCATTCCGCTGCCGGTGTTGCCGGTGCGCGTGCATGACGGGCTCGGCTTCGGCGCCGTCATCGTCGGCGCCGTGGTGGGCAGCCAATCCCTGGTCACCGTCCTGACCCGCGGCGTCATGGGGGGGATGGTGGACATCCGCGGCGCCAAGTGGGCGGTGATCACCGGCCTGCCGCTGGCGGCGCTCTCCGGCCTCTCCTATCTCGCCTCCCTGGCCGTGGCCTCGCCCGAACTGAGCCTGGCGGTGCTGGTCTGCGGCCGCATGGTGCTGGGACTGGCGGAAAGCCTGTTCATCACCGGCCTGCTGTCCTGGGGCATCGGCCGCCTCGGCCCGGCTCAGACCGGCTTGGTGATGGGCTGGAACGGCATTGCGGTCATGGCCGCCTTGGCGGTGGGTGCGCCCATCGGCGTGCTGGTGCAGGACAGCTTCGGCTTTGCCGCTGTGGCCGCCCTGGCGGCGGCCTGTCCCTTGCTGGGTCTGATGATCGCTCTCATGCTGCCCGGTGTGCCGAAGGCGGCCAAGGGCGGCGCCCCGCGCATGCCCTTCTTCCAGGTGGTGGGCCTGATCTGGCGCCATGGGCTGGTGCTGTCGCTGTCCACCGCCCCGTTTGCGCTGCTGGGCAGCTTCGTGGTGCTCACGTTCGCCGAGCGCGGCTGGTCCGGCGCCGGCATTGCCTTGTCGCTCTATGGCGCCGGCTTCGTGGTGGCGCGGCTGCTGTTCTCCCACACCCCGGACCGCTACGGCGGCGCGGTGGTGTCCATCGTCTCGCTGGTCATCGAGGGGATCGGGCAAGCCCTGCTGTGGGGCGCGCCGCAGATGGAAGTGGCGTGGCTGGGGGCGTTCCTCACCGGCGCCGGCTTCTCCCTGGTGTTCCCGGCCATGGGCGTGGACGCGGTGCGCCGGGTACCGCGCGAGAGCCAGGGCGTCGCCATCGGCAGCTTCACCGCCTTCATGGACATCGCTTTGGGCCTCACCGGGCCGCTGGCCGGGCTGATGGTGGCGCGGGCGGGGTTTTCGTCGGTGTTCCTCGCCGGCGCGCTGGCCTGCATCGTCGGGGTGGTGATGGTGTTCCGGCTCAAGCGCCGCACGGTCTGAGAGATCGCGGTCGCGGGTCAGAACGGGTCGGGCACCAGATGGGTGACCGGCACGTCCAGCCGCTCGCACAGGATCTGCGCCAGACGCAGCCGGTGACACCCCTCCGCATGCCGCTCGAAGCACAGCAGGCAGATCCGGCGGCCCTGGGCGAGCGCGGTGAGCTCATCAAGGGCCTCCCGGGCCGCAGGCGTGGCGAGATGGGCTTCATAGATGCGCCACAGGCTGGCCACATCGCCCTTGCGCGCGGCCGCGCGGCCATCGGCGGGCGTGCCGAGGGCGCGCAGATGCACATAGGCGATGCCGTGCTCAGCGATGCCGGCGGCCAAAGCGGTCTTGGAAAATCCCGGCCGCCGCGACGCAGCGACCGCGCGCACGTCCACCAGGAGCCCGACCTTCGCCCCGCTCAGCTGCGCCTGGAACGCCGCCGGCGTGGTCTGTTCATAGCCGATGGTGAACAGATCGGTGACACGGGTCATTGCAGTGTCCCTTCCATCCTGCTGTGCCTTCCAGCCCGCCGCACCCCGGCCACCGGCTGCGGTGCCCCCGACAGGGCCTTCACCAGCCCTTCCAGGCTGGCCAGATCATGCACCGGGCGAAACTCGTCCACATGCGGCAGCATCGCCTTCACCCCACGGGCGCGGGGCTCGAAGGCGGCATAGCGCAGCAAGGGATTGAGCCACACCAGACGCCGGCAGGACCGGTGCAGCCGGTCCATTTCACGGGACAAGGTGTCATCGGCATCGCGCTCCAGGCCATCGGTGACCAGCAGCACCACCGGGTTCTGCGCCATCACCCGCCGCGACCAGTCCTTGTTGAACGCCCGCAGCGAAGGGGCGATGCGGGTGCCGCCCGACCAGTCCGGCACCATCTGCGCCACCCCCGCCAGCGCCGCATCTCCATCGCGGTGGCGCAGGGCGCGGCTGACATTGGTGAGCCGGGTGCCGAACAGGAAGGTCTCTACCCGCCGCCGCGCCGTGAGCGCGTGCAGGAAGTGCAGCACCGGGCGGGCGTAGTCGCTCATGGAACCGGAGATGTCCACCAGCGCCACCACCGGCGGCGGGCGCTCGCTCGGCCCGCGCCGGCGCAGGGGAATGAAGGCGCCGCCGGTGGCCAGCGAGGCCCGCAAGGCCGCGCGCATGTCCACCAGCCGGCCGCGCGGGTCCGGCGTCAGCCGCCGGGTGCGGACCCGGTCGTCGGGCATGTTCAGCGCGGCGATGCGGCAGCGGGCCTGCTCCAGTTCCTCCGCGCTCATCTGGGCGAAGTCGCGGGTGCGCAGGACATCCGCATCGGAGGCGGTGAGGCGGGCATCCACCTCGATCTCCGGCGGCGCCTCGGGTTGCGGCTTGTTTCCCCCCGCGAAGAACGCCTCCTCCACCCGGCGCAGGCCCGGCTTGGGCGCTTGCGGGGCGACGGGCACCGCCACCGGCGAGAGCAGCGCCATCAGCTTGTCGCCGGCAGCGCGGCGGCGCCAGAACAGCTGGAACGCCTGATCGAACACCGCATGGTCCTCGCGCCGCGACACGAACACCGCATGCAGGGTCCAATAGAGATCCTCGCGACTGCCAATGCCGGCAATCCGCATGGCCTCCGCCGCATCCAGCATCGTCCCCGGCCCCACGCCCAGGCCGGCGGCGCGCAGGGCGCGGCCGAAATAGAGCACGTTCTGCGCGAGGCGGCCTTCGCTCATGGCCGCAGCGGCTTCATGGGGCCTCCGCGCTCGCCCGCCGCGCCTCGGCCAGCAGGCGGGTGATGGCGGGGGCATCGGTCTTGGCGATGTCGTCCTGATACTTCAGCAGCACGCCCAAGGTGTCGCCCGCCAGGGCCGGGTCCACCGCCACCGCATCCAGTTCCACCAGAGCCGTGGCCCAATCCAGCGTCTCCGCCACGCCGGGAACCTTGAACAGGTCCTCCTTGCGGATCGCCTGGACGAACGCCACCACCTGCCGTGACAGCGCCTCGCCCACATGGGGCAGACGCGCCCGCAGGATCTCCAGTTCCCGCTCGGCGGTGGGATAGTCCACCCAATGGTACAGGCAGCGCCGCTTCAGCGCGTCATGGATCTCGCGGGTGCGGTTGGAGGTCAGAATGATGATGGGCGGCGCCGCAGCCTTCACCGTACCCAATTCGGGAATGGTGATCTGGAACTCCGACAGCACTTCCAAAAGGAAGGCCTCGAACGCCTCGTCGGTGCGGTCCAGTTCGTCGATCAACAGCACCGGCGGTCCGGCGGGATCGGGGCTCAGGGCCTCCAGCAGCGGCCGGCGCAGCAGATAGCGCTCGGAGAAGACGTCGGAGGCGATGCTGGCCTTGTCGCTTTCGCCGGCAGCTTCCGACAGCCGGATGGCGATCATCTGCGCCGCATAGTTCCATTCATAGGCCGCCGCGGCCAAGTCCAGCCCCTCGTAGCATTGCAGGCGGATCAGGCGACGGCCCAGTGCCTTGGCGAGGGTGCGCGCCACCTCGGTCTTGCCCACTCCGGCCTCGCCCTCCAGCAGCAAGGGGCGGCCCATGCGCAGGGCGAGATGAACAACCGTTGAGAGCGCCCGATCCGGCACATAGCCTGCGCCCGTGAGCAGCGCGGCAGTGGCATCGATGGACGCAGGCGGGAAGGCAGCGGGATCAGGCATCCCCCAGGTTTACCGCGGGATGCCAGATGCCGGAAGCCTCCCCGACAGGAAAGCTCAGACCAGCAGCTCAAACGCGAACTCGGCGGCCACCAGCAGCAGGAAGATGCCGAAGCTGACTTCCAGCACGCGCTTGGGGAACTGGCCGGACAATTCTGCGCCCACCGGCGCCAGCAATGTGGACGTCACCAAGATCACCACGACGCCCAACGCATTGAGATAGCCCATGATCCCGGCCGGCAGGCGCGGCTCGCCAAACCCGGCCATGGCAAGGACGATGACGCCGGGAATAGCCAGCAGCGCACAGGTGGCTGCCGGGGACTGGGCGAAACGCTGAAATGCGCGTGAGGCCCGATCGGCACCCGCTTTCCACTCAAGGCCCCAGCCGGCGCCGGGCAGGCTGAAGGAGGCCTTGCTGAAGGAGGCCTTGCTGGGCCCGCCCTGGGCGGCGGTGATGCCGGCCGGGCTGGAGAAAAACAGCATCTTCACGGCCGCCGCCAGGATGGCGATGGTGAAGATGAACTGCATTTCCGGCCCCGGCAGGGCGGCGACCACCACGCTTGCGGCGACGGCGCCCGCTGGAATCGGCCAGAGCCAAGCCCGAGGCTGGCCATCGCCCTCCCCAAGCCCATTGCGCCGCTGAAGCAACGCACGGCCAACGGTCAGGATCATAAGGCCAACGGAAACCGCCGCCGCCATATGAACGACAATCGTATTATGCACACCCAAGGTTGTGAAAAGCGGGTGAAGCACGGGAACAATCACCAGCCCTCCGCTGATCCCGAACAGACCAGCAAGCAACCCCGCAAGCGCGCCTGACGCAAGCAACGCCAGGGCGAACTCGACAACATCAGGAAATGAGCTCGACGCCATTTGGACCCCCCCTTCAGGCGCCCGAGCAAGATACGACCTCTCCTTCCACTAAAACCATGAAATTCTGACGACTTCTGCTTAGTTATCGACGAATAACGCCGTAGTAGCTACCTGCCTACCTCAGAGCTGCAACCATGGCGTGTTTCGCCATGATTTTAACTAAATGCGTTCTATAATCAGCGCTGCCGTGCAGGTCAGACATGATGTCATCCGCATCCAGAGCGATGTCCGCCAGGCTTTCGACCCGGAAATCCGCGGCCAAGGCCTCTTCGGCGGCGGTCCAGCGGAACACGCCGCCCTGGCCGGCGCCGGTGACGGCCACACGGATGCCGTCAGCCCCCTGAGCGATGAACACCCCCGCCATGGCATAGCGCGAGGCAGGATTGCGGAACTTGGCGTAACCGGCGCGGGCCGGCAGCGGGAACTCCACCGCCAGCACCAGTTCGTCCTCCGCCAGCGCGGTTTCAAACAGGCCGGTGAAGAAATCGTCCGCCGCCAGTTGGCGGGCACTGGTGATGATGGTCGCGCCCAGGGCCAGGCAGGCGGCGGGATAGTCGGCGGTGGGATCATTGTTGGCGATGGAGCCACCCAGGGTGCCGCGATTGCGCACCGCCGGATCGCCGATCATGCCCGCCAACTCAGCGAGGGCGGGGATCGCCTCCCGCACCAGCGGCGAGGTCGCCACGGCGGCATGCCGCGCCATGGCACCGATCGACAGTCCCTCCCCCCGCCGCTCAATGGCTGAGAGGCCGGGAATGCGGGCGAGATCCACGAGGGTGCCGGGCTGCGCCAGCCGCTGCTTCAGGGTCGGCAGCAAGGTCTGGCCGCCGGCCAGCACCTTGGGCTCCTCCACCGAGCGCAGCAGGGCAACGGCAGCGTCGACGGCGGAAGGGCGCTCATAGTCGAAGGCATACATGGCCTGTCTCCTGATCTGGTGTCCGGCCCGGGCCGACACATGGCCGCGAGCGCAAATGGGTCAAAGCGGATGGCGAGGGCGGCGCTATTCCGCCGCCTGGGCCACCGCGCGGCGCGCCTGGATGATCTGCCACAGCCTGGCGGGCGTGGCGGGCATGGGGATGTCCTCGGTGCCTAATGCGTCTGTCAGGGCATTGATGACCGCCGGCGGCGCCGCAATGGCCCCGGCTTCGCCGCAGCCCTTGATGCCCAGCGGGTTGGATGGGCAGCGGGTCTCGGTGAGGCCGACCTTGAACGACGGCAAATTCTCCGCCCGCGGCATGGTGTAATCCATGAACGAGCCGGTCACGAGCTGGCCGTCGCCGTCATAATGCACCGCCTCCAGCAGCGCCTGGCCCACGCCCTGGGCGATGCCGCCATGCACCTGGCCCTCGACGATCATCGGGTTGATGACCACGCCGAAATCATCCACCGCCACGAACTGCACGATTTGGGTCTCGCCGGTGTCGGGATCCACCTCCACCTCGCAGACATGGCAGCCGGCGGGGAAGGTGAAATTGGTCGGGTCGTAGAAGGCGCCTTCCTTCAGGCCCGGCTCAATCTCCGAGGTGGGGAATTTGTGCGCCACATAGGCATTCAGCGCCACTTCCGCGAAGGCGAGGCCCCGGTCGGTGCCGGCGACGGTGAAGCGGCCGTCCTTGAACTCGATGTCACCCTCGGAGGCCTCCAGCATGTGGGCGGCGATCTTCTTAGCCTTGGCCTCCACCTTGTCCAAAGCCTTGAAGATGGCCGACATGCCCACCGCGCCGGAACGCGAGCCATAGGTGCCCATGCCGAACTGCACCTTGTCGGTATCGCCATGGACGATGCTGACCTGATCGATGGGAATGCCCAGGCGCGAGGACACCAGTTGCGCGAACGTGGTCTCGTGCCCTTGGCCGTGGCTGTGCGAGCCGGTGAGCACTTCCACATTGCCGGTGGGGTTGACCCGCACCTCGGCGCTTTCCCACAGGCCGACGCCGGCCCCCAGCGACCCAACTGCCGCCGAAGGAGCGATGCCGCAGGCCTCGATATAATTGGACAGGCCGATGCCGCGCAGCTTGCCCTTGGCCGCAGCGGCAGCCTTGCGGGCGGGGAAGCCGGCGTAGTCGGCCATGGCCAGCGCCTTGTCGAGTGAGGCGGCATAGTCGCCGGCGTCATAGGCCATGATCACCGGCGTCTGGTGCGGGAAGCTGGTGATGAAGTTGCGCCGGCGGAACTCCGCCCCGTCCATGCCCAGGGTACGCGCCGCGATCTCGACGATCCGCTCCACCAGGAAGGTGGCCTCCGGCCGCCCGGCGCCGCGATAGGCATCCACCGGCGCGGTGTTGGTATAGACCGCGTCCACATGGCAATGGATGGCCGGGATGTCGTACTGGCCGGACAGCAGGGTGGCATAGAGATAGGTGGGAATGGCCGAGGCGAAGGTGGAGAGATAGGCGCCCATATTGGCGGTGGTCTTCACCCGGAAGCCGAGGATCTTGCCCTCCCCGTTCACCGCCAGCTCCGCACGGGTGATGTGGTCGCGGCCATGGGCATCGGAGAGGAAGGCCTCCGAGCGATCCGAGGTCCATTTCACCGGCCGGCCTACTTTCTTGGCCGCCCAGGTGCACACGGTTTCTTCCGCATAGATGAAGATCTTGGAGCCGAAGCCGCCGCCCACGTCGGGCGCGATCACCCGCAGTTTGTGCTCCGGCGCCAGCCCCACGAAGGCGGAGAGCACCAGCCGCGCCAGATGCGGATTCTGGCTGGTGGTCCAGAGGGTGAAGGCATCGTCGCCGCTGTCATATTCGCCGATGGCCGCACGGGGCTCGATGGGGTTGGGGGCGAGGCGGTTGTTCACCAGATCCAGGGGGATCACATGCGCCGCCTGGGCGAAGGCCGCGTCGGTGGCCGCCGCATCGCCCAGTTCCCAGGAGAAAGCGGTGTTGCCGGGCGCCACCTCATGCAGCTGCGGCGCGTCCGCCGCGCGGGCACGGCCGGTCTCGGCCACTGCGGGCAGAACGTCGTAATCCACCACGATGGCGGCGGCCGCATCCTTGGCTTGGTTGAGGGTCTCGGCGATCACCACTGCCACATGGTCGCCCACATAGCGCACCTTGCCCTTGGCCAGCGCCGGATGGGAGCCCATGCGCATGGGGGTGCCATCCACCGAATGGATCATCCAGCCGCAGATGAGATCGCCCACCCCGTCGGCGGCGAGATCCGCGCCGGTGAGAATGCCCACCACGCCCGGCATGGCAGCGGCGGCCGAGGTATCCAGGCTGCGGATGTTGGCATGGGCCACCGGAGAGCGCAGGAAATAGGCGTGCGCCTGTCCGGGCCGGGCCATGTCATCGGTGTAGCGGCCCTTGCCGGTGATGAAGCGGTGGTCTTCCTTGCGCCGGACAGAGGCGCCGATGGGGGTGACGATGCTGGCGGTCATGAAATGTCCTCCCTGAAGGACGAGATGGCCCCGGCGCGTCTTGTGATGAGCTTGACCGGGAGATGCGTCCGCCGCCGAACGCGGTCGAACGCCAGTTGACATGCCGAACGAGATCTCGACTGCGGCAGGAGCGGCGCGTCCACGCCCCCTGCCCTCTGGCCCGGCCCGTGTACCGGCCGCGGCAGGCGTGCCCGCAATGATGCGCGAGGTCGACAGGCCCGCGCTTATTCCGCCGCGGCCGCCGCCGGGGCGCCCATGGCATGAGCGCCCGCCTGCACCGCCTTGACGATATTGTGATAGCCCGTGCACCGGCACAGATTGCCGTCCAGATTCTCGCGGATGGTGCCCTCGCTCAGATCCGTGCCGAGGCGCGCCACCATGTCCACGGCGGTCATGATCATGCCCGGCGTGCAGAAGCCGCATTGCAGGCCATGATGTTCGCGGAAGGCCTCCTGCATGGGATGAAGCTGCGTGCCGCCGGCCAGCCCCTCGATGGTGAGCACCTGCGTGCCATCCGCCTGGACCGCCAGCATGGTGCAGGCTTTGACCGCGACCCCGTCCACATGCACCACGCAGGCGCCGCATTGGCTGGTGTCGCACCCCACATGGGTGCCGGTCAGATGCAAGGTGTCGCGCAGCAATTGCACCAGCAGGGTCCGCGGCTCAACATCCGCGCTAGTGGCCCGGCCATTCAGCGTTACAGCAATCTTGGTCATTCGCGTCCTCCCCGGACGATCGCCCGGCCGGCCCGACGGTGCCCCCGCACGCTCGGGCATGGATGGGGTCGTTTTTAGCTTTTCCAGTTTGGAACTTGGGGGTCGCGCCGGTCAAGCGTGCTGATCGGCGCGACGGCTGAGCTCACGGGTGCGAGCCGCTGCTTTCTTCGACCATCCGCGGTGCTTCGGCTGCGGGGGAGGCCTTTGGGCGGGCTGCTTCCGCATCCAGCCGCGCTGCATTGTGACCGGCAATGAAGCTGACGATGACCAATTGCACGAAATGAAACAGCATGATCGGTGCGATGATCAGACTGAGTTCCGCCTGCGAGCCGAAGATCACCCGCGCCATGGGCAGCCCCGTGGCCAGCGACTTCTTCGAGGCGCAGAACAGCACCGCAATGCGGTCCATGGCGCTGAAGCCCACCAGCCGGCAGATCAGCCCCACCAGGCCATAGACCACGCAGAACAGCACGATGACCGCCAGCAGCATTTCGCCGATCAGGCGCGGATCGTGACGGCTCCACACCCCGCCAGCGACGCTGTCGCAGAACGAATTATAGACGATGGCCAGGATGACCGCCCGGTCCGCGATCCGCGCCACCGTCTTGTGCCGCGCCACGAGCGACGCCAGCAGCGGCCGCAGCAATTGCCCCAGGCCCACCGGCAGCATGACCAGCAGCACCAGCTTGATGATGACATCCTGGAGCGCCAGCTGCCCGCCGGTGGCGTGCATGTACCAAGCCATCAGCAGCGGCGTCACAAACACGCCGATGAGACTGGAAATGCTGGCATTGAAGATGGCCACCGGCACATTGCCCCGCGCCAGCGAGGTCATCGCCACCGACGAGGAGACAGTGGAGGGCAGCGCCGCCAGGAAGAAGAAGCCGGTCACCATCTCCTGCGGCATCACCCGCACCAGGAGCGGGTGCGCGGCGAGGACGACCACGGGAAACAGAATGAAGGTGGAGGATTGCACCACCAGATGCACGCGCCAGCGCCCGGCACTCTTCCAGAGGTGCTCGGGCGCAAGCGAAAGTCCGTAGAGGACGAAGATGAAGGCCACACCGTAGCTCGCCGCCTTGTCCGCATGGAGCGGACCATCGGTCACTCCGGGCGCGGGCCAGGCAATGGCGAGAAGGACGGTGAGGGCGAGGGCAATGACGAAAGGATCGAGCTTAAAGCGGGACAGCATCTGAGATGTGCACAGAAAAAGAGGGAGGTCATGCTCCCTCGGACGTCTCCTGTGCGACCGCTTCGGCGAAGTTCTTGAAGAACTCGTCGGCGATTTTTTTCGCTGTCCCCGCCACCAGGCGCTGACCAAGCTGAGCCAGCTTGCCGCCGATCTGCGCCTCGGCCGTATAATCCAAAGTGCTGCCGGTTTCGCTCGCGGTCAACCGCACAAATGCCCCGCCCTTGGCAAAACCGGCGATGCCGCCGTCGCCCTCGCCGGAGATGCGATAGCTCTCCGGGGCGTTGAATTCGCTCAGGGTCACCGTGCCACGGAACCGGGCCTTCACCGGTCCGACCTTGGTGACAACCACCGCCTTCAGCTCGGTCTCGGACACCATGTCCAATTCCTCGCAGCCCGGAATGCAGCGCTTCAAGACGGCGGGATCATTGAGCGCGGCCCAAGCCACCTCACGTGGCACCGGCAGTTCGTAACTGCCCGACATTTCCAGCGCCATCGTATCCTCCCAAAGACTCGGAACACGGGATGTTGCGTCAGGGCCGCGACAAGGGAAAGCTGTGCGCCGGACAAAAAGCACGGAATGAGGGGCGCCCTGTCCAAAGGGCGGGTTTGTCACCCAAGGATAGCCGCGCTATGAGTCGAAATGATCCGCTACGCCCATTCATGAGGCACGACCAAAGAATAAGCGGGTCCAAAAGAGGGGCATCGGACGGATGGACGTCTTTCTCCAGCAGCTCATCAACGGGCTCACGCTCGGCTCGATCTATGGCCTGATCGCCATCGGCTACACCATGGTGTTCGGCATCATCGGCATGGTGAACTTCGCCCATGGCGATGTGTTCATGGTCAGCGCCTTCATCGGCCTGATCGCCTTCCTGCTGCTCACCACGGTGTTGGGCATGTCGTCCATCTTCCTGGTGCTGTCGATCGTCCTGGTGGTGGCGATGATCTTCACCGGACTGTTGTCCTGGGTCATCGAGCGGGTGGCCTATCGGCCCTTGCGGGGCTCGTTCCGGCTGGCGCCGATGATCTCCGCCATCGGCATGTCCATCCTTCTGGCGAACTTCGTCCAGGTGGCCCAGGGCCCCCGCAACAAGCCGCTGCCGCCGGTGATTCCGGACGTCATCGTTCTCATGGACAATAACGGCTACCAGGTGACCCTGGCTTATAAGCAGATGGTCATCATGGGCGTCACCGTTCTGCTGTTGGCCGGCTTCTGGTATCTGGTGCAGAAGACCCCGCTGGGACGCGCCCAGCGCGCCTGCGAGCAGGATCGCAAGATGGCCGCCCTGCTGGGGGTGGACGTGGACCGCACCATTTCGCTCACCTTCGTCATCGGCGCGATGCTCGCGGCCGTCGCCGGGGTGATGTACCTGATGTATTATGGCGTGGTGAACTTCAACGACGGCTTCGTGCCCGGCGTGAAGGCCTTCACCGCCGCGGTTCTCGGCGGCATCGGCTCGCTGCCCGGCGCGGTGCTGGGCGGGCTTCTGATCGGCCTGATCGAGACCTTCTGGTCGGCTTATTTCTCCATTGAATACAAAGATGTGGCGGCGTTCTCCATCCTCGCCATCACGCTGGTGTTCATGCCCCAGGGCCTGCTCGGCCGTCCGGAAGTGGAGAAGGTCTGATGCAGGCCGCGTCGCGGGAGGGGAGCGTCTCCGCGCGCCCCTCCCCGCTCGCCACCGCGCTGAAGGATGCGGTCGCCAGCGGGATCATCACCTGGTTCCTTCTGCTGCCCCTGGTGGGCTTTCGCGCCACCGAGAGCGGCAGCGGCCCCCTGGGCCTCACCTATCGGTTCGGCCTCGTGACCATCTTCGCATTGGTGGTGCTGGGGCTGCGGCTGACCTTGCACCTCACCATCTGGCGGCCGGGGCGGGTCAAACGCGCGGCGGGTACGCCCTCCGTCCTGTCCACCGTCGGCGAGCGGCTCGCGCCGTTCGCCAAGCCCGCCTTCTTCGGCATCGCCATCGCCTATCCGGCCCTGGCGATCCTGGCCTCCGGTGGATTGTCGGAAAGCCGCTATTGGGTCGACCTCGGGGTCTATATCGGCTCCTACGTCATGCTGGGCTGGGGCCTCAACATCGTGGTGGGCCTCGCGGGCCTGCTGGATCTGGGCTACGTCGCCTTCTACGCAGTGGGCGCCTACGCCTTCGCCCTGCTCTCCACCAGCGTGCCGCTGAACGCCTTCTTTGATGCCCATGTGGGCGAAGGCTTCTGGGCGGCGTGGTCATTCTGGGTCTGCCTGCCGGTCTGCGGCATCCTGGCCGCGTTCTGGGGGGTGATCCTCGGCTTCCCCGTGCTGCGGCTGCGGGGCGATTACCTCGCCATCGTCACCTTGGCGTTCGGCGAGATCATCCGGCTGGTGCTGACCAATTGGACCGATCTCACCAATGGCGGCGCCGGCATTGCCTCCATCCCACCCATCTCCTTCTTCGGCATGCCGTTTTCGGCCGCGGACAACGGCTTTGCCGCCACCTTCGGCCTCACCTTCGATCCCATGCACCGGATTATCTTTCTCTATTTCGTCATTCTCGGCCTCTCCGCGCTCACCGCGCTGGTGACGCTGCGGCTGCGGCGGATGCCGGTGGGGCGGGCCTGGGAAGCGCTGCGGGAAGATGAAATCGCCTGCCGCTCGCTAGGCATCAACACCACCCTGACCAAGCTCACCGCCTTCGCCACCGGGGCCATGTTCGGCGGTTTCGCCGGCGCCTTCTTCGCGGTGCGGGTGCGCTTCGTCTCCCCCGAGAGCTTCACCTTCGTGGACAGCGCCATGATCCTGGCCATCGTGGTGCTGGGCGGCATGGGCTCGCAGATCGGGGTGGCGGCCGCGGCCGTGTTCATGATCGGCGGCATGGAAATGCTGCGCAATCTCACCTTCCTGAAGAGCGACTGGCTGCTGGGGCCGGATTTCGATCCCACCTTGTACCGCATGCTGATCTTCGGCTTCGCCATGGTGGCGGTGATGGTGTGGCGTCCGCGCGGCCTGGTCTCCAGCCGCATGGCCACCATCTTCCTCAAGCAGCGCAAGAAGGTCTCCGGCGATCTGGTGAAGGAGGGCCACGGATGAGACACTGGGAAGCAGATCCCATCCTCATGGTGGACCGCCTGACCATGCAGTTCGGCGGGCTGATCGCGGTGAATGACGTGTCGTTCTCCGTCGGGCGCGGCGACGTCACCGCTTTGATCGGCCCCAACGGCGCGGGCAAGACCACCGCCTTCAACTGCATCACCGGCTTCTACAAGCCGACGCTGGGGCGCCTTGCCCTCTCCCACGGCGTTCCGGCCACCGACGACGAGTTGGAAGCCCTGACCAGCAACGGCAAGGCCGCCGCCGTGACCAAGGGCGGCAGTCTGTTCCTGCTGGAGCGCCTGCCGGACCACAAGGTGTCGTCCGCGGCCAAGGTGGCGCGCACATTCCAGAACATCCGCCTGTTCTCGGGCATGACCGTGCTGGAAAACCTGATGGTGGCCCAGCACACCCGCCTGACCCGGTCGGGCCTGCTCTCGCCCAGCGCCCTCATCAACCTGCCCTCCTGGCAGCGCCAGGAAAAGGAGGGCATGGCCAAGGCGCTGCACTGGCTGGAACTGGTGGACCTGGTGGACCGCGCCGACGATCCCGCGGGCGACCTGCCCTATGGCGACCAGCGCCGCCTGGAGATCGCCCGCGCTATGTGCTCCGATCCGGTGCTGCTGTGCCTGGACGAGCCGGCCGCGGGCCTCAATCCACGCGAATCGGCAGCCCTGAATTCGCTGCTCCTGTCCATCCGCGCCGATCACGGTACGTCCGTGCTGCTGATCGAGCATGACATGTCGGTGGTGATGGAAATCTCGGATCATGTGATCGTGCTGGAATACGGCAGCAAGATCGCCGACGGCACGCCCAAGGAAGTGCGCGCCGACCCGGCGGTGATCGCCGCCTATCTCGGCGTCGACGAAGAGGCCGTGGCGGATGTGGAAGCGGAGGTCGGCCTATGACGGCGCTGCTCTCCGTCAAGGGCGTGAAGACCTATTACGGCAACATCGTCGCCCTGAAGGGCGTGGATGTGGAGGTCAATGAGGGCGAGATCGTCACCCTCATCGGCGCCAACGGGGCGGGCAAATCCACCCTGATGATGACTGTATGCGGCAATCCCCGAGCCCGCGAAGGCTCGATCCATTTCGATGGCCGGGACATCACCCAGTTGCCCACCCACGACATCATGCGGATGAAGATCGCCCAGTCGCCGGAAGGCCGGCGCATCTTCGGGCGCATGAGCGTCTATGAAAACCTGCAGATGGGCGCGGCGGTGGATGGCAACACCCACTTCCAGCAGGATCTGGAGCGCATGTTCGATCTGTTCCCCCGCCTCAAGGAGCGGCTGCACCAGCGCGGCGGCACCTTGTCCGGTGGCGAGCAGCAGATGCTGGCCATCGCCCGCGCCTTGATGACCCGCCCGCGCCTGCTGCTGCTGGATGAGCCCTCGCTCGGTCTGGCTCCGCTGGTGGTGAAGCAGATCTTCGACGCCATCCGCAATCTCAACCGCACCGAGGGGCTGACCGTGTTCCTGGTGGAGCAGAACGCCTATCATGCCCTGCGCCTTGCCCACCGCGCCTATGTGCTGGTGAACGGCCTGGTGACGCTGAGCGGCACCGGTCGCGAACTGCTGGAGCGGCCCGAGGTCCAGGCCGCCTATCTGGAAGGAGGCCACTGACATGGTCACTCCCATTCCCAATCCGGGGCGCTCCTCCTCGCCCATGATCGTCTTCCCGGCCGTGGCATTGGTGGCCGTGCTCGCACTCTACATCGCCCGCCCGCAGGCGGTGGTGGAGGTGTCCCTGGGCGATTTCCTGCTAGTGACCGTCGCCTTGGGCGGCGGGGCCGCCTGGATGGCGGGGCGCGCGGTGGCGAAGGGCTGGAATCCCTTCCTGCAAGTGTTCATCTATGCCGCGCTGGTCACCTGCGCGGTCCGATTCTGTCACTTCGCATTGTTCAACGGGACGCTATTCGCCTTGGACCATTTCCTGCTGGAACTGGTGGTCCTGTTCGCCATCGCCACGCTGGGCTTTCGCACCGTGCGCAAGCAGCAAATGACCCAGCGTTATGGCTGGATCTATGAGAACGCCGGACCGTTCGCCTGGCGGATGCGCCGGGATGGCCCCGCCTCGAAGGCGTGAGCCACTCACATCGCACTATTGGCGCCATCGACAGGCGGCGGTTTTGCGGCAGAATGCCCATCACCATCTGCTGAAGTTCAGGTTCGAGCCTTCAGTCGCACGATCTGCCCATTGCAGCCGGACCGCATGGCAAACCATGGGCCCGGAAAACCAGAGGAGATACGGATGAGGAAGCTTCTACTCGCCGGGCTCGCGCTCGGCGCCGGTCTGGCCTTCGCGGCCCAGGCCCAGGCCCAGGTCAAGATGGCGGTCGCCGCGCCGATGACCGGCCCCAACGCCGCCTTCGGCGCGCAGCTCAAGAACGGCTTCGACCAAGCGGTGTCGGACATCAATGCCTCCGGCGGCATCCTCGGCCAGAAGATCCAGCCGTACAGCGGCGACGACGCCTCGACGCCGGCCCAGGGCACCTCGGTGGCCAACAAGCTGATCTCGGACGGCGTGAAATACGTGGTCGGCCACTTCAACTCGGGTGTCTCGATCCCCGCCTCCACGAACTATGAGGAAGGCGGCATCCTGCAGATCACGCCCGCCTCCACCAACCCGACCTTCACCGAGCGCAAGCTGTGGAACGTGTTCCGCACCTGCGGCCGCGATGACCAGCAGGGCGCGGTGGCCGGCGAATACATTCTGAAGAACTTCAAGGACAAGAAGATCGCGGTGGTCCACGACAAGACCCCCTACGGGAAGGGCTTGGCGGACGAGACACAGAAGGCCATCAACAAGGGCGGCATCAAGGAAGTCGTCTATGAAGGCATCGCCCCGGGCGAGAAGGACTATTCCGCGCTGGTGTCCAAGCTGAAGGCCGCCAACGTCGACGTGCTCTATTACGGCGGCCTGCACCCCGAAGCCGGCCTGCTGGTGCGCCAGATGCGCGACCAGGGCCTGAAGACCGTGCTGTTCTCCGGCGACGGCATCACCGACAAGGAATTCTGGACCATCGCCGGTCCCGGCGCCGCCGGAACCCTGATGACCTTCGGCCCGGATCCGCGCAAGAGCCCGGCCGCCAAGGAAGTGGTGGACCGGTTCAAGGCCAAGGGCATCGATCCGGAAGGCTACGTGCTCTATTCCTACGCCGCCGTTCAGATCATCAAGCAGGCGGCGGA
>NZ_CALRWL010000001.1:0-345002 GCF_943371865.1 Azorhizobium sp. AG788 | reverse complement strand
ATGACCTTCGGCCCGGATCCGCGCAAGAGCCCGGCCGCCAAGGAAGTGGTGGACCGGTTCAAGGCCAAGGGCATCGATCCGGAAGGCTACGTGCTCTATTCCTACGCCGCCGTTCAGATCATCAAGCAGGCGGCGGAAGCGGCCAAGTCCCTCGACCCCAAGAAGGTCGCCGACTACATGCACTCCGGCGCCACCTTCCAGACCGTTCTCGGTCCGCTGGCCTTCGACAAGAAGGGCGACCTGACCAAGCTCGACTATGTGGTCTACGTCTGGAAGGACGGCGGCTACTCCGAGCTGTGAGCCTGTTCTGATCCGACCGTGCGCCGCGGCCCCGTGGCGCACGTTTTTTTTGACGCCGCGCGCTTTTTAAAAATGCCGGCTTGCCCCTACCGAAATCAGCCATGATCGCTCTATAAGCCGCACACCATGGCTGCGCTCTCCTCCCTTCTCTATGGCACCGTTCCCCAACCGGTGGTTCGTCTCGCGGTGGGGATGCGCTTCAGCGCCTCCATGCCCAGCGGCCGCAGCGTCCGGGTTCTGGCCGGCGATCCCTCTGATGCCCGCCTCTCCTTCGAGAATGATGGGCGCCTGTTTACGGCCACAGTGGGCGGCGAATTACTGACCCGCGCGGGCATCAACAGCCTGTGGAAGCGGGGCTCGATCATGGCCTATTTCGCCGCCCGCTCCGCCGCCGACGCGGTCGAGGCGAGCATTGCGGACTACTCCTCGCAGCCGGGCGTGCTCACCTTCTGCTCCAACCATCCCGATGCGGTGCTGGTGCCGGACCGGGCCTTCATGACGCCGCGGGTCTACGAGCCTTATCGCCTCGCCGGCACACAGGTGCCCTGGCTGGACCGCGAGGATGTGGTGCAGTGGCGCGGCTCGCCCTCCGGTCAGGGGGAGATGATCAACACCTGGATGGAAGCCAGCAACCCCATGCTGCGCCAGCGGGTGCGCATGTGCCTGGCTCTACGCAACATGCCGGGGGTGGATGTGGCCTTCGCCGAGCGCGCGGACCTGGCGCCCTACGGCATTTCCGGCGTCCGCATTCCGCCGCTGGCCTGGGCCAAGGTGCGCTATGCCATCGATATCGATGGCTTCTCAGCCGCCTGGATGAACTTCTTTTCCCGCCTGCTGCTGGGCTGCTGCGTCATCAAGGTGACGTCGCCCTATGGCTTCCGGCAGTGGTTCTATGATGCCTTGGTGCCGTGGATCCATTATGTACCGGTGAAGGCCGATCTCTCCGACCTCGCGGACAAGATCGCCTGGTGCCGGGCCAATCCCGATGCCTGCCGCCAGATCGCCGAAGAGGGTCAGCGCTTTGCCCTGGCCCGCACGCCCGAAACGGAAACGCCCCTCACGCTCGCCCGCATCGACGCGGCCCTGGGCGCCCGCTCGGTAGTCGGCGCGACGGGCGCGGACCTGCGCGAGCAGCAATCCTGATCTGACGCCGGCCGCGCGGCGCCAGCCGAAGACCGGGAGCGGTCGGGGGGAGACGCGTCAGCCGAAGCTGCCAAGGCCGGGAAAGGTCTCCAGCAGCCAATAGCTCATGCTGGCGATGCCACCCGACAGGAAGCCGATGCCGGTCAGCACCAGCAGGGCACCGAGGATCTTCTCCATCAGCGGCAGCAGGCGGCGCATATGGGCCAGACTGTTGAGGAACGGTCGCACCGCCAGGGCCGCCAGGAGAAAGGGCACCCCAAGGCCGGCGGAATAGACGGCCAGCAGGCCCGCGCCCCGTGCCACCGTGGCCTCCGAGCCGGCGACCGCCAGGATCGCGCCCAGCACCGGCCCCAGGCACGGCGTCCAGCCAAAGGCGAACGCCAGACCCATCAGAAAGGCTCCCCACAGCCCCGTGGGTTCGCTCACGTGTGGCCGCGCCGTGCGCGACAACAGCGAAATCTTGAACACGCCGAGGAAGTTCAGCCCCATCAGGATGATGGCGATGCCGGCAATCACAGACAACGCATCAAGATGGGCGCGCAGCACGTTGCCGATGGCCGACGCCCCCGCCCCCAGCGCCACGAACACCACCGTGAAGCCGGCCACGAACAGCAGCGCGCCGAGAAACGCCCGCCGCGCCACCTTGCGCAGCGGCTGCGCATTGGCCAGATCCTCCAGCGTGGTGCCGCCGATGAAGCACAGATAGGGCGGGACCAGCGGCAACACGCATGGCGACAGGAAGCTGGCGAGGCCGGCGAGGAAGGCGGCGGGAAGGGAAACGTCGGCCATCTTGTCCTTGCAGGCGAGCGGCGGGGCCGGGTGGCCGGGCGAACGGTGCCCGCTTCATGACCCCAGACGGCCAAGCCGGCAAGCCCTGGCCATCATGGCTCCCTGCGTTGTGAAGCCGATCCCCTCCCGCCTCCTGCTCGGCATCCCATTCCCTCCATGGCATTTCCGGGCTAGAGCCGGATGAGAATGATCGGGACGCGCGCCACTATGGCGCTCCCTGGACCGCTCATGACGTCCTTCTGGCCGGGGCGCGTCGGTTCAACGGGCGGTCGCCATCGGCCGGGAGAGACTGGGATGCGCAATCTTCTCACCGATGTTCCCGGCCTCACCGTCGGCCATGCCACCGACCTGGTCCTGGGCTCCGGCGCCACCGTGGTGCTGTGCGATCCCCCCGCCGTGGCAGCGGTGGATGTACGCGGCGGCAGCCCCGGCACGCGGGAGACCGATCTGCTGGATCCATCCGCGTCCGTCGCCCATGTGGACGGCATCGTCCTGTCCGGCGGTTCGGCCTTCGGCCTCGACGCCGCATCGGGGGCCATGGCGTGGCTGGCCGCCCAAGGCCGCGGCTACAAGGTACGCTCCGTGCGGGTGCCCATCGTCCCATCCGCCATCCTGTTCGACCTGCTGAACGGCGGCCAGAAGGACTGGGGCACCGAGCCGCCCTATCGCGCGCTCGGCCTCGCGGCCGCACACGCCGCCAGCCGGGATTTCGCGCTGGGGAGCGTCGGCGCTGGCACCGGGGCCACCACCGCGCGGGTCAAAGGCGGGCTGGGGTCCGCATCGGCCCGATCGCCCTCCGGGCATATGGTGGGGGCGCTGGTAGCGGTGAATGCGGTGGGATGCCCGCTGCTCGGGCGGGGACCACATTTTCGGGCCGCGCCGTTTGAGCGCCACGCAGAGTTCGGCGGCCTCGGGCTGCCGGTGCCGCTGGCGGCGGACGCCGGCGCCATCCACGTCAAGGGCAGCGAGCCGCGCATGGCCACCACGCTCGCCGTCGTCGCCACCGATGCGATGCTCACCGGCGGCCAAGCCCGGCATTTCGCGGTGATGGCGCAGGACGGGCTTGCCATGTCCCTGTTTCCCGTTCACACGCCGCTGGACGGTGATTGCGTCTTCGCCCTCGCGACCGAACGGGTGCCCTTGGCTCACCCGTTGCCGGACCTGCTGGGCATCGGCGCGACGGCCGCACTGGTTCTGGCGCGGGCCGTTGCCCGCGCCATCTATGAAGCGACCACCCTTCCCTATGCCGGGGCGCAGCCGGCCTGGCGCGACGTTTTCGCGCCGCGCTGAGACCAACGTGCCGGCGCCTGCCCTTCCGCTTGACTGGAGCCCACCCATGACCGCCCTGCCCCCCGTTCAGAAACCGCGCCGCCGCACCGCAGAGGAAGGCGCGCTGGGAGGCTTGCTGGCGGTCATCTTCTGGGCAGCCTGCGGAATCACCGCGGTGCCACTGGCGGGCATGTTCACCTTGATCTCCGCCATGGGGACACAGGGTGCCTTCTCGGCCATCGCCGATTCCGTGTCCGGCTCCGCGCTCTCCACCCAGGTGCTGCGCCTCGGCCTGTTGCCGCAGGCGATGCTGTTCCTGTGGGCGGCGAGCTTCGTGGTCTTCACCATCCTGAAGTCCCGCCATGCCCTTCAAGTGGCACCGGGCCTGTTCATGGCCTGGGTGGCGGTGACGGCCTTCTGCCAGTTCTCCATTCGCTCGATGATCACCCCCGACGGGGCCACCTTGATGGATTTCACCGCGCTGCTGCCGGGCATCCTGGCGCAAGTGGTCGGCGCAGCGGCCTTCACGGCTTACATGCGTCAGGGGCACCGGCCGCGCTTCTATTTCGTGCGCTGAAGGGGATCGCGCTCAGGCGCGGGAAAAGCGGGTCGGCGCAAACGGGGCCGGATCAGTGAACGGGGTTGCGCCGGTCACCAGATCGGCCAGCAGCCGGCCCGAGACCGGCCCCAGCGTCAGGCCCCAATGGCTGTGGCCGAAATCCAGGAACACCCCCGGCAGGCCGGGCGCCGCGCCGATCATGGGCTTGGAGTCCGGGAATGCGGGCCGACAGCCGAGCCACGGAGCGGTCGCCACCACATCTCCCACCGGCAGGCGCTTGCGCACATGGGCGATGACGCGCCGGACCTGGATATCGGTCGGCGGATCCTCGCGCCGGGCGAACTCGATGCCGGTGGTGGCACGGATGCCCCCCTTGGTCCATTGCAGCGAAAAGCCCCCCGCCCGATCCACCACGGCGCGGGACAGGCCTTTGCCGGGCAGAGGCGCAAAATGCACGTGATAGCCACGTTTCACCGCCAGCGGCACGGGCGCCGGCAGGCGCAGCGGCTTCAGCACATCCAGGCTCCACGGCCCAAGCGCAACCACCACCACCTTGGCGTCCACCGGCCCTTCGGCGGTCTCCACGCGCCACGCCTCCCCTGAGCGACGCAGGCTGCGGGCATCACCGGTAAGCAGCAGGCCCCCACGGCTCTCGAACAGCGCCGCATAGGCTTTCACCAGGCCACCGGGATCGCTGACATTGTCGCAGTCGTGCCAGTGAACGCCGCCCGCGAGGCCGGGATTGAGCGCCGGCTCCAGCGCCTTGACTCCGGCGGGATCGAGCACCGTGTAGGCCACGCCCAATTCGTCCGCCAACCTGCGTTCCAGCGCCGTCGCGTCGAGATCCGCCTGACGGTCATAGACCTTCACCCATCCCGTGGGTGTAAGCAGCCCCATGGCACCCGCCGGCCCGGCCAGCGCGTGGTGCTCGGCGCGGGACAGCGCCATCAGCGGGCGCAGGTCGCGGCCGATGGACGCCTGCATGGCCGGCGCGGAGGCGCGGAAATAAGCGAGCAGCCAGGGGGCGAGCGCCGGCAGTGCGGCGAGGTTGTAATTGCTCTGGGCGGAAAGCTTGAGCGCGTGGGCGACGAGCGTTCCCAGGTTGCGGGGAAACGACACCGGCAACAGAGCCGAGCCCTCGATGACCCCCGCGTTGCCGAACGAGGTCCCCTCGCCCGGAGCTTGGCGGTCGATCAAGGCAACGGAGAGCCCGCGGGCCCGGAGATGCAGGGCGGCGGACGTTCCGACGATCCCAGCCCCGAGCACGATCGCATCGGTGCGCGCCATGATGTTCTCCCCGAAGGCGTCAGCCTGCCCCTTGGTCCCGGACACCAAGGGGCATTGGCCTCGATTTCAAAGCAATATCGATGCCGCCGCAGCAACGCTCAGGGCGGCAACCCGTCACGATGCGCCCGCACCGCCGCGGCGCCGACGAGAGATCAGTACCGCCACCACCACCGCCAGCATGGTCACTGCGAGGCCATACCAAGTCAGCGCATATTCCAGATGGCGATTGGGAAAGAGCAGGCGGGTCTCGCCCCCCTGGGGAAGGCCGCCGGGATTGGGGGTGGCGTCGGCATCGATCATGAACGGCGCTGCGCGCGACAGGCCACGCGCGGCGGCGATCGCGGCGGGATCGCGGCGATACCAAGCGTTGCGCGCGGCGTCATTGTCCGGCACGAAGCTGCTGGCTTCCTCGGCGAACCGCAGCAGCCCGGTAACGGTGACCTCTCCCGCCACCTGTCCTTCCTGGCGGGCTGCGGGATCGCGCTTGTCGGTGGGCACGAAGCCGCGATTGATCAGCACCGACGCCCCGTCGGGCAGCATCAGCGGGGTGATCACCGTAAAGCCCGGGCCTCGCAGAGGGCCATTGGGCTCGGACAGTACCGTATAGACCAGCGCTTCCTTGCTGTGGTCGAAGGTGCCGGTGACGCGCACATGGGCATATTCGTCACTGGCGCGGGTCAGCGCGGGCCATTGCCCCGACGGCGGCAAGGCGCGCGCGGGCGCATCGGCCCGCGCCTCCACCTGCTGGATCAGGTCCAGCTTCCAGGCACGGCGTTCCATCTGCCAGGACCCGAGCCCGACCAGGGCGGCAAAGGCCAGCAGCAATACGGCGATCGACAGAACCCGGCCCGCACCCAGCCCTCGCTCGCCTGCCGCAGGCGGCGCCGAGGGGCCCGGAGGCGGCACTTTATCCTGGCGTCGACTCATGGCCTGTCGGGGTGCTCAAGCCGGCCTTCAGCAGCCTTGTTGCGATATTGCAGCGCCACCAGGATGCCCTTGAACGGTCGCAGCAGGCCCAGCGTGACGATCAGGATGCCGGGAATCCAGAGCAGGGCGTGCAGCCAGAGCGGCGGTTCGAACTTCACCTCCACCCACAGCGCCAAGCCGACGATCAACGCCCCGCCGATGAGAATGACGAACACCGCGGGCCCGTCACCGGCATCAATAAAGCCATAGTCGAGCCCGCAGACCTCGCATTTGGGCGGCATGCCGAGGAAGCCCTTGAACAGCTTGCCCTTGCCGCAGCGCGGACAGCGGCACGCCAATCCGGCGGCAAACGGCGAGACCGGCGCCATATAGGGATCAAGGCTCATGGCGCCCTCCTGGGCAACTGGCTGCGACGAAGCGCAGATGGAAACGAAAAAGGGGCGGCTCACGCCGCCCCTCGGGTTGAGACCCAGCCCTCAATGCGCCGCGGCGGCGCCGGCGGAGGCCCAGACATAGATGAAGGCGAACAGGAACAGCCACACCACGTCCACGAAGTGCCAGTACCAGGCGGCAGCCTCGAAGCCGAAGTGCTTTTCCACCGTGAAGTCGCCCACATAGGCTCGGATCAGGCAGATGGCGAGGAAGATGGTGCCGACGATCACATGGAAGCCATGGAAGCCCGTCGCCATAAAGAAGGTAGCCCCGTAGATGTTGCCCGAGAAGGCAAAATGCACGTGCATGTATTCGTAGGCTTGGCAGGCGCTGAACAGCACGCCGAGCGCGATGGTGGACCACAAACCCCACTTCAGGCCCTGGCGATCGCCCTCCAGCATCGCATGGTGCGCCCAGGTCAGGGTGGTGGCCGAGGTCAACAGAATCAGGGTGTTGAGCAGAGGCAGGTGCCACGGCGACAGCGATTCGATGCCGCGCGGCGGCCAGGTTCCCCCGGTGAACTCGAATCGCGAGTAGTTGATCACTTCGTTGGCGAACAGGGCCGCGTCGAAGAACGCCCAGAACCAGGCAACGAAGAACATCACTTCCGAGGCGATGAACAGGATCGTCCCGTAGCGGAATGCGATCTGCACCACCTTGGTGTGAAAGCCGGTGCGGCTCTCGCGCACGATGTCCCGCCACCAGCCGAACATGGTGTAGAGGATGCCCAGCAGGCCGGCGGACATGGGCAGGGCAGAGCCGCCATGCATCCACAGCACCGCGCCGGCCGCCGCGATGAAGGCCGCGATGGAGCCGATGATCGGCCACGGGCTCGGATCGACCATATGGTAGTCGTGGTGCTTCGCGTGTCCCTCGGCCATCGCTCGCGGCCTCCCCTTCCAGCTCACAAAGTCCTAACCGGGCCATGCCGCCGCCGCAATGGCGCCAAATGTCCCGGCACGAATGCCTTCGGCCCGCGTCCGATCCGGATCTTCCGGCGCGGACGCGTCGCCTATAACTGTTTGCGTTCCACCGTTCCCGCCGGTTCGGCGGCGCGCGCCTGCGGCGCAGCCGGCGCCTTGGCCGGAAAGAACGTGTAGGACAGCGTAATGGTCTTCACGCCGGCCATCTCCGGGTCATCGGCAATGGCGGGATCAATGTAGAACACCACCGGCATGTCCACTTTCTCGCCGCCCTTCAGGGTCTGCTCGCTGAAACAGAAACACTGAAGCTTGACGAAATAGGCCCCTGCGGTGGACGGCATGACATTGTAGGTGGCGTTGGCAAAGGTGTCGGAGCCGCTGCGGTTTCCGGCAAAGTAATAGACCATCTTGGTCTCGCCGACCTTCACGTCCACCTTGGATTGCTCCGGCCGGAAGTCCCACGGCAAGCCCGGCGCCACATTGGCGTCAAACCGAACGGTGACGGTTCGATCCAGCACCTTGGCGGGCGCCGCTTCCCCAACCCGGGTGGCACCGCCGAAACCGGTCAGGCTGCAGAAGGCCGCATAGAGCGGCACCGCCGCATAAGTGACCCCGACCATGGCGCCGACAAAGGCCACGCAGCCCAGAACGATCAGCCCTTCGGACCGGCGCGACCGGCGCGGACGCGGGCGCGCCCGCCCGCTCAGCCCGTCGCCCTTTTCGCCGGCCGGCGGCTCAGTCTGCGCGCGCTCGTCCATGGGCATCCTCACAGCGGCCGGTTGAGAACGACGCCGGGGCCGAGCTTCACGATGGTGACCACGTAAAACAGGATCACCAGGAAACCAAGCACCGAGGCAATGGCGATGGAGCGCGCCCGGCGGCGGCGCAGTTGCTCCGGCGACAGAACCACGCCCTGGAGAGGGGCAGGCTTGCCCGGTGGGGTGGTCGGCGTGCCGGTGCGGGCGGTCGCCGCAGGCTTCGCCGAGCCGTTGACACGGGGGGCGGCGGGAGTTGCCTGGCGCGCCTTGGCACGGCTGGAACCTTGCGACTTGCGGGCCATGAGATCAGAACCCCGCGATGCCGGCCTGCGCCAGCACGGCTTCCGCCAGCAAGGTCGCAAACAGCACGAACAGATACAAAATAGAGAAGGCGAACAGCTTCTTGGCCGCCCGCACCGCCTCATCGCCGGTGCGGCGACGGTAGACATTGATGGCCAGGGCCAGCATCCCGAGACCCGTCACCGCGGAAATGACGCCGTAGGCGATGCCCGCGAAGCCGAGGAACACCGGCGACATGGCGAGGGGGACGAGCACAAGCGTGTAGAGCAGGATCTGGCGGCGGGTTTCATCCTGACCGGCGGTCACCGGCAACATGGGCACGCCGGCGCGGGCATAGTCATCGGCCCGGTAGAGGGCGAGCGCCCAGAAATGCGGCGGGGTCCAGAAGAAGATGATCGCCACCAGGAGCACGCTCTCCAGGCTCACGGTGCCGGAGGCTGCGGCCCAGGCGACCATGGGCGGCAAAGCGCCGGACAGCCCGCCGATCACGATGTTCTGCGCCGTCGAGCGCTTCAGCCACATGGTGTAGACAACCACGTAGAAGAAGATGGTGAAGGCCAGAAGGGCGCCGGCCAGCACATTCACCAGCAGGCCCAGCACCACCACCGAGAACGCCGCCAGCGTCATGCCGAAGGCGAAGGCCTCCTGCGCCGAGACCCGGCCGGCGGGAACGGGCCGGTTTCGGGTGCGGGTCATCACCGCGTCGATGTCCGCATCCCACCACATGTTCAGCGCGCCCGCCGCACCGGCGCCGACCGCGATGCACAGCAAGGCGGTGAAGGCGATCACCGGATGCACATGATCCGGCGCACGGACCAAGCCCACCAGCGCGGTGAAGATGACCAGCGACATCACCCGCGGCTTCAGCAGGGCAAGATAGTCGCGCGGGGATGCCAGCCCTCCGGGGGCTTCCGACGTCAGGCCCAGGGCCTGAGGCTCGTTCAATCCAACGCTCACATCGCTCACTGTTGCACCTTTGGGCTCTTGTCCTGCCCGTTTTGGGGCCTCTGACCCACCGTCGGGTCCGGCGCCTGCATGGGCCGATCTCGCGGAGGTCGTTCTGGCGGCAGTCGCACCGCTCGAAATGGCGCCGAAGCGGCGGGTGTCGCCGGCCCGGTCTGTGTGCTGCCGTCACCGGCGCGAGGCCGGTCCGCGAGGTGCCCTTGCGGGCTGGCCCTACAGAACCCGATCTCCGCGCCGCCTGAGCCCCCCAAGGCCCCTGTGTCGCTTTATCCTCCGCGGCGCCGTCGGCGTCGCATTAGTCTCACCCTGATCCCGGCCCTGGACCGGAGCGCACCCACACGGCACGAACTCCAGCAGGACCGAAACCAGCTCCGGCGCAACCTGAGCCGGTGAAAAGAGGGCCGGCGCGGAGGCCCGCGCCGGCCTTTAGACCGTCCGACGCCGGCCGATCACTTGATGCGCGGCAGCACCTCGAAGTGGTGGTACGGCGGCGGCGAAGGCAAAGTCCATTCCAGGGTGGTGGCGCCGACGCCCCACGGATTGTCGCCGGCCTTTTCCTTGCGGATGAAGGCGAGCGTCACGCCGGTGAGAAAGATCAGCACCGCGAAGCCGGAGATGTAGGAGCCGATGGACGAGACGTAGTTCCAGTGGGCGAACGCATCCGGATAGTCCGCATAGCGGCGCGGCATGCCGGCAAGGCCCAGGAAGTGCTGCGGGAAGAACACCATGTTCACCCCGATGAAGGTCAGCCAGAAGTGCAGCTTGCCCCAGAATTCCGGGATCATGTAGCCGAACATCTTCGGGAACCAGTAGTACCAGCCGGCGAAGATGGCGAACACGGCGCCCAGGGACAGCACGTAGTGGAAATGGGCCACCACGTAATAGGTGTCCTGCAGCGAGCGATCGATGCCCGCGTTCGACAGCACCACGCCGGTCACGCCGCCGACGGTGAACAGGAAGATGAAGGCGATGGCCCACAGCATGGGCACCTTGAACTGCAGCGAACCGCCCCACATGGTCGCGATCCAGGAGAACACCTTCACGCCCGTGGGAATGGCGATGATCATGGTGGCGGCCACGAAATAGGACTGCGTCGAGGCCGACAGACCCACCGTGTACATGTGATGCGCCCACACCACGAAGCCCAGCACGCCGATGGCGATCATGGCATAGGCCATGCCGAGATAACCGAAGACGGGCTTGCGGGAGAAGGTGGAGATGATGTGCGAGATGATGCCGAAGCCCGGCAGGATCAGGATGTACACCTCGGGGTGACCGAAGAACCAGAACAGGTGCTGGAACAGGATCGGATCGCCGCCGCCGGCGGGGTCGAAGAAGGTGGTGCCGAAATTGCGGTCCGTCAGCAGCATGGTGATGGCGCCAGCCAGGACGGGCAGCGACAGCAGCAGCAGGAAGGCGGTGATCAGCTGCGACCAGGCAAACAGCGGCATCTTGTGCAGCGTCATACCCGGGGCGCGCATGTTGAAAATGGTGGTGATGAGGTTGATGGCGCCAAGGACCGAGGACGCGCCGGCCAGATGCAGCGCGAAGATCAAGAGGTCCATGGCCGGACCGGGATGACCCAGCTTGGACGAGAGCGGCGGATAGATGGTCCAGCCGCCGCCGAAGCCGTTCGAGCCCGCTGCGCCTTCCACGAACAGCGACATGATCGCCAGGGCGAAGGCCGGGATCAGCAGCCAGAAGGCGATGTTGTTGATGCGCGGGAACGCCGTGTCCGGCGCGCCAATCATCAGCGGGATGAAGTAATTGCCGAAGCCGCCGATCAGCGCCGGCATCACCATGAAGAAGATCATGATCAGGCCGTGGCCGGTGGTGAACACGTTGAAGGTCTGCGGATTCTTGAAATACTGCAGGCCGGGTTCCATCAGCTCCATGCGGATGCCGATGGAGAGCGCGCCGCCCACGATCCCCGCCACGATGGCGAAGATCAGGTACATCACGCCGATGTCCTTGTTGTTGGTCGAGAAGACCCAGCGGCGCCAGCCGGTCGGCACGCCCTCTTCGTGGGCCCCGTAGAACGATCCCTCAGTGGCCATGGGTACGATCCTCAATCTCTTGGGCGCCGGCTCGGGGAGCAACGTCGCCTGCTCTTAGCTGTCGTTTCGGTGCGGCCCGCGTTCGGCGAAGCTGCAGGTTCAATGCGGACGCGCGCCCGGCGCGTCCCGTCGAATGGTCTGCGCGCGCTCAGCGAACGCCCGAGGCATCCGCAAGCTTGGCCGGCACCGCGGGAGCGTCGGCGAATTTCTGCTTGGCCTGGGCAATCCAGGCATCGAACTGCTCCTGGCTCACCACACGAACCGCCAGCGGCATGAAAGCGTGGTCACGGCCGCAAAGCTCGGAGCACTGGCCGTAATAGACCCCCTCCTTGGTGGCCTTGAACCAGGACTCGTTCAGGCGGCCGGGAATGGCGTCGATCTTCACGCCGAACGACGGCACGGCGAAGGAGTGGATCACGTCGGCGCCGGTCACATGAATCCGGACGATCTTGCCCACAGGAACGACCATCTCGTTGTCCACCGCCAGCAGGCGCGGCTGGCCGGGCTTCAGATCCTTCTCGCCGACCATCAGCGAATCAAAGCTGAAGCCGCCGTTGTCGGGATATTCATAGGACCAGTACCACTGGTGGCCGGTCACCTTCACGGTGAGCTCGGGCTCGGGAATGTTCAGTTCCAGATGCAGCAGGCGGAACGAGGGGATGGCGATGGCCACCAGGATCATCACCGGCACCACGGTCCACAGCACCTCGATCAGCGTGTTGTGGGTGGTGGTGGAGGGAACCGGGTTGGCCTTCTCGTTGAAGCGCACCATGACGATGGCCAGAAGCACCGTCACGAACAGCACGATCGCGGAGATGATGACCAGAACGAAGGTGTTGAAGGAGTGAATCCCTTCCATCACCGGGGTCGCGGCCTGCTGGAGGCCGATCTGCCAGTCGGAGGGCTGCCCCATGCCGGCATAGGCCGCGGCGCCCGACAGGCTCACGGCCGCCAACGCGACCACGGCGAGAGCTGCAGTGCGAGTGAAGGACATCATGTTAATCATCTCTCCCCGGGGCGGCGCCGCCGCCGGACGTTGTGTTTCAGCCCTTCCGGCCAAGACCGCCTCCATATTGCTGCTGCAGTATCGCGGCCACATGCCGGTCAAAATCCCGGCATCTGCAACGACTGCTGCTCACAAAAGACGCTTCGGCTGCATTCTTGATTTACATCAAACACAATTCCATCTGCCCCGCAATTAGCTCGGGGCCGCCTCCGATGCGACACAAAGTCGGATCGCCAGCGCGCGCCGACACTCACATCGCGGCCTCATTTCGAATCATTCCATAGTTCCCCAGCGTCGCCTGGGGCCTGCAGCCGCGTGCGCGGGGGAACGATATGGCGTCCGCATTCTTGACATGCACGGCGCGCCCCTTAAGCAAAGACCTGACATTCCCGCGCCCGCAGGCTCCCGGTCCTGCGCGCACGGCTGGAGCCTGTTCGATGATGCCCATGCTGTCCTTCTGCCGCTTCGCGACCCTGACCCGGCTGCGGGTGCGCGCCGCGCTGCCATTGGCGAGCCTGCTCGGAATCGTCCTCGGCCTCGGCATGGCGTCCCCGGCCGCAGCCCAGGGCGTGGTGAAGCAGACCTTCGGGGACTGGCAGATTCGCTGTGACACCCCCCCCGGCGCACAGAGTGAGCAGTGCGTGCTGCTGCAGAGCGTGCAGGCGGACGACCGGCCCAACGTCGGGCTCACGGTGATCATCCTGCGGACTGCGGACCAGAAAAGCCGCCTGCTGCGGGTGCTGGCGCCGCTCGGCGTGCTGCTGCCGTCAGGCCTCGGCCTGAAGATCGACGATGTGGATGTGGGCCGCGCCGGTTTCGTCCGCTGCCTGCCCAATGGCTGCGTTGCGGAAGTGGTGATGGACGATGCCCTGGTCAGCAAGCTGCGGACCGGCAAGCAAGCCACCTTCATTATCTTCCAAACCCCGGAGGAAGGGATTGGAATACCGCTTGGCCTCAATGGGTTTGGACCTGGGTTCGATACGCTGAAATAATCGCACCGGTCGGTATCGGCTCCTGCGGACTCAATGTGAAGTCGAGGCTTGGTTTGGCCACGCTTCATCGCCACAAGGCGCAGCATGAGCGGGGCCGCGCGGGGGGACTGGGTGCATGCACGGCGATGAACATACTCTTTTCATGGCTGCCCTCGCCTTCCTTGCCGCCGCGGTCATCTCCGTTCCGGTCGCCAAGCGCCTTGGCCTTTCGCCGGTTGTAGGGTACCTCGCATCAGGAATTGCCATCGGGCCTGCCGGTCTGAATGTGGCTGATCCCTCAACTGTGATCACCGTCGCCGAACTGGGCGTGGTGCTTCTGCTGTTCCTCATCGGCCTGGAACTGCAGCCCTCGCGGCTTCTGTCCATGGGGCGCTACATCTTCGGGCTTGGCACAGCGCAACTGCTGATTACCGGCGCGGTGATTGCCGGCGTCGCCTTTCTGCTCGGGTTTGGCTGGGCCGGTGCGATCGTCTCGGGCATGGCCCTGGCCATGTCGGCGACCTCCATTGCCCTGCAACTCCTATCCGAGCGCGGCGATCTCTCGTCTGGCTATGGCCAGCGCGCCTTCTCCATCCTGCTGTTCCAGGACATTGCCATCGTTCCGCTGCTGGCGCTGGTGCCGCTGCTGGCGCCGCCGAGCCAATCGGCGATCCCGCGCGATTCGACCGCCATCCTGCTCCAGGCCGCCGGCATGCTGGCGGCCGTCGGCGGCATCGTGGTCGCGGGCCGCTTCCTGCTTACACCTCTGTTCCGGCTGCTGGCCCGCTCCGGCGCACGGGAGGCCATGACCGCCGCGGCGCTGCTGGTGGTGCTCGGCGCCGCCGGAATCATGGCCTTCGCCGGCCTGTCCATGGCGCTGGGCGCCTTCCTCGCCGGCCTGCTGCTGTCGGAGAGCACCTTCCGCCATGAGCTGGAAGCCAATATCGACTCGTTCCGCGGCCTGCTGCTGGCGCTGTTCTTCATGGGCGTGGGCATGTCGCTGGATCTGGGCGTGGTGGTTCCGCACCTCGGACCGGTGCTGTCCGGCGCGCTGGTCATCACCCTGATCAAGTTTGCCGTGGTCTTCTTCCTGTACCGCGGCGACCATCGAGACCTGGCCGACGGACTGCGCGCCGGTGCGGTGCTGATGCCCGCGGGCGAGTTCGCCTTCGTGCTGTTCCCGCTGGCCTTCAGCAACGGCATCCTCAATCAGGAGCAGGCGGCGCTGCTGACCGCCACCGCCGCCATCACCATGATGATCGGGCCGCTGGCCTTCGCCGCCATCGAATATCTGCTGCCCCGCTTCAGCAAGGCCGCCCCCGAGCCGGAGCCCGACGATTTCACCGATGCCAACGGCACCGTTCTGGTGATCGGCTTCGGTCGGTTCGGGCAAGTGGTGTCGCAGTGCCTCCTGGCGGAGAATGTCGGCGTCACCATCATCGATAATGACGTGGAGATGATTCAGAGCGCCGGCCGGTTCGGCGTCCATATCTATTATGGCGACGGCACCCGGCTGGACGTCCTGCGCTCGGCTGGCGCGGAAACGGCGGAGATCATCGCCGTTTGTGTGGACGACAAGGACGCCGCCACCCGGATTGTCGAAATCGTGAAGGCCTCGATGCCGCAGGCGCGGCTGTTCGTGCGCAGCTTCGATCGGGTGCATTCCATGGACCTCTTGCGCAAGGGCGTGGACTTCGAGATGCGCGAGACGCTGGAATCGGCCTTTTCCTTCGGCACGCGCACGCTGGAATCCCTCGGCCTCGATCATGAGACCGCCCGCCAGCGGGTCGCCGACGTGCGCGAACGCGATCGCGCCCGCCTGATGCGGCAAATGGAAGAGGGCCTCTATGCGGGCCTGGACCTGGTCACCCCGCGCAAGGTGGAGCCCGAGCCGCTGACCGCGCCCGAAAAGCCGGCCCGCCCGCTCAACCCCGAGGCCCAGGACGTGCTCAGCCACGAGACCGAATTCTCCGGCTGAGAACCGTTTTTCGGTCCTCCGCGCCATCCGACAGTCCTCCCACCCAGCCGGCGCCACGTGTTGCCGGCGCCGTGAAGTCCGCTCCATGACCTCCCCCCAGGCGACGTTCGTTCACGGTTCGATCATGCGGCACGTGGCCGTGATGACGGCGACCGGCTCCATCGGGCTGGTGGCCGTATTTGTGGTGGACCTGCTCAACCTCTTCTACATCTCCCTGCTGGGCGAGGCGGAATTGGCCGCCGCCATCGGCTATGCCGGCTCCATCCTGTTCTTCACCACGTCGGTGACCATCGGCGTCATGATCGCCAGTTCCGCCACCGTCTCCCGCGCCCTTGGGGCAGGGAAATTGCGAACCGCGCGCCAGTTGGCCACCGCGGCGGTGGTGTTCATGACCGGCTGCACCTTGGCCCTGACCTTGGCCACCCTGCCGCTGATCGGCCCGATGCTGCAGCTCCTCGGCGCCACCGGGCGCACCGCGGACATTGCCGCCCGCTTCCTGTTCATCGTGACCCTGTCCACGCCGCTGCTGGGGCTCGGCATGGTGGCCTCGGGCCTTCTGCGGGCCACGGGCGATGCCAACCGTGCCATGTGGGTGACCCTGGGCGGCGGACTTTTGACCGCGGCGCTCGACCCGCTGCTGATCCTGGCGTTGGGGCTGGGCGTGGATGGTGCGGCCATCGTCAGCGTGCTGTCGCGCCTGTTCATGGCGGTGGCGGGGCTCTATTGGTGTGCCCGCCGTCATCGGCTGCTGGTCCGGCCCACCCTTGCGATGCTGGCCGAACAGGTGCGTCCCATCAGCGCCATCGCCATCCCGGCGATCCTGACCAATGTGGCCACCCCGGTGGGCAACGCCTATGTGACCTCGGCGCTGGCGCCCTATGGCGATGGGGCGGTGGCGGCCTGGGCTGTCATCGGGCGGATCATCCCGGTGGCCTTCGGCCCGCTGTTTGCGCTCACCGGCGCGGTCGGCCCGATCTTCGGGCAGAATATCGGTGCCGGGCGTTTTGATCGGCTGCGCACCACGCTGAAGGACAGCCTGCTCCTGACCCTCGCCTATGTGGGCACCGTATGGCTGATCCTCGCGCTGGGGCGCAACGGGATTTCCGCGGTGTTCGGGCTGACCGCCGAAGGCCAGGGGATCGTCGCCTTCTTCTGCCTATTCTCGGCCGGAAGCTTCATGTTTCTCGGCGCGCTGTTCGTCTCCAACGCCGCCTTCAACAATCTCGGGGCGCCTTTGCTCTCCACCGGCTTCAACTGGGGGCGGGCCACGTTGGGCACTTTTCCATTCGTCTGGGCCGGGGGGCGCCTGATGGGTCCGGACGGGGTGATTCTCGGCCAATCCCTGGGGGCGGTGGCGTTCGGGGTCGCCGCCATGGTGTCCGCCTTCGGCTTGATTGAAAAAATCAGCGCGCGGGGGGCCGCGGGGAATCAAGTCCCGGTCCCCCATCCCGGGCCGGCGGAAATGCCGCCTTTGTCCTCGCCGCAGGATGCCAGCGCCATCGATCCGTGATTTCGGCCAGACGATGGCGTACAGTCCGCCAGGGAGGCCATGCATGGATCAGTTCACACAATTGCTTCGAGGCGCACAAGGCGGGCACGGGGTCGAAAATCTCGCCAGCCTTTACGGCATCTCCGCTCAGCAGACACAGCGGGCCATGGAGGCCCTGATGCCCGCCTTCGCGGCGGCGATGCAACGCGCCATGCAGTCCCCCGACGGGATGGCCAATCTGACCGTGCTGATGATGAGCGGCCCCTATGGCGGCCTCTATGAGCACGCGCCCAGTGCGCCCGGCGAGCTGTCCAAGCCCGGCGCCACCGCCATGGATGCGGTCTTCGGCAGCCCGGAAGTGGCGCGCGCCGTCGCCGAGCACGCCGCCACCTCCTCCGGCCTCGCAACCGCCGTGGTCAATCAGGTGATGCCGTCATTCGCCACCTTGCTGCTGGGCGGCATGGCCAAGTCACTGGCCGCCTCCGGCGCCATGAGCCAGTTGCTGGCCGCCTCGCTGGCCCGGGCCAGTGGCCAGCCTTTGCCCACCGGCAATCCCTGGATCGATGCGTTGGGCAACTTCCTCACCCCTTCCAAGTCCAGCGCGCCGCAGAGCACGGGCAATCCCTGGATCGATTCTTTCGCCCAGATGATGGTGCAGTCGCCCTTCGGCCTGCGCGGCGCCGCCAGCAAGCCCGGCGCAAATCCGTGGCAGGCTTTGGCGGAATCCATCAGCGCGTCCATGTCCAACTTCCAGCTGCCGCAGCAGACTTGGGCCCCGCCGCAGCCGGCCCCCAAGCCGGTTCCAATGCCGCCGCCTCAGCCGCAGGCGCAGCTCGGGTTTGCCGGCCCCCTGCCCTTCCAGGACTATTTCGCGCAGTTGTTCGCCCAGGGCTTCCCCCCTGGCTACTCGCCGTTTGAAGCGGCCAAGAGCCAGGCGACGCCCACCGGTTTCTACCCGTTCGACTTCTGGAGCCAGATGCTGGACCGCAGTTCCGGCGGTGGTCGCGGCGGACCCAAGCGCTAGCCGTCGTCTTCAGCCGTCGGCGACAGTGGGCGGCGGGCAATAAAAAAGCCCGCACCGACAAAGCGGTGCGGGCAAGAAGGCGGTCCCGAGGGGCGTGACCGCCGATCAGTGGCGCGACGGCAAGCGCGTGGGGCTCGCCGGGGCCAGAAACCTGGGCCGCTCAGTCCGGCATGCGCCGCGCGGCCGCGCGGCTCCGCAGCAAATGGGCGGCGCGGCGTTCAACCGAGCGCGACACCAGGATCTGGGTCGGATCGGCCCATAAGGGTTGCGATGCGGCGTCCCGCAAATCGCTCCGATCAATGCCGATATCTTTCAGCATGTGATCATTGAGACTCCCCAGCAGGGCCAGCTCACGGCGATGGGCGAAAGCACGGCCGATGTTCATTACGGTACGCACACCAGCGCGCGCGGCATCGGCCACACGGTCGCCGAAGGGCACTGCAAAGACACTGCGGATCTCGCCGTAACTGCTCATATCGCTCTCCATCGCCGGGCGCCGGCCATCAATCCTCCAGGCCGCGGGTGGGGGCCACCCGATATCGCTGCGCCTCAGCTGCAGTTCCTTGTGCGGGATGCGAACAAATCAGACTAGCGAATGTTATTCATCCCAACTATCATCTCTCGTGATGATTTAAGGGAGTGCCCGGCATGACCATTCTGCTGGATACGGACCATCTACGGACCTTCGTGGCCATTGCGGAAACCGGCAGCTTCACCAAAGCCGCCGACGTGGTGCACAAGACGCAATCCGCCGTCTCCATGCAGATGAAGCGGCTGGAGGACCGGGTCGCGCGTCCCCTGTTCGCCCGCGACGGACGGGCGTCCCGCCTCACCCAGGACGGCGAGCGCCTGCTGGATTATGCCCGCCGCATCGTGAAGCTGAATCTGGAAGCGGTTTCGGTGTTCGCCGACGACATGCTGTCGGGCCGGGTGTGCCTCGGCGTTCCCGATGATTATGCCGACCGCTATCTGCCGGACATCATGGCGCGCTTCTCCCGCACCCATCCCTCGGTGGAACTCACCGTGGTGTGCGCGCCCAGCGCCACCTTGAACGAGCAGATCTCCACCGGCGCCATCGACCTGGCCATCATCACCGCCACCGACATCACCGGCCGCAATGCCCAGGTCATCCGCCGCGAGCGCCTGCTCTGGGTGGGATCGCTGCGCCATTCCGCCCATCTGGAGACCCCGACGCCCTTGGCCCTGGGCCAGCCCTCGTGCCAATGGCGCGATGTGGCGGTCACCCGCCTGAACAGCGCCGGACGGCCCCACCGCATCCTCTACTCCAGCCCCAACCACGGTGCGGTCTCGGCGGCGGTGTTGGCGGGTCTTGCGGTGTCGGTCTTTCCTGAATCCGCCCTGCGGCCCGGCATGCGTGTGCTGGGGCCGGCGGACGGTTTCCCACCCTTGCCGCCGTGCGATATCGGCCTGCTGCGCAACCGCCACGAGCCGTCCGTCCTGGCGGACGCCTTGGCCCAGCACATCATCCAGGGGCTCGACAACCTCACCGACGCCGACGCGGCGGAATAGGTCTCGCCTTAAGCAGGCCGGCCGGATGCGGCCGGGCGGCGCGGCGATGAGAGCACCACCAGATTGCCGGCCAGGACCAGCACCACGCCTCCGGCGGCAAGCCAGGTCCATTGATAGCCCTCGAACAGGGTCGAGATGGCGAGCGCAACGATGGGGAACATCACCGTGCCATAGCCCGCGCGGCTGGCGCCGATGCGGCGAATGAGCTGCAGATAGACGGCAAAACCCAGCAGCGTCGGAACGGCCACCAGATAGCCCAGGGCAGCGAGATAGCGCACCTCCCACTCCACCTGGAACTGTGCACCGCTGACCAGCGCCGCGGTCACCAGGATCACCAGGCCGTAAGCCATGCCCCAGGCCGTGGCGGAGGTGAGCGGCAAGCCCCGCGCCGCCACCACTGCGGTGGTGAGGCTCCCCAGGGAAAACAGCAGCGTCCCCGCAAAGGCCAACGCCAGGCCGACGCCAATCTCCGAGCCGAGGCCGGCCCGCACCACCTGTGGGCCAAAGATCAGCGCCACCCCGGCAATGCCCAGGACGGCACCGCACAGCACCCGGGTGCTGATCCGCGTGCCCAGCAGCACGGCGGAGCACAGAGGGATGAATACCGACGCCAGGGAGAACAGCACCGACATCACGCCGGACTGGAGGTAGTAGCCCACATGGTAGAAGGCGAGAAAGTTCAGCGAAAACAACGTCGCGCCAAGGATCACGAAGAGCAGGTGCGCGCGGACCGGAAAGCGCAGGCGTCCCCCGCTGATGGCTACGGCGGCGAACATCAGCGTCGCGCCCAAGGCAAACCGCCACACCGCCGACACCTCCGGCGCGACGACGCCCAATTGCAGGCGCATGGGAAGCCAGCCGCTGCCCCAGATCAGAACCGTGGCCGCATAGAGCGCGCCGTCCATCGGCCCGAGCGCCGTAGCGGAAGTGGAAGCAGGCTGGGCCATGGGGGAATCCGAACGGGAAGGCCCCCGTCAGTGCCCCCTGCGGCGCGCCGCGTCCATGGCGGGCACCGCAGACGCGCGGCGCGAGCCATGCACATGGCACATGGCGCGAAAGCCGCGCCGGAGCTCCCGCTTTTCAGCCTCGCGCAGCAGGGCAGGCGCGCAGGCCCCTGCCCCATTGCGCCGGTGAGACTCAGTAAGCGAGCTCTTCGAACGCCGGCTCCACCGAGCCTTCCCAGGCGCCGTGGAAGCGCTCCAGCAGGCATTCGGCCGGTGTCCGGCCGCTGGCCACCACCTCGTCGATGGGGGCGAGGAAACGGGTCTCGTCGCGTCCCTGGCTGTCGAGGCGGCGGCGGCGGGCCAGACCCGCACGGGACAAGGCCAGCACATCCCGCGCGATCTCATGCACGCTGCGCCCGGCGATCTGCGCCTTGAGGCCGAGACGGGGCACATCGTCCCGCAAGGCCTGGCGCTGTTCGGCGGTCCAATCCTTGGCCAATTGCCACGCGTCATCCATGCTCTGGCGGTCGTAGAGCAAGCCGACCCAGAATGCCGGCAGCGCACAGAGCTTGGCCCACGGGCCGGCGTCGGCGCCGCGCATCTCCAGATAGCGCTTCAGCCGCACTTCCGGGAAGATGGTGGAGAGGTGGTTGATCCAGTCTGCCAAAGTGGCGGTCTCGCCCGGCGCTGCCGGATGGCGGCCGGCCATCAAGTCGCGGAACGAGGAGCCGGAGACATCGATATAGCCCTCGCCGCGCTTGAGGAAATACATCGGCACATCCAGCGCATAGTCCACATAGCGCTCGAAGCCCATGCCGTCTTCGAAGGCAAAGGGCAGCATGCCGGACCGGGCGTTGTCGGTGTCGCGCCAGATCTCCGAGCGGAACGAGAGAAAGCCGTTGGGCTTGCCCTCGGTGAAGGGGGAGTTGGCAAACAGCGCGGTGGCAATGGGCTGGAGCGCGAGGCTGACCCGCAGCTTCTCCACCATGTCCGCCTCGGATGAGAAATCCAGGTTCACCTGCACGGTGCAGGTGCGGAACATCATGTCGAGGCCCAGCTTGCCGACCTTGGGCATGTAGCCGGACATGATCTTGTAGCGGCCCTTCGGCATCACCGGGGTTTCCGCCCGGGTCCACTTCGGACTCATGCCGATGCCCAGGAAGCCGATGCCCAAGGGCTCGGCCACATTGCGCACCTGCGTCAGATGGGTGTTCAGCTCGGAACAGGTCTCGTGGATCGAGGCCAGAGGTGCACCGGACAATTCGAATTGCCCACCGGGCTCCAGCGAGATGGCGCCGCCGCCGCGCGGATCGGACAGGCCGATGATGGTCGTGCCTTCGAGAATCGGCTCCCAGGCCAGCACGTCGCGCATGCCTTCCAGGATGGCGCGGATGCCCTTGTCGCCATCATAGGGAACCGGCTCGTGCCGCCCCAAGGTGAAGGGAATCTTCTCGTGTTCCGTGCCGATGAGAAAGGCTGAGTCCGGCTTGTTGCCGGCCTCCAGATAGGCAACCAATTCATCGCGCGAGCGAATGGGAGTGGCGTCCGTGGTATCGCGGGCCATGCAAGCGTAATCCCCGTGCCCATCGGCAGGCGGGCAAGGCCACGGCCCGCCCCTCCCTGCCGAACTCCTGATGTATAAGCAGGCTTGGCTAGCGCCCACTCACCGGCCAGCCTCCCGCCAGCCAAGACAGCGGCCCCGCGCTGAAGGGAGGGCCGCACCTGGGAGAGGATCGGGCGATCCCTCCCGGCGCGGTTCGGCGCAAGGCGCGAGAACATACACGCCGCGCGGGCGACCGCAAACTGAACCCGCCAGCCCCTGCAATGATACCATCAACGCGCGCAATGGGACTTCGGCCGGGCGAGCGCGAACACCAGCACCGTCAACGGGGTTGCCAGCAGGAGCCCGATGGGGCCCAGCAAGGTTCCAAACGCCACCACGGCAAACAGCGTGACCGCCGCGGGGAGCGACACCATCTCCTGCTGCAACATGGGGGAGATGAAATTGCTCTCCACCTGCTGCACCACCACGAACAGGATCAAGGTGTACAGGGTCTGATCGAGGCCGACCGTCAGCGCCAGCAACAGCGCCGGGATCGCGGCCATCACCGGACCGACCATGGGCACGAATTCCGCCAGCCCCGCAAACAGGCCCAGCGCCAACGCCGCCGGAATGCCCAAGAAGGCAAGGCCGATGCCGCTCAACAGACCCACCACCACCATGGCGATGAGCTGCGCCTTGAGGAAGCAGCGCAGGGCCTCGGCCACATCGTCCAGCCGGGCGGAGGCGTCAGCCCGACGCTCTTCGGGAAAGAGCGAGAGCAGCCCGTCGCGATACATGTGCGGCTGGACGGCGAAATAGAGCCCCCCCACCACCACCAGGAACACCCCAAGCAGCGCGTTGGCGACATTGGCCGTGACGCCCCGCACCGCCGACAACACCGTGGCGCCGGACGGTGCCGAGGCTTCAGCCCGACGCATCAGGTCGTCCATCATCCCGCGCAGGTGGAATTCATCCTGGAAGGTCTGCCAAGCGGAGGGCAAGCGATGGAACAGCTCGGTCACCTGGGCGGAGATGATGTTGCCGAACAGATAGAACACCGCCCCGAGCAATCCGGCGACGGACAGGCAGACGATGACCAGGGCCGCCTTGGGCGGGCATCCGGTATAGCGCACCACCGCGCTCGCGGCCCCATGCAGGCCCACGGCCACCAGGATCGCGGCAAACACCAGCAACAATACGTCGGAAATCACCCACGCTGCCGCGAACAGCGCCACGACAGCGCAGGCGATGGCAACGATGCGGGCCACGGTCCTGTCAGTGAGCATGAATGGCATCCCGGTCTGCGGCCAGGTCCCGGCACCTGACGCGCTGTCCCGCATAGCATGCCCATTCCCGGCGGACACCCGCCCCTCTTGCCACGCAGGGCGCAAGAACCGGACGCCCGCGGCGAACATACGCCTGCTGTGACGCCCCCACTGCCCTGCGGGAGCGGAAGCTGGGCCGAGCGGCAAGATGCCGCCGGACCGCCTGCTTCTAGCGCTCTGCCGCCTTCTTCTTCTCTTCTTCCACCAGTTCCTTCTTCGACAGCTTGCCCACCAGGGTGCGAGGCAACTGGTCGCGGATCTCCACCTCTTTGGGCATCTCCACCTTGGAGACCTGGGTGGTGAGGAAGCTGCGCAGTTCCTCCGGCGTCGCCTTGATGCCCACCTTCAGCGTCACGAACGCTTTCGGCGCTTGGCCGCGATAAGGATCGGGCACGGCGATCACCACCGCCTCCGCCACGGCGGGATGCTGGTACAAGGCCTCCTCGATCACCCGCGGATAGACATTGTAGCCGCCGCACAGGATCACGTCCTTGATGCGATCCACCAGGAACAGATAGCCGTCCGCATCCAGATAGCCGACGTCGCCGGTGCGGAATGCGCCGTCCACGAAGGTGGCGGCGGTGTCCTCCGGCCGCTGCCAATAGCCCGCCATGACCTGGGGGCCGCGGGCACAGACCTCGCCCTTCTGCCCTTGGGGCATGATCTGGCGAGGATCGTCAAGGCTGCGGATCTCCAAGATGGTGCCGGGAACCGCGGTGCCCACCGACCCATCCTTGATCACCCCCATCGGCGGATTTGCGGTCAGCACCGGCGAGGTTTCGCTGAGGCCGTAGCCTTCCACCAGCTTGCAGCCGGTCAGGATCTCGAACTGATGGCGCACCTCCATGGGCAGCGGGGCGCCGCCGGAGATGCACAGCTTGAGCGACGACAAATCATGCTTGGCGGTCTCGGGGGAATTGTTGATGGCGCCATAGATGGTCGGCACGCCGGGGAACATGGTGGCGCGGGTGCTGGCCACGGTCTTCAGCACGTCGTTGAGCTGGAACCGCGGCACCAGGATGATCTCGCCGCCGATGGCGATGGGAATGTTCATCACTGTGGTCATGGCAAACACATGGAACAGCGGCAGCACGCCGATCACCCGCTCCTGCCCGATGGCGAGGCAGTGGACATGGTCGATCACCTGATGGGCATTGGCCGCCAGATTCGCATGGCTCAGCATCGCCCCCTTGGGAACGCCGGTGGTGCCGCCGGTATATTGCAGCACCGCAATGTCCCGCTCCGGGTCCACCGCCACCGGGCGCAGGGCGGGCGCATCGGCCAGCAGGGCCTTGAAGGTGATGTGGCGGCCGTCCGCGGCGTCATAGACCGCTTGGTCCTTGCGCTTGAACAGCGTGAACAGCAGCCCCTTCAGCGGCGAGAGAATGCCGGCGAACGGGCACACGATGATGCGGGACAGGCCGGCGTCCGCGGCCACCGCCGCCACGCGTGAATGGATGATCTTGAGATCGGGCACCACCATGATGGTGGTGCCGGAATCGCGGATCTGATGGCTCAGCTCCCGCTCCACATAGAGCGGCGAGAAGTTCACCACCGTGCCGCCCGCCTTCAGGATGGCGAAGTAGAAGATGACGGAATACGGCGTATTGGGCAGGCAGAGGCCCACGCGGGTGCCCTTGGTGACGCCCAGGCGCTGCAGCCCGGCGGCGCTACGCGCCACCAGGTCGCCCAATTGGGCGTAAGTCCAGCGCCGGCCGAGGAAATTCATCGCCGGCAAGGCACCGTGCGCGATGACGCTGGTGTCCAAGAGATCGGTCAAGGGGCCGGTGGAGACGGCCGTCGTGTCGACGCGATGCAGCATCGAAATCCTCCCTTGCCAGCGCGTCGAGGCGCCGGCGTTCCGGGTCGGCCACTCTTTGGCAGCTCGCCCTTTGACGGCGTACGCCCGCATGCGCGCAGGCGGGCATTCCGTCGTGTCCCGTGGCGCACCTGAGGGGCGCCACGGCGCGATCATGGGCGCGGATTGTGCCGAAACCCCGGCGGCGGTCGGCGCCGCCGGGTTGAGCTTTACTTCACGATGAGCGCGGTCTTGGGCAGGGGCGCGTCGAACTTGTAGCGCACCGCCATGGAGACGATGTCCACATAGCCATTGTTCACTTCCGCCACCAGGGTGCCGCGCAGCGCATTGGCCGGATCGGCCGGGCTCAAGTTGATGCTGCCACTCTGGCCGAAGATGTGCGTATAAGCGAAGTCCAGGCTCAGCTGTTCGGTCCAGGCGTAAGTCGCGCCCACCGAGAGCCAAGTCCGGTTGGTGTCCGGCAGGCGGGGATTACGCACTTCGTCGGTGACCGGCGAGATTTCGTAGCCAAGACCGGCGCGCAGGGCCAGCTTGGCATCCCATTGATACTCGACGCCGCCGGAGAAGAACCAGCCGTCGCGCCAGCCCAGATCCAGCACCGAGGCGTTCGCCCCGGTGGGCACCACCACCAATTGCTGCAATTGCGACCAGTTGGTCCATTCCACCGTGCCCAGCAAGGTCCACTGCGGGGTGAGCTTGGAGCGGAAGGAGGCGGTGACCTGATCGGGCAGCGTGATGCCCGCATTGGCCGGCAGCAACTGGATGGCGGTGGCCGAGGAATTCAGGATGGTGACCTGACCCTTCAGATTCTGGTCGATGGAGGTGCGATAGCCGACGCCGACCGTGGTGCCCGGCATCAGCGTGAACAGGGCGCCAACGCTGAATCCCAGGCCGATGTCGTCGCCATCCACCTGGCCGCTGCCATAGGCGATGCCCTGGGTGCTGACGCCATTGATCTGGCCCTGGGTCAGGCGGGCATCCATATAGTTGACGGAGACGCCGCCGCCAATGGTCAGCCAGTCATTGACCTTATAGGCCACGTTGCCCTGGACGTTGACGTCATAGATCCGGCTATAGCAGCCATAATAGCGGCCGGACCAGTTGCAGGGCGCATCCGTCACCAGGCCGAAGGGGGCGTTGACCGACACGCCCACGGCGATCCGATCCCACGCATAGCTCACGTAAGCCGCTGGCACCGCAGCATTATCCACGATATCGGAAACGCCGTAGGTGCCGAGGTTGGCGCCGGTGATCGGGCCGGTCGCCCGCTGCACGTCGATGGAAGCATGGGGGGCGATGTAAGTGACATTGCCTTCCACCTGCATGCCCGGCACGAAGCTGAGGGCGGCCGGGTTCCAGTACATGGAAGCGAGGCCCGCGCCGCCGGCGGCGGAGCCGGCGAACGAGGAGCCTTGGTAGTAGGCACTTTGCTCGCGCAGGCCGAAACCGCCCGCCTGGGCGCTTCCGGCACAGGCAAGGGCCAGAGCGGGCAGAACGAGTGCCGGCGCAGTTCGCCGCAGACCATGGCGCAGGATCATCAAAAGCCCCCCCCAACAAGCGTTTCCCGGGCATCCATTATTGTGCATTGCACCTAATGGTGTGGCAGATGCCCTATACGTCATCTAGCATGCTGATCCTGTGACGTCGGTCAACCACCCAGCCGCATCTGCGCCACAGTTTATACTGCAAATTTCCCTCTGTTGCGCGAATGCAACGCATTTTAGTACAAATCCCGGACCCAGCAACCACACCGGCCGGCGCTCCCATAGGTTTTGTATCAGACATGATACGACACTTCGTCCCAACTGTTCTCCGATAGCTGGCCATTGAGTCTATTATTGCATCGCACAAACCCTAGGTGCCCTGCAGCACTAAATAGTCGGCAATGCGATTAGTGCCATGACGCACCCCGCCGCCCCCTTGAAGGCGAGGGCAAAGCATGTATCCTAAGAGCCGAGACATGACGTATAGGTCAACAGATGGCACTCGACAGCGACCCGGCCCACCACGGACTCACCGACACCTTCTTCTCGGTGACCGAACTGGCTCGCGATCTCGCGATCACCCCGCGCACCATTCGCTTCTATGAGGACAAGGGGCTGATCGCGCCGCGCCGGGCGGGCAACATCCGCGTCTACACCAAGCGCGACCGCGCCCGCATGGTGCTGATCCTGCGCGGCAAGCGCCTGGGCTTCAGCCTGCGCGAGATCAAGGAATATCTCGATCTCTACGATGTGGACCCCACCCAGGCCGAGCAGATCCGCCTGCTGCTGAAGAAGGTGCGCACCCGCCTCGACATGCTGGAGGACCAGCGCCTCGCCTTGGAGGAGAGCCTCCTGGAACTGAAGGAGATCGAGGAGCAGACCCTCGCCGCTCTGGCCCTGGCGGAGGCCAGCCTGGCCCCCGAGAAGAAGGCCGCCGGCAAGAAAGGCGCCCGCTAGCACGCGCTCGCTGAACCGGCCCCGGCCCCCGCCCGCCTTGGCGCGGTCCCCATGCGGGGCCGGCGCAGGGGCAGCGGCAGGCTCCAGGGGCCGCCCCGGCAGGCAAGGCCTCCCAACCGGCTCCGCGTCACCGGCGCGGAGACCGACCTCACAAGAACACCGACCCAACAAGAACAACACCGACGGAAATCGCAGGAGAGCCCATGTCCAACGTCGTCATCGCGGGCTACGCCCGTTCGCCCTTCACCCCCGCCAAGAAGGGCGATCTCGCCCGGGTGCGGCCCGATGATCTGGCCGCCCAGGTGGTGCGCGATCTGATCGCCCGCACCAAGGTGGCCCCTGAGGACATCGAAGACCTCATCGTCGGCTGCGCCTTTCCCGAAGCTGAGCAGGGGTTCAACGTCGCCCGCCTCATCGGCATGATCGCCGAGCTGCCGAACTCGGTGGCCGGCGTCACGGTGAACCGCTTCTGCGGCTCCTCCATGCAGGCCGTCCACATGGCCGCCGGGCAGATCCTGCTTGGCGCCGGCGATGTGTTCGTGTGCGCCGGCATCGAGAGCATGAGCCGCGTGCCCATGACCGGCTTCAATCCGATGCCGAACCCGGCCCTCTACGCCGCCAACAAGGCCGCCTATATGGGCATGGGCGACACCGCTGAGAATGTCGCCAGCAAATGGCAGATCACCCGCGCCGATCAGGAAGCCTTTGCGCTGGAGAGCCATCGCAAGGCCGCCAAGGCGCAGGCGGACGGCAAGTTCACGGATGAGATCGTGCCGATCCGCATCAATGGCAAGAGCGTCAGCGCCGACGGCTGCATCCGGCCTGAGACCACCGCCGCCGACCTCGCCGGCCTGAAGCCCGCCTTCGACCAGAACGGCACCGTGACCGCCGGCACCTCCTCCCCGCTCACCGACGGCGCCTCCGCCGTGCTGGTGTGCTCGGAAGCCTATGCGGAAAAGCATGGGCTTGAGGTGCTCGCCCGCCTGCGCGGCGTGGCGGTGGCCGGCTGCGCGCCGGAGATCATGGGCATCGGCCCGGTGGAAGCCACCCGCAAGGCGCTGGCCCGCGCCGGCATCACCATCGACGACATCGACGTGGTGGAACTGAACGAGGCCTTCTCCTCCCAGGCGCTGGCCTGCGCCCGCGACCTCAACATCCGCACCGAGACCCTGAACATCGACGGCGGCGCTTTGGCGCTGGGCCATCCGCTCGGCGCCACCGGCGCGCGCATCGTCGGCAAGGCCGCGAGCCTGCTGAAGCGCGAGGGCGGGCGCTATGCGCTGGCCACCCAGTGCATCGGCGGCGGCCAGGGCATCGCCACCATCCTCGAGCGCGTCTGAGCGGAGGCCGTCATGACTGAGATCAAGAAGGCCGCCGTCATCGGCGCCGGCGTCATGGGCGCGGGCATCGCCGCCCACATCGCCAATGCGGGCGTGGAGGTGCTGCTGCTGGACATCGTGCCGGAGGCCGCCAAGGCCAATGGCGCCGGCCGCAGTGTCATCGCCCAGACCGCGGTGGAGAAGCTGTTGAAGGCGGATCCCGCCGCCTTCATGTCGAAGCGCGCCGCCAAGCTGGTGACGCCGGGCAATATCGAGGACGACCTCGAAAAACTGGCCGACTGCGACTGGATCGTGGAAGCGGTCGTCGAGCGCCTCGACATCAAGCAGGCGCTCTATGCCAAGATCGACGCCGTGCGCAAGCCGGGCACGGCGGTGTCGTCCAACACCTCCACCATCCCGCTGGCGGACCTGACCAAGGGCCTGTCCGACGCCTTCCGCCGCGATTTCCTCATCACCCATTTCTTCAATCCGCCCCGCTACATGCGGCTGCTGGAAATCGTCTCCAGCCCGGAGACCGACGCCGCCACAGTGGACCGGGTGGCGCGCTTCGCCGATGTGAAGCTGGGCAAGACCGTGGTGCGCTGCAAGGACACGCCGGGCTTCATCGCCAATCGCCTCGGCACCTATTGGATGCAATTGGCGGTGGGTCAGGCGTTCGAGCAGGGCCTCACCGTGGAAGAAGCCGATGCGGTGATGGGACGCCCGTTCGGCATTCCCAAGACCGGCGTGTTCGGCCTGTTGGATCTGGTGGGCCTTGACCTCATGCCCCACGTCCAGGGCAGCCTGGAACGGGCCCTGCCCAAGGACGACCCGTTCCACGCCACCGTGCGCGATGTGCCCCTGATCAAGACCATGATCGAGACCGGCTATACCGGGCGCAAGGGCAAGGGCGGCTTCTATCGCCTCAACCGCGACCATGGCGGCAAGGTGAAGGAGAGCATCGACCTTTCCACCGGCCAGTATCGGGCGCAGGAAAAGGCGGTTCTGCCGGAGGTGGATGCCGCCTCCAAGCATCCCAAGGCCCTGCTGGCCGCCAACACCCCGGCCGGGCGCTATGCCGCCAACGTCGTCGCCCGCACCTTGGCCTATGCGGCAGTGCTGGTGCCCGATGCGGCGGACGACGTGGTGGCCATCGATGAGGCCATGCGCCTCGGCTACAATTGGAAGTGGGGTCCGTTCGAGCTGATCGACCGCATCGGCGCCGGGGCGGTGGTGGAGATCCTCACCGCGGCGGGCGAGGCGGTGCCGCCGTTCCTGGCCCAGGGCAAGCCGTTCTACCGGGTGGAGAATGGCCGCCGGCAGTATCTGGACCTGGACGGCACCTATCGCGACATCGTCCGCCCCGAGGGCGTGCTGCTGCTGTCCGACATCAAGCTCGCCTCCGAGCCGGTGCTGAAGAATGGTTCCGCTGCGGTGTGGGACATTGGCGACGGCGTGCTGTGCTTCGAGTTCACCTCCAAGTCCAATTCCCTGGACGAGGGCATCATCTCGCTCTTGGGCAAGACCTCGAAGCTGGTGAAGGACAAGTACAAGGCCCTCGTCATCTATAATGAGGGCAGCAACTTCTCCGTGGGTGCCAATCTCGGCCTCGCGCTGTTCGCCTGCAACATCGCCGCGTTCGGCGAGGTGGAGAAACTGGTGGCCGGCGGCCAGCAGGCCTATCAGGCGCTCAAATACGCCCCCTTCCCCGTGGTGTCGGCGCCCGCCGGCATGGCGCTGGGCGGCGGCTGCGAGATCCTGCTGCACTCCTCCGCCGTGCAGGCCCATGCGGAAAGCTATATCGGCCTGGTGGAATGCGGCGTCGGCGTGCTGCCCGGCTGGGGCGGCTGCAAGGAAATGCTCACCCGCTGGCAGACCGATCCCAGTCTGCCCAAGGGGCCGATGCCGGCCCCTTCCAAGGTGTTCGAGACCGTGAGCACCGCCACCGTGTCGAAATCCGCCGCCGAGGCCAAGGAACTGCACTTCCTGCGCCCCACCGACGGCATCACCATGAACCGCGACCGCCTGCTGGCGGATGCCAAGGCGAAAGCCCTGGCGCTGGTGGAGAACTACGCCCCGCCCAAGCCGCAGGATCTCACTTTGCCCGGCCCGTCCGGCCGGGTGGCGCTGGAGATGGCGGCGGAGAGCTTCGCCAAGCGCGGCATCGCCACCAAGCATGATCTGGTGGTGGCGGCGGCCTTGGCGGAAGTGCTCACCGGCGGCGGCGCCGACCATACGGTGCCGGTGACGGAAGCGCAGGTGCTGGAGCTGGAACGGGCTGGCTTCATGAAGCTCATCCGCACCAACGCCACCTTGGCCCGGATCGAAGCGATCCTGGAAACCGGACGGCCATTGCGGAACTAGCACGACGCTCCCCCTCCCCCCCTTGCGGGGGAGGGTTGGGGTGGGGGGTGAAACGCCCTCCCCCCAGACCGCGGACAGGATGACGAGACCGGCGGCAGGCACCGCCCACCACAGACCGGGCACCGGGCGGCGGCCGTTTCACCCCCCTCCCTGCCCTCCCCCGCAAGGGGGGAGGGTCGCGAACGGTGAACTTGGCGCTTCATCGGTCGGCGGGAGAGGGAAACCGCCGCGCAAAGAATATCCTCCCCCGGGCGCGGGAGAGGATCGGGAGGGAAACGGCGCAGCGGGCCTGCCCGCGAACCGGGGGCGGTTCGTCGTTTCTCTCCCAGCCCTCTTCCCCGTGCGGGGGAGAGGGGCGATACCGAGGCATAGGATTCGGCCTGCGCGCTCCCAAAGACGCCTGGCCCTAGAGGGATTATTCTGGCGAACGCCAGGCGATCAAGATCAAGACGACACGGGAGACGACCATGCAGACCTATCAGCCGCCGCTGCGCGACATGCGCTTCGTGCTCCACGAACTGCACGGCAGCGACAATCTCAAGGACATGAAGGGCCTGGAGGAGATTACCCCGGACCTCATCGACGCCGTGCTGGAAGAAGCCGGCAAGCTGGTCACCGAGGTGCTGGCGCCGCTCAATGCGGTAGGCGACAGCGAAGGCTGCAAATATGAGAATGGCGTTGTGCGCACGCCCACCGGCTTCAAGGACGCCTATGCCACCTATGTGGAGGGCGGCTGGAACGGCATCGCCTGCGATCCCGAATGGGGCGGCCAGGGCCTGCCCGCCAGCGTGACCAAGTTCGTCGAAGAGATGATGTGCTCGGCCAATCTCTCGTTCGGCCTCTATCCCGGCCTCACCCATGGCGCCTATCAGGCCCTCAACAGCCATGCGCCGCAGGAGCTGAAGGAGCGCTTCCTGCCCAAGATGGTGGAGGGCATCTGGTCCGGCACCATGTGCCTCACCGAGCCCCATTGCGGCACGGATCTCGGCCTGTTGCGCACCAAGGCCGAGCCCCAGGGCGACGGCAGCTACAAGATCACCGGCTCGAAGATCTTCATCTCCGCCGGCGAGCATGATCTGACCGAGAACATCATCCATCTGGTGCTCGCCCGCCTGCCGGACGCGCCCAAGGGGGTGAAGGGCATCTCCTTGTTCCTGGTGCCGAAATTCCTGCCGAAGGAAGACGGCACCCCCGGCGCGCGCAATGGCGTGCTGTGCACCGGCATTGAGCACAAGATGGGCCTGAACGGTTCGGCCACCTGCCAGCTCTCGCTGGAAGAGGCCACCGGCTGGCTGGTGGGCGAGCCCCACAAGGGCATGCGCGCCATGTTCACCATGATGAATTCCGAGCGCCTGTCGGTGGGCACGCAGGGCCTCGGCATCGGCGAAGCGGCCTATCAGAGCGCGGTGTCTTACGCCAAGGAGCGGCTGCAGGGCCGGGCGCTGACCGGGGCGAAATATCCCGACAAGCCCGCCGATCCCATCATCGTCCATCCGGACGTGCGGCGCTCGCTCATGACCATGCGGGCTTATAACGAAGGCTGCCGGGCGCTGTCGGGCTGGGTGGCGCGCAATCTGGATCTGATGGAGCGCTCCAACGATCCCGACGAGCGGCAGAATGCGGAGGACTTCACCGCGCTGATGACCCCCATCGTCAAATCGCTGTTCACGGATCTCGGCTTCACCAACGCCTCGCTGGGGGTGCAGGTCTATGGCGGCCATGGCTACATCCGCGACCATGGGGTGGAGCAATATGTGCGCGATGCCCGCATCGCCATGATCTATGAGGGCACCAACGGCGTGCAGGCCCTCGATCTGGTGGGCCGCAAACTGCCCGCCCACATGGGCCGCTATCTGCGCAGCTTCTTCCATCCGGTGCTGGCCTATATCGATGCCAAGCTCGATGACGAGAATCTCGGGCCTTTGGTCGGCCCGCTGGGCAAGGCGTTCGGCGCCCTGCAACTGGCCACCGGCCATATCGCCGAGAAGGGGATGAAGGACCCGGACGAGGCCGGTGCCGCGGCCACCGATTATCTGCGCCTGTTCGGCCTGGTGGCCCTTGGCTACATGTGGGTGCGCATGGCCGAGATCGCTTATGCCAAGCGGGCGGAGGCCAATGGGGACGCGGCCTTCTACGAGGCCAAGATCGTCACCGCCCGCTTCTTCATCGATCGCCTGCTGCCGGAAGTCGCCGGCCTGTGGGGCTCCATCAAGGCCGGCAAGTCGGCCATGATGGCGCTCGACGACGCGGCCTTCTGAGGCCGCAGGCGCCACGGCGCGCATGTCCCCCGCCGCGCCCGGCGATCCGGGCGCGGCTTCTCCTTTACGCGGATTGATCCATGGCCGACCTCGCCACCCTGATCGACAATCTCACCGATCGCGCCGACACGCTCGCCAGCCTCGGCCACACGGTGCGGTTCGAACTGACCGACACCAAGGAAGCCATCCTGCTGGACGCCACCGGCCCCGCCGTCACCGTCACCGAAAGCAGCGCCGAGGCCGATGCGGTGCTCAAGCTCTCCACAGACACGCTGGACAAGCTGATCTCCGGCAAGATCGGGCCGATGCTGGCCTTCTCCACCGGCCGGCTGCGCATCGAAGGCTCCCAGGGCGTGGCGCTGAAGCTGGCGGGCCTGCTGGACCAATAGCCCAGCGATCCGCGGCGGCACTTATATTATCTGCGATGACGATCGCCTTGAGAAGAAGGCGGGATGCCCGGCGCCACCTCATCGTGGGTCGGCTTGACGCACGACCCGCCGAGCCCGCAGCGCCCACGGTCAAGGCAATCCGCGCGACGTTTCTCCTTCCGACGGCCATGGACTGTGCTCCCGGAAGGGCCAAAATGTGCAGATCGTCGAACGGCAGGTGGGGGTGAGCTGCGGGCGGCGCGTGGGGCATTTCTCCGCCCGCAGCTCGGGTTCCCCGTCCGTCCCGAGCTTGACGATGCACCCGGGAAAGACGGAGCCGTGTATTCGGCGACCAGGTGGCCTGCCCGCCGGGCGTGTGATCGATCTGCTGTTAATCCTTCGGCTTATTCAGATAAGCCAGCGTGAATTGCTGAAGATATTGGCCTTCACGACCCAGCCTTGCCGCTGAAGTTGGCGTTTTGCCAGATCAGAAATTCCTCCAGATACCCATATTTCCCGATTGGGCGCCCCTCCGCCATTGCCACGCGGTGCCTCACCGAGACTTGAGAGCTGACTTGCATTCGGCGGGGTCCAGAAGAGTTGGTCCGACGTCAGGAGAGCAATCTTCTTGCTATCACCGAACGAAAAAATCGGAATGCCGTGAACGATTTCTGCATGGGCAACAGGCCCACTCCCAAACGGCTGCGCCGACAGATAGCTCAAAGTCTGCAATGCGAAGAACGCATCGTGCCTCGTTGGACTCTCTGCGATGAAGGCGACAATATTTTCAAGACCAGCCACACCGGACAAGCCGGTGAGGTATCCAACGGCGAGCGTTCTTTCGGTTGGAGTCAGTTTATCGCTCAAGAGGAATTTCTTGATTGTCGAATCAGAAATGTTCAGCTTTTGGAGCCTCTCCCGATTGACTGCCGAGATTTCGTCCGGCGCCATATCGATGGTCTGCGTCGTAAAGGAATCGACAAATCCAATACCGGAAATGACTGTGCCGGCCCCGCCGGAAACAAAGCCCAAGGCGCGTTTGACACTGAATGTGCCGGTCGCGGAATAGGACGCCATTTTGGTCAGCTCATTGGAGAGCGGGACAAAATGTGTGTAGGGGTCGACGTTGAGCGCCTGCGCAAGACGCCGTTTCTCTTTTTGTCTATCGACAAGTTTGTCAATCAGATCCTCGTCTTCCCGGCTCGGCTGCCATTTCTCCGGTTTGCCTAGGGTCGTGACGAATTCGCCCGCTTTCGAAAAGCCGCGTTGCACGGATTTGGCTTGACGTTCGACATTTGCGTAGGTTGCCTTCGAGGCTCCGGCGGGATTCGTGACCGCCGTAAAGACGCCCTTTACCGGACCGGTAACGGCATCGCCGGCTCCATGCACGAATTCCGCTGTCGGCGAATATGCCTTGAGGGCCTCCAGAGCGGTCAATTCCTGAATGTGTTTGCGTGCGAGAGCATCGCCGGTTACCGTATAATTGCCGCGCTCCGTTTCAAACGTGTAGATATTATACCGCCCGTTGCTTACTACGGTTGGATTTACCTTATAATTTGGTCCGACTTGAGAGTTCCCCAGCAGGGCGGAGGCGCTCCCGTCTTTCGGTTGCTCGCCCCTGGAGCCTGCCTTGGCAGATGTCGATTCCGCACCTTGCGCCGCTTCGGATTGATAGTCGAAGAACGGCTCCTGGCTGCCCTTGCTGGCACACCCCGCGAGAAAAAGCAGAAATGCAATCGATCCGAACATTCTGGGTCTTGTCACCCCAACAGACGGTCTCGGACCAAACCCAGCAAAAGCTCTCTCATGCGTCAGTTCTGTCACGCTGAATCTCCGTTGGTGTCGAGACGAGCACATTGCCCCCCCCCCCGCAGCGACACGGATGAACTCGCTTGAAGGCGAAGGTCTCGCTCGGAACTTGCGCCGGGTGCGAAACGCTATTGGCTGGCAGCAACGACGTCGCGCGGCTCGAAATGTCCTCGGCGAACGCGCAAGCGCGCCCGGCGTAGAGATGTTGCCGCGTCGTCGCGTACGAGGTTCATGCACCCTCGGATGTTCGAACACTGCCAAGCCTTGTCTGCGAGCCCATTGCAGCGCGGCTCATTCCGCGCTGAGGTGTCGTGCACCTTGCGCAACAAGATGCAATACCGCATCTTATATGCAGGGGCGACTGCCCGCGTCAATAAGATTCACGTCCGCATCTTATTGAAGAGGATAGAGACGAACGTCATGGAAATGCAGAGGCGATGACGAAGGCCGAACGACGTCGTGGCGCCGAGCTCGAAGAGGCGGTGCTCGACGCTGCCTGGACGGAACTCGCGGAATTCGGGTACACCGGCTTCACCCTGGAAGGGGTCGCCAAGCGGGCCGGTACAAGCCGACCCGTCCTGGCTCGACGCTGGCCCAGCCGAATTGCGTTGGCCACGGCCGCGATGGCGCACTGCATCGCGGCCAATGCGATCAGCGTACCTGATCTGAAGAGTGTTCGAGACGAGTTCGCCTATCTGCTCCGGCAATGGTCGAACCGGGGCGTACCGCTGCTGCTGCGTCTCTTTCTCGAGATGAACGCGGAACTTTCGAAAAATGATTGCAGCCTCGCCAATGTCCGAGAGGAGATTCGCAGACGTGTCGCTGGCAGGGACCTCGTCGCCCAAATCCTGGAGCGGGGGGTCGCGCGAGGCGAAATCGATGCAAAAAAGATCACGCCACGCATCGCAGCTTTGCCGGCAGACCTGATGCGACACGAGGTCATCATGACATCCAAGCCAATCTCGGACCCCGTCATCGCCGAGATCCTGGACGAGATCTTCCTGCCTCTCGTGACCGCGCGGAGGTAGTCGTGAGATACTATGCTTCCGACACGGGCAGCGGCTGCTGGGCCTTGTGCGCGGCGATCCATTTGTGGATCTCGCGCACATGCTCGCTTTCTTCCTCCACGAACTCCTTGGCCAGGACCTTGATTTCCGGGTCCGTCGTGGTGTCCAGAATGCCGCGATAATAGTCCAGGCTGGCCTGCTCGGCGTCGCGGGCGATCTCCAGCGCCTGCTCGCGGCCGATGAACGGATCGGCGGCCCAGATCGCCGCCGCCTCCGGGCTCTCCAGATCCGGCCACAGATACTCGTCCGCCTTCAGGGCGGGAATGTCGCGATACTGGGAGCGCGCCCGGGCATCGGCCAGATGCAGGCGGGAGTAATGCGACAGCCGCCGGAACAGCGACGCCACCTCGCGATTGCCGCAGCTCTGCATCACATCGGCCAGCTCGCCGAAGCGCAGCGCTGCCTCCTCCTCAAGCTTGACCGCATAGGCCAGGAAGTATTCGACCGTATCCACGCGTCACCTTGCCAGATCGAGTGAGGTTGAATGCGCCGGGCGAGGACGAGACCTCCCGCGGCGCGCCATGGGGATCCATGCGGCCAGATCCATGCGGTCGGGCCGCGCCGGGGCTCAGGCGTCGGCGCCGGCCTCTTCATAGTGGATGATCATTTCCTCTTCCCGCACGATGAACTGGCAGGCAAGGCGGAACGGCGGCGCAACGTCGTTGACCTCCGCATCCTTGATCTGGTCGCGGGTGATCTTGCCGAGATCGCGCAGCTTCGACTTCTCCCGGTCGGTCAGGGCAATGGCCATGCGCGGCTGGCCGACCACATATTCGATCTGGATCAGGCACGAGCCGCATTCGCCTTCCTGGCACTCATAGGCGATCTTCACGCCATTGGCGCGCGCCACGGCCAATACCGTACTTGTATCGCCCGCGACGGCATAGACACGCTTATCTTTCACCGTCGGCGACCTGAATGTCACGATGGGCATCTCTCTTCTCCGTATACTTGTCGATATCTCTTCGAAACACTTCGGTTTCGAACACGACCGTTGCCATCGCAACAGAATTCTACATTCATGTCTGGTTAGAGACATGCGATGTCGGATCGTTTTGCGACATTATTACTTGAGCAAAAAGCGTGCCACTGCATACATCTCCCCGGCCCCACCCGCCAATGCGGCGGCACGCGGGCAGGCAAGGATCGGTGAGGTTGTGCTCCAACGATGGCAGCGCGGCAGATACCGACGCCTCATCATGGCACTGCTCAGGCTTTTCTGTAACAGACCCCAAGTCCGGTGACACAAAATCTCAATATATGGAAGCTATGCTTACGCTAAGATCATGTTACCAGCGGCATCAGCATCTGCACATCTGCCTTCCCTTGAGTTGCCGTGATCCAACCCTGTTTGTTAATGTGTGCAATCGCGCACGGGGGCCTGGAAAATGGACGGCAGGATGATACAGTGCCGCCGTGGTGACGAACCCCAATGTCCCCTTTGGAGAGTTCTATGAGATCAGCGATTTTCGGGGCGCTTTTGGCGGCGGTTTGCGCCGTCGGCGGCGCCAGCGCCCAGACGGCCAAGCCGGCTGGAAACATGGAAGAAATGAAGCCGGCCAACTGGCTGTTCGTCCAGGTGGCGGATTCCGTGGTGGTGGATGAGAAGACCATCACCCTGAAGGGCGTCGCCCCGCAGACCCTGATGTTCGCCGACCGCCCCGAGCGCATGACGGGCGATGCCCCGACCGCGAACTTCGTGAAGTTCTGGAACACCGGCAAGGACAGCTTCCAGAAGGACGCCCCCAACGCCACCCTGGCGGTGACTGTGGACGGCAAGCCGGCGACCGCGGTGGTCGAGCTGACCAATCCGGTGATCACCGGCGACACGCTGACCTACAATTACAAGGTGCTGAGCGACGACAAGCCCATGTCCGGCACCAATGCCAGCCTGTTCATCGACTGGTGGTACGGCTACGGCCCCTATTGGCATCCGGGTGGATGCTGGCGCGGCCCCTACGGTGGCCTGCACTGCCGTCCCGGCTGGTGATCACCGGCTGATCTCACCGCGGCCTTCGCTGCGGTCCCAAACAAAAAGCCCCGCCCGGCTGAGCCGTGGCGGGGTTTTCTTTGCCCTGGCCAGTGTACCGGCCCGGTCAAGCCGGACCGGACGCGAGCCGCCCTCAGGCGACGGTCAGGCCCACGTCCACATTGCCGCGGGTGGCGTTGGAATAGGGGCACACCTGATGCGCCTTGGCCACCAGCTCTTCCGCCTGCGCCCGCTCGATGCCGGGCAGCGAGATCTGAAGCGCCGCGGTGATGCCGAAGCCGCCCTCGGCGCGGGGGCCGATGCCGATGGTGGCGGTGACGGTGGTCTCGGCCGGGATGCGGACCTTTTCCTGGCCGCCCACGAACTTCAGCGCGCCGAGGAAGCAGGCGGAATAGCCCGCCGCGAACAGCTGCTCGGGATTGGTGCCCTCGCCGCCGGCGCCGCCGAGTTCCTTCGGGGTGGCCAGCTTGACGTCCAGAACCCCGTCCTGGGTGACGGAGCGGCCATCGCGGCCCCCGGTGGCAGTGGCCTGGGTGGTGTATTTCACATCAACGGACATCTCGAACTTCCTCCGTTTGAACCGGCTTGCGCAGCCCTTGTCGCCGCGCTCGCACCGGCCTCGCTCCGTGGCGAGTGACGCTCTTTTAGCGCGCAATTAAATTGTGTCAAATCTTTTTATCGAACGCCTTGTCCGGAGGCGGTCGGCGGGGCGCGGCGGCCGAAACGGGGGGCAGGCCCACAGACCCCGCTGGCGTCCCGCGCCCACGAGCTTGTAAAGATACCTCCATGGGAGGAGCGATCATGGATGCACCGGTTCTTATCGTTGGCGCCGGCCCTGTCGGGCTGGCATTGGCCGCCGAACTGGCGCGCCATGGGGTTCGCGCCCGCATCATCGACAAATTGCCGGCGCCGTCGCCCTACTGCCGCGCCATCGGCGTCACCCCGCGCTCGCTCGAACTGTTCGAGGACATGGGCGTGGCGCGGGAGATGATCGATGCCGGCCTGTGGATCGAGGGCATGCGGATGCTGCTGCCGGGACAGCCGCCCCGCGACCTGCGGCGCGACCTGTCCGATCTGCCCTATGCCGCGCTCGGCGTGCCCCAAAACGAGACCGAGCGCGTCCTGACCGCCCATCTCGCCCAGTTCGGCGTGACGCCGGAACGGGGCGTCACGCTGCTGGATCTGGCGGAGAGTGAAAGCGGGCTGAAGGTCGTGCTCGAAGGGCCGGACGGCCGGGAAACGGTATTCCCCCGCTTCGTGGTCGGATGCGATGGGGCGCACAGCGCGGTGCGCAAGGCCGTGGGCATCGCCTTTGAAGGGGAGGCGTGGCCTTATGACTTCATGCTCGGCGACGTGTCCATCGCCTGGGACGTGCCGCGCGGCCTTGCGGTGTTCGCGGTGCATCCGATGGACGATGCGCCACCGGATCTGTTCGTGGCCGTGCCCCTGCCCGAACGGGGGCGCTACCGCGTCTCCGCCATGGCGCCCGCGCACCTGGCGTCACCCGCCGGCGGCGGCACCGGTCACGGCATCCAGGAGGACCGGGCCGGCGCCGGGCTTGCGGACCTTCAGGCGGTGGCCGACCGGCTGCTGCCGGAGCCGGCACCGCTCAGCGACATGCGGTGGTCGTCCATCTTCCGGATCTCCATGCGGCTGGCCGCGCGCTATCGAGCCGGCGCTGTGTTCATCGCCGGCGACGCCTGCCACATCCACCCGCCGACCGGCGGCCAGGGCATGAATACCGGCGTACAGGACGCCTATAATCTCGCCTGGAAGCTGGCCCTGGTGGTGAAAGGCGCCGCGGAGCCGGGCCTGCTGGACAGCTATGAGGCCGAGCGGCGCCCGATCGCGGAGGCGGTCATCGCCCGCACCACCGAGGAGAGCCTGAATTTCGGCAAGCGCGGCGCCGGCGACCGCCTGGCCGATACCCAGATCCGCGTGACCTATCGCGGCGGGCCGCTCTCGCCCGCAGCCGAGGGCGCGCTTTGCGCCGGCGACCGGGTGCCGGACGTCCAGGGCCTGCGCCGGCATGGGCTGGGCTTCGATGTCCGGCTCTTCGACGTGCTCAAGGGTACGGGCTTCGTGCTGCTGGTGCCCGTGCGGGAGACGACGGCCGCCGTGGAAGCCCTGGCCGGCGACCTGCACCGGCGCTGGCCGCACCAGATCCGCGTCGTGGCCGTGGTCTCGGACGGCGCGCCGGAGGATGAACCGCCGGGCGTCGAAGTGCTGATCGACACCACCGGCGCCTTTGGCAAAGCGTTCGGCGATGCGCAGGCGTGGCTTGTGCGACCGGACAATTATCTGGGCTGGAGCGGTCCCGCCGCGGACGCGGCGACGTCCGTGCCACACTATCTCCGTGAGGCGATCGGACTGATATAAGCCGCGCCCCGCCGCGCGGGGACAGGCGCCGACGTCGCAATCGACCATGCGCAATGGGCAATGCGCAATCGGCGATATGCCGTTCGATGTCCTTGCCGGTGCGCCGGTCCTCGAAGTGGATCCCGATCGGCCCGAAACCGGCTCGCAGCCCCTGCGCTCGTCTCGCGAACGAGGTCGTGCGCCGGGTCACCCCCTTCCCTATGGAGAGAGGCGTCCGCGAGGCCTGCGCCACCGCCGCCGAACTATTCGCGCCCGCAATTTCTCGCCCCCAAGGGCCGGCTCCCCCAACGTGACCCCCTTGCCTCGCAAATTGTTTCGGCACACCAGTTTGCCATCGCCCTGCGCCACCGCCCGTCGGCCAGGACAATCGAGAGGCCAACAATGCCCCCAGCCCAATCCAAAGCCCTGACCGTGCTGCGCGTGACCAGCGGCAATTTCATCGAGATGTTCGATTTCTTCCTGTTCGGCTTCTACGCCACCTATATCGCCGCAGCCTTCTTCCCCGTGGCCAATCCCTTCGCCTCTTTGATGCTCACCTTCGGCACCTTCGGCGCCGGCTTCCTCATGCGCCCGCTGGGGGCGCTGGTGCTGGGGGCCTATGTGGACCGGATCGGCCGGCGCAAGGGCCTGATCCTGACGCTCGCCATCATGTCCTGCGGCACCCTGCTCATCGCCTTCGTGCCCGGCTATGCCACCATCGGGCTGGCGGCGCCGATCCTGGTATTGATCGGCCGCTTGCTGCAGGGCTTTTCCGCCGGCGTGGAGTTGGGCGGGGTCTCGGTCTATCTGGCAGAGATGGCCACCCCCGGCCACAAGGGCTTCTATGTGAGCTGGCAGTCCGGCAGCCAGCAGGTGGCGATCATCGTCGCCGCCGCCCTCGGCTTTTTCCTCAGCGAGTGGATGGCGCCCTCGGTGGTGGCCGCCTGGGGCTGGCGCATCCCCTTCTTCATCGGTTGCGCGATCGTGCCGCTGCTGTTCATCCTGCGCCGCTCGCTGGAGGAAACCCCGGAATTCCTGGCCCGCGCCCATCGCCCCAGCACCGGCGAGATCTTCCGCTCCATGGCCACCAACTGGCGGCTGGTGGGTGCCGGCATGCTGCTGGTGGTGATGACCACCGTGTCCTTCTACATGATCACGGTCTACACCCCCACCTTCGGCCGCGCGGTGCTCAAGCTCTCCTCCGCCGATGCGCTGATCGTCACCTTCTGCGTCGGCGTGTCCAATCTGTTCTGGCTGCCGGTGATGGGGGCGGTCTCAGACCGCATCGGCCGTCGCCCGGTGCTGCTCACCTTCGCCGCTCTGACCCTGCTGACCTCCTACCCGGCCCTGGCCTGGCTGGTGGTGGACCCCACCTTCGGCAAGATGCTGGCGGTGCTGCTGTGGCTGTCCTTCCTCTATGCCAGCTACAATGGCGCCATGGTGGTGGCCCTCACCGAGATCATGCCCGCCAGCGTGCGCACCTCCGGCTTCTCTTTGGCCTATAGCCTCGCCACCGCTTTGTTCGGCGGCTTCACCCCGGCGGTGTCCACCTGGCTGATCGAAGCCACCGGCGACAAGGCGGCGCCGGGCTTCTGGCTCAGCTTCGCCGCCGCCTGCGGCCTGCTGGCCACGCTCATTCTCTACGCCCGCCATCGGGACGGCACCGCCATGGCCACCGAGCACTGAGCTTCGGTTCAAAATGGCCGGCCGCGCGTCACGCCGCGCGGTCGGCGCCTGCCAAAGCATCGGTGCGCACCGGGCGATTGGTGGCGATGGACTGGCACACCGCCTCCAGCACCGCGATGTTCCCCACCCTTTGCGCATCGGTGAACATATAGGGCGCCCCGGTCGCGATGGCGGCGGCGAACGCCTCCAGATTGGCGCGCACGGTATCGACCCAGGCATAGGTCTGAACGTCGCAGCGGCCATCGCGATATTGCACGGTGAGCGTGGTAGGCCCTGGCGTATCCGGATGGGTCTCGTTGCGCATCTCCACGAACGCCTCCGAGCCGAACACCCGCATGGCGATATAGAGCGGCGTCACCAGCACCGCATTGAGAAATCCCGTCGCCCCCGAGGCGAAGCGGGTGTTCACCGACACCACATCCCCATTGGCCCGGCCCGAGACCCCGTGCACCGTGGTGGCATAGACCTCGTCGATGGGACCGAACAGATCAAGGAAGCCGTCGGTCAAGTGAATGCCCATGGCGGTCATGCCGGCGGCGGGGGCATCCACCGGCGAGGCCCGCCAGTCGTTCAGCGGCACCGCCGCCAGCTTGTCATGGCTGAAATTGGCTTCCACATGCAGGAAGGTGCCCAGCGCCCCGGCCTGGAGCAGGCGGCGCACCTCGCCCATGGCCGGCTCATAGCGCCGCTCATGGCCGATGCCCAGCACCACGCCCGCCGCCCGGCAGGCGGCCACCGAGCGTTCCGCATCCGCCCGGTTGAGCGCCAGCGGCTTCTCGCAGAACACGTGCTTGCCCGCCGCCGCCAGCTCCAGCACCTGCCGGGTGTGCAGCGAATGGGGGGTGCACAGGATCACCGCATCGATGGCGGGATCCTTCACCACATCCGCCCAATGGGTGGTGAAGGCCAGCCCGTGCTCGGCGGCGAAGGCGGCATGGGCGTCCGATGTCTCCACCGCCGTGACGATCTGCAGGGCGTGTGCGCCCTGCATCCGTCGCACCATGTGTTTTCCCCACCAGCCCAGGCCGGCGATTGCGGCGCGCACCATGCGTTGTCCTCCTGTTCGGCCCTGTGCCGGGCCTTGGGTTCCAGGGACACGCCCCCGCGCGACCAGCGCGTCAGGCGTGTCCCGGATCGATGCCGGCCGAAGGCGCGGGCGTGGCAACGGTCTCCGGCAGCGCCGCCGGAGCCCAGAAGGCGCCGGTGCTGAAAATCAGCGGCTCACCGTCGCGATGGGTCACCCGCATCACCCGGCCGAGGAAGATCATGTGATCGCCCGCCGCGATCACCTGCTCGGTGCGGCATTCGAACCGGGCCAGCGCGTCGGCGATGAGCGGGCAGCCATCGAGGCCCGGGGTGTGGGCGATGGGCGCGAACTTGTCCGCGGCCGGGGTGGCGAAGTGGCGGCACAGCGGGGCCTGGTGCGTGCCCAGCACATTCACCGCGAACACGCCGGAGGCCACGAAGCTCTCCAGCGACGGCGCATTGCCCTTCAGGCTCCACAGCACCAAAGGCGGATCCAGCGATACCGAGGAGAAGGAATTGGCGGTCAGCCCCTCCAGCTTGCCGCCGGGGCCGCGGGTGGTGATGATGGTGACGCCGGTGGCGAACCGGCCCAGCGCGCGGCGAAAGTGTCGAGGATCCTCGGGCTGGTCGAAGTCGATCACATGCTCGCTCATGACCGCACTTTAGGGTGCCGGCCCCTGCGGCAGAAATGATATGATCTGCTCATCGGCATCAGGATTCATGATTGCGCCCCATGCATGATCTCGCCCCATGATCGAAAGCCTGCGCGATATTCGCCTGTTCGTGGCCGCCTATGAGGCGCGGTCCTTCACCGCCGCGGCGGAGCGCGAGAATGCCACCCAGTCCGGCGTCTCCCAGCACATCCGCAAGATCGAGGACCGCTTCGGCGTGCGCCTGTTCGCCCGCAGCGGCGGCGCCGTCTCGCCCACCCCTGCGGGCGACAGCTATTACCGCGCCTGCATCGAAGTCTTGCGGGTCAATGAGGCCGCCAATCGGGCGGTGATGAGCTATGGCACCGGCCTCGATGGCGAGATGGTGGTGGGCCTCATGCCCACCATGACCCGCAGCGTGCTCGCCCCGGCCTTGGCCACCTTCGTCGCCGCCCATCCCAATGTGGTGGTACGGATCGTGGAATCCTTCTCCGGCCCCCTCACCCAGCAGGTGCAGGCGGGGGATCTGGATTTTGCCATCGTGCCGCTCACCGCCGGCACCATCGGCCTGCGCAGCCGGCGCTTTGCCCGCACGCCCGAAGTGCTGGTGGCCGATGCGGCCCGCGGCCTGCCGCACATGATGCCGCTGCGCCTCGCCGATCTCGGCCCGCTGAAGATCGTGGTGCCCAGCCGCCAGAACGCCCGCCGCGCCCATCTGGAGGGCTATTTCGCCGCCAATGGGGTGCAGGTGGAGCGCTTGCTGGAGCTGGACGCCATGCTGGGCGCCCTGGACTTCGTGGCCCGCACCGACTTCGTGGCGGTGGTGCCCGGCCTGATGATGGCCACGGACGCCGCTTTGCCCGCCCCGCGCCGCCTGACCATCCACCCCCTGGCTGATCCGCCCCTGGCCATCGATCTGGTGTTGATCGAGCCCGCCCGCCGCACGCTCTCCCCCGCCGCCGCCGCGTTCCTGAGCGTGCTGGAGCAGGAGGCCCACGCCCATGACGCGGTGTGGCCGGTGCTGGAACAGCCGGCGGCCTGAGCCGCGGCTCAGCCGGGCGGCGGCGCCAGTGCCAGCACCGCGTCGAACAGCGCCTGCACCTGCGCCGCGCTCACATTGCGGGTGATGAACACCAGCCGGCTGCGCCGGTCGGCATCGGGCCAGGCGGTCAATTCCTCGGGCCGGGCGGCCAGATGGCGCACGAAATGCGCCGCCACCGGGCCGGCGCAGCCTTCCACATGCACCAGCCCCTTGACCCGCAGCACGTCGTCGCCGCGCAGGGCCAGCAGCGTCTCCATCACCTGGAGGAACACTTCCCAGCGGAACGGCGTATCAAAGCTCAGCACGAAGCTCTGGCACGACACGGCATCGGGACCAACGGCGGCCGGCGCGGCGCGAAACCCACGCGCACCGCCCGCGGCCACGGGCGCCAGCCAGGCCAATGGATCGGCGCGGAGATTTGAGGCCTCCAGAATCTCCGCGCCGGGATTGAGCGCGGCCACGTGCGCGCGCACCCGCGCCACCTGGGCCTCGGAGGCCAGCTCGGTCTTCGACAGCACGATGCGGTCGGCCAGCACCACCTGCTCGATCCATTCCGGCGGGGCCTGGCCATCCAGCGCCAGCACGCAATCCACCACCGTGACCAAAGCGCTGACCGCATAATGGCCACTGAGCGCGCGATCACCGGCCAGGAGCTGCAACACCGGGCCGGGATCGGACAGGCCGGAGGTCTCCACGATCACCCGATCGAACGGCGGCACCGCGCCGGTCTCGCGCTCCGCATAGAGATTGCGCAGCACCCGCTGCAGGTCGCTGCGGGCGGCGCAGCACATGCAGCCATTGCCGATGAGGCGCACATCCTCCGCGCTGGTGCGCAGCAGCACGTCATCCACGCCCAGTTCGGCAAATTCATTGACGATGACCGCGGTGCGCGCCGCATCGGGAGAGGCGAGCGCGGCGCGGATCAGGCCGGTCTTGCCGGCGCCGAGAAAGCCGGTGACCACCGTGACCGGCACCCGCCCGGCCCCCGGCCGGCGCACCCGCCGGCCGAACGGGCTGCCGCCGAACAGATCCGAGGGGCGCATGTCAGAGCCCGATGACGGGCGAGGACGGGCCTGCCCGATCCAGATCGGCGCACGTCGGGAGCAAGATCATCTCAAAAGTCCATTTCGAGGATGTAGACCCCGCCCACATGGCGATCCACCGTATAGACGATGCCGCGCTCGTCCACGAACACGTCATTGAGCTGGATGGCGCCGGTGGGGGCCAATGGCGGGGCCGGCGGCACGAAGGAGGCGATCTCCACCGGCTGGTACGGATTGGAGATATCGAACGCCCGCAGGCCGCCGTTGAAGAAGGTGCCGATGATCACCTGGTCGGAGAACCAGGAGGTGGGCAGCGGCAAATTCTCATGCAGATTGTGCGCGCCCACGCGACCGCCGCGCTTGGCGAACACCGCGCGGCTGGGCATCGGGCAGGTGGCGATGGGGATCGGGTTGGTCTCGTCGCGAGCATCGAGAATCCACACCAGCTTCGGCCAGTCGGCGCCGTCATCCACCACCGATTCATCGGTGACCACCAGCAAATTGCGCTCGAACAGCGGCAGCACGGTGTGGGTGAAGCCGGCGTAAGGCGGGGAATTGTCCCAGCGGCAAATGGGCTTGGGTGCCGACTTGTCGGAGATGTCGAGCACGATCATCCCCGCATCCAGATAGCCGAGATACGCCCGGTCCGGCCGCTGGGGATAGACATTGGTGTTGTGGGCGCGGAAGCCGAGATCGAACTCCGGCGTGTGCCGCACGGGGGCCGGAGCGCTGTCGCCCTCGCGGGTGCCCGGCAGCCACCAGCGGCCCACTTCGGTGGGCTTGGTGGGATCGCGCACGTCGATGATGCGATAGAACTGGTCATCCTTGGCATCGCGCGGGGTGAAGTCCGGCGCACCGGCGGCCATGTGGACATACTCGCCGTCGCAGAACCACAATTGGTGCACGCCGCGCGAATGCGGGCCGGAGCAATCGAAGAAGGACAGCGACTTCGGCTGTTCCGGCACCGAGATGTCGAAGATCTCCATGCCCGCCGGCTGCTGTCCGGCCTTCTGGGTCTGATAGGCCACCACCATGATGTCGCCGGTCACCTCCAGCGAGTTGGAGCGCATGTGCGCCTGCGGCAGCTCGGTCTGCACCACCATGCGCGGGCTCTTCGGATCGGTCACATCCAGCGCGGTGAAGTTCTTCGGCGCGCTCTCGTGCGCCAGCCACAGGATGCGGCGGCCGTCCTTGGCGATCTGGATCGACATGCCCTCCCCCAGCCCGCCGAAGCCGCCGAGATCATGATGGGCGATCAGCTTGAAGTTGCGGGTCTGGCTGTCGTCAGCGCCCTGGTCGGTGGTGGTCAGCATGTGAAAGGGTCTCCCAACCGGCACTTGGCGTTGGCCGTGGCTGCCCCGCATGAACGGCGGCGCCCGATAATCTCTGTCAAATTGCCCGCGTTCTATCAAGACGCATTTGTTATAAATTTTTGCGCACGCTCGACGAAGGGCCGCGTCATGCTATGCTGGCGAACATTCCACCCGCTCCGCGTGAGGGTGCCGCACGACCATGCCGACCAAGACCAAACCAAGCCCGTCCGACCCGAGCCTGTCGAAGCCGCGCCCCGCCAAGCCGCGCCTATCGGCCCCGCGCCCGTCGAACCTGCGTGCCGCGACTGCGGCAGAGACGCCGACAACGACCAAGAGCGCCCGCAAAACCAAGGCCCCGCGCCGCACCGCATCGCCCTCCATGGTGCTGGCGGAGCCGCCCCCGGCGCCCGCCGGGGCGGATCCCAAGACATTGGGAGAAGGCATTTATCTGCGCCTGCGCGCGGATCTCATCGCCGGCCGCATCGCGCCGGGCACCCGCCTGCCGTTTCGCCAGTTGAGCGCCCGCTATGCGGTGGGCATCGGCCCGCTGCGCGAGGCGCTGGTGCGGCTCTCCTCCGAGCAATTGGTGGCCTTCGAGGGCCAGCGCGGCTTCGTGGCCGCCCCCCTGTCCATCAGGGAATTGAAGGATCTGTGCGGTCTGCGCGTCGACCTCACCTGCCGGGCGCTGCGCGAAGCCATGGCGCTGGGCGGCGAGGATTGGGAGGACGAGATATTGGTGGCGCTGCACCGGCTGGAGCGCAGCCCCATGCCGGCCTCGTTCGATGACGATGCCGCCATGGACGAGTGGGAGCGCCGGCACGATCGCTTCCACACCAGCCTGATCGCCGCCTGCGATTCCAAATGGCTGCTGCACTTCTGCGCCACCTTGTCGGACCAGTTCCAGCGCTATCGCCGGGTCTCGGTGGTGTGCATGGCGCAGTCGCACACCTTGTTCGATACCGTGCGCAGCCAGCACCGCGCCATGGCCGAGGCCGTCCTGGCACGCCAGGCCGATGAGGCGGTGGCGATCCTGCGCTCCCATTTCGAAGGCAGCGTGGCGCGGGTGATCGACCAGATCGAGACCTTCGTGGGCAAGATCAGCGCGGCTTAAAGAGGTTTGCGCCCCAAGATTGGTTGACACATCGGCGTTCGAACATGACAATAATTTTCGAACGTTGACTCAGATCTGCAACATCGCGCCGCCAGCGAACGCCAAATAGCGGCGGCAGCGATCCGGACTTCAGGCGCCGCAGGCGCCGGGACGACCAGCCCGACCTCCGATCAACGGCGGCGGGCATGACGATCATAAATAGGGAGGACACCATGGGTCTGCACACGCGGCGACGCATAAGCCTTGGGCTGGCCGCATGCGGCTTTGCCGCAGCCTTCGGAACATTGGCGGCTTCGGGAACGGCGGCAAAGGCCGATCCGGTCAACATCCGCATCGGCTGGTCCACCATGCCGGGCCATCTCATCCCTGTGCTCTATTCCAAGCCCGAGATCCTGAAGTATTACGGCAAGAGCTATGTGGTGGAGCCGATATTGTTCCGCGGCTCATCTCCGCAGATCCAGGCCATGGCCGCCGGCGAGATCGACATGGCCGCCTTCTCCCCCGCCGTGCTGGCGCTGGCGGTGAACAACGCCCGCCAGGATGTGAAGGTGGTGGCCGACATCATCCAGGACGGCGTGGACGGCTATCACTCCGACACCTTCCTGGTGAAGACCGACAGCGGCATCAACACGATCACCGACCTGAAGGGCAAGCGGGTCGGCACCAACGCCATCGGCTCGGCCTCCGACACCGGCATGCGCACCGGCCTGCGCAAGGCCGGCCTCCAGGACAAGCGCGACTATACCGCCATCGAGGTGGCCTTCTCCAACATGCCGGCCATGCTTCGCGAGGGCAAGATCGACATGGGCACGGTGCTCCAGCCCTTCTCCGACCAGATGGTCGCCACCGGGAAATTCAAGGTGCTGTATGACGTAAAGGATGCGGTTGGCCCCTCCCAACTGGTGTTCCTTGCCGCCCGCGCCGACTTCCTGGCCAAGAACAAGGCAGCGTTGATGGACTTCTTCGAGGACCATGTGCGCGCCGTGCGCTGGTTCACTGATCCGAAGAACAAGAAGGAAGCCACCGAGATCATCGCCAAGTTCATGAAGCAGAAGCCGGAAGACCTGGAATATCTGTTCACGAAGGCGGATTATTACCGCGACCCCTTCATGTTCCCCAATGTCCCGAACATCCAGACCATGGTGGATGCCTCCATCGCCGTGGGTGCTCTGCCCTCCGGCACCGCCGGGGCGCTGCAGGGCGCGTTTACGGTGGCGCCCGCTTATGTGGACATCAGCTTCGTGGAGGAAGCCAAGAAGCGCATCCAGGCCTCGGAGGCGGCGACGCGATGAACGCCCCGGTCGCCCAGGCCATCGTCGGAGCGCCCGTCGGCATCGAGATCCGCGATGTCACCCACCGCTACGGCTCCAATGGCGTGTCCGGGGGCGTGGTTGCCCTCGACCACATCAACCTGACCATCCGGCCGAACGAGTTCCACGCTTTGCTCGGCCCCTCCGGCTGCGGCAAGAGCACCTTGCTCTATCTCATCGGCGGCTTCATCCCGGTGCAGGAGGGGAGCATCGAGACGCCGCGCGGTGTGGTCGCCGGGCCGGGGCCGGAGCGAGGCATCGTGTTCCAGAACTTCGCTTTGTTCCCGTGGAAGACCGTGCGCGAGAACGTGCTCTACGGCATGGAAAAGCAGCGCCTGCCCAAGGCGGAGCGGATGGATCGGGCGCAGGCCATGATCGATCTGGTGCACCTCACCGGGTTCGAGAATGCCTTTCCCTCGCAATTGTCGGGCGGCATGCAGCAGCGCGCCGCCATCGCCCGCACCTTGGCGGTGGAGCCGGAAATCCTGCTCATGGACGAACCGTTCGGCGCCCTGGATGCGCAGACGCGGCGGGTGATGCAGGAAGAACTGCGCGCCATTTTCGAGCGCACCCGCAAGACCGTGGTGTTCGTCACCCATGACGTGCACGAGGCGGTGTTCCTGGCCGACCGCATCTCCATCATGAGCGCCCGGCCGGGCCGCATCCAGCATGTCATCGACGTGGACCTGGAGCGGGGCGTCTCCGAGGAGGTGATGAAGCGCCCGGCCTTCATGGACCTCAGCGAGCAGATCTGGGGCCTGGTGCGCGAGCAGGCGATCGCGGCCACGCGGGGGGCGCATTGATGAGCACCACCAACATCTTCGTGCGCTATCTGCCGATCCTCATTGTGGTGGTGATCTGGCAGATCCTGGCCACCGCCGGGCCGCTGTCCAACGAGCTTCTGCCCAGCGTCCCTGCGGTCGTCACCGCATTCTGGGACCTTGTGCGTGATGGCGAGATCCTCCGCCACGGCCTGCGCTCGCTGTTCCGCGCATCGCTGGGCCTTGGCGCGGCGATCGCGGTAGGCGTGGCGGCGGGACTGGCCATGGCCGCATTCCGGCCGGCGCGGCTGCTGATCAACCCCATCGTGCAATTGTTCTACCCGATGCCGAAATCGGCCCTGATCCCGGTGATGATGATCTGGTTCGGCCTCGGCGACATGTCCAAGATCCTGTTGATCTTCCTCGGCTGCCTGCTGCCGGTGGTGGTGAGCACCTATAATGGCGCCAAGGGCGTCAATCCGTTCCTGCAATGGTCGGCCCGCAGCCTGGGCGCCTCGCGGTTCGAAACCCTGCTGCAGGTGACGCTGCCGGCGGCGATGCCGGAGCTGCTGAACGGCATCCGCACCGCTTTGGCCTTCTCCTTCATCCTGATGGTGAGTTCGGAATTCGTCATCGCCAAGGACGGGGTCGGCTATCTCATCAGCCAATTGGGCGATGGCGGGGCCTATGCGGCCATGTTCGCGGTGATCCTGTGCGTGGCGGCGGTGGGCTTTGCCGCCGACCGGGCCTATGGCGCCCTGGTGCGCCGGCAATTGCGCTGGAGGGACAATTGAGCATCCGTATGGCCTCCTCCGCCTCCAGCCGCACCCCGGCGCCCGCACGGCCCGCGGCTGCCCCCTTGCGCCGCGCTGCGCCCGCCGGCGGGCCATCCTATCCGCGGCTGCGGGCCATCGCCCATTTCTGGGGCGACACGCTGATCCAGCTGTCGGTGGTCGCGGCGCTGCTGATCACCTGGGAAGCGGTGGCGCGCCTCAGCGCCATCAATCCCTTCCTGCTGCCGCCGCTCTCCACCGTTCTGGCCCGCGTGGCGCAGGATGCCATCTCCGGCACCATGGTCCTGGATCTGGGGCTGACGCTCTACCGCGCCGCCTCGGGCTTCGCCCTGGGGCTGGTGGTGGCCATCCCGCTGGGCGTGCTGATGGCGCGCAACAGCGCCGTGCGCTGGTTCTTCGATCCCTTGATCTCGGTGGGCTTTCCCATGCCGAAGATCTCGTTTCTGCCCATCTTCATCCTGTGGTTCGGCATCTTCGATACCTCGAAGATCGTGATGATCGCCTTCTCCTGCTTCTTCCCCATCGTCTCCGCCACCTATGCGGGCACGCTGGGGGTGGACAAATGGGTGATCTGGTCCGCCCGCTCGTTCGGCGCCACGCCGCGGGAGGTGCTGCGCGAGGTGGTGCTGCCCATGGCATTGCCGCAGATCCTCACCGGCATCCAGATCGCGGTGCCGGTGGGCCTCATCACCACGGTGGTGACGGAAATGCTCATGGGCGGACCGGGCATCGGCGGCTCCATGATGCAGGCGGGGCGGTTCGCCGACTCGCCGGGCGTGTTCGCCGGCATCGTCGAGATCGCCCTGCTGGGCGCACTGGTGGTGAAGAGCGTGGAGCTGACCCGCAAGCGCCTGCTGCGCTGGCACCCGGAAACCCGCCCTTAGGCCGCCTGCCGTCCGGCCGGGAGGACGTTCCATCGGCGCACGTTCAAGGCGCGGCCAACACGGATCGCGTCAGGACGGCATAGAGACTGCCGATCACATCTTCCCCGGATGTGATCGGCTATTCTTTGCTAGCAATGTTGTTTTGCAGCGGAGGTAAAATAGCCAGCCCTATCCTGCATCATGATACCTCCTTTAGCGCTTTAATCACGGGCCTTGAAATCCCCTGAAAACTGCGCACCTTAGGAAGATGATTGAGAGTCGACTATTCTACTTCCACAATCCGAAGGCAGGCGGAACCTCTGTTCGGCATGCCATCGAGGCTTTGTTCAGCGATGGCGACATTGCGCCCTTGGTCGAGAACACCGAGCCCGGCTTTCGGCGCAATGGCGGAGATTACAGTGCGTTTCGCGGCTACCGTTATTATGGCGGCCACTATGGCAGCAATATCTTTGACGCCGTCAATGACGGGCACGATTGCGTAACCAATCTGCGAAAGTCCGATTCGCGGCTGCTATCCTTGTATAACTACTTCATGGTCGACGTGGAAATCCCGGACGACCCCAGCCTCTACGAACAGTTCCACGCGGTGCGTTTCGCGCAGACTGTGGATTTTCACACCTTCGTTGCCAGTGAAGACCCGCTGGTGGAGGTGTACACGCGCAATCACCTGGTGCGGCAATTGTCGGGCTCGGCGTGGGACGTCAGAAGCACCGGCGATCTCTCCCAGGCCGCCGCCATGATCGATCGCATGCGCTGGTTCTATGTCTGTGAGGAGCCCGCCCTCTCCTGGCGTTGGGCGCAGGATGCATTTGGCGGTCTGTTGCCCCCGATCGCTCGCGACAACGTCACCAGCCGCGCCAAGGGCGGGCGAGTGGCGGTCACGTCCATGTCCGATGAGACCCGGGCCGTGATCCTGGCCAAGAATACGCTTGATACCGCCCTCTATGATTATGCCCTCCGACGCCTGCATGAGGGGCGGGCAGCGGCCTGACCTCGCTTCGTGCCGCATGGCGCGCGGGGGGTCGTTCTGGTCCCGCTGCGCCATGAGGTTTCAGGCTCAGCCGGCGGTCCAGCCGCCGTCCACCAGCAAGGAGGCGCCGGTCATCAGCCCGCCGGCATCGCTGGCCAGCAGCAGCAGCGGGCCGGTGAGGTCGTCCACCTGGCCCAGGCGGCCCAATTTGATCTTGGCGATCACGCTGGCGCGGAAGGTGGGCTCGGTCAGATAGGGCCGGGTCATCTGGGTTTCGATGAAAGTGGGGCACAGCGTGTTGGAGCGGATATTGTGCGGTCCCAGTTCCACCGCCATGGCCTTGCTCAGGCCCTCGATGGCCCATTTGGAGGCGCAATAGAGCGTGCGGTTGGCGCCGCCCACATGGCCCATCTGCGACGACATGTGGATGATGGAACCGGCCTTCTTCTCCGCCAGCATGCGGGCCGCCACCGTCTGCGCCACGAAGAAGGCGGCGCGGACATTGAGGTTCATCACCACATCATAGGCGTCCAGGCTCACCTCGGTGAAGGGACCGGGGCGATTGGTGCCGGCATTGTTGACCAGGATGTCATAGGCCGGTCCCGCCTCCAGCGTCGCCTTGGTGGCGGCGATGTCGGTCACATCCAGCACCAGGGCCTGGGCCTTGCCGCCGGCGGCTCGGATCTCGGCGGCGCCGGCCTCGATTTCATCGCGGGTGCGGGCGGCCAGGGTCACGTCGGCACCGTGCTGGGCGAGGACGACGGCCGCGGCAAGGCCGATGCCGCGGCCGGCGCCGGTCACCAAAGCAGATTTGCCGGACAGATCGAAGGACGGCGGCTTGGGCAGGCTCATGGGTGAACTCCATTGCAGGCGCCGCAGGGGACGCTCATGCGTCATAGGCGACGGCCGCCGGCACCGCCGCAAAAATGCGCGCGGGCCGGCAGACCGACACGGAGAAAATGACGGCGCCGGAGCCCGGCGCCGGGATCATTCGGCGGCGGTGGCGTAGGGGATGTTGCGCCCGCCATAGCGCCGCACGCGGATGTTGGCCTGCTCCGCATGGCCGGCAAAGCCCTCAAGCATGCACAGGCGCGAGCAATATTCGCCGATCATGGCCGAGGCTTCGTCGGTGAGCACCTTCTGGTAGGTCACGGTTTTCAGAAACTTGCCCACCCACAGGCCGCCGGTATATTTCGCCGCTTTCTTGGTGGGCAAGGTGTGATTGGTGCCGATCACCTTGTCGCCGAACGCCACATTGGTGCGCGGCCCGAGGAACAGCGCACCATAGTTGCGCATATGGGTGAGGAAATAGTCCGGGTCGCGGGTCATCACCTGCACATGCTCGGAGGCGATGCGGTCGGCTTCCACCACCATCTCCTCATAGCTGTCGCAGACGATCACCGCGCCATAGTCCTCCCACGCCTGCCGGGCGATGGCGGCGGTGGGCAGGATGGTCAAAAGCCGCTCCACCTCCGCCATCACCTCCAGCGCCAGCTTGCGGGAAGTGGTGAGCAGAATGGCCGGCGAGTTCGGCCCGTGCTCCGCCTGCCCCAGGAGATCGGTGGCGCACATCTCCGCATCGACGCTGTCGTCGGCGATCACCAGGGTCTCGGTCGGGCCGGCGAACAGATCGATGCCGACGCGGCCGAACAATTGCCGCTTGGCCTCCGCCACGAAGGCATTGCCCGGCCCCACCAGCATGTCCACCGGGGCGATGGACGCGGTGCCCAGCGCCATGGCGCCCACCGCCTGGACCCCGCCCAGGCAATAGATCTCATCCGCCCCCGCCAGATATTGGGCGGCGACGATGGCCGGGGCCGGCTTGCCATGATAGGGCGGCGCGCAGGTGACGATGCGGTCGACGCCCGCCACCTTGGCGGTGATGACCGACATGTGCGCCGAGGCCAGCAGCGGATATTTGCCGCCGGGCACATAGCAGCCCACCGACCCCACCGGGATGTTCTTGTGCCCGAGCACGATGCCGGGCAGCGTCTCCACCTCGATATCGACCATGCTGGCGCGCTGGTGCTGGGCGAAATTGCGCACCTGCTCTTGCGCGAACTTGATGTCCTCGATGTCCCGCGCGGAGAGTTCCGCCATGCAGTCGCGGATCTCCTGGTCGGTGAGGCGGTAGTCGGTGCGGTCCCAGCCATCGAACTTGATGGAGAGCGCCCGCACCGCCGCGTCGCCATCCTTGGCGATGTCACCGAGGATGCCCTCGACGATGGCCCTCACCTTGGTGTCGGCGGCCTCCGCATCGCTGGCGCTGATGCCGGTCTTCAGATGTTCAGCCATTTCACTCTTCCTCCTTGCCGCTCATGCTCCCGCGCTCACTTGATGGCTTGCGGGTTGATGGGCGAACCGCAGCCGCCGGGAATATGCATGGGCGGCGCGCAGAAGAAGAATTCATACACTTTGTCGGCGGCGCAATCCTCCGCCAGCTCCTTCAAAAAGAAGATCTCGCCCATGGTGATGCCGATCTTGGGGATCACCACCCAATGCCAGGGCTGGTTGGCCTCGGTGGTCTCGTTGGGGCGCACCTCGCAGCCCCAGGTGTCGGTGCAGATGGCCGCCAGATCGTGCTGGTGGATCCAATAGGCGGTCTCGAACGCCAGGCCCGGCGCATCGCCGCCCGCATAGGTGCCCCAGTCGCCGGCCTTGATGCAGGCTTCCTGCTGGCCGGTGCGAACGATGACGAAATCGCCCTTGCGGATCTCCACCCCCTGCGCGGCGGCGGTGGCGTCCAGATCCGCATTGGTGATGGCATAGCCGTCCGGCAGCGCGTCCTGGCCCTTGAAGCGGGCCACATCCAGCAGCACGCCGCGGCCGACCATCTTGTTGCGGGTGTGCTCGATGCCGTTCTTCTTGGCCCCGTTTGAATCCACCAGCGTGGCGTCAAAGCCGTTGTACATCTTGTCGTCGAGGAAGATGTGGGCGAGCGCGTCCCATTGGGTGGAGCATTGCAGCGGTAGGTTGATGGCGTCGTCCGCATAGCGCAGACGCACCGTTTCGTCCTGGGTGCCGGCGACCGCATCGGTACCGGTGGCGAGCATGGTGTGGATGGGATTCCAGCGTCCGCCGAACAGCCCGCTCTGCAGCTTCTGGTCCAGCGGCAGGCCGAGCGCGAACACCTTGCCCTTGCGGATCAAACCCGCCGCCGCGACGATGTCCTCCGCCGCCACATGGTTGAGGGTGCCGATCTGGTCCTCGGCGCCCCAGCGGCCCCAATTGGACAGTGCGTCGGCGGCTTCATAGATGGCAGCCTTGTTGACTTTCATGGCGTTTCCTCGACTTTTTTGATTATCGATCGATAATTTGCACCGGTCGGCGCCGGTCCGCAAGGGGCGACCGCGCCGATGTGAAGCGGGGCCGGTCGCCACCTCCCGTCTTTGCGATGCGGGGGCGGGAGGGCTAGCATGGCCGGCCTCTGGGCGTGCAGGCGGCGAGCGAGGACGGGTCAGGGGCGATGGTCAAAGTGGCAAAACGCGCCGTGGTTTCCACGGCGGAGGCGACTGTTCCGGGGGCACCTGCCGCCAAGCGCCGGTTGGCGCCGGAAGACCGCCGCCGGGACATCCTGGCCAAGGCCATCGAATATTTTGCCCAGGTGGGCTTCGACGGCGGCACCCGGGAACTGGCACGGCATCTGGGCACCACCCAGCCCCTGCTCTACCGCTATTTTCCCACTAAGGAAGCGCTGATCCAGGAGATCTACAAGGCGGTCTTTCTCGACATCTGGCAGCCGAGCTGGGATGCGCTGCTCAGCGATACCACGCGCCCGCTGCGCGACCGGCTCCAGCAGTTTTACGAGGAATACATGGCGGCGATCCTGACGCCGCAATGGATCCGGATCTATTTCTTCGCCGGCCTGAAGGGCGTGACCATCAACGTCCAGTATCTGGCCATCGTGGAAGAGCGGGTGCTCAAGCGCATCATCCGCGAATTTCACCGCGAGCTGGGCCTGGCGGTGCCGGACGAGGTGGCCCCCGAAGACCTGGAGACCGCCTGGACGCTGCAAGGCGGCATCTTCTATTACGGCGTGCGGAAATATGTCTATGGCAGCCCCATGCACACCTCCGCCAAGACCGTGATCTCGCAATCCCTGGACGTGTTCTGCGCCGGATATCGCGCGGTGCTGGAACAGCGGGCGGCGGGCGCGCCGCGGACCACAGCGGCAGAGACGCCCGTGCCCCCGGCCAAGCCCACGCGACGCGCAGCGAAAGTCTGAGCCGCGCGGCCTGTTGCGTGCGCGTGAGGCTTCTGTTATTTTTCGATCGATAAATAAGAAGGCCGCGGCACCCGCATGGGATCGGGCTTGCCCCGTTTCGCGCCGCCGGCCCGCCCGATCTGGAAATGACCCCCGCCAAGGAGCCCGGCATGACCACCACCGGCATCAACCATCTGTCCATCGGCGCCACCGATCTGGACGCCTCCATCCGGTTCTATGAGACGGTGTTCGGGATGACCTGCATCCCCACCTACAATTTCGGCTTCCGCACCCAATACATGCGCTGCGGCAGCCAGCAGATCCACATCTTCCATCTGCCCGATGCCGTGCCGAAATATCAGCACTTCGCGCTGAACGTGGATGACTTCATGGCGGTCTATGACCGGGCCAAGGTGCTCGGCATTCTGGACCGCGAGACCTTCGGCAATCCGGTCAACGAACTGCCCGACGGCTCGGTGCAGCTCTATCTGCGCGACCCCGGCGGCAATCTGGTGGAAGTGGACTGGCCGGACATCACCACGCTGGACCGCGCCCGGCTGCCGGAACTGCGCCGGCTGGCGGATCGCTTTGAACAGGTGGGCGAGAATCTCGAAGCCACCCTCTATCTGGACAGCAAGGCCGTCGTCGCCTGACCGCGCCCCCGGCCGGCCCTGCCGGCCGGGGTGCTGGGCTTCGGCACCCTGTGTCTCTGCGGCCTTTCTATGCGGCCTTGGGGTCGGTCGTCGCCGCCGCCGGCGCCCCGGCGGGGCGGGCCATGTCCTTGAGCACCGAGAACAGCGCCGCGGTGTCGTCCGCATCCCGTCCCTGGGCCAGGGCGGCCACATAATAGGGCACGCTGGCGGCCATCAGCGGGGTCGGCGCCTTCATCTGGTGGGCAAAGTCGGTGATGAGGGTGAGATCCTTCATATAGACGTCCATCTTCATGGTCGCCGGCTGATAGCGCTCCGCGATCATCAGCGGCCCGCGCACCTCGAACATGCGCGAGTTGCCGGCGCCGTCGCGCACCGCATCGAACACCATGTTGAGGTCCAGCCCAGACTTGTCCGCCAGCACCAGGGCCTCGGCCGCCGCCAGATTGTGGATGGTCACCAGCAGATTGGCGATGAACTTCAGCTTGATGCCGGCGCCGAACGGCCCGACATAGCGGGTGTTGCGGGCAAAGCCGTCAAACACCGGGCGGATCTTCTCCACCACCGCTTCCGCGCCGCTGGCATAGATCACCAGATCGCGCACCGCCGCCTGGGCGCCGGTGCCACTCACCGGACAATCCAGCACCTCGACGCCGAGCGGCTCCAGCCAAGCCTTGCAGTGCTCCTTTGCGACCAGGGGCAAGGTGCCCATCTCGGCCACAACGCTCCCCTTGCGCAGCGTCTTGGCCAGGCCCGCCTCGCCCACGCACACGGTCTCCAGCGCCTTGATGGAGGCCAGCGCGATCAGCACCACATCGGCCTTGGCACCCACATCCGCCGGCGAGGCGGCGGGCACGCCGCCCACGACCGCGAGCGCCTCCATGCTGGCGGCAGCCACGTCATAGCCCACCACGTCGAACCCGCTCTCGCGCAGGTTGCGGGCATAGGACATGCCCATGATGCCGAGCCCGATGATGCCGACCACCGGCTTGTTGTCTGCGTCCATTGCCACGCTCAAACTCCCGACTGCGTTCACGCACAAACTGGCCCGCCCGCGTCGCAGGCCGGCCAGGCGAGGATGCCGGATCCCTGAGGGACGGCGATTTCAGGCGACGGCGGCGGGCGCCGTGGCCGTCCCGTCGCGCGCCCCTGCCCCCAGCGCCGACACCAGCAGCGCGTTGAACGCCTCCGCGGCATCGATGGGGGGCACATGGGCAGCGGCGGGAATTTCGATGAAGTCCGCATGAGGCGTTACCGCCGCCATGGCGCGCATGATCTCCGGCGGCGCGCCCGCATCTTCGGACCCGACCACATAGAGCACATGGGGGGTCATGGCGCCGAGGCGGGCCATCACCCCATGGCTCTGCAACGCCCGCGCGCAGCCCATATAGCCCACGGGATCGGTGGCGCGCAGCATGGCCGCGGTGGCGGCGGTTTCCGCCGGATGAGCGGCGCGGAAGGCCGGCGTCAGCCAGCGCTCCACCGTGCCCGCCACCACCGGCTCCATGCCCTGGGCGGCAACGGCGGCGATGCGGGTGTCCCAACTGTCCAGGAAGGCCGGGGCCGCATCGGCGCGCGCGTCGCAGCACAGGATGCGCCCCACCCGTTCCGGATGGTCGAGGCCGAGATTGAGCGCCAGGACACCGCCCAGAGACAGGCCCAGCATATCGGCGCGGGCGATCTCAAAATGGTCCATCACCCCCAGCAGGTCGGCCATGAGATCGGCCATGGCATAAGGCCCCGCCGGGGCGTCGGTGCGGCCATGGCCGCGCATGTTGGTGCGCAGGACGCGGTGGGTGCGCGTCAGTGTCTCGATCTGAAGATCCCACATGCCCAACGTGGTGCCGAGCCCATTGGACAGGACGATCCACGGCTTGGCGGCGGCACCTGCCCCTTGGGTGCCATCCACCCGCGCCTCGATGCCGAGGCAGTTTACCATTACCCGGTGCGCCCCACTCATTCGGCCGCCTCCACCTGATCGCGGGGCAATGCCGCATTCACCCGCGGCAGCACCTCTTCGGCCATCAGCCGCATGGATTTCTTGTCCAGAGCCGGCTCGCGCCAGTCCTTGCCCGCATAGAGCAAGGTGCCGAAGGCGCCCACCTCCTCGCGGAAGGCGAGGATCTCGTCGGCCACCTTGTCGGGGGTGCCGTAGATCACCAATTTGTCCAATACGCCCTCCAGCGTCACCGCGCTGTCCGGCTGGGCGCGGTCGTCCTTGAACAGTTCCGCCCGGCCGTTCTTCACCAGCTTGGTGAGCAGCTGCTGATAGTAGAACACATAGGCACTTCCGGCGCCGCGGGCATATTCCCGGGCGGTGGCCAGATCATCGGCCACGAAGATGCTTTTCGCCACCCGCCAGTTGGCGAGATCGCCGGGCCGCCCCCCCTGCTTGCACCCCTCCAGATAGGACGCCCGATGGGTCGCCACCCATTTGGGCATGAGGAAATTGGCCGAGATCGGGTCCCAGCCCCGCGCCGCTGCCGCCGTGACGCCCTTGGAGAATGGCGCCACCGCCGTGACCACGATGGGGGGATGCGGCCGTTGCATCGGCTTGCCGATGAAGCCCTGGCCGATGTCGGTCATCATGGTCCGGGCGGTGCTGATGGTCCAGTATTTGCCATGGATGTCATAGGGCGGCTCGCCGGCCCACAGCGCCAGGATGGTGTCGATGCTCTCCAGGAACATGGCCTGGCGATCCGCGTCCAGATTGCCGAACACTTCCGCATCCGACAGCAGGCCGCCGGGGCTGATGCCGAAATTGAACCTGCCTCCCAGCATATGATCCAGCATGGCCACCTGGCTTGCCACCGCGGCGGGATGGGCGTTGGGCAGGTTCACCGTGCCGGTCCCGAGCCGCATCTGCTTGATGCGGCCGGAGAGGCTGGCGAGGAAGGCGACGCAGGAGGTGATGGTCTCCGCCGCATCCGTGGTGTGCTCGCCCACATAGCCTTCGGTGTAGCCCAGCTCATCGGCCAGCAGGAACGCCTCCTGGTCCTCCCGCAAGGTGTCGGCCCAGGGCCGGGTGGTGGGATGCACCGGCATGGTGAAGAAGCCGAGCTTCATCCGCGCGCTCCATGGCGAGGGTGGGGATCTGTCGGCGCGACGCTAGCGGCTTCGTCCCGGCCTGCGAAAGCATAAGAACTGATGCGACCCGTGCGTTTTCCTAATGGGGCTGGCGCGCGAAACTGCGCTAGCCTTCACTGCCGAACCACCGACAGCCAATGCCGGGGCGCGGACGGGAGACGATTGACAAGGCGCCACGCCGTGCAATTATCGACCGATAAACAATAACCGTTGCATCGACGACGGCAAGGGAGAACGCCCGTGAAGCCAGCCACTTTCGCTTTTGCGAAAGCGCGTTCGGTCGAGGAGGCAACCGCCATGCTCGCACAGCATGGCGAGGACGCGCGCATCATCGCGGGCGGCCAGAGCCTGATGGCCATGCTCAATATGCGGCTCGCCAAGCCCAGCGTGCTGGTGGACATCAATGGGGTGCCCGGCCTTGCTGAGCTGGAGCACAGCGGCGAGGATCTGCGCATCGGCGCCCTGGTGCGCTATGCGCAGGCCCTGCGTCATCCCTTGCTTGCTATTTCCGCGCCGTTGCTGGCCCGCGCCTTGCCGCACGTGGCCCATGCGGCCATCCGCAACCGCGGCACGCTGGGCGGCTCCGTCGCCTTCGCCGATCCCGCCGCCGAAATGCCCGCCTGCCTGCTGGCTCTGGGCGGCGCGGTGGAGATCGCCGGCCTGGATGGCCCGCGCACGGTGGCCGCCGACGATTTCTTCCACGACCTCTACGAGACCGCCTTGGCCCAGGGCGAAATGCTGACCGCGCTGCGCATTCCCGGCCATACACCGGACCGGCGGGTGGGCTTTGCGGAATTTGCCCGCCGGGCGGGCGATTATGCGCTGGTGGGCCTTGCCGCCAGCGCCCGGGCGGTGGACGGGCGCCTCACAGAGGTTCGCCTGGTCTATTTCAGCGTCGGCGCGACGCCGGTGCGCGCCCGCACCGCCGAGGCCGCGCTGGAGGGCGCGCCGCTGGACGCCTTGCCCCTGGACGCCGCCGTGGCGGCGCTGGAGGACGACCTCGATCCACCCACGGACATCCAGGCCAGCCGCGACACCCGCCTGCATCTGGCCGGCGTGCTGCTGCGGCAGGTGGCCGGGCAATTGACGGAGCCCGTGGCATGACCGGCACCCTCCCCCCGGCCCGCGAACACCTCACCTTGCGCCTCGTGGTCAATGGCGCGGCGGTGGAAGAAGAGGTGGAAGCCCGCCGAAGCCTGGCGGATTTCCTGCGCGAGACGCTGGGCCTCACCGGCACCCACCTGGGCTGCGAGCACGGGGTCTGCGGCGCCTGCACCGTGCGGCTCGATGGCGCCATCGTGCGCGCCTGCCTGATCCTGGCCGCCCAATGCGAGGGCGCGCAGGTGGAGACCATCGAGGGCCTCAGCGACAGCGGCGAGATCGCCGATCTGCAACAGGCCTTCCACCATCGCAATGCGCTGCAATGCGGCTTCTGCACCCCCGGCATGCTGATGGCCGCCGCCGAACTGCTGGCGGACGGCGGCGTGCCGGAGCGGGACGCCATCCGCGAGCATCTGTCCGGCAATTACTGCCGCTGCACCGGCTATCACGCCATCATCGATGCGGTGGAGAGCACCGCCAAGGCGCGCGCGGACCAAGCCCGCGCGGAGGCCGGAGCATGACCAAGGGCCTCGACACCCCCGGCACGCCGCACGACACCGCCCCCGGACTCTCGGCGCTGGACCGGCCCAACTCCTATATCGGCCGCTCGGTGCCGCGCCCGAACATCGCCCGCCTCACCCAGGGGCGCGGGGAATATGTGAGCGACCTTGTGCTGCCGCGCATGCTGCATGTGGTCTATGTGCGCTCGCCTTATGCCCATGCCCGCATCCGCGCCATCGACACCATGGCCGCCAAGGCCGCACCGGGCGTCGCGGCGGTGGTGACGGGGGCGGAGCTGGCCAAGGTCTGCACCCCGTGGGTGGGGGTGCTCAGCCATCTGGCGGGGCTGAAATCGGCGCCGCAGCATGCGCTCGCCGTGGATCGCGCCTGCTGGCAGGGCGAGGCGCTGGTGGCGGTGCTCGCCCGCAGCCGCGCCTTGGCCGAAGATGCCGCCGAGCTGGTGGAGATCGACTACGAGCCGCTGCCGGTGGTCGCCGACATGTTCGCCGCTTTGGAGCCCGGATCGCCGGTCATCCATCCCGACTTGGGCGACAATCTCGCCTTCGAGCGCCGCCTCTCCGCCGGCGACCCGGACGGAGCCTTCGCCACCGCCGATCATATCGTGGAGGCGGACTTCGGCTTCGGCCGCCATACGGGCGTGACGCTGGAGCCGCGCGCCATGGTGGCCGACTATCAGCCCGGCACCGGCCGCCTCACCGCCTATCTGGGCACCCAGGCGCCGCACATGATGCAGAATATCCTGGCGCTCCACCTCGGCCTGGAGGAGGCGCAGGTGCGGGTGGTGTGCAAGGATGTGGGCGGCTCGTTCGGCATCAAGGTGCATGTCTATGCGGACGAGATGGCCACCGCCGCCTTGTCCAAGCATCTGAAGCGCCCGGTGAAATTCGTCGCCGACCGGCTGGAGAGCTTCGTCTCCGACATCCACGCCCGCGACCATCAGGTGAAGGGCCGCATCGGCGTGATGGCCGACGGCACCATCACCGCCTTCGAGATCGACGATGTCACCGGCATCGGCCCCTATTCGGTCTATCCGCGCACCAGCGCGGTGGAGGCCAACCAGGTGGTGAACCTCACCGGCGGCCCCTACACCTGCCCCAATTATCGGGCGCGGGCGCGGGTGGTGTTCCAGAACAAGACCCCCACCTCGCAATATCGCGCCGTGGGCCATCCCATCGCCACCGCCGTCACCGAGGGGCTGGTGGATCTGGCGGCCCGGCGCATCGGCATGGACCCGGTGGAGATCCGCCGCAAGAATCTGGTGCGGGATGATGCCTATCCCTGCGCCTCGGCCTCCGGCCTGAAGTTCGAGGCGCTCTCCCACCATGCGGCATTGGATAAACTGCTGGGGATGATGGACTACGCCGCCCTGCGCCGCGACCAGGCGGAGGCGCGGGCGCGCGGCATCTATCGCGGCATCGGCTTTGCCAGCTTCATCGAGATCACCAATCCCGGCGCCGCTTTCTACGGGGTGGGCGGGGCGCGCATCTCGTCCCAGGACGGGGCGGCGGTGAAGATGGATGCCACCGGCGCCATCACCTGCCAGATCAGCGTCACCGAGCAGGGCCAGGGCACCGAGGCGGTGATCGCGCAAGTGGTGGCCACCGCGCTCGGCGTGCCGCTGGAGCGGGTGCGGGTCATCACCGGCGACACCGACAACACGCCTTATGGCGGCGGCACCTGGGCCTCGCGCGCCGCCGGCATCGGCGGCGAAGCCGCCTGGCAGGCGGGCAAGGCGCTCAAAGCCAACATTCTCACCGTGGCCGGCGCCATCCTCCAGGCCGATCCCGCAACCCTGGACGTGCAAGGCGGCACGGTGGTGGACGCGCTGGATGCCCGCGAGCGCATGTCCTTGGCGGAACTGGGCCGCATCGTCTATTTCCGCCCCGATACGCTGCCCACCGGCTTCCAGGCGGAAATGATGGCGGTGCGCCATTATGTGCCGCGACAATATCCGTTCGCCTTCACCAATGGCGTGCAGGCCTCCTATCTGGAGGTGGAGCACGGCTTCGTGCGGCTCTTGAAGCATTGGGTGGTGGAGGATTGCGGCACCATCCTCAATCCGCAACTGGTGGACGAGCAAGTGCGCGGCGGCGTGGTCCAGGGGCTGGGCGGCGCGCTCTATGAGCACTGCGTCTATGATGGCGATGGGCAGATGCTCAATGCCAGCATGGCCGATTATCTGGTACCCATGGCCGGCGAAATGCCGGATATTGCGGTCGCCCATGTGGTCTCGCCCACCTCCGACAGCGAGCTGGGCGCCAAAGGCGCCGGCGAGGCCGGCACCGCGGGCGCACCGGCGGCGGTGATGAACGCCATCAATGATGCACTCAGCCCGCTGGGGGTGACGCTCACCGCCATGCCCTTTTCCCCCGACCGCATTCTTTCCGCTTTGAAGCGCGCCGCGCCAACGGCCGCCTGACGACGAACCAAGCCCGCACCAAAAGCGGGCACAGACCGGGAGCAACACGCCATGGATAGGTTTGACGCCAAGACGCCATTGAAAACCCCACCCACCGCCGCCCTCTCCCGCCGTGGGCTTTTGAAGGGCGCCGCTTTTGGCGGCGCCGCCCTCATCGCCGCGCCCGCATTTCTGCGCAGCGCCCGCGCCCAGAGCGGGCCGATCAAGATCGGCTTTCCGGTGCCGCTCTCCGGCCCCTATTCCACCGAGGCCCAGGATCAGGTGCGCTGCGCCCAGATCGCCATCGCCCAGTTCAACGACAAGGGCGGGCTGAATGGCCGGATGGCGGAACTGCTGGTGCGCGACGACAAATTGGACCCCGGCGAAGCCGCCACCCGCGCGCTGGAGCTGATCGAATCCGACAAGGTGAATTTCCTGTGCGGCTCGCTGTCCGCCTCGGTGCAGCTCTCGGTGAACCAGGTCGCCAAGCAGCGGGGCGTGATCTACAATTCCATCAGCCAGTCGGACAGCATCAATCAGGTGTCCGACTTTTCCAAATACACCTTCCATGAGGCGCTGAACCCGCACATGACCGCGGGCGCGGTCGCCCGCTATGCCTTCCCGAAATTCGGCAAGAAGGTCGCCTTCCTCATCGCCGATTATGCCTATGGCCATGAGATGGAGCGCGGCTTCAAGCGCGCCGGCAAGGAATTCGGCATCGAGGATGTGGTGGAGATCAAGCACCCGCTGGGGCAGGCGGATTTCTCCACCTTCTTCCCGCGAATCCAGGCCGCCCGCCCCAATGTGCTGGTGGTGTGCAATTTCGGCCGCGACCAGCTCAATCTGGTGAAGCAGGCCACCGACTATGGCCTCAAGCAGCAGATGAAGATCGTGTTCCCGGTGCTGCTGTTCTCCCAGCGGCTGGCGGGCGGCGCGGGGCCGTTCGAGGGTGTGATCGGCGGCGCCAATTATTATTGGGGCCTGGAGAGCGAATACGCCTCCGCCAAGCGCCTGAACGACGCCTATCGCGCCAAGCATAACAATGCGGTGCCCAGCGACTATGGCGCGCTGGGCTTTGCCGGCGTCTATGCTTTGCTGGAAGGGGCGAAGAAGGCCGGCGGCACCGATCCCGATGCGGTGATTGCCGCCCTGGAGACGCTGAAATACGACGCCTACAAGGGCGAGCAAACTTACCGCAAGTGCGACCACCAGGCGGTGCAGTCAGTGCTGGTGGTGGAATCCAAGCCCCAGGCCGAGGTAAAGGGGCCGAACGACGTGTTCAAGATCGTCGCCACCCAGCCGGCGGGGGACCAGTTCCTGCGCTCCTGCCAGGAACTCGGCCACAGCTGAGCTGCTCTCCACAGGCGGCCCCGGCCGCCTGTGTCCGCGCCAGTCCTGACCTGCCGCCCGCGGCAAGACGAAGGTGCCACCGTGACCCTTGATCTTCTTTTGCTCCAAGCCTTCACCGGCGTGGCGCTCGGCTCGATATTCGTGCTGGTGGCGCTCGGCCTGTCGCTGATCTTTGGTCTTCTGACCATCGTCAATTTCGCCCATAGCCAGTTCTTCATGGTGGGCGCCTATGTGGGCGTCGCCGTCATGGCCTATACCGGCAACTTCTGGCTGGCGCTGGTGATCGTGCCTTTGGTGGTGGGGGCCATCGGCATGGTGTGCGAGCGGTTCCTGATCCGCCCGCTCTATGGCCGCGGCATCGATTATCCGTTGCTGCTCACCTTCGGCCTCGGCCTGATCCTACTTGAGCTGGTGCGCATCATCGCCGGCACCGAGGGCTTTCCCTTCAGCGCCCCGGCGGAACTCACCGGCGCGGTGGATCTGGGCATCTTCTTCTTTCCCAAATACCGCCTGTTCCTGATCGGCGTCACCGCTTTGATATTGCTGGCCCTGTGGGTGTTCCTGGAGAAGACCCCCTACGGCCTCATCATCCGCGCCGGCGCCCGCGACCAGGAGATCGTCCAGGTGCTGGGGGTGGATGTGTCCAGGGTCTGGCTGGTGGTGTTCGGCATCGGCACCGGCCTTGCGGCGCTGGCCGGCGTGCTGGCGGCGCCCATTCGCGGGGTGTTTCCGGAAATGGGCGTGCCGGTGCTGGTGGAGGCGTTCGTGGTTACCGTGGTGGGCGGCATGGGCTCGCTCTTGGGGGCGGTGATCGCCGGCCTCCTGGTGGGCATCACGGTCAGCATGACCTCGCTGTTCTACCCGCAGATGACCACCCTCTCCATGTTCCTGCTGATGGCAGTGGTGCTGGTGTTTCGTCCCCGCGGCCTGTTCGGCCGCGCTGGCGTGATGGATTGAGGAGCGCGCCATGACCTCCGACGCCTATCTGGGCAAGCGCGCGCCCGCCTCCCGCCCCCGCGCCACCGGCGCGCGCCGGGCGCTGCCGCTCATCGCCTTCATCGCCCGGCACCGGGTGCTGTCGGCGCTGGTGGCGCTGGCCATCCTGCCGTGGCTGACGCCCTATCAGGCCCTGGCTGTGAACATCCTGATCTTCGGGCTCTATGCCATGGGGTTCAACCTCATCTTCGGCTATGCGGGCATGCTGTCGTTCGGCCATGCGGCGCTGTTCGGGCTCGGGGCCTATGGCTGCGGCATCCCCATCGCCAAGTTCGGCGTGCCGTGGTTCCTGGCCATCCCCTGCGGCATCGCGGTGGCGGGCGTGGCCTCGGTGATCATCGGCTGGTTCGCCATCCGCTCCCGCGGCATCTATTTCGCCATGATCACCTTGGCGCTGTCGCAGGTGGTCTATTATTCCGCCTATCAATGGACCTCGATGACCGGCGGCGAGGACGGGTTGCGCGGGGTCACGGTGCCGCGCATTTCCCTGTTCGGGCTGGAGCTGAACATGCTCAACCCGACGGTGAAATATTATGTGCTGTTCGCCATGGCGGCAGTGGCCATCTGGCTGTTCTCGCGCATCCTCGCCTCGCCCTTCGGCGCCACGCTGGAGGCGATCCGCGAGAATGAGAAGCGCGCGCTCGCCTGCGGTTATGACGTGGCCCGCACCCGCTGGCTGGCCTTCATCCTGTCCGGCCTGTTCTCGGGGTTCGCCGGCACGCTCTACGCCATCCACCTCTCGGTGGTGCCCATCGAGACGCTGCATTATTTCAACTCCGCCACCATCCTCATGATGACCTTGCTCGGCGGCATGGGCACCTTCTTCGGCGGCTTCGTCGGCGCCTTCGTCTACATCATGCTGCAGGATGTGGTGACGGTGATCACCGTGCATTGGCAATTGGTGGTGGGCACGCTGTTCGTGGTGCTGATCCTGTTCTTTCCCAGAGGCATCTGGGGCTCCCTGCTGAATTGGGTGAAGCCATGAGCGCCGTCTCGTCCCTCGCCTCCCCCTCCCTCGTGCCCGAGCCGATCCTGCGGGCGGAGGCGGTGACCAAGCGCTTCGGCGGCTTCACCGCGCTGTCGGGCATTTCCGCCAGCTTCCTTGCCGGCCAGCTCACCGCCATCATCGGCCCGAACGGGGCCGGCAAGAGCACCTTCTTCAATGTGCTGTCCGGCTCGTTCCCGCCCAGTTCGGGGCGCATCTTCCTGGATGGGACGGACATCACCCACACGCCCCAGCACCAATTGGCGCACATGGGCATCGCCAAGTCGTTCCAGATCACCAATCTGTTTCCCAAATTGAGCGTGCACGAAAATGTCCGCATCGCCGCACAGGCCTTGCGCTCGCGCTTCAACCTGTGGGCCGCGCGGGATGCGCTGGACCTGGACGGCGAGGTGATGGCGCTCCTCGCCCGCGTCGGCCTCACCGACCGGCGGTTCGAACAGGCCGATACCCTCGCCCATGGCCAGCAGCGCTGCCTGGAAATCGCCGTGGCACTGGCCTGCAAACCGCGGGTGCTGTTGCTGGACGAGCCCACCGCCGGCATGAGCCCGCAGGAAGCCCGCGAGATGATGGACCTGATCCTGGCGCTGAATGAAGAACGCACCGTGATCCTGGTGGAGCACCGGATGAAACTGGTGATGGGCATTTCCGACCGCATCGTGGTGCTGCACCACGGCACCTTGCTGGCGGAAGGCGCCCCCGACGACATCCGCCGCCATGACGAGGTGCGGCGCGTCTATCTCGGACAATCGGTGTAGCGATGCTTGAGGTCTCCCATCTCAACGCCTGGTACAAGCGCGCCCATGTGCTCCAGGGGGTGGAATTTTCCGTCGGTGAAGGCGAGGCGGTGTGCCTCATCGGCCGCAACGGCGCCGGCAAGACCACCACGCTGCGCTCCATCATGGGGCTGGTGGCCAAGCGCACCGGCAGCGTGCGTTTCAAGGGCGAGGACATCCTGGCCCAGCCCACCCATACACGGCTGGCGCGCGGGCTGGCCTATGTGCCGGAAGACCGCCGCATCGTGCCCGGCCTCAGCGTGCTGGACAATCTGCGGCTGGGGCTGGTGGCCTCGCCCAACCGCTCCCGCGAGAGCTTCATCATCGACCGCATCGCCGAGACCTTTCCGCGTCTGAAGGAGCGGTTGCATCAAGCGGGGGATACCTTGTCCGGCGGCGAGCAGCAGATGCTGGCCATCGCCCGCGCCATGGCCGCCGATCCGCAGCTCATCATGCTGGACGAGCCCTCCGAGGGCATCATGCCGGTGCTGGTGGACGAGATGTTCGAGCTGTTCGCCCGGCTGAAGCGCGAGGGCCTCACCATCCTCCTGGTGGAGCAGAATGTGGAGCGCGCGCTGCAACTGGCGGACCGCGCCTATATTCTCGACCAGGGCGAGATCGTCCATGCCGGGGACGCCGCTGCCCTGCTGGCAGACAGCGAAATCCAGGAGCGATATTGTGCGGTCTGATCGCCGCTGCGCGGCCCCTGCCCTGCCTTGCCCCGCCGCGAAAGGATCCCGCGTTGAGTGACCGTTTCCAGGAAATCGACCCGGCCCGCCTCTCCGCCGCGGCGCGGGCGGTGTACGACACCATCGCCGCCGGGCCGCGCCAGAGCGTGCCCTATATCTTCCAGGCGCTGGTCAAGAGCCCGGAACTGACCGAGCGCACCCAGGCGCTGGGGGTATTCTGCCGCTACAACACCGAATTCCCGCCGCGGCTATCGGAACTGGCGATCCTGGTGGTGGCCAAGCACTGGGACGCCACCTACGAATGGTCGGTGCATGAGCATGAAGCGCGCAAGGCCGGCGTCCCCGATGCGGTGATCGCCGCCATCGATGCCGGGCACGAGCCGGCATTCGCCGACCCGGACGATGCCCTGATCTACGCCTTCGCCCGCACCTTCTTCGCCACCAACGAGGTGCCCGATCCGCTGTTCGCCCAGGCCCAGGCGCGGTTCGGGGAAAAGGCGGTGGTCGAGCTGGCCGGATTGCTGGGCTATTATTCCATGCTGGCCATCATCCTGCGCATCTTCCGCGTACCGCCGCAGCGATAGGGCGGGCCCTCCCGCCCCTCGCCCAGGATTGCATTGACACATTCCAAGCTATTAAGTCTGACGGATGCCGATGCCCATCCCATGGCGGGCGGTGGGCGCGACGAGCGCACACTGAGCCCCAAGCCTTCAAGGTCACCTCATGATGCGAACGGTCACTCTTCACATCAATGGCGCTACGCACATGGTGACGGCCGATGAGGACACCCCTCTCCTGCACGTCCTGCGCAACACGCTGGACCTGAAAGCCAGCCGGTTCGGCTGCGGGCTGGAACAGTGCGGCGCCTGCATGGTGCTGGTGGACGGCAAGCCCAGCTACGCCTGCACCTTGTCGCTCTGGCAATGCGCGGACACAGCCATCGAGACCGCCGAAGGACTGATGGCGGGCGAGACGCCCCATCCTTTGGTGACAGCGTTCCTCGGCGAACAGGCCGGGCAATGCGGCTATTGCCTTTCGGGAATCCTGATGTCCGCCAAGGCTTTGCTGACCCACACGCCCACGCCGCAGCGCGCGGAGATCATCGCCGCCCTGGAGCCGCATCTATGCCGCTGCGGCGCGCAGCCGCGCATGGTGCAGGCGGTGGAGCGCGCGGCCCGCGCCATGGCGGGAGAGCCCGCATGATCGCCAATACCTTGCCCGCAAGCCTCAGCCAGAACCCGCGCCTCGACCACTGGCTGGATTTTTCCGAACCCGGCCATGTCACCGTGCGCACCGGAAAGGTGGAACTGGGACAAGGCATCCTCACCGCTCTCGCCCAGATCGCCGCCGACGAATTGGATGTGCCCATGGCGCGTCTGCGGCTGGTCTCCGGCGACACCCGCACAGCCCCCGCCGAGGGCTATACGGCGGGCAGCCTGTCGATCCAGCAATCGGGCGGCGCCATACGCCTGGTGTGCGCGGAAGTCCGGGCCAAGGTGCTGGATGCCGCTGCCGCACAGTTGGGCTGCCCGTCCGCCGCCCTGACACTGAGCGCGGGCGCCGTCATGCGCGGCGACAGCCCCACCGGGCTCGACTATTGGTCGATCGCGCCCCGGCTCGACCTCACCGGTGACGCCACCGGCAGCGCGCCGGTGAAGGCCCATGGCGAGTTGCGCGTGGTGGGCACCGACGTGCCGCGCCTCGATCTGCCGGCGAAGATCGGCGGCGCGCCCTTCATTCACGATCTGGCGCCGGCCGGACTGCGGCACGCCCGGATGCTGCATCCGCCACGCTGGGGCGCCCTTCTGACCCGCCTCGACACCGCCGTCCTGCAGCGTCATCCCGGCGTGGAGCTGATCCGCCACGGGCACCTGGCGGCGGTGCTGGGGGACGATGAGTTGGCGGTGGCCGCAGCCGCCGAAGCTCTCAAGGCCCGTGCCATTTGGACCGGAGGTGCCGTGCCCGCCGACGGGCTGGATGAAGCCGCGTCCCTGCGCAATATGCCCACCGATATCACCCGCCGCGACATCGGCACGCCGGGCACGGTGACGCGGCGGTTCAGCGCCGCTTATTCCCGGCCCTATCTGGCCCATGGCTCCATCGCCCCCTCCTGCGCCCTCGCCCAGTGGTCGGCAGATCGGCTGACGGTCTGGACCCATTCCCAGGGCGTCACCTTGCTGCGCGGCGCGCTGGCGACGGCGCTGCGCCTGTCGCCGGCGCAGGTGGACGTGATCCACCATCAGGGCGCCGGCTGCTATGGCCACAATGGCGCCGACGACGCCGCCTTCGATGCGGCAGTGATCGCCTTGCAACGTCCCGATGTGCCGGTGCGCCTGCTGTGGAGCCGCGCCGACGAGATGACCGCCGCCCCGTTCGGCGCCGCCATGGTGGTGCAGGTGGACGCCGGGCTCGATGCGGACTTCCGTCCCACCGAGTGGACGCTGAACATCTGGAGCGCCTCCCACGCCCGCCGGCCGGGCATCAATGGCGCCGTGCACCTGAACGGCGCCGCCGCCTTGCCCGAGCCGATCCTCGATCCGCTGGCCCCCGACCTCCCGGACGCCGCCGGCGGTGGTGCCAACCGCAATGCCGTGGCCCTGTATGATTTTCCCCACCAGCGCATCGTCCAGCATTTCGTGGCCCAGCCGCCGGTGCGCACCTCGTCCATGCGCGGGCTGGGGGCGTTCGCCAACACCCTGGCCATCGAGGGCGCCATGGACGAGGCGGCGGAACTGGCAGGCATGGATCCGGTGACCTACCGCCTGCGGCATATGTCCGATCCGCGCGCCCGCGCCGTGATCGAGGCAGCCGCCCGCATGAGCGGATGGTTCGAGGGCGCGGATGGCAACGGCCGGGCCAAGGGCTTCGCGTTCGGGCGCTACAAGAATGTGGCGGCCTATGTGGGCCTGGTGGCGGAAGTGGAGGTGGACGAGGCCCCGCGCCTCACCCGCGTGTGGTGCGCGGTGGATGCGGGCCTGGTGATCAATCCCGACGGCGCCCGCAACCAAGTGGAGGGCGGCATCATCCAGGGCGCCAGTTGGGCGCTCAAGGAGCAGGTGCGCTTTGCCGAAGGTGCCATTGCCACCGCGGATTGGGACAGCTATCCCATTCTGCGCTTCTCCGAGATCCCGGACATCGAGACCCGTTTCATCGGCGACCCGCGCAGCCCGGCCCTTGGGATTGGCGAGGTGACGCAGGGTCCCATCGGCGCCGCCATCTGCAATGCGGTGGCGCGCGCGCTGGGCGCGCGGGTGCGGGACCTGCCGCTCACCGGCGAGCGGATCGCCGCGGCGCTCCTGGCGGAAGGGTAGGCGTTCCGGTGCGGTCGAGCCGGGCGGCCCGGCGCGCGGTCACGCGGCGGAGGATTTGACCTGGGCTTGGCGGGCCTGACGCCCGCACCGGGCGGAAATGGCCTGCTGGAACGCCGCGAACAGACGGTGCATCACCGGCTTCTTGTAGGGGAAGGTGCGGGCGCAATCCGCATCATGGATCACCATCGCCACATCCGCCTCGAACAGCAGCAGGCGGCCATCGGGCAGTTCGGCGCTGTCGATGGCGAAATAATCGAGGCCGATCCGCTCGGACAGGGCCTTGAAGGCATCCGCGTGGCGCACCGCAAAGTCGCGGTCGAAGCCCGCCATGAAGGCCGCCTCTTCCGCCCGGCGCTCGGGGAAATGGCGCATGCTGGCATTGACGTAATGCACCATCCAATGGGCGGACGTCGCCGCATGGCTGGCATAAGCCTTGCCGTCGATGAAGGCGATGCGCTGCTTGCGGAACATGCCGTCCGCGCCGCGATAATCGATGAACGGCGAGAGGAAGAAATCCGGCTCGCGGCGCTCCAGCAGATAGACCAGCAAGGTGGCGGGATCGTCGATCTTCTCCAACCCCTCGCCCGCATGGCTGCCGATCGGGCGCACGATGAGCGGAAACGCGGTGCCCGGCATCACCGCCCCCACATGCTGGTCGCCGCGCGCGATATCCAGCAGCGTCTGGCGATCGACCCGCCTGGTGGCGGGCGCCAGGACCGAGGGCACGTCGGCGAACAAGGCGCATACCTGATCCCGCGTCAGCGCCGCGATGCGCATCGGCGGGCCATTGACGATCGGTGCCGGCCAATCCTTGAGCAGGCGGGCAAGCGTGCTCAGTACGGCCTGGTTCTCCGGCGACTCGCCGATGGCCACGATGGCCACATCATGGGCCGGCACGTCGGCCAACGTGGCGGTGTCCTTGTCCACATAGAACAGGTGCAACTCGAAATCGGAACCGGTGAGCAGAAAATCCAGCGGCGTATTGGCCATCAGGTCGCCGGCGGTGACAAAGGCCAGCAGGCGCACCCCGCCGCCGCCGCCATAGGTGCGGAGATAATCCCGGCGCAGGTTCAGGGCTGCAGCCTGGGCGGCCTCGCCCTTGCGGCGCGCCTTGCGAATGAGCAGCAATGTCGACATGTCCATCAATGCGGCCGCATCGGTGGGGTCGCTTTCAGCCCGGGCGACAAGATGGTCCCACACCGGTGCGAGATCGTGCCCCTCCTCGAACCACCGCACCAGGGCGGCTGTACCGATCAGCGCCCCTGAAGCGCGCGAAGCGGGGCCCGGCATCGCCGGGACTAGGACGGCATTCGTCATGAAGGCACAGTCACTCCAATAGTCCCACGTCCACCCTCGTGGGAGTGCTTGCGCCAGCCCTCATGGCCGTGCAGAGCGCGGGATACCGTGTGGGGACGAGCTTGCCTTGAGCTTGCATCCGGCCGGAACCGACGCCGGAAACCGTAATCAAAGCAGCACATTCGATTAGCGGGGCGCGATGACGGCGATGCGACATGCCCGAGGCTCGTGGGATTTTCGCCGCCATAACCCGCAAATAATACCTCCCACAAAACCTGTGGGCGCTTACCCCAAACGCGGCATGAAATCCGTTGTGTCCGCCCGGTGGGGTCTCAAGGTCGTGCCGCAGGCCCTACTCCGGTGGCGGCGTTCCGCCCTGAAGGGTCAGGCGCACGCAGAACCCCTCCGCCGCGGTCGAGAACGAGACCGCGCCGCCATGGGCCTTGGCCACGTCGGAGGCGATGGCGAGGCCGAGGCCGGAACCGGCCGTATCCGCAGCGCCGGTCTCGAACGGCGCCAACAGGCGCTCGCGCTCGGTCGCCGGAATGCCCGGCCCATCGTCGCACACCGCCAAGAACACCCCATCCCCGTCCTGGCCGACCCGCACGGTCAGGCGCGAGGTCGCACCATGGGTCAGGGCATTGTGGATGAGGTTCGACAGGGCTTCGCGCAGGCTGATGGCGTCGCCCATAACCAGCACCGCCTCGGCGCCGGGCACGAAGGCGATGCTGACCTCCCGTTCCAGCGACAGCGGCACCGCATGCGACAGTACCGACTGCGCCAGCCCATTCAGGTCCAGCATCTGGAACGGGATCATCTCGGTGCGATGGGCGATCATGGCATGATCGAGCAATTGGCTGGTGAGCCGCCCCAGATCGGATACGCCCTTGCGCAGGCGGGCGATCTGCGCCGCCTGGTCCTCTTCGGGCGCGGCGGAGAGCATTTCCGCCTGGGCGTCCAGCGCCGCCAGCGGGGTGCGCAATTGATGCGCGGCGTCGGCAATGAAGCGCTGCATCAGGCTCATGCGCTCGGACAGGCGCCGCATGAAGGCATCGATGGCGGTGATCAGTGCCCGCACCTCCAGCGGCGGGGTATGCTGGATCGGGCGCAGATCATCGGGGCGGCGGGCGGCGATCTCCCGTTCGATACGGGTCAGCGGCGCCAGGGCGATGCGCACCGAGAACGCCCCCGCCACCAGCGCCAGCAAGCTCATGACGCCGATCAGGCCCAGGGCCTTGGCGGTGAGATCGACGGCGAGAGCCTCGCGGGCGCGGACGGTCTGCGCCACCACCACCTCGGCCCACTCCCCGCCCGGAACCGCAGTGATCTGCTTACCGATGGCGGCAATGCGCACCTTCTGGCCCTGATAGACGCCATCGCTCAGCACCACCCCGGAGCGCATCTCCGCCAGCGGCAGGTCGGGCGCCAGATCCTCATAGCCCGCCACCACCACGCCGCGCGGATCGGTGACGCGGTAGAACACGAGATCATAGGCCGACAGGGTGGCAAACGCCGCCGCCGGCGGATCGAGCGTCACCACCCCGCCCTGCACGAACAGGTTCTCCGCCACCTGGATCACGCCGCCGATGAGCAATTTGTCATAGGCATCACGCGCCGCCACCGAGGCATATTGCCAGGCGGCCAGCCCCAGCAGCAGCGCCCCGCCGCACAGGATGGCGGCGATGAAGGCGATGATGCGGGCATGGAGGGAGGCCCGACTCTCAGACAATCGCAAGCTGATACCCCAGGCCCCGCGCGGTGCGGATCTCGATGCGCGTGGACGCCAGCTTGCGCCGCAGCCGGGCCACGAACTGCTCCACGGCATTGTTGCTGGGGTCCTGATCGAAGCTGAACAATTGCTCCACCAGTTCCTCCTTCGCCACGAACCGCCCCTGCCGCGCCGCCAGAATCTCCAGCACCGTGAGTTCGCGCCGTGTCAGATCCAGCGGCACGTCACCCACGGCAGCGGTACGGCCGGCGCGATGGATGGTGAGATCGCCGAAGCGCAGGATATTGTCCGGCGTGCCGGCGCTCCGCCGCAACAGCGCCCGCGCCCGGGCCTCCAGCTCGCGATAGTCGAACGGCTTGATGAGATAATCGTCCGCGCCCAGGTCCAGCGCGCTGATGCGGTCATCCACCGCCGAACGCGCGGTCAGGATCAATACAGGGGTCTTCAGGCCCCGCCCGCGCAGGCCCTTGAGAATGGCAAAGCCGTCGGCGCCCGGCAGCATCACATCCAGCACCACCAGATCATAGGCCTGCACCTCCAGCAGTTCGGAGGCGGTGCGGCCATCGGTTTCCCAATCCACCGCATGGCCCATCTTTTCCAGGCGCAGCACGATGACCTTGCCGATGTCGAGGGTGTCTTCCACCACCAGGATGCGCACCGATTTCCCCTTGCCAAGCGGAGTCAGTTTTGAGTCAGCGGACCTGCATATAGTCCAGGTGTCAAGCGAACCGGCAAGAGTTCGTGACCAACCGATCTGGGAGGATCCATGACCGCACATGCCGTGCCGGCCACGCCTGCGCCTTTGCTCAGCGTGGAGGGCGTGACGCTGCAATACAAGACGCCGGACACCTTGGTCACGGCCACGTATCGCGTCGATTTCAACGTCTTCCAGTCCGATCGCTTTGTGCTGCTGGGTCCGTCCGGCTGCGGCAAGTCCACCTTGCTGAAAGCCATCGGCGGCTACATCACCCCCAGCGAAGGCACCATCCGGCTCAAGGGCCGCGAAGTGCGCGAGCCCGGCCCCGACCGGATGATGGTGTTCCAGGAGTTCGACCAGCTGCTGCCCTGGAAGACGGTCGGCGAGAACGTCGCCTTCGCGCTCACCTCCAGCGGCCGCGCCAGCGGCAAGGACGCCCTGGAGCGGGCCCGCAGCTATATCGACAAGGTGGGGCTGACCAAGTTCATCGACAGCTTCCCGCACATGCTCTCCGGCGGCATGAAGCAGCGCGTGGCCATCGCCCGCGGCATGGCCATGGAGCCGGACGTGCTCTTGATGGACGAGCCCTTCGCCGCCCTTGACGCCCTCACCCGCCGCAAGATGCAGGACGAACTGCTCCAGCTCTGGGACGACACCCACTTCACCGTGCTGTTCGTCACCCATTCCATCGAGGAAGCCATCCGCATCGGCACCCGCATCCTGCTGCTCTCGCCCCATCCCGGCCAGGTGCGGGCCGAGCTGAACAGCCTTCCGAAAGAGATGATGGGAACCGGCGCCCAGGCGGCGCTGGAAACCCGCATCAACGACATGCTCTTCGCGCATTGACAGGGGACCAGGCCATGACCGACGTCGTCACCTTCCGCCCCGAAATCATCAATGCCGAACGCCGCACCGACCTGCCGCAGGTGGAAAAGACCCTGTCGTGGTTCGAGCGGGTCTATCGCATCGGCTTCGTGCGCAAGGCGTTCATTCTCATCAGTTTGGCGGTGGCCTGGGAAATCTATGGCCGCTGGCTGGAAAACCCGCTGCTGTTTCCCACCTTCCTGGAAACCCTGTCGGCCTTCTTCGCCAACATGGCCGACGGCACCATCCCCGCACGCGCCTTGGCCTCGATCCAGACGCTGCTGATCGGCTATTCCATCGGCATCGTGCTGGCGGCGCTCTTGACCACCTTGGCCATCGGCTCTCGCATCGGCTCGGATTTGCTGGAAACGCTGACCTCCATGTTCAACCCGCTGCCGGCCATCGCTTTGCTGCCGCTGGCGCTGATCTGGTTCGGCCTTGGGCAGGGCAGCGTGATCTTCGTGCTGGTGCATTCGGTGCTGTGGGCGATCGCGCTCAATACCCATGCGGGCTTCCGCTCGGTGTCCAACACCCTGCGCATGGTGGGGATGAACTACGGCCTGCGCGGGCTGAAGCTGGTGCGGCTGGTGCTGATCCCCGCCGCCTTCCCGGCCATCCTCACCGGCCTGAAGGTGGGCTGGGCCTTTGCCTGGCGCACGCTCATCGCCGCCGAGCTGGTGTTCGGCGTCTCCTCCGGCTCCGGCGGGCTCGGCTGGTTCATCTTCGAGAACCGCAACCAGCTGGAAACCGCCAATGTGTTCGCCGGCCTGTTCACGGTGATCCTGATCGGCCTGTTCGTGGAGAACATGATTTTCGCCACCATCGAGCGCAAGACCATCCGCCGCTGGGGCATGCAGCACTGACAACCGGACACAGATCCGGCACACCATACCTAGGGAGACACATCATGACATTTTCCAAGCGTCTTCAATCTCTTGCACTAAGCGTCGCTGTGATGCTCGGCAGTGCCGCCGCCCCGGCCTTGGCCGAGGTGAAGGAGATCCGCGTCTCCAAGGGCTACGGCATTTTGTATCTGCCGCTGATCGTGATGGAAGATCAGAAGCTGATCGAGAAGCAGGCCGCCAAGGCCGGCCTGGGCGACGTCAAGGTCAACTGGCTGATGCTGGATGGCGGCAACGTCATCAATGACGCCATGATGGCCGGTTCGCTGGATTTCGCCGGCATCGGCGCCCCCGGCTTCATCACGCTGTGGGCCAAGGCCAAGGGCATTCCGAAGGTGGAGGTCGTCGGCATCAGCGGATTGAGCGCCACCTCGCTCTGGCTCAACACCAACAAGCCTGACGTGAAGACCCTGAAGGATCTGGCCCCGCCGGACAAGATCGCTTTGCCCGGCATCAAGACCTCGCTGTCGGCGGTGGTGCTGCAGATGATTGCCGCCCATGAATTCGGCCGCGAGAATTATGCCAAGCTCGACCCCATGACGGTCAGCCTGCCCCATCCGGAGGGCCTCGCCACCCTGCTGACCGGCAAGACCGAGATCACCGCCCACTTCACCTCCCCGCCCTTCTCCTATCTGGAATTGAAGGACCCCAAGATTCACCGGGTGGTGAATTCGGTGGACGTGATCGGCAACATCACCCTGGACGTGGTGTTCGCCCCCAAGCGCTTCGTGGATGCCAACCCGAAGATGACGGAAGCCATGCTGGCGGCCCTGGATGAGGCCGACGCGCTGATTGCCGCCAACAAGCAGCTGGCAGCGGAGATCTTCGTCAAAAGCTCGAAGGTGAAGGTCTCCGTCGACGAGGTGCTGGAAATGCTCAACGACAAGGACACGCAATTCTCCACCACCCCCAATGGGGTGATGAAGTTTGCCGAATTCATGCAGTTGGCCGGCACCATCAAGGTGAAGCCGGCGAACTGGACCGACCTGTTCATTCCCCAGCTGAGCAGCCGCAACGGCAGCTGAACGCGAAATGGGCGCCGGCCCGGCCGGCGCCCATCTGGCTTGGCAATCTCAACGCCCGCCTCTTTGGCGGGCGTTCGCATTTCAGCGCTTGTGCGCGACCCGCCAGGCGGCGAAATCGATCTTGGTCTGCTCCTCGGTGGCCGGGTAGAGGCCAAGGATGGAGCGCCCCGCCAGCACCTGCTCGGTGGCGAAGTCCTCGAACACCGTCATCTCGGTGGCCTCCGAGGCCACCTCGTCGGCCAGATGCGCGGGGATCACGATCACCCCCTCCCCGTCACCCACCACGATATCGCCGGGAAACACCGGCGCATCGCCGCAGCCGATGGGCACATTGATGTCGATGGCCTGGTGCACCGTGAGATTGGTCGGCGCCGACGGCCGCTGGTGATAGGACGGAATCGCCAGCGCCCCGATCTCCGGGCTGTCGCGGAAGCCGCCATCGGTAACGATCCCCGCCACGCCGCGCATCATCAGCCGCGCCACAAGAATGGAACCAGCGGAGGCGGCGCGCGCATCCTTGCGGCTGTCGATCACGAACACCGCGTCCGGCGGGCATTCCTCCACCGCCTTGCGCTGGGGATGGGCGCGATCCAGGAACACGGTGATGGGGTTGAGGTCTTCGCGCGCCGGCATGTAGCGCAGGGTGAAGGCGGGGCCGACCATGTTCTCGCCCTTGAAGGCGATGGGGTGCACATTCTGGATATATTGATTGCGGAAGCCGCGCTTGAACAAGGCGGTGGCAAGCGTCGCGGTGCTCACATGCTTGAGCTTCTCGCGGGTCTCGGGGGCGAGCATGGTCTTTACTCCGGGTTCAGAAGATGACGGGTTCGGGAACGGGCGGGCCGAAATCGGTGCGCAGGAAATCGAAATCGCAGCCCTGGTCGGCCTGGCTGATGTGCTGGGAGAACATCCAGCCATAGCCGCGGCCATAGCGCGGCGGCGGCGGCACCAGGTCGGCGCCGCGGCGCGCCAGTTCTTCATCCGGCACGTCCAGCGATAGCGTGCGCGCCGGCACATCGACCGAGATGATATCGCCGGTCTGCACCAGCGCCAGCGGGCCACCCACATAGGATTCCGGCGATACATGCAGGATGCAGGCGCCATAGGAGGTGCCGCTCATGCGGGCGTCCGAAATGCGCAGCATGTCGCGCACGCCCTGCTTCACCAGCTTCTTCGGGATCGGCAGCATGCCCCATTCCGGCATGCCCGGCCCGCCCAGCGGCCCAGCATTGCGCAGCACCAGCACCGTGTCGGCGGTCACGTCGAGATCGTCGCGGTCGATATTGGCCTTGAGGGCGGGATAATCATCGAACACCAGCGCCGGGCCGGAATGCTTCAGCAGATGCGGCGCGGCGGCGGAGGGCTTCATCACGCAACCGTCGGGGGCCAGATTGCCCTTGAGCAGCGCCAGCGCCCCCTCCGCATAGATGGGATTGTCCAGCGGGCGGATCACGTCGTCATGATAGACCTGCGCGCCCTCCAGGCTCTGCGCCCAGGTCTGGCCGGTGACGTTGATCTGGCTCAGGTCCAGATGCGGCGTCAGGCGCGTGAGCAGGCCGAGCAGGCCGCCGGCATAATAGAAATCCTCCATCAGGTATCGATCGCCGCTGGGGCGGATGTTGGCGATCACCGGCACTTTGCGGCTGGCGGCGTCGAAGTCCGGCAGGCCGATGGCGTGGCCCGCGCGCCGCGCCATGGCGATGATGTGGATCACCGCATTTGTCGAGCAGCCCATGGCCATGGCCACGTTGATGGCATTGAGAAAGGCCCCGCGGGTCTGGATCTTGTCGGGCGTGAGATCCTCCCACACCATCTCCACCGCGCGCCGCCCGGCCGCCGCGCACATGCGGATGTGGTTGGCGTCGGCGGCGGGAATGGAGGATGCCCCCGGCAGGGTCATGCCGATGGCATCGGCCAGCGCGGTCATGGTGGAGGCGGTGCCCATGGTCATGCACACGCCATAGGAGCGGGCGATGCCCAGCTCCATCTCGTCCCAATCCTTGTCGGAGATGTTGCCGGCGCGGCGCTCGTCCCAATATTTGAAGGCGTCCGAGCCGGAACCCAGCACCTTGCCGTGCCAATTGCCGCGCAGCATCGGCCCGGCGGGCACGAAGATGGCCGGCACGCCGGCGCTGGTGGCGCCCAGCAGCAGGCCGGGCGTGGTCTTGTCGCAGCCGCCCATGAGCACCGCCCCGTCCACGGGATGGGAGCGGATCAGCTCCTCGGTCTCCATGGCCAGGAAGTTGCGATAGAGCATGGTGGTGGGCTTCACCTTGCTCTCGGACAGGGAGATGGCCGGCAGTTCCACCGGGAAGCCGCCGGCCTGGAGGATGCCGCGCTTCACATCCTCCACCCGCTGCTTGAAATGGGCGTGGCACTGGTTGAGATCGGACCAGGTATTGATGATCGCGATCACCGGCTTGCCGCGATATTCTTCCGCCGCATAGCCCATCTGGCTCATGCGGGAGCGGTGGCCGAAGGAGCGGAAGTCATCCGGCTCGAAATAGCGCGCGCTGCGCAACTGGTCGGGCGTCTTGGTCATGGGAGGACTCTCGTCTGGGGTAAGCGGCAGCTCAGTGCTGCAGGCCCCACTTGAGGACGGTGCGGCGCTCGATGGTGCGGAAGATGAGATTCTCCACCACCAGGCCGATGAGAATGACGGTGAGCAGGCCGGCGAACACCGCCGGGATCTCCAGCAGGTTGCGGTTCTCGAAGATGAACCAGCCCAGCCCGCCCTGGCCTGACGACACGCCGAACACCAGTTCGGCCGCCACCAGCGTGCGCCAGGCGAATGCCCAGCCGATCTTGAGGCCGGTGAGAATGGAGGGAAATGCCGCCGGAATCAGGATCTTGCGGATATAGCCAAAGCCGGTGAGCCCATAGTTGCGCCCCACCATGCGCAGGGTCTCGGACACCGCCCGGAACCCCGAATGGGTATTCAGCGCCACCGGCCACAGCACCGAATGCACCAGGATGAACACCAGGCTGCCATTGCCGAGGCCGAACCAGATCAGCGCCAGCGGCAGCAGCGCGATCGCCGGCAGCGGGCTGAGCATGGCGGTGACCGTCTCGAGGAAATCGGAGCCGGTGCGAGTGTTGATGGCCAGGATGGTCAAAGCGCCGGCCAGCACGATGCCCAGCGCATAGCCCATGAGCAGCACCTTGAGCGAAGCCCAGGCGCGCGCCGGCAAGATGCCGTTGGCGATATTCTCCGTCAGCGCCTGCAAGGTCTCGGTGAGGCTGGGGAACAGCAGCGGATTGTCCAGCCACCGCCCATAGATTTCCCAGGCCAGCGCCAGGAACAGGATGATGACCGTCTTGCGCACCACGCCCTGGTCCCAGGCGGCCTCCAGCACGCCCAGCTTGCGCTGGACCTCCGCCGTGGCGGTGCCGGATGCCTCGTACAGGATGATGCGGGCGGTGGAGGGCGGCACAGGGGTGGAGGCCGAAGGCGTGGCGGAGGCGGGAATGGAAGAGGCTGGTATCGAAGAGGCAGACATGGCGCTCACGTCCCGTGGCTGGTGTCGGCGAACAGCAGATCGTGAATGTCCCGCTCCAGCCGGGCGGCACTGCCGTCGGCGGCATGGGCGGTGTCCACGTCCACCACCTCGGCCTTCACCCGACCGGGATGGGGCGAGAGCAGCAGGATGCGGTTGCCGATCTTGATCGCCTCGGCGATGGAATGGGTGACGAACAGCACCGTGAACTTGGTCTCCTCCCACAGCTGGATCAGTTCGTCCTGGCAGGTGCGCCGGGTGAGCGCGTCGAGCGCGGCGAAGGGCTCGTCCATCAGCAGGATGTCCGGCTCCATGGCCATGCCGCGGGCGATGGCCACCCGCTGCTTCATGCCGCCGGACAGCGTATGGGGATAGCTGTCGAGAACGCGGGTGAGATTGACCTTCTCGATATAATGCCGCGCCCGCTCCGCTGCGTCCTTGCGGGACAGGCGGCGGGCATCCAGCAGCGGAAACATGACGTTTTCCAGCACCGTCTTCCACGGCAGGAGCTGGTCGAACTCCTGGAACACCATCATCCGGTCCGGCCCCGGCGCGGTGACGCGGCGGCCCTTGATGGTGATCGCCCCCTCGCTGGGGGCGATGTAGCCGCCCACCGCCTTCAGCAAGGTGGACTTGCCGCAGCCGGACGGGCCCAGCAGCACGAAGCGATCGGAGGTGTTGACCTTGAACGACACCCGCTCGGTGGCGGTGATCACCAGTCCCGGGGTCTTGTAGCGCAGGGTGACCGAGGAAACGTCGAGCAGCGGCTCAGCCATGGAACGATCCTGAACGGGTGTCACTGTGGCGCTGGCGGACGGGCGGGGCGCGCGGACGGCGCCCTGCCCCCGCGCCAGCTCAGCTGCCGGGGAGGTCATGGGCCACCGGCAGGTAATAGTCCTTCCAGGACGTCGCCTTGGTCTTGATGGCACCGATCCGGTTGAGGTGATCGGCGAACTTCATCGTGCCCTGGGGATAGATGTTCCACTCCATCATCCCCGGCTGCTTGAGCACCTCCAGAATGTCTTCCTTGGAGGTCTTGTCGCCGGTGACCTCGCGATAGATCTCCACTGCCGCGGCGGTGTCGGTCTCGATGAAGGTCTTGGCTTCCTCGGCGGCGTTGCGCAGCGCCTGGATGATCTTCGGATTGGCCTCCGCAAAGGCGGTGGTGGTCATGAACTGGCCCTGGCTCAGGGGCGAGCCGATGATGTCCGCCGAGTTGGCCACGATGTGCGCCTCGGGGATCTGCTTCAGCTCATAGGTCTGGAACGGCGGCGCCGCGAAATGGTTTTTCACCTCGTGGCTCCCGTTCTTCATGGCCACGAAGGCATCGGGATGGCCCAGCTGCACGGTCAGCGGATCGAACTTGTTCCAGTTCTCCGGCCCGTAGAGCTGGCTGGCGGCGAGCTGAAGCAGGATCGCCTGGGTGGACACGCGCACCGTGGGCACGGCGATCTTGTCGCCATCCTGGAAGTCCTTGAGCGCCTTGATCCGGGGATCGCGGCTGATCAACAACAAAGGCTGCGCGGAACTGGCCACTACGCCCTTCACCTTGCCGCGGGTCTTGTCCCACAGCACCAGCAGCGGCCCGGTGCCGGTATTGATGATGTCCACGCTGCTGGAGAGCAGCGCATCCTGCTGCGCCCCCCCGTTGGAGAAGGACATCCATTTGGTGGTGACGCCGGGCAGGCCGAGCTTTTCGGCATGCTTCTCGATCAGCTTCTGCTTCTCGATCACATGGGTCGGCATATAGAGGATGCCGGGTTGGCGGCTGATCGACACCTCTTTGCCGGCCTGGGCCAGCGCAGCCCTCTGCGGCGCGATGGCAAAAGCGGCACCGAGCGCAAGGGCATGCCTGCGGGAGATCATCATTTGGTCCTCCTGGGTCCACGGCCTCTGGCGTGCCGTTGGTGGATCGGGATCACGCCGTCGGCTCCGCACGACGACGCCTGCGCTCGAATGAGCAGGAGGCGCGATGGCACGGCTCTGGCGGCGAAACCCTGGCGTTTCCTCGATCGGCCCTGGGCCGCAGCGGTCTTTGCCGCTGTTTCAATGACCGAACTGAAACACTAATGCATTAGCGCGTCAAGCACGTTCATGCTATGCTCGCCCGGTCGAGAGAGGATGAACCGATGGTCGAACATTTGACGGGCCTGCCGTCGCGCGCGCGCGACCTCTCCAAAGGCGGGGCCGGCTTCGTGTGCGAGGTGCTGCGCGCGGAGATCATCTCCCTGGCGCTGGCGCCGGGCGCCGTGCTCTCGCGCCAGGAGCTTCAGGACCGGTTCGGCTTCTCGTCCACCCCGATTCGCGATGCCCTCATGCGGCTCCAGGAAGAAGCGCTGGTGGAGATTTTCCCCCAGCACGCCACGGTGGTCAGCCTGATCGACATCGAGCGCGCCCGTCAAGGCCAGTTCCTGCGCCGCTCAGTGGAGCTGGAATTGGTGCGCGAACTGGCACTCAAGCCGGAGCCGGCCCTGGTGGAAAAGCTGCGCAGCCTGATCCGCCAGCAGACCGCCTTTTCCGACCTCGGCGAAACCGCCGCCTTCGCCGCCGCCGATCAGGCGTTCCATCGCACCCAGTATGAGGCGCTCGGCATGGGCGCGCTGTGGCATCTGGTGCGGCGCCAGAGCGGCCATATTGACCGCCTGCGCAATCTGCATCTGCCGCGCGCCGGCAAGATGCGCGAGATCCTCGCCGACCACGCCGCCATCGTCGACGCCATCGCCGCTGGCCGGCCGGAGGCGGCGCAGGAGAGCCTGCGCGTCCATCTCTCCCATTCGCTGGAATTCGTCGACAGGCTGCGGCAGTCCAACCCGGAATATTTCAAGCCGTGACCCGCCGAGGCTGAACCGCTCGCTCACCCGCCCCGGTGCAGCACCATGCCGCCGGGAGCGGGCCTCACCGCGGCCCCGGTGCCCGCAGCAGGCGCAGGGCATTCAGGGTGACCAGAACCGTTGCCCCGGTATCCGCCAGGATCGCCGGCCAGAGGCCGGTGATGCCGACCACGGTGGTGACCAGGAACACCGCCTTCAACCCAAGGGCGATGACCAGATTCTGCCGGATGTTGCCCATGGTCCGCTTGGACAGGTCCATCATGGCCGCCACGTCGCCCACCCGCCCGTGCAGAATGGCGGCATCCGCGGTTTCCAGGGCCACATCGGTGCCGCCGCCCATGGCGATGCCGATGTCCGCCGCCGCCAAGGCCGGCGCATCATTGATGCCGTCGCCCACCTTGGCCACCACGAAGCCCTGCGCCTGCAACTCGCCGATGATGCGTTGCTTGTCTTGCGGCAGCAGTTCGGCCCGCACCTCGATGCCCAGTTGGCGGCCCACCCCTTCGGCGGTGCGGCGATTGTCGCCGGTGAGCATCAGGGTCTTGATGCCTGCGGCGGTCAGGGTCTTCAGCCCTTGCAGGGCATCGGGACGCGGCTCGTCGCGCATGGCGATGGCGCCGGCGGCGATGCCGTCCGCGATCAGCACGGACACCGTCTTGCCCTGGTCGCTCAGGGCCTCCAGTTGCGTCCTTTGCTCGGCGGTGAGCGCAACCCGTTCATGGGCCGCCTTGGCCGAGCCGAAAAACACCGCGCGCCCGTCCACCTGCGCCGTCACGCCCTTGCCGCTAAGGGCCATGGCGTCGGAGGCCGGCGGTACGGGCACGCCGTCCGCCGCCGCCCGGCCCAAAATGGCCTTGGCCAGCGGATGGCTGGAGCCCATCTCCAGGGCCGCCGCCAGCGCCAGAACCTCGGGCGCGGACCGGGCGAACGCCACCACATCCGTCACCTCGGGCTTGCCCGCGGTCAGGGTTCCGGTCTTGTCGAAGCACACGGCGGTAATCTTGCCCGCGCCTTCCAGAACCGCGCCACCCTTCAGCAGCAGGCCCCGGCGGGCGCCGGTGGACAGGCCGGCGGCAATCGCGGCGGGCGTGGAGATGACCAGGGCGCAGGGACAGCCGATCAGCAGAATGGCCAGGCCCTTGTAGATCCACTCATCCCAGGGCCCGCCGAACACCAGCGGCGGCACCACCGCCACCAGAGCGGCCACCACCACCACGGCGGGGGTGTAATAGCGCGAGAAGCGGTCGATGAAGCGCTCGGTGGGCGCCTTGGACTCCTGCGCCTCCTCCACCAGCTTCACGATGCGGGCAATGGTGTTGTCCGCAGCCGCCGCGCTCACCCGCACCCGCAGAGCCGCATCCCCGTTCACCGTGCCGGCGAACACCAGCGCCGCCACGCCCTTGCGCACCGGCGTGCTTTCACCGGTGACCGGCGCCTCGTCGATGGCGCTCTCGCCGGCAAGGATGACGCCATCGGCGGGCAGGCGATCGCCGGGACGCACCAGGATGATATCGCCCACCGCGAGGCTCTCCGCAGGCACCTCGCGGGGGCTCCCGTCGCGCGCCAGCAGAGCGGTCTTGGGCACGAGGTTCGTGAGCGACTGGATGCTGGCCCGCGCCCGCCCGGCCGCGACGCCCTCCAGCCATTCCCCCACCAGGAACAGGAACACCACCGCCGCCGCCTCCTCGCTGGCGCCGATGATGACAGCCCCCACGGCGGCAATGGTCATCAGGGTTTCGATGGTGAAGGGCATGCCGTTTACCCCCGCCATCACCGCCCGCCGGGCGATGGGCACCAGGCCGATCAGCATGGCCAGGGTGAACGCCCAGGGGCCCATCGCCGGAAAAAACCAGTCCACGGCGAAGGCCACCACGAACGCAATCCCGCTTAGCGCCGTGGTGCGGGCCTTGGCCGACCTCCACCACACGCCGCCCGTCGAGCCATGATCATGGCCGTGAAGGTCCGCAGCCGGGGCCGGCGCGCCATGATGGCCGTGAGGCGCGTGATCGTGATCGCCATGGGACGCATGATCATGCCCGTGATCGCCGGAAGCATGGATGTGGCCATGGTCGTGCGCGTGATCGTGATTTTTGCCGCCGCAACATGACCCATGGGCCGTGGCGTGCGGCGTCGCTGGATTCTCGACCGCGCCCGCGGGCCGCTCCAAAGGCAGCACCTCATAGCCCAGGCCAACAATGGTCTTGCGCAAGGCCGCGAGGTCGGTTGTGGGCGCATGCCGAACCGTCATGGTCCCGGCCGTCACCGAGACCGAGATGTCCTCCACGCCAGACGCGCGCCGGGCCACGGCGTCGATCTTCATGGCGCAGGACGCGCAGTCCATGCCGGTGACCCGGAAACGACTCTGCATCAACGGCGCTTTCATGGCGGTCCCTTTCACTTCACGTCAGGGGACCCTAAATGCTCTAGTGACTAGAGGAGCAAGCACCATGTTTGAGGGCCTGTCCATCAGCCGCGCGGCCAAGGCCAGCGGCGTGAAATCGCCCACCATCCGCTTCTATGAGCAGATCGGCCTTTTGCCGCCGCCGCCGCGCACGCAGGGCAACCAGCGCGCCTACAGCGACGGGGATGTGCGGCGCCTCGCCTTCATCCGTCACGCGCGGGAACTGGGGTTCGAGATCGACGCCATCCGCGCCTTGCTGGTGTTGCAGGATCAGCCGGAGCAGTCCTGCCAGGCGGCGGATGAGATTGCCCGCGCCCGGCTCGGCGACGTTGAGCGCAAGATCGCCAGCCTCACCGCCCTGCGCAAGGAATTGGAACGCATGGTGGCCGGCTGCGCCCATGGCAAGGTGGCCGAGTGCCGGGTGATCGAGATTCTGGCGGACCATGGCGAATGCCGGCATCACCAACACGCGTCCTGACTCACGCCCCATGACGATGTGAGTGATCACGTTAAGTGATCGACGGCTTTTCATTTGTCACCGGCACGGTCGTCCCTGCCCAAAAGCCCGAGCGGGCGACGCATCCCCTGGTTGCAGAAACGGGACCATTAACGTCTGCCCCTCACATTCTTGACAGGATAGCCAAACCCCCTCACTCTAATAATTGAGCAACGGGCAGAGCTGCCCGATTTTGTGGCACTTACGAACCCTTTCCAACGCGCACTCTGGATTCCGGAGTGTTTCGGTTGGTGGCGATGACGCCCGCGGCTTTCAGCCGACGGGCGTTTTTTTGTTGTTGCGAGGACACGGGATGACCGCCCACTACCGCATCGGCGTGATGTTTTCCGCGAACGGCCCCTATGCGGTCGTCGCGCGCTCGATGCTGAACGGCGCCCTGCTGGCCTTTGCCGAACTCGCCGCAGAGCGGGATGATGTCCGCCTCGAGCCGGTGGTGGTGGACCCATGCGGCGACCATGCCGCCTATCGCCGGTTGAGCCTCGATCTGCTGACGTCGGGCATCCGCAACGTGGTGGGGTGCTACACCTCGTCCAGCCGCAAGGAAGTCATCCCCTGCTTCGAGAAGCACGATGGGCTCCTGTGGTACCCCTCCCATTACGAGGGGTTCGAGAGCTGCGACAATGTCATCTATACCGGCGCCTCCCCCAACCAGCATGTGCTTCCCCTGGTGGAGTATCTGGCCGCCCATGTGGGCCACCGGGCCTATTGCATCGGCTCCAATTACATCTGGGCCTGGGAGAACAGCCGCATCTTCCGCGAGGCGTTCGGCGCCGTGGGCGGCACGGTGGTGGCCGAGCGCTACCTGCCGGTGGGCGACACCGACCTTGAAGCCCTGGCCGAAGCCATCGTCGACCAGCGCCCGGACTTCGTATTCAACAATCTCATCGGCACCAGCGCCTATGCCTTCTTCCGCGCCTTCCAGCAGGTGTGCGCCCGCCGGGGCATCGACCGCGCCGGCACCATCCCGGTGGCCAGTTGCACCTTGTCCGAGCCGGAACTGCACGAGATCGGCCCCGCGGCGGGCGACGGGCATCTGAGTTCCAGCGTCTATTTCTCCACCATCCAGACCCCGGCCAACCTGGCCTTCACCGCCGCCTACGGGCGCATGTTCCCCGATGGCCCTGCCGCCTGCGCCGATGCGGAAGCCTCCTATATTGCGGTCAAGCTGCTGGCCTCGGCCCTGGCGCGCGCCGGCACCGATGCCGCCAAGCCGGTGCGCGCCGCCGTCGCGGGCCAGACCTTGGCCGCCCCCCAGGGCGAAATCCGCATCGATCCCGACACCTTCCACGCCTGGCTGACGCCGCGCATCGGCCGGTCCACCGCCGACCACACCTTCCAGATCCTGCTGGAAGCCCCGCAAGCTCTGCCGCCCGATCCCTATCTGGTTCAATCCTCGCCCCGGCTCGCCGTGCCCATGCGCCCCCCCAAGCTGAGAGTGGTGCAGTGATGTCTGCTCGACTGGTCCAGAACTTCAGAGGCGGCCGCGCCTTCATCGTCACGGCCACACCGGGCCTGGAAGGCGCCCTCGCCTCCACCCTCACGAAGCTGGGGGTGGAGAGCACCTATCCCCGGCTCATGGATGGCAAGGCGGAGATCGCCCTCGCCACGCTCAGCCCCGAGCGGGACATGCTGTTCATCGATGGCGATCTGGAAGGGGCCATGGAGATCGAGCTGGACCCGTCCACCGCGCTGCCGCCGGTGCCGGTGATCGGCCTGGTGGGGGTGGAGGCGCCCAGCCGCCTGAAGGCGCTGGTGGGCCTCGGTGCCACCTCGTTCCTTCGCAAGCCGGTGCATGGCGGGGCGGTCTATGCCTCGCTGTTCATGGGCATCAACCAGTTCCAGCTGCGCAGCGAACAGGGCCAGCGCTTCGAGGCTCTGCACCAGCGCCACCGCGCCCGCCGCGCGGTGATCCAGGCCACGCTGCTGGTGATGAAGCGCACCGGCCTCGATGAGGATCAGGCCTATGCCCAGCTCCGCCACGAGAGCATGCGCATGCGCCAGACCGTTGAATTCTATTGCGAAGACCTGATCGCGCGCCACCCGCGCGCCGCCCCCAGCTCCCTCCGGCCCGATGACGCAAAGCCGCGGACCGGCAAGCCAAAAGCAATGTAGGAGACCGACCAGATGACGAACAAAGTTTTGCGGGGGCTGCAGGCCGCAGCCCTCTCGGGGACGCTTGTGCTCAGTTCCGGGCTTGCCTTCGCGGCGGACCCGGTGAAAATCGGCGTGCTGGAGGACCAGTCCGGCGATTTCGCCGTGGCCACCATCGGCAAGGTGCACGCCATTCAATTGGCCACCGAGGAGATCAACAAGGCCGGCGGCATCGCCGGCCGGCCTATTGAGCTGGTGATCTACGACACCCAGTCGGACAACACCCGCTACCAGGAATTCATGCGCCGCGTGCTCCAGCGCGACAAGGTGGACGTGGTGTTCGCCGGCTTCTCCTCCGCCTCCCGCGAGGCCTATCGGCCCATCGTCGACCAGTTGAACGGCTTTGCCTTCTACAACAACCAGTATGAAGGCGGCGTGTGCGACGCGCACATGGTGGTGACCGGCGCGGTGCCGGAACAGCAATTCTCTACCCTCATTCCCTGGATGATGGAGAAGTACGGCAAGAAGGTCTATACGCTGGCCGCCGACTATAATTTCGGCCAGATCTCCGCCGAATGGGTGCGCCAGATCGTCAAGCAGAATGGCGGCGAGATGGTGGGCGAGGACTTCATCCCGCTGGGCGTGTCGCAATTCTCGCAGAACATCCAGAACATCCAGAAGGCCAAGCCCGATTTCGTGGTGACCTTGCTGGTGGGCACCGCCCAGGCCTCCTATTACGAGCAGGCCGCCGCCGCCAATGTGAACCTGCCCATGGCCTCCTCGGTGAACGTCGGCCAGGGCTATGAGCACAAGCGCTTCAAGCCGCCGTCGCTCAAGGACATGTATGTCACCACGAATTATATCGAGGAGATCGACAGCCCGAAGAGCAAGGAATTCCTCGCCAAGTTCAAGGCCAAGTTCCCCAACGAGCCTTATGTGAACCAGGAAGCGGAAAACTCCTATCTGGCGGTCTATCTCTATAAGCAGATGGTGGAGCGGGCCAAATCCACCAAGCGCGACGACATCCGCAAGGTAATCGCCCAGGGCGACGTGTGCATGGACGCTCCCGAGGGCAAGGTGTGCATCGATCCCAAGAGCCAGCACATGTCCCACACCATCTATCTCGCCAAGGTGGGTGCGGACCATTCCATCACCTTCCCCAAGGTGTGGGAGGACATCAAGCCCTACTGGCTGGGCGAAGCCGGCTGCGACCTGACCAAGAAGGATCCGATGGCGCAATACACGCCCTCCAATCCGCCGCCGAAGCCCTGATTCACCGCGCCTGAGCTTCCGCTCAGCAGTTCCAGCCGCGCCATGCACCCCACGCTGCCGGAATTGCCCTGCCGTCCCGTGGTCCCCGCCACGGGACGGCATCCGCCCTGCGCTCCTTTAGCTTTCCACGCGGTGTTGATCGACGATGGATCTCGGAACCCTCATCTTCTCGGCGCTCTATCAATTCGCCGATGCGTTCGCCTTCCTGGTCCTGGCGGCCTGCGGGCTGGCGGTGATCTTCGGCATGATGGGCGTGATCAACCTCGCCCATGGCGAGTTCATCATGTGCGGCGCCTATGTCTCGGTGGCCGCCGCCCGCGCCGGCCTGCCGCTGCCGCTGGCCATTCTGGCGGGGGCTCTGGCCTCGGGCCTTGTGGGCATGCTGGTGGAACGAGTGGTGATCCGCCATCTCTATGAGCGCCCGCTCGATACCATCGTCGCCACCTGGGGCATCAGTTTGATCGCCACCCAAGGCACGCTCATTGTGCTCGGCTCCACCATGCAGGGCATGGGCACGCCGTTCGGCAGCTTCCAGGTGGGCGCCTATTCCTATTCGCTCTATCGCGTGGTGCTGTTTTTCTCCGCCTTGGGGGTGCTGGCGGCGCTCTATGCGCTGTTCAACTGGACGCGCTTCGGCGTGCTGGCGCGGGCCACCATCCAGGTGCCGCATATGGCGGCAGCGCTGGGGGTGGATACGCGCCTCGTCTACAGCCTCACCTTCGGCCTCGGCGCCGCTTTGGCGGGGCTGGCGGGCGGGCTCTATGCGCCCACCATGACCCTGGTGCCCACCATGGGCGCCACCTTCATCATGGAGGCCTTCGTCACCGTGGTGGTGGGGGGCGCCGACGTCTTCCTCGGCACCGCACCGGCGGCGGCGATCCTGGCTCTGGTGAAGGCAGGCATGACCTCCTGGCAAGGCCAATTGTTCGGCCAGATCGGCCTGCTGATGACGGTGATCGTCGTCATCCGCGTGCTGCCCAAGGGCATTTCCGGCTTCCTGCTGCGTGAGCGGGCGTGAGGACAAGACCATGAACGCCCTCTCCCGCTTTCTCTCCCGCCTGGAAGGCCCGCAGACCCTGGGGCGCGGCCCGCTGTTCTGGGGCGGCTTCTGTGTGGTGCTGGCCGCCGCCTGCGCCTATCCGCTGCTGGTGGACGGCTATACGGTGGGCAACACCGTCTATTTCTTCACCTGGGTGTTCATGGCGCTCGGCCTCAGCGTGATCTGGGGCTATTGCGGCGCGCTCAGCTTCGGCCAGACTGCCTTCTTCGGCATCGCAGGCTATGGCTATGGCATCCTCACATTGAACTTCGGCAGCGACTACGGCTTCACCTTGGTGGCGCTGGTGCTGGCGGTGGCGCTGGCGGCGCTGTTCGCGGCGCTGCTGGGCTATTTCCTGTTTTTCGGCCGCATCTCGGGCGTGTTCCTCGGCATCGTGACGCTGTCCATCACCTTGGTGCTGGAACGCTTCATGGCCCAGACCGCCGGGCCGGAATGGAAGATCGGCACCGCCCGCCTCAACGGCTTCAACGGCATGAGCAACATGCCCTCCCTCACCTTGCCCTGGCCGGGCGGCGACATCGTGCTCTTCCCCGACGTGCCGCTCTATTTCTTCGTGCTGGGGCTGCTGGTGGTGGTCTATCTCGGCTTGCGCATCCTGGTGAACTCGGCCTTCGGCAATGTGCTGGTGGCCATCCGCGAGAATCCGGAGCGGGCGGAAATGCTCGGCTATGATGTGCGCAAATATCAGCTGGTGGCGTTCGTGATCGGCGCTGCCTTGGCCGGGCTCTCCGGGGTGCTCTATACCACCTGGGGCCAATATATCACCCCGTCCAGCATGAGCATGACGGCAGCGGCGCTGCCGATCATCTGGGTGGCGGTGGGCGGGCGCTCGGACCTCACCACCACTTTGATCGGCACCATCGTCGTGCTCTCCGGTTTCCAGACCCTGACCATCTACGGCAGCCAATATGCGCTGGTGGTGATGGGCCTGCTGCTGGTCATCACCGTGCTGGCCGCCCCGCGCGGCCTGATCATGGCCTGCGCGGAGGGCCTCGCCCGCCTCGGACGGCGCAATGGGGGGAAAGCCTGATGGCCTTGCTCCAGACCCAAGCGCTCAACAAGCATTTCGGCGGCCTCCATGTGACCAATGCGGTGGACCTGACCCTGGAACAGGGCGAGATCCACTGCCTGATCGGCCCCAATGGCGCCGGCAAGAGCACCTTGTTCCGCCTCATCCTCGGCGAGCACCGGCCCAGCAGCGGCAGCATCACCTTTGCCGGCGAGGACATCACCGCCCTGCACTCGTTCGATCGCATCCGCCGCGGCATCTCGGTGAAGTTCCAGGTGCCCGGCGTGTTCAAGGGCCTCTCCGTGCGCCAAAACCTGGAGATCGCCCTGCAGCGCAAGCAGTCCGGCGCCGCCTTGCGCGGGCGCATCGACGAACTGCTGGAGTTCCTCGGCCTGAAGGCCGATGCCAGGAGTCTGGCCGGCAGCCTCAGCCATGGGCAGAAGCAATGGCTGGAAATCGGCATGGCCATCGCCCTGGAGCCGCGCCTGCTGCTGCTGGACGAGCCCACCGCCGGCATGTCGCCGGAGGAAACCCACGCCACCGGCGAACTGGTGCGACGGCTCAACGCCAAGGGCATGACCGTGCTGGCGGTGGAACACGACATGGCCTTCGTGCGGCAGGTGGCCCACACCGTCACCGTGTTGCATCTGGGCAAGGTGTTCGCCCAGGGCTCCATCGATGCCATCGTCGCCGATGAGCGGGTGGCGGCCATCTATCTGGGGCAGGCCCATGCGTAAGGAAGTCATCCTCTCCACGCTGGGCCTGCGGGCCGGCTATGGCGGCAAGCCGGTGCTCCAGGGGCTGGACATCGAGATCCGCGAAGGCGAGATCGTAGCCATCATCGGCCGCAACGGGGTGGGCAAGTCCACCCTGATGAAGAGTCTCATCGGCCTCGTGCCGGCCATGGACGGCTCCATCATCTATCGCAGCGCCGCCATCGAGAAGCTGCCCGCCCACAAGCGGGCGCGGCTGGGGCTCGGCTATGTGCCCCAGGGGCGCGACGTGTTTCCCCGCCTCACCGTGGCGGAGAACATCGCCGTGGGCGCGGCCTTGAAGGGCACGGCGCGCGAGGAAGATCTCGCGCCTCTGTTCGCCGCCTTCCCGATCCTGAAGGAGCGCTGGAGCCAGCGGGCCGGCACCATGTCCGGTGGCCAGCAGCAGCAATTGGCCATCGCCCGCGTGCTGGTGGCGAGACCCAGCCTCATCCTGCTGGATGAGCCCTCAGAGGGCATCCAGCCCAATATCGTTCAGGACATCGCCCGCAACATGGTGGCCCTGAATGCCGCCACCGGCGTCACCTTGGTGCTGGTGGAGCAGAATATCGACATGATCCGGGCCATGGCCCAGCGCTGCTACGTGATGGACAAGGGCCGCATCGTCGCCGCCCTCGACCGCGCCGCCCTGGACGATGCCCAAGAGATGCGCCGCCATCTGGCGGTATGAGTTCCTATTGAGTGAAGAAACAACAAGGGAAGATCACCATGTCCTGGCTCGAAAGCTCCATCATGGCCAAGAAGGGCGTCGCGGGCGGCGAGGCGCGCACCCGCCACGCCATCACCGAGGCCACCCAAGGCACCTATCATTATGTCTATGGCCCGTTCGTAAAGCCCACCCTGACCGTCGATCCCGGCGCGGTGGTGTCGGCGGAAACCCATGACGCCTTCGAGGGCAAGATCCAGCACGAGACCGACAAGCCCTCGGAAATCCTCAACTTTCCCTATCTCAACCCGCAGAACGGCCCGATCTATGTGAATGGCGCCAAGAAGGGCGACACCCTGGCGGTCTATATCGAGAGCATCGTGCCCCGCGGCCCGCAGCCGCGCGGCACCACCGTGGTGATGCCCGGCTTCGGCGGCCTGGTCTCCACCGATCACACAGCCATGCTGCATACCCCCCTGCCCGAGGTGGTGAAGAAGCTGCACATCACTTTGGAAGAGGGCACCAAGTGGAACGACAAGATCACCTTGCCCTATGAGCCCTTCATCGGCACCATCGGCACCTCGCCGGAGATCGAGGCTATTTCCTCGCTCCAGCCGGACTATTACGGCGGCAACATGGACATGCCGGACGTGGGCGTGGGCGCGGTGGTCTATCTGCCGGTGAACACCGATGGCGGCCTGCTCTATCTGGGCGATTGCCACGCCGCCCAGGGCGATGGCGAATTGTGCGGGGTGGCCATTGAGCACCCCACCGTGACCACGGTGCGCATCGATCTCATCAAGGACTGGACCATCAAGTGGCCGCGGCTGGAGACGGCGGACTTCATCATGTCCATTGGCTCCGCCCGCCCGCTGGAAGATGCCGCCCGCGTCGCCTATCGCGACCTGATCCGCTGGATGGCGGCCGACTACGGCTTCACCGAGATGGACGCCTACATGCTGCTGACCCAGGCGGGCCGGGTGCGGCTCGGCAATATGGTGGATCCCAAATACACCATGGGGGCCTCCATCAAGAAGGCCTATCTGGGCTGAGCTGCTGATCGCACGCTTGAGGAATTCAATAAGGGCATTCCCGCACTCACCACCGTCATGCCCGGCCTTGTGCCGGGCATCCACGCCGAGCCGCTTGTCCTTTCATCGGAAAGTCACTCCTGGCCGCGGGGCGTGGATGGCCGGGACGAGCCCGGCCATGACGAACGGAAACGGGCGCGGCAAGTTCTCAACTATGCACTGAGCATTTGCTCATCTTTTCTTGATATCCACCGATGCGCCGCAGGATTGCGCCTATGTCCCAGATCGTGAAAGTCGCCACCGTCCAGTTCGAGCCCACATTGGGGGAGAAGGAGCGCAACATCGCCGGCCTGCTGGCCCTGTGCGAAGACGCCGCGAAGGCCGGCGCCCGCCTGATCGTGACCCCGGAAATGGGCACCACCGGCTATTGCTGGTTCGACCGCGCCGAGGTCGCGCCACAGGTGGAACCGGTGCCCGGCCCCACCACCGCGCGCTTCTCAGCTTTGGCGAAGGCTTATGACTGCTGGATCGTCGTCGGCCTGCCGGAGATGGATGACGACAACATCTATTACAACAGCGCCGTGCTGATCGGCCCGGATGGCGTGGTCGGCACCCACCGCAAGAGCCATCCTTACATCTCCGAGCCGAAATGGTCGGCGCCGGGCGATCTGGGCCATCAGGTGTTCGAGACCCCCATCGGGCGTATCGGCCTGTTGATCTGCATGGACATCCACTTCATCGAGACCGCGCGGCTGATGGCGGTGCAGGGCGCCGATGTCATCTGCCATATCTCCAACTGGCTGGCGGAGCGCACCCCCGCGCCTTATTGGATCAGCCGCGCGTTCGAGAACGGCTGCTATGTGATCGAGGCCAATCGCTGGGGCCTGGAGCGCACGGTGCAGTTCTCCGGCGGCAGTTGCGTCATCGCCCCGGACGGCACCCTGGCGGCGGTGATCGACGGCGGCGATGGCTTTGCGCTCGCCGACATGGATCTGGACCTCGCCCGCGCCCGCACCGTGCTGGGGGAAAGCGTGTTCGCCCAGCGCCGGCCCGAGCTTTATCCCGAATTGTTGAGCGATACCTTCAGCTGGAACCCGCTGGATTTCTTCGCGCTCTATGGCCACCACCCGCTGCCGCCGGGCACGGTGTCGAAGGTGAGCGTGGCGCAATTTGCCCCCACCGCCGACGTCGCCGCCAATCTCACCCGCATCACCGCCTTCGCCACCCAGGCCCGCGCCGAGGGCGCCGATCTGGTGGTGTTCCCCGAACTGTCCCTCACCGGCCTGGACGATCCCGCGTCCCGCACCGAGGCCATCCCCGGCCCCTCCACCCGCGCGCTCATGGCGCTCGCCACCCGCCTGCGCATCCACATCGTCGCCGGGCTGGCGGAAGCGGCGGGCGATGCGCTCTACAACAGCGCCGTGCTGATCGGCCCGCAGGGTCTCGTCGCCGCGCACCGCAAGCTGCATCTGGCCACAGCCGACCGGGCCTGGGCCAGCGCCGGCGACACCTGGACCACCGCCGATACGCCGCTGGGCCGCATCGGCCTGCTCATCGGCCATGATGCGACCTTCCCGGAATCCGGGCGCATCCTGGCGTTGCGCGGCTGCGATCTGATCGCCTGCCCGTCCGCGATTCCCGGCCGCTTCAGCTTCGGCCATGACGGCAGCAGCGTTGCCCAGAGCTGGCCCATTCCCACCGGCGCGGATGCCTATCACTGGCACCATTTCCGGGTGCGGGCGGGCGAGAACAATGTCTTCCTCGCCTTTGCCAATGTGAGTGCGCCAGAGGCGGGCTATCCCGGCCTCAGCGGCGTGTTCGGGCCGGATACGTTCGAATTTCCCCGCCGGGAGGCCCTCGTCACCGAGGCCGAGGGGCTGGCCACCGCCCCCGTGGACACCTCCAACCTCGACAGCCGCTATCCCACCAACATCGTGCGGCGCAAGGATCTGGTGTCCATGCGCCTGCCGCACCATTATCGCGAGCTGGTCCGCAGCCCCAACCGGCTGCGCGTCCCCGCCATCTAGCAATCAAACCGAAGGAGCCGAGCATGGATCTGGGACTGAAGGGCGCCAAAGTGCTGGTCACCGGCGGCACCAAGGGCATCGGGCGGGCCATCGCCGAGACCTTCGCCGCTGAGGGGGCGGATGTGGGCATCTGCGCCCGCAATGCCGCCGAAGTGGCCACCATGGTGGCATCGCTGCAAAGCCAGGACAAAGTCGCCTATGGCGCGGCGGTGGATGTGTCCGACGGCCCGGCGCTCAAGGCCTGGGTGGCAGACATGGCCGAAACCCTGGGCGGCATCGACGTGGTGGTGGCCAATGTCAGCGCCCTGTCCATCGGCCCCGATGAGGACAGCTGGCAGCGGTCCTTCTCCACCGACATGATGGGCACGGTGCGGCTGGTGGATGCGGCCATGCCCTATCTGGAGAAGAGCGCGGCGCCGGCCATCGTCACCATTTCCAGCGTCTCCGGCCGCGAGGTGGATTTCGCCGCCGGCCCCTATGGCACCTTCAAGGCGGCGATCATCCATTATACCCAGGGCCTGGCGTTCCAGCTGGCGGGCAAGGGCATCCGCGCCAATTCCGTCTCTCCGGGCAATACCTATTTCGAGGGCGGGGTGTGGAACATGATCAAGGACGGCAACCCCGAGCTTTACGCCGCCTCGCTGGCGCTCAACCCCACCGGGCGCATGGGCACGCCGCAGGAAATGGCCAATGCCGCCGTGTTCCTGGCCAGCCGCGCCGCCAGCTTCATCACCGGCGCCAATCTGGTGGTGGATGGGGCGCTCACCCGCGGGGTGCAGTTCTGATGGCGGTGACGCATGGGGGATTATCTGCTCGCCATCCGCCGCGGCGCGACGCAACTGGCCCATCGCGAGAGCCAGGCCACGGTCCAATCCCTGGCGCTGCTGGTGGCAAGCGCCTGCCATGCCCCGTTGGATGAGGCCCATCCCGGCGAAGACCTCTCCCGGGAGGCCGTGCGCAGCCGCATCAAGCGGCACATCGACGAGAATCTCGGGGTGGCTGCGCTAGGCATCGAATCCCTGTGCCGCTCCTTCGGCCTGTGGCGGGCGGGTCTGTACCGGCGGATCGGATAACGGGTTCTATATCAATATATTAGGGCACATCATCCCGCCGCGCGCTCAGGGCGCCGTCCAGCGGCCCGAGCCCGAGGGCGTTCTGTGCAAAGGCGGGTTCCGGCTGCGCCCCCGGCGCAGCGTCTCGGCCGACAAGCGCGGATGACGGCGCTGATACTCCCGCCGAACCTCAGGTGCCGCCAACAGGCCCCACCGCTGCGATACCGGGGACGTATCGCACAACGGCACCTCGGCACCGATACACAAGTATATTTTCTTTCAATTTCTTTCAATACCATCATTTCGCGATATCATATTCGCCACACTCCGCGCCTATTGGCAGGCAATCTGTCCTGAGGCTGTCCACATGACTGCTGCAGGCGTGACATCACTGAAAATCGAATTTATAGACTATCCCATCAAAACGCTTCGTGGTGGGGGCTACATGAAATCTATCAATATCTTTCAAACCTGCATTCAATTACAGGCGCCTGATACAGCTTAAGCTCGGGCATATCCGTCCTTCATCTCGGAAATGATTACGCCCCCGGCCCACCGGTGCGGGCGAGCCTATTGCTATGGAGCCTGTCATGCGTTCTCTTCTCTCCGTGTTTTCAGTGGTGTTGCTGTCCTCGACAGCCTTCGCCCAGACTGCGGCACCGCAATACTCCGCGCTGTGGAGCCTGGGTGACAGCCTGACGGACGTGGGCCGCACGGGCGCCAGGACGCCGTACCCGAAAGGGAGCCTCTACTACAACAATCACTTCTCGAACGGGCCAGTCTGGGTCGAATATCTGGCGCAGCAGAATCGGATTCCCTACAATTCCGATCGCAACCTGGCGTGGGGTGGGGCCGTTACCGGCGATTATTACGACAAACGGCTCTACATCATCAACCATCTGGAAAACCAGGTCCGCCAGTTTCGCAACGGCGTGACTGGGGGTGAATTTTCCTGGTACGAGCAGATGCCTTGGACATGGCAGGTGTCCAAGATGCAATCCGCCGCCTATGGCGCTAAGCCCCTGGTCACCTTGACCATCGGCGGCAACAATTTTCGCCAGTATGTGGAAGATGGCCGCGTTCAGAACTTCTTCGGCTTCAAGGACGGCATTTCCAGAGAGAAGAATGCCATACTGGACAACGTTCCCACGGCGATCCGCGATATTCAGAACGCATTCAACAGCCGCTCCGACGTCGCCCAGCGCGGGGCGACCTATTATGTCTGGACCATCGCGGACATCAGCACCACCCCCAAGATCGCCACCGAGAGCGCAGCCTTGCGGCAGGAACTGAGCACCACGGTCAGCCAGACCAATCGCGGCCTGAAGGACAATCTCTACAAGCTCGGCGACGAGTTCGCGCGCACCAGCCCGAACTCACGCATCATCGTCGTCGATGCCGCCGCCTTCCTGGCGGAGGTGCAGGCCAATCCCACATCCTTCGGCTTCCTGAATGCCAAGGACAATTGCGTGGCCGCGGACACCGGCAAATATGTGAACGGCTGCTCGCAGGCCAATGTGCAGAATTACCTGTTCTGGGATGAGTTCCATCCCACCACCAAAGCGCACGAGATGATCGCGCAATACGCCACCACCACCGACTGGCTGGAGTATGGCGCGGCGGTGACGCTCTCCTTGCCCTATGTGGCCAATATCGAGATCCGCGACCGCACCTTTGCCGGCACCATCGGCGGCACCGGCTCCATGATCAAGCAGGGCGAGTCCACCCTCACCCTCGCCGGGCAGAACACCTATGCCGGCGGCACCCGGATCGACGCCGGCACGGTGCGGGTCTCGTCTGACGCCAATCTCGGCGATCGCTCCGGCCTGCTGACCCTGCAAGGGGGCGCGCTCTCCGCCAGCGCCTCGTTTGCCATGCAGCGCAATGTGCAGATCAATGCCGCCGGCGGCACGTTCGACACCAGCGGCGGCGTCACCCTCACGCTCCAGAACAACACGCTGAGCGGCGACGGCCGGCTGACCAAGACCGGCACCGGGACGCTGGACCTGCGCTCCACCATGAACACCTCGGCCAACAGCCAGAACCTCACGACGGCTTCGTCCACCGCGGGGCGGCAGCTCACCACGGTGGCGGCGGGCACGCTCAAGGTGAACACCGTCAATCCCTACATCTCCTACCGCATCGAAGTGGCCGACAACGCCACCCTCGGCGGCTCGGGAACGGTGACCACCACCAGCCGTGGCACCGTCAGCACGGACGGGCGCGCGGGCGGTCTTTATATCGGCGGCACGTTGGCGCCGGGCAATTCCATCGGCACGCTGACCATCAATGGCGATGTCACCTTCACCGACACCGGCCGCTACCAGTTGGAAGTGGACAATAACCGCGCCGACCAATTGGTGGTCAACGGCACCATGACGCTCGACGGCCAGGTGGTGATCGTCACCGACCCCACCGACAAGATCACCAGCCAGAGCTTCACCTTCGCCGCATCCGCCGGAGCGCTCAGCGGTGCCTATGACGGCGTATTGGATCTCAGCCCGTTCCTGTCGGAGACGCTGAGCTATAGCGGCAATGCCGCCACGGTTCAGTTCCAGCGCAATTTCGCCGCCCCGGCCACCACGGCCAATCAGCGCGCGGTCGCCGCCCATCTCACCGGCGCCTATCGCTCCTTCGCCCAGGGCGACCTGGACACCGTCTTCTATGGGCTCGACACCACGGAGACGAACGCGGCCGGCGCCAATGCCCTCGACCAGTTGTCCGGCATCTCCATCGGCGATCTCATGACCTCCGATGCCATCCAGCGCGGGCAGTTCACCCGCGCCATGGAGGACCGCATGTGGTCGCGCCGCTCCGGGCGCGAGGCCGCGGGCAGCGGCACCGATGTGGCTGCGCTCAGCCTCGGCCAGGATACGTCCGGCCTCGGCAACGTGCTGCGGGGCGCCTCCGCCGCGGTGGCGCAGGCCGCGCCCGGCCAAGGCACCGGCGGCATGGACGGTGTCTCGGCCTGGGCGCGGGTGATGGGTGGCCCTTCCACCATCTCCGGCCCCGGTGGCTACGACATGACCGGCCTCGGCGTCATGCTCGGCCTGGATCGCAGCTTCGGCAATGGCCTCATCGGCGCCAGCCTGGCCTATGGCGCGTTCGACAATGACGGCAACACCGGCGGCGACGGCAGCGCGGACAGCTACCAGGCGTCCCTTTATGGCTCCTGGCAGCAGGGCAACCTGTTCGTGGATGGCACTTTGGCCTATGCCTATGTGGATTATTCCACCACCCGGTCGCTGGCCTTCGGCACCTTGTCCCGCACCGCATCGGGCGGGGCCAACGGCAATGACGTGATGGCCTCGGTCAAGGCCGGCGGCACCTTCGGCCTGAATGCCGTGGCGATCGAGCCGAGCCTCGGCTTTGACTGGTACCATCTCACGCGCGGCGTCTTCACCGAGACCAACGCCGGTTCCGCCGGGCTCAGCGTCGGCTCGCAGGACATGGACCTGATCATGCCGTCCATCGGCGTCCGGCTCTCCAGCGTCGTCAATGCCGCCACCTTCGCCATCACGCCCGAACTGAACGCCCGCTATTACTATAATTTCGGCGATCAGAACGTGACGACGACGGCGGGCCTGATCGGCGCACCGGCGGCGCCCTTCACGGTGGAAGGCACCGGCCTCGGCCGCAACATCGCTGTGCTCTCCGCCGGCCTCACCGCGCAGCAGGATGCCAACCTGAAGGTCTCCACCCGCTATGACCTGCAGTTCTCCAACGACGTGACCGCGCAGGTGTTCTCGGTGGACCTGAAGTATCGCTGGTAGCCAACCTCGCCCATGCGCCGGGCCGTCATGGCCCGGCGCATGGGCCCCTATTCAAGTCTGATGCCGATATCCTGGGGGGAAGGTGGCCCCACCGGGCGACACACCGGGGACGACCATATCCCGTGCGACAGGCCCATCGCGGCAAGCCCCCTCGCCATCCCCCGGATCACACCGCACCGCCATCCGCCGCGGCCTCGCGAGGCCCCTCAGCCGCACCCATCCCGACGAAACCCATCCGCGCGCGATCCAGCCCGCACCCGAAGCCCCAAAGCGCGCGCCTTCTCGTCCCCCGACGACCGCGTGTGCGTCAGGGGACGAGAAGGCGCAGTCAGATCAAACGCTGACGGCCCGTCATCGCCACCGGCCGGTCAGAACTGCACGGCGAAGCGGGCGCTGACCTCATGGGAGAGGTAGCTCTCGGCGATATCCGCCTTGTACTCGGCCCGCACCTCATAGCCCTTGCTGCTGAACAGCTGCGCACCCGCACTGACGGTGACCAGTTCGCTCGGCATGGTCACGTCGGTCACGAACTCCAGGTTCGGCAGCGAACTGCTCAGGAGGCTCACCCCCACCGGCATGCTGTCCTTGGCGAAGAAGGTCATGCCCACCGTCGCATAGGGGCGAAGCCAGCTGTCCGGCGACAGGTTCACCCGGCCGCCGAACTCCACATTGGGGCTGAACGCCACATTCCATTGGTCGGCGGACGAGAAGCGCAGGGCGGCCCCCACCCCCTGCTCGCCATAGCCGGGCATGTAGGTGTAGAGCAGATCAAGGTCCGCATAGGGCTTGATGTACCAGTCCGGGAAGGCGAACTCATAGCTGGCCCGCAGGCGTCCGCCCGCCGTCACCACATTCCATTCGCTGTTGGACAGGGCAACGGCCGGGCCGAGATTGAGCACCCGGTCGGTTTCGTAATTGCCGAACCCGAGGCTGCCGGCGGCGGAAAACAGCCAGGGGCCGACCTGATGCTTCACCGAGAGGGCCACGTCGCCGCCATTACCCTGGGTGCTGGAGCCGTCCGAAGCGGTCTGCCAGGACTGGGTGAAGCCGGCGGTCACGCCGACGAACCAGTCGGTATAGACCTCCCGCTGCACGCCCACGCGATAGGTCACCGCGCTCTGGTCATAGCCGCTGACATCGGCGGAGGAGGTCTGCTGGGTCCAGGTGCCGATGATGCGCGCCCAACTGCAATTGGTCTCCTGCATCAAGGTGCCGGTGTCCGTAAATACCGGGCAGCTCAGGGCCGCGTGCATGGACGCCCTGGTGCCGAGCGTCTGCGTCGCCGCAGCGCTGGCCGACTCTTCCGGGGAGAGGCTGTCGATCCCCTGCATATAGTCCTGCGCCGAAGTGGAGCGCGCAAAGTCACCGAACACCATGGCGTCCTGCGTCGACACGCGGGGGGCGCCCCAGAGCTGCTGGAGATAGGTCATCACGTTGCGCTCGCTCGCCGTGGCGGTCAGCCCCGCCGGGGTGGCGAAATTGGCGCGGGGCGTGATCTCCAGCGCGTTGTTCGCCTGGGTCAGGTTCCAGGCGAACGGACTGCCGGCGGCCCATGACGTTGCGGTGGCCCGGTTCTCCAGGCTGCCGTCCACGGTGATGATGCGGAAGGTTTCGGGCCGCAATCCGCCCACCACGCTGGCCTGCACGGTGCCGCGCAGGGACAGGCCGCCGACCACATTGAGCAGATCGCTGCGGGCCTGCCCCGCCGCGGGCGTGCTGGTGACATCGGCCACCAGTGCACCGGAACTGCTTTGTTCCAGGCGCCCGGTGAGCGTGGCGGTGGCCAGGGTGCCGACGCCGCCGATGTCGAACCGCCCATCATTGAAGAACCGGCCATTCGGGCCAAGATTGACCGCGCCGGAACCGCCGGTCTGGTAGATCCCTCCCGGCGCATTCATGAAGCGATTGTCCTCCCGCGATCCGGTGGAGACCAGATCGATCTCGCCGATGACCGTTCCGGCATTGGTGATGCTCTCGGTGCCGAAGCTGCCGAGGATGGCGCGCCCGGAGACGGCGCTGATGACGGAATTGGCGTCGAAGTCGATCTGATTGAAGCTGCCGCCATCGATGCGGATCGCCGCGCCCTGGTCCGAACCGCCGGTGATGATGCCCGCGTGCCGGATCCGGATGGCGCCGCCGCTGCGGGTGGGGTCGAGCGCCCCCTCCGCGTCCTGGGCGCCGCTCTGGACGAAGATGCCATAGGCATTGCGACCGGTGGCCACGATCGACCCGGAGGTGCGGATGGAGACCTCGCCGCCGTTGCCATTGCTGTTCCGCCGCCCCGCGGTGCTCAGGAGCGGGCTCACCGACCCCAGAACATCGGTGACCGCGCCACCGCCGCCGCCGATGGACTGGGCGAAGATGCCATGGGCTGCCGCGCCGGTGGTGGCGATGGACAGATTGGCTGCGCTGCCGTCCATCCCGATAGAGATGGCGCCGCCGTCGCCGCTCGATCCGCCCTCGCGGCCAATGAACGGCAGGCGGATGCCTTGGGCCACAAACGCCCCGCCATAGCCGCCACCGCCACCAATGGACTGGAGGAACACCGCCGTGGCGCCATCGCCGGAGGTGGAAATCCCGGCACCCGAGCCGAACGTGATGTTGAGCGCGCCGCCATTGCCGGCCGCGCCGCCGGTGCCGCCAAGGCCGGCGGTGTATTTATGCCCGCCGGGATCGGCCGCATCCCCCACCAGGCCGCCGCCGCCGCCGATGGACTGGGCCAGGATGCCGAATGCGGCGGTTCCACTGGTGCTAATGCCGCCGGAATGGGAGATCGTGACCGCGCCGCCGTTGCCGGAGGCCCCGCCCGATCCGCCCAAGGTGAAGCTGCCGGACTTGGCCGGCGCCTTGTCGGATGAAGCTGTGGAGGCGGACGGCACCTGCTCGATGCCCACCGCCTTCAACAGCGCCAGGATGGTCTCGCCGGGCACCTCTTCGGCGGCCGCATCGCCGGTGCTGCTCGTCTTGCCGGTGGTGCTGGTCGCGCCGGTATTGGCCGGGTTCATGACGAAGGCGCCGCCGCCGCCGCCCACGCTCTGGGCCACCAGAGCGTGGGCCTCCACACCGCTGGTGGCGATGGTGCCCCGGTTGGTGACGCTCACGGCCCCGCCATGGGCGCCGGTGCCGCCATTGCCGCCGATGGTCAGATTGAGCGAGACATTCTTGTTGCCGGAACTGGTGGAGCCGACGCCGATGCCGCCGCCGCCGCCCACGCTCTGCGCGAACAGGCCGTAGGACAGTTCGCCGGTGGTGGCGATCGTCCCGTCATTGCGCACGCTCACCTGGCCGCCCGCGTTGCCGGCACCGCCGGTGCCGCCGAGCGTTCCACTGAGATTGGTCTTGTTGGTGCCCGAGGCATAGCCCAAGCCGCCCGCGCCGCCACCACCGCCCACCGACTGTGCGAACACGCCCAGGGACACATCCCCGAAAGTGGCGATCGCGCCGGTATTGGTCACGGTCACATCACCGCCTGTGTTGCCCGCACCGCCATTGCCGCCGAACGACAGGGTGAGCGAGACATCGGGAAGCTTGGTGGCGCTCTTGGACTGCCCATCCAGATAGGTGGTGGCGTTGGTCCAGAAGCTCTTCATCTGCTTGGCGAAGTCGGAATTCTTGAAGGCGTCGGACAGGTCCTTGTAGGTCCCGGTGTCCTGGATATCCTTGATGAATTCGGCGAGCTTTTCCTTGGTTTCCGCATTGCCCTTGTCGGCCGCCCAGGTGTTGTAGGCGGTCACGCCCACCGCATCCTTCAGGCTGGCCCAGACCTGCCCGACCGTGTCCGGGGTCTTGGAGGTGTCCGCGGTCAAGCTGCCGCCGCTGCCGCCACCGCCGCCGATGCTCTGCGCGAAAATGCCATGGGCGCCGTCCGCAGAGGTCTCCAGCACGCCCTTGTTGGTCACGCCCACGCTGCCGCCGCTGCCGCCACTGCCGCCCGTACCGCCGAAGGACAAGGTGATGGAGGCCTTGCCCGCCGCGGTGGCGCTGCCGCCACCGCCGGTGCCGCCGCCGCCACCGATGCTCTGGGCGAAGATCGCGCTCGCATCGGAGCCGGAGGTGCGCACCAGCGCGCCTGCGCTCGTCTCCACGCTCACCGCGCCGCCGTTGCCGCCCTTGCCGCCGCTGCCGCCGAGGGCGGTGACGATGGCCAGGCTGTCGGCGAGGGGGAGCTTTTCCACCAGGCTGCCCAGGGTCTTGTCGAACGACAGGCTCGCCGAGGTGGCCGCCTGCACCGAGCCGCCATTGCCGCCGCCGCCGCCGATGCTCTGGGCGAAGATGCCGGTGGCGCCGCTGCCGAGCGTCTCGATGAGGCCGTCCGTGTTCGACACCCGCACCGCGCCGCCGCAGCCGCCGCCATCGACGGACCTGCCGCCGATGGCGTCGCTGAGCTTGACGCTGGACTTGAGGCTCAGGGCATCGGAAGTGGCGGTGGCGGCGCCGGCATTGCCGCCGCCGCCGCCAATGCTCTGCGCCTGGATGCCGATGGCCTGGTCGCCGGTGGTGAAGATGCGGCCGAACTGATCGACGCTCACACTGGCGCCGTTGCCGCCGCCGCCGCCGCTGCCGCCGATGGACGAGGTGGAGCTGATGGCCGGCGAACCGGGCGCGGCAACCGCCAGTGCATAGGCATTGGCATTGCCGGCATTGCCGCCGCCGCCGCCGATGCTCTGCGCCTGGATGCCGATGGCGCCGACGCCGAGGGTCTCGATGAGCGTGTCGTTGCGCACGGTGACCGTGCCGCCGCTGCCGCCCGAACCGCCGGAGCCGCCGACCGATTGGGCGATGGCGATGGAGGGCAGCGACTGCCCGCTGGGGGTGACCAGAGGCACGGCAATGGCAATGGCGCCGGCCCCGCCGCCGACGCCACCGCCACCGCCGATGCTGAGCGCCTGGATCCCCATGGACTGGGTGCCCAAGGTGCTGAGCATGGTCTGGTTCGAGACCGAAACCGCGCCGCCAGTGCCGCCACCGCCGCCAGAGCCGCCGACGGAACTGGAGGCCGACAGGCCGGGCCCGATGGACTGGGCGCTGGCATAGCCGCCGGTGCCGCCGCCGCCGCCGATGCTCTGCGCCAGGATGGCGCTGGACCTGTCGCCATAGGTCTCGATGGTGCCGCCGAGGCCGCGATAGGTCACCAGCCCGCCGTCGCCGCCCCCGCCGCCGGCGCCCCCCAGCGCCACGGCCAGAAAGGCGCCGCGGCTGTTGGCGATGCCGCCGGTCCCACCGCCGCCGCCGATGCTCTGCAGCAGGACGCCGGTGGCGGCGTCGCCCGTGGTGACGATGGCGCCGCTCTGCTCGACGGTGACCGGGCCGCCGCCGCCGCCCGCACCGCCGGTGCCGCCGCTGGTGAAGGGCAGGAAGCCGCTGCGGCCACCCGCCCCGCCGCTGCTGGTGCTGTTGGCGGTGGGCGCTTCCGCCTGGAAGGCGAAGATGGCGTTGCCGCCGCCGACGCTCTGCGCCAGCAGCGCCGTGGCGCCGGTGCCAAAGGTCAGGATGGTGCCGGACTGGGTCACCGAGACGGCGCCGCTGACGCCCGCCGCGCCGCCGCCACCGCCGGACCCGAACGCGGCCGAGGCCCCCTGGCCCCCCGCCCCGCCCACGGACTGCGCCAGAATGCCGAAGCCGTAGCTGCCGAACGTCCACACCTCGCCGGTGTTCACCGCCGATACCGTGCCGCCATTGCCGCCCGGTGCCCCCGCCGCGGCGCTGGTGAACGCACCGCCCGCCCCGCGCCCGCCGGTGCCGCCGACGCTCTGCAGCACGATGGCGGATGCGCCCTCGCCAAAGGCGATGACATGGCCATCGTTCGTCACCCGGACGGTGCCGCCGGCCCCGCCATTGGAGCCGTAATAGGTGCTGGTATTGGCATCCGCATTGCCGCCATTGCCGCCATTGGACGCGGCGATCAGGGCCGGCGCGTTGGCGCCGGTGGTGACCACCCAGGCGCTCGCGGCGATGCTGGCGGTGACCGTTCCGCCGACCCCGCCCGCATCCAGGGCCATCCGGTCGCGGGATGTCCCGCCCCGGGAGGTGGTGGTCCCGCCGCGCAGACCGGCGGCGCCGCCTTGCGAGAGCAGCGAGATCGCCGGGGTGCCGATGCCGGAGGCCTCCACCGTGCCCCTCTGGTCGAGCGTGACGCTGCCACCGGCGCCACCCGCGCCGAAGGCGTCAAAACCGTTGCCGCCGGTGCCGCCCCGTGAGTAGAGCGAGACCAAAGGCGTGACGACGGTGGCGTTGGCGCCGCCCGAGATCGCGCCGCTATTGATCAGGCTCACCGCGCCGCCCGCGCCGCCATTGGCGCCGGGAACATTGCGCAAGATGCCGAAGTCGCCGGAGCCGCCCCAGCCGCCGATCGACCCCAGTTCGATGGCCGCTCCCGCGCCGGCCGCGATGGGGCTGGCGTTCGAGGCTGCCACCGGCGCGCCATTCGCGCCCTCGGTGGGGAAGGTGCGCCAATTGAACAGGATTTCGCCTTCGGTGCCATTGGCGCCGCGGTTGACGATCCGCACCGCATCGGCCGCATGGCTGGGACCGGCGGCCACCAGAAGCGCAATCAGGCTGGTGCCGCCCAGCAGGCCGCCGACGGCGGCGCGAACCCGCGTGCGGGCGATGGCGGGGATGGGATGAGCCTGATACGCAGGCATCCGGTGGGCGCGCGCATGGGGCGCCAGGCCGCCACCCTTGTCCGCCGCCGCAAGCCGGGACACGGGCAGCCACCATTCCAATAGAGAAACCACAATACCCCCCACCACCACTGCACTGCGGTAATTCTCAACGTCCGCGCGCATGTCAGGCTTGCTCGAAGCTTGTACAAACCACACAAGAACGGGACGAATGAAATAAACGAAATAAATGTGATAATGTTATCACGCATCTACGCTAGCAAATGCGCTACGGTTTCGGCAATTTACAAAAATGGCAATTTTCTTTCACTATCTTTCACTCAGCCACTCTATATTACCTCCTGTTTTCCGGGAATCTGTCCATTGAGCGAGACGTATTTGGCACAGGCGGGAAATCCCTCATGATACCTCCCAACCGCACGGACCGGGCCTGCGGTCCAACCCGGATCGCAAGCCCCGCGCTCACGCGCAGGATGCAGGTCTGGCCGTTTGCGCTGGCGTGCGTGCTCGTGCTGACACTTGTGCTCGGGACCATGCCCGGCGCCGCGCGCGCACGGGCGGCCGCGCTCGGGCTCACCGGCGAGGACCTGGCGGTGGCCGCCGCGGGCCACCTCTTCGTGTTGCGCGACGCCGATGGCCGCATGACATTGGACGATGTGATGGCCGCCCGGGAGACGTTTCAGCCGATCCCCGGCACGTTCAATGCGGGATATTCGCCACAGGGCGCCTGGTGGCTGCGCCTGACCGTGCAGCCCGATCAGGGGGGCGGCGGCCCGTGGCTGCTGGAACTCACGGCGCCCTATACGGACACCCTCGACGTCTATGCCCCCCTCGCCGGCGAGGCGGCGCCCCGCCCCCTCGTGCATCGCCGCACCGGCTGGCTGGTGCCGTTGGCGGAGCGCGATCTGTTCTCCCATCTCTATGTGGTGCGCACCGATCTTGCGGCCGCAACGCCGCAGGACATCTATATCCGCGTCTCCGGCACCCGCGCCCTGACCTTGGCCCCGACGCTGTGGCGCGAATCCCCGTTCCTGAGCCACCTGACCGCCAATGCGCTGATGATTGCGTTCATCGTCGGCGCGGCCTGCATCACCGCGCTGGGCTCGGTCATCTTTGGCCTGTGGCTGCGGGCGTCCGCCTTCGTCTGGTATGGGGCCTATCTGAGCTTCGCCGCCCTGGTGGTGCTCGGCAACTCAGGCCTCGCGACGTTTCTGCTGTCGCCGTTGTCGCCGACCCTGGTTCTCCGGCTGCAGGGCATGATCGGCTGCACCACCATCATGTCCGGCGCCTTCATGGTGCGGGCCATCTTCTGCGCGAAGGGGCAGCACCCGGTCATCGCGCGCATCTTCGCCGGCATCGGCCTGGCCGCGGGCGTGTTCGTCGGCGCGGCTGCCTTTGGATATTATAGCGCGATCGCCCCGGTGCTCATGGCCGGCCTGCTGCTGCTCTGCGTGCTGTTGCCCTGGCTGGCGATCATGCGCGTGAAGCGGCGGGAGCCCGCCGCGGGCTGGTATTGCTTCGGCTTTTCCGCCTATAGCCTGTCCGGCATCTGGTTCTGCTTGATGGTTCTGGGCATCGTGCCCATGAGCACCGTAGGGGAACGCGGCACTCAAATCTCCAGCCTGCTGACCATGGTGGCGGTTTTCGTCGGCCTGGCCACCTCGGTGCGGGCCGGCGCCCGCGAGCGGCGCGGCTTGCAGGAAAAGCTCCTGCAGGCCTCGCAGCAGAATGAGCGCGAACTGGAACAGGCCGTGGCCCAGCGCACCCAGGCGCTGGAGACCGAGATCGCGGCCCGCCGCGCGGCGGAAGCCGCTCTGGTGGAAGCCATGCGCGAGCAGCGGCACTTCCTGGTGATCGTCAGCCACGAGTTTCGCACCCCGCTGGCCTCGATCCGGGTGGCAATCGCGATCATCGAGCGCCGGCTCGGGGAAGCCGACGCCATGGCCCGCCGGGAAGCGGCGCGGATCATCCGCACCGTCGGCCGGCTGTCGCAGATGATCGATACCTTCCTGGCCGAGGAGGTGCTGGACAAGACCTCGGTGCAACTGCGCCGGGCACCGGTGGAGCTGTCGGCGCTGGTCCAGGACATCTGCCACGAGCATGCGACACAGACCGCACGCGACATCCGCTTCGAGGCCGGTGCTGCGCCGCCGATCGAGGCCGATTTCGACCTCTTGCGCACGGCGATCGAAAACCTGGTGAACAATGCCATCCGCTATACCGAGGGACAGGTCCGGGTCGCCGTTCAACCGGACACGGACGGCGTGACCGTCGCCGTCGAGGACGACGGGCCGGGCATCCCGGAAGACGAACGTCTCCTCATCTTCGAGCGCTATTACCGCGCATCCAGCAGCAGGTCCCATGCGGGCATCGGCATCGGACTGAGCATCGTGCGCAAGATCGTGACCCTCCACGGCGGCGAGGCCGCGGTGACGGGCACACCGGACGGTGGGAGCCGCTTCAGCATCTGGCTTCCCTATGTGGCGAAGCGCCCGTCAGAGGCGCAGGTTTGAACCCAGCCGGATCATGAGCAACAGAGCATCGGACGTCCTGGTCATGTCAATTCGCGTGCTGTTGGTGGAGGATGATCGCGACTTTCGTGAGAGTCTGGAGAGCTTCCTGTCCGATGCGGGGCTGGAGGTCTGCGCCGTGGGCGATGCCGCCGGCTTGGCGCGGGAGATGACGAAGGCCCCGCCCGACGTGGTCGTGCTCGACCTGAACCTGCCGGGCACCGATGGCCTCAGCGCCGCCTTGACCATGCGCGAGACCAGCAATGTCGGGATCGTGGTGCTCACCGGCCGCACGGAAAAGCAGGACCGCTTCCAGGGCCTCGCCATCGGGGTCGACCACTATCTGACCAAGCCCACCGACCCCGCCGAACTGGAACTGGTCATCCGCAATCTGCACCGGCGCCTGAGTGGGGCGGGATCGACGCCGGCGGAGGCGCGCGAGGCGGCCCCCTGGGTGTTCCACGCCAAGCAATGGGTGCTGGAGAGCCCGGCGGGAATTCCGGTCAAGCTGACCGGCACCGAATTGCAGATTCTCGAACCCCTGGTCAGCCGCCCGGGCGCGCCGGTCTCCCGCACCGAGCTGATGCGGCACGCCGGCCGGCAGGACCCGGACGAGACCGGGCGCGGGCTCGATCTGATCATCTTCCGCCTGCGCCGCAAGGTGGAGAAGGCGTGCGGCTTCGCGCTCCCCGTGGTGTCCGCCCGGGGCAAGGGCTATGTCTTTGCTGGAGAGGTCATCTTCCGCCCGGAGTGATCCTGCGGTCAGCGCGGCAGCCATCGCTGCGACGGCATCCGATGCGGCGGCCGCCCCACGCTGCCGCAGGCGGCGCGGCCGCAGCGGGCGCAGCCGGGGCCAGACCCACCTTCCGGTCGGGTCGGTTCCCGTCAGCCGCATCCCACCGCCGCGTTTGACAGGGCGTTCCGGGCACGTAACTATATGGTTAGATAACGACCGGACGCGGGCCGCGCGCTGCCATCCTATCGCCCTTGCGCCGGAGACACCGTTCTTCAACTCTGTCGTTTCGGGGGACCGCCGCAAAGGCATCCCTCGCCCCGCATCCGGGCGCCAAACCGGAGGCGAGGCAGGTGAATAAAAACAAACCGGGAGGAACACATGTCGGCCAAGCGCCCCTTGAAGACAGTCCTGACGCACCTGATCTGCGCCGCCACGGTCCTGGCGGCCACCGCCACGGTGGCCAGCGCGGCGGACAAAGCCGTGCTGCTGCTGAACTGGTACAATTATGGCGAGCACGCCCCGTTCTATCTGGGCGTGGAGAAGGGCCTGTTCGCCAAGGAAGGCATCGAGCTGGAGATCCAGGAGGGCCGCGGCTCCGGCATCACGGTGCAGGCCACCGCGGCCGGTTCCGCCACCTTCGGCTATGCGGATTTCGGCACCATGGTGAAGGCGGCGGTGAAGGGCGCCCCGGTGAAGGCCGTGGGCATCATGCTGCAGAAGAGCCCCATGTCGGTGGAGGGCTTTGCGGACAAGAACATCCGCACCCCCAAGGATCTGGTGGGCAAGACGGTGATCTCCACGCCGGGGGATTCGTTCTCGCAGCTGTGGCCGGCGCTGTTGAAGATCAACGGCGTGGACGAGAAGTCCGTGAAGATGATTTCCGGCGACGCCCCCACCAAGCGCAATGCGGTGATCTCCGGTCAGGCGGACGCCCTCTTGGGCAATGTGAACGACCAGAAGCCGCTGATCGAGGAGGCCACCGGCAAGCCGGTGCACGCCATGCTGTTCGGTGACTTCGGGGTCAATACGGTCAATGGCGCCTTCATCGTCACGACGGATCTGCTCAAGACCAATCCGGATCTGGTGAAGCGCTTCCTGCGGGCGGCCACCACGGCGGTGGCCGATGCCAAGGCCAATCCCGCGGCCGCCGTGGATGCCATGCTGAAGGTCAATCCCAAGGCCGGCAAGCGCGAGACCTTGCTGGCCAGCTGGACCGTCACCGTGCCCTTGCTGCACACGGAACACTCCGCCGGAAAGCCGCCGCTGTGGACCGACCCGGCGGATATTGCCGGCACGCTGGATATCCTCGCCACCTATTCCGGCGTGGATGTGAAGCCGAACCAGGCGGAGACTTTCTACACCAACGCCTTCCTGCCCTGAGCCGCAGGCCCATCTGACCTCACGCGGGCGGCCCGGCCGCCCGCGTGCGCCCGCGCCCCGGCCCGTTGACACCCCGATCCGGCCCAATTAAATAACTAACCAGTTCGTTACTTAGGACACCCCCATGGTCGCCGGCCACGCCCGCCTCTATGCCATCATCGGCGACCCCATCGCCCATGTGCGCACGCCCCTGGTGTTCAACGCCTTTTTCGAAGCCCACGGCATGGATGCGGTCTGCGTGCCGCTGCACATCCGCCCGCAGGATCTGGATGCGGCCATCGCCGGCCTGCGTGGCATCGCCAATCTGGACGGCTTCATCGTCACCGCCCCGCACAAGGCCCGGCTCGCCGCGCTGGTGGACCATCTGGAGGGCGACGGCGCCCTGGTGGGGGCGGTCAATACCGTGCGCCGGTCGGCGGACGGCCGCTTGTCCGGCACCATGCTGGATGGCCACGGCTTCGTCACCGGCCTCGCCCGCGCCGGCCACGGGGTGGCGGGACGCAGCGTCTATCTGGCCGGGGCCGGCGGCGCGGCCAGCGCATTGGCGTTTGCTTTGGCGGGAGCCGGCATCGCCCGCCTCACGGTGTTCAACCGCACGCCGGAACGGGCGGAGGCGCTGCTGGCGCGGGTGACGGCCGCCTATCCGCAATTGGAGACGGCGCTGGGCAGCCGCGATCCCCGCGGCCACGATCTGGCGGTGAATGCCACCCCGCTGGGCCTGGAGCCGGGCGATCCGTTCTCCTTCGACATCGACACGCTTTCCCCCGCCACCCTGGTGGCCGAGGTGCTGATGAAGCCGGAGACCACCGCCTTGCTCATCGCCGCCGCCGCCCGTGGCTGCCCGATCCACCAGGGCAAGCACATGCTGGACGGCCAGCGGGATCTGATGATGGCCTATTTCGGCCTGCGCCCCGCCGCCTGACCTTTCATCCCCGCACGAGGCCCCACCATGGCTTATGTGGTCACCGAGACCTGCATCCGTTGCAAATACACCGACTGCGTGGAAGTGTGCCCGGTGGATTGCTTCTATGAGGGCGAGAACATGCTGGTCATCCATCCGGATGAATGCATCGACTGCGGCATCTGCCAGCCGGAATGCCCCGCCGATGCCATCAAGGCGGATGGCGAGCCGGGGCATGGGGACTGGCTGGCGCACAACGCCACCTTCGCCGCCCAATGGCCCAATGTGACCGCCCGCCTGCCGCCCCCGCCCGATGCGGACGCCTGGAAGGACGTGGCCGGCAAACACAGCGCATTCTCTCCCGCCCCGGCCGCCCGATGAACCCGCAATCCCTCGCTGCCCGCCTCCACGCCGCCCGCGCCCAGGTCACCATCGTCCATGTGGGCGACGACCTGCCCGCCGGCATCGATGATGCCTATGCGGTGCAGGCGGAGATTCTGCGCCTCGGCGCCGATGCCGTCGCCGCCTGGAAAGTCACCGGCTTGCGGCCGCAGGACCAGCCGGGCTATGGCGCCGACCGGCCGGTGGCTGGCCCGCTGATGGCGCGCTTCGTCCATGACAGCCATGCCGTGCTGTCGCTGTCGGATTTCATCACGCCGATGCTGGAATGCGAATTCGCCTTGCGCCTCGCCCGCGACCTGCCGCAGCGCGCGGTGCCCTATACCCTGGAGGAGATCGCCGCGGCCATCGACGCGGTGGTGCCGGCATTCGAGATCGGCGATGGCCGCGTGCCCGCTGGCGCCCCCGGCGTGCTGCGGCTGGCGGACAGCATGGGCAACGGCGCGTTCATCATCGGCGCCCCCGTGCCCTGGACCGGCCAGGATCTTGACGCCGCATCGGTGACGCTGACCCTGGACGGCATCCCCGTCGGCGACGGCGGCGGCGCGCGCATCTGGGGCGGGCCGCTCGCCGCGGTGCAGGCGCTGGCCAATGCGCAGCCGCTCAGCGCACCGCTGCTGGCCGGACAGATCGTGACCACCGGCTCAGCAACGGTGCCGCTCGCCCTGACCCATCCGGTGGAGGCGGTGGCGGATTTCGGGCCGCTCGGCCTCGTCCACCTGCAACTCAGGGCTTAGGCACCGGCATCCCGGCGCGCTTTGAAGGCGCTGATGCCGTCCAGGCGGCCCTGGTCGGCCATGCAGATGACGTGCAGTTCGTTCTCATGGCGCAGGCCCGCCTCCAGCGGCATGGACAGCGCCGCGCGGGTGGCCGCCTTCACCGCCTGGGTGGCGATGGGGCTGAAGCCGGCGATGCGCGCGGCCAATGCCGCCACATGCGCGTCCAGCATGTCGTCCGCCACCACCTCCTCCACCAGCCCCATGCGCAAAGCGGCATCCGCGTCCACCGGCTCGCCGCCCAGCAGCAGCCGCATGGCCTGGCCGTACCCCACGAGGCGTGGCAGCATCTGCGAGGCGCCGCCGCCGCCGACCCAGCCGCGCGTCACTTCCGGCGCGCCCAGCCGGGCGCTGGCAGCGGCGATGCGGATGTCGGCGGCGAGCGCGATCTCCAGCCCGCCGCCCAGCACCCAGCCGCGCAGCGACGCGATCACCGGCTTGCGCAGATCGCGCACCACGGCGGCATATTCGATGCGATTGCGAAACGCCCAGATGTCGGTGATTTCGCCCAGCGCATTCATGTCCGAGCCGGCAGAGAAGGCTTTTTCGCCGCCGCCGGTGATCACCACCACCCGCACCCCGTCGTCGCGCTCCAGCGCCGCGCAGGCCTCGCTCAGCGCGCGGGCCATGGCCGGGGTGATGGCATTGTGCTTGCGCGGGCGATCCAGAACGATGCGGGCCACCGCCCCCTCATAGTCCACCCGCACCGCGCCGTCCGGCGCCTCCTGGTCGTGGGCATCCATGGTCATTCCCCCTCTCCCGGCCGCGCGGCGCGGCGGGCCACTTCATCCAGCACGGCGGAGACGTCGCGGTCGGTGCCGCCATGGGCCATCATGTCGGTGAACACGCCGGTGAGCGTATTGAGCAAGGTAAGCTCAAGGCCCATCTGCGCCGCCTGCGCCTGCGCGGTGCGCAGATCTTTCAGTTGATATTGCGCCGGAGAGCCGGGCACGAAATCCCGCGCCGCCATGCGGGCGCCGTGGATGTCCAGCACCTTGGAGCCGCCGAACCCGCCCATCAGCGCCTCGCGCAGGCGGACCAGATCCGCCCCGCCGCTGGCGGCAAAATGGAAGGCTTCCGCCACCCCCACCATGGCGGCCCCCACCATGATCTGGTTGGCGAGCTTGGCCAATTGGCCGGTGCCACTGGGGCCGATGCGCGTCGCCCGCCCCAACGCCGCGAACACGGGGGCGAGATGGGCGATCACCCCCGCTTCGCCCCCCGCCAAAATGGCCAGAGTGCCGTCGCGGGCGCCGACCTCGCCACCGGAGACCGGCGCATCCACATAGGCGATGCCATGCGCGGCGCAGGCCAGCGCCTGCCGCTGGGCGGTGGCCACCGGGATGGACGACATGACGATCAGGCTCGCCCCCGGCGGCAAAGCCGCGACGGCGGGCGGCTCATCGGCGAACAGCACATCGTCCACCACCTCGCCGGTGGAGAGCATGACGATGGCGGCGGCCGCCTCGGCCAGCGCCGCCTGCACCGTCGGCATGACCGTGACGCCGAAAACCTCAAGCGCGCGGCCTTTGGCGGCGCTGCGGTTCCACACCCGCACCATAAATCCCGCCTGCGCCAGGCGCCGGGCCATATGGCCGCCCATGATGCCGGTGCCGATCACGGCGATGACGCTGCCGGGCGGCAGCGTGTCACCGTCCTCTGTGGGGTCGCCCATGCTGTTCCTCCCGCGCGCCCCGCTCTGCCGGCGGGGTCGTCGCTGATTGCCGGCTTAAGCGCTTTTGGCCGCCTTCTTGGCCGCGGCCAGTTGCTTGAATTCGTCCGATTGCTTGTAGAAGGCATCCAGCGGATAGCAGCCGGAGACGATGCCGTTGCGCGGCGCCGTGGTGCAGTCGGAGAAGGTGCGGCAGATCTTCTTCTTCTGACTGCCGTTGCCGGCCAGCACGTCGCGCGGCAGTTCGGGATAGGACAGCACCATGCGGCCCAGCCCCACCATGTCGGTCCAGCCCTGGCGCACCACCGCCTGGGCCACATGGGGCAGGAATTCCTGCAGATAGGTGTAGCCCGAGCCGATCAGGCAGAAATCCGGGAACCGCGCTTTCAGCTGCCGCACCACCTCCAGATGGCGCATCACCCCCACCAGGGGATCTTCCGGCGGATGGTAGCCATCGGAGGGCGGATAGCTCGCCGGGCGGGTGACGTGGGGATTGTAATAGGGGCTGCCCAAGGTGACGTTCACCAGCTTGATACCGAGGGTGCGCAGGATCTCGAACAGCGCGAAGGTCTCGGAGAGATCGAACGCGGTGGGGTCATCGGGGTCGGTGCCGAAGCCATAGGCGTAAGGCAGGGCCGCGCTGGCATCGTCCGGCACGCCGGGGCCAAGCGCACCGGGCAGCGAGCGGGCGGGATCGGGCCGGTAGGACACCAGATCGATGGCGCTCACCCGCATGGCCAGCTTCAGATCCGGGCAGGCGGCGCGGATGCCCGCCACCAGTTCGCGCACGAAGCGGGTGCGGTTTTCCAGCGAGCCGCCGAAGGCCCCCGGCCGGGTCTTGGCGCTGAGGAATTCGTGGCCGAGATAGCCGTGGCAATGCTTCAGATCGACGAAATCGAAGCCGCAGGCGGCGGCGCGCCGGGCGGCGATGATGTAGTCGTCGATCAGCCGCCGGATGTCGTCGTCGCCCATCAGGGGATGATCGGGCGCCGTGCCGAACTTCCGGTCCAGAACCGGGTGGTGATAGAGGATCTGCTGCTCGAAGCGGCGGTTGTCATTGGGCTTGCAGAAGCGCCCGGAATGGGTGAGCTGAAGGCCCATCACCAGCCCGTCCACGCTGCCCATGGCGTCTCGATGGGCGGCGATCACGGTGTCGCGCAGGCCGGCGATGGCGCCCTGATTGGCCTCGGTCATCACCAGTTGCAGCGGATTGGCGCGGCCGTCCGGACGCACCGCCACCGCCTCGCCGCCGAAGATCAGTTTGGCCCCGCTCTCCCCGAACCGCCGCCAGCGTCGGGCGGTGTTGTCGGTGGGCGCGCCGTCGCGGGTGCCGTCCCAGCCCTCCATGGGGTGGATGCAGAAGCGGTTGCCGATGGTCATCCCGTCCACGGTGAGCGGCGCCGCCAAGGGCGAGTCCGCGCCTCCGGCCACGATGTCGTCGCAGGGCATGTCGATGCCGAGCGTCGCCAGATGCGCCCGGAAGCCCGCCACCCCATGCAGCGCGGTGATTTTCGGGAATTCCCCGTATTTCATGAAGCCGCTCCCTGGACGCCCCGGCCCCGAGAGCCGCAAAGCGTATGTAACCAGTTAGTTACATCATTTTCGCCCAAACCTGTCAATGCGTGCCAGTCCGCCCGGCGGTGCGCGGGAAATGCAGCGGCGCGAACGGTTCAGGCGGCGACGAAGCGGGTCACCACATCCACCACATGGGCGCGGCGGATCTTGCGCTCGGCCGGCGTGGCCAGATCGCGGCCGAAGGCGGTGGAGAGGGTGGGCGTGTTGGAAAAGTAGAAATAGCTGACCGCGGAAATGGTCATGTAGAGGTGCAAAGGGTCGATGCCCGGCCGCACCGTGCCGTCCGCGACGCCAGCGGCCAGCAGCGCCTTCAGCCGCTCGATCAGCGAGATCTGCATCTCCCGCAGCCGCAGCGAGCGGCGCAGATATTCCGCATTCAGCATGTTCTCGCCGTTCAGCAAGGTGATGAGATGCGGATGGGCGGCGGGATAGTCGAACTTGAATTCCACCAGCCGCTCGATGGCTTTCAGCGGCGGCAGATCGTCCAGCTCCAGCTCCGCCTCGGCAATGCGCATGTCCGTATAGACACGCTCCAGGACCGCCACATAGAGGTCCTCCTTGCTGCCGAAATAATAATAGATCATGCGCTTGTTGGCGCCGGCCTCCTCCGCCACCACATCCACCCGCGCCCCGGCCAGGCCCTTGCGGGCGAACTCCACCTCGGCGGCTTCCATGATCTTCAGCCGGGTCTTGTCCGCGTCCCGCGTCGCCAGCTCCTTGGCCGGCTCCGCCGCGGATGGGGCCGCGCCTTTCGCCTTGGCGGCGGCGGCGGGCTTGCGGGGGGGAGCGACGCGGGCGGTCATGAGGCGAGTCCTGGGTCTGGTCCTGGCGGGCGTGACGGTTGCGCCGCCGGAAGCCCTCAGGCCCGCGACGCACGCTCAGGACGTTGCGATACCTTTAGGCTGCGTTCAAGTCCAATGGGCTCGGGCCGGAACAGGCGGGCCTCCATGGGCTTGAGCGCGGTGGAGATGTCCGGGCGGAAGCCCATCTGGGCCAGCACGTCGCGCTCCAGATCCACGCCGGGGGCGATCTCGATCAGTTCCATGCGCCCGGCCTCGTTGCGACGGAACACCGCCCGCTCGGTCACATAGAGCGCCTCCTGCCCCACCGAGCCAGCATAGGCGCCGCTATAGGTGAGCTGCTGCAGCCCGGCCACGAACTTGCGGTCGCGGCCCTCGCGGGCGATGCGGGTCTGGCCGTCGGGCCAGGAGATGTCGAGGCCGGCGGCGGTGAAGGTGCCGGAGAACACCACTTTCTTGGCATTCTGCGAGATGTTGATGAAGCCGCCCGGCCCGATGATGCGATCACCGAAGCGCGAGACATTGACGCTGCCGGCGCCATCCACCTCGGCGAAGGAGAGGAAGGCCAGCTCCAGCCCGCCGCCGTCATAGAAATCGAACTGATAGGGCTGGTCGATCATGGCGTGATAGTTGCGGCTGGCGCCCACCTCATTGCCGGTGGCCGGGGCGCCGCCGATGAGGCCCTGCTCATTGGTCAGCGTAATGGCCTCCAGCATGCCCTCCTCCGCCGCCACCGTGGCGATGCCGGTGGAAATGCCCGAGCCCAGATTGCAGATGGCGCCGGGAAACAGCTCCAGCGCCGCGCGCCGGGCGATCACCTTGCGGGCATCGAACGCCAACGGCTCGATGGCGGACAGCGGGATCTTCAGTTCGCCCGCATAGGCCGGATTATAGTCGGAGACATAGGTCTGCATCTGGGTGGGGTCCACCACCACATAATCCACCATCATGCCGGGGATCTTGACGCTCTTGGGGGGAAGCGTGCCGCGTCGGGCGAGGCGCTTCACCTGCACGATGACCAGTCCTCCCACCCGCCGGGTGGCCTGGGCCATGGACAGCATCTCGCCGAAGATGGCCTCCTGCTCCATGGAGATGTTGCCATCCTCATCCGCCGTGGTGCCGCGCAGAAACGCCACTTGCGGCACGAACGGCTTGTAGAACAGCCATTCGCGGCCGGCGAGCTGCACCACCTCCACCAGATCCTCGGTGGCGCTCGGGCTCTGGCGGCCGCCGCCGAGGCGCGGGTCCACGAAGGTGCCAAGGCCGGTGTGGGTGATGAGGCCCGGCCGTCCTGCCGCCATCTCGCGGGTGAGCTGGGAGATGGCGCCCTGCGGCAGGGTGTAGGCCTCCACCCGGTCCTCCAGCGCCATGCGCTCGACGGGCGGCGAATCCACCAGCGTGCCGCATACCACCCGCTTCAAGAGGCCGTCATGGGCCAGATGGCCGATGCCGCGGCTCTTGCGGTCGCCCAGGCCCACCGGATGCACCGTAGTAAGGTTGCGCGGCGCGCCTTCGGCCAGGAAGCGCTCGGCCACGGCGGCGATCAGCGTATCGGGCACCGCATGCCCGCCGCCCGAGCCGCCGATCAGGAGCGTATCGCCCGTGCGCACCATCTGCGCCGCCTCACGCGCGCTGATCACCCGCATGCCCATGATCGTCCTCCCCCGGCGGCTGTGCCGCGCTTTTGCGTCGTGGCCGGCTTGGCGCCGACTTCGTCATCGCGGCGCGCCGCATGGGACGCGCTCTTGATTAACTCACTAGTTAGTTATAATTTCAAACCCATCCACCCGTCAATGCGCGCGGCCCCTTTGCGGGGGCGCGGCGGCCCCCTCCTGTCCCCGGCGCGTCGCCGCGCGCAACGTCCAAGCGAGCCTTGTCATGAGCCATCTCGACCGCGAGCAGGTCCTCTCCGTGCATCACTGGACCGATACGCTGTTTTCCTTCACCACCACCCGCAGCCGCACGCTGCGCTATCTCAATGGCCAGTTCACCATGATCGGCCTGGAGGTGGAGGGGCGCCCGCTGCTGCGGGCCTATTCCATGGTCAGCCCGAACTATGACGAGCAGCTCGAATTCCTCTCCATCAAGGTGCAGAACGGGCCGCTGACTTCGCGGCTCCAGCATCTGAAGGTGGGCGACACGGTGCTGGTGGGCCGCAAGCCCACCGGCACGCTGATCCATGACAATCTCCTGCCCGGCCGCCATCTCTATCTGCTGGGCACCGGCACCGGGCTGGCGCCATTCATGAGCATCATCCGCGATCCCGACACCTATGAGCGGTTCGAAAAGGTCGTGCTGGTGCACGGCTGCCGCTTCGTCGCCGAACTGGCCTATGAAGACCTCATCACGAAGGCCCTGCCCCGGGACGAGGTGCTGGGCGAGAGCGTGGCGGACAAGCTGCTCTATTACCCCACCGTGACCCGCGAGCCGTTCCGCAACACCGGCCGCATTACCGATCTGCTGGTCTCCGGCAAGCTGGCCGCCGATCTGGGCCTGCCGCCTTTCTCCCGCGCCGACGACCGGGTGATGATGTGCGGCAGCCCGGCCATGCTGGCGGACGTGCGGGCGCATCTGGACCGGGAGGGTTTTACGGAGGGCAGCATGTCCGAGCCGGGCGAATATGTGATCGAGAAGGCGTTCGTGGAGAAATAAGCGGGCGCTCAGTCGAACCACTCGTCCTCCGGGTCGAAGGCCGGGATCGGGATGTTGAGGATGCGCATGCGCCCCACCGCCCGATGCCGGCAGCCCGGCTTGATGAAAATGGAGGTGAGCGGGCCAACCGGGATGCGTTCCCCATCCAGCTCCATCACCCCCTCCCCCTCCAGGATCACGTAAATCTCGGTCATATGCTTGTGGTAGTGCACCCGCGCATCTTCCGTGATGTCGGTGAGATGGACGGTGGCGAGCGCATTGTCCGCGGTGGCGAACGCCCGGCGGGCGAAGCCGCAGGGGCACGGCACGGCGGGGATTTCGTCCAGCCGCGCGATCATGAAATTGGCTTCGCTCATGGCAGGACGCCTTCCGGGTTGAGAGGGGCGGCGTTGGGCGTCCACAGCGGCGACAGGCTGTCCCAATCGGGCAAGGCCGCCGAGGCGAAGCCCGGTACGCCAAGGCCCCCGGTCTCCAGCTTGCCGGCGCGGATCGCCAGACGCGGGCCGGCGGCGGTCGTCTCGTAAAAATCCGGATGCGCGGCGGCGAAGCGCCCGGCTTCCGCCGCCGGCGCGGCGCCGAAGCCGGGGGCATAATGATGGCCGTTGCGCTCCACATGCGTCAGGCCCAGGAAGGCCGCCAGCGCCGTGTCCTGCTGCACCGCCAGCCCCGCCTGGCAGGTGAGGTCTTCCCCGGTGAGGAAGCCGCCGAAGGTGCGGGCGCGGGCGCCGTTCAGCAGGGATTTGTAGAGGCCCTTGCAGGATTTCGACGACACCCCGCCATAACCCAGCGCCCGCGCGGCGGGAAAGGCGCCATAGCTATCGTCGGCCTCGTCGATGATCAGCGGCAGATCGGCACCCAGCCCGTCCAGCGGCGTCTCCAGGGTGAGGTCGCGCGGCAAAGGCTGCTCCAGATAGAGCAGCCGGTGGAACAAAGGTCGCAGGGCCGCGTCCGAGCTGAGCTGCGCCAGCAAGGCGCGCAGGCTGGCGAGATCGGCATATTGCTCGTTGGCATCCAGGCTGGCGCGGGCGCCCTCCACCTGCTCCAGCACCTGCCAGATCGCCGCCAGACGCGCCGCATCGGCGGCGCCATCGCCGGAGAGCTTCAGCTTGAAAAAGCGGGCGCCGGTTTCCTCAACGATGGCCGCCAGCCCGCCCGGCCCGGTCAAGGGATCGGCCATGCCCACGGTGTGCCGCAGCGCCACCTGCGGCAGGGGGCGGCGGGCGGCGAGGAAGGCGGTGATCTGGTCGGCGCTGAGGTCCGGCGTCAGGCGGGCATCGAGGCCCATGACATTGCCTGAGAAGCCGGTGAAGACGTCGATGCCCTGCGCCCGCAGCAGCGCATCCAGGATCGCCTTGTCCATCTGCGCCGGGCCGAACGCCGCCGCCAGCGCCGGCAGACCCGCCGCCGTGGCCGCCGCCATATGGGCGGGATAGCAGGCGCCATGGTGGCCGAAGGCGGTGGCGCGCCGCTCCGTGGCGAGATAGTGCGCCCGCGCCAGCGCCAGGGCGCCGCGCAGTTCGTCCACGGTGGCTTCAGGGGAGAGGTGCGGGCGCTTGTCGAACCATTTCGGCACCATCAGTTCGGCGGTGCCGCCGATGCTGCGCCGGCCGTCGGCCAGGACGATCTCCACCCGCACGAACGCCTGGTGCGCCCGCTCCACCGTCACCGCCCCGAACCGGAACGGGGTGACAAACTCCACCGGCCGCTCGAACAGCGCAATGTCGCCGAGCGCGAAGGCCGGCGCGTCCATCAATCCAGGCCGCCATGGGCGTAGAAATGGTGGCGGATCTTCTGGGTCAGCGCCACGAACTTGGGGTCGGCCATCACATCCAGGGTGCGCGGGCGCTCGATGTCCACGTCATAGACCGCGGCGATGGAGCCGGGGCGCTCGCTCATCACCAGCACCCGGTCGGCCAAAAACACCGCTTCCGGTATGGAGTGGGTGATCAACAGCACGGTCTTGCCGGTGGCGCGCTGGATGGTCTGCAACTCCACATTCATCTTCTCGCGGGTCATGGCATCCAGCGCACCGAACGGCTCGTCCATGAGCACGATCTTGGGGTCGTGGACCAAAGCGCGGCAGATGGCGGCGCGCTGCTGCATGCCGCCGGACAGCTGCCAGGGATATTTGCGCTCGAAATCCTGCAGGCCCACCATCTTGAGCAGTTCGTGGGCGCGCTTGGCGTGGCTGTCGCGATCGAGATGCTTGACCTCCACCGGCATCATCACATTGGAGAAAACCGAGCGCCACGGCAGCAGCAGCGGCTGCTGGAACACCACCCCCACATCCCCGTGCGGCTTGGTGATGACGCGCCCTTCCACCCGGATCTCGCCGGAGCTGGGCGGCAGCAGGCCGGCCACCATCTTCAGCAAGGTGGACTTGCCGCAGCCGGACGGGCCCACCACCACCAGGAACTCGCCGGCGTTGATGGTGAAGTCGATCGGCCGCAGCGAGGGCACATCGCCATCGCGGGTGCGATAGGTCTTCGATACGCCGGCCATTTCGATGATTGGGCGCGGCGAAGGCGCCGGAGCTTCGCTGGCCAGCCGCAGATGGGGTCGCGCCATAAGATCCTCGCGGGTTTGATCGCTACCGGGGCTCGAAACGGGGCACGCAACGCAGCAGGACGGCCCACCGCCCCGCGCACCTCAGACGGTCAGACCGCCACCACGAAGTCATGGCGCTGGCTGGCATGCCAGGGGATGGCGAGCCGCTCCACCGCATCGATGATCCAGAACAGGATCATGCCGATCATCGCCAGCACCACCAAAGCGGCGAACATGGTGGGCAGTTCGAAATTGCCGATCGAGCGCTGCAGCACGAAGCCGATGCCGGAATTGGAGCCGACGAACTCGCCCACCACCGCGCCCACCACCGCCAGCGTCACCGAGACCTTCAATCCGGCGAAGATGGCGGGCATGGCAAAGGGCAGGCTCACCATCCGGAACGTCTGCACGCCCTTGGCCTCCATGGAGCGGGCCAGATCGATCAGATCCGGATCCACCGACTTGAAGCCCTGCACCGCGGAGACCACCACCGGGAAGAAGCCCAGCAGGAAGGCCGAGATCACTTTGGGAAAGATGCCGAAGCCGAACCACACCACGAACAGCGGCGCGATGGCCACCTTCGGGATCGACTGGGAGAACACCAGGAGGGGATAGACATAGCTCTCCACCGTCTTGGAGGAGGCGATCAGCATGGCCATGGGGATGCCGAACGCCGCCGAAAGCAGGAAGCCGCACACGGTCGCCGTGGTGGTGGGCACCGCCTCGGAGAGCAGCATGGGCCACTCGCGATAGAGGGTGATGATGACGTCGGTGGGGGCCGGCACCTGATAGGCGGGAATGTGGAACAGCCGGATGGCCACGTCCCACAGCACCACCAGGGCGATCAATAAGATGGCAGGCCGCAGCCACGGGCCTTGCAAGGCCCCCAGGATGCGGCGTCGGCTTTCGCTGCGCGCCATGGCGCTCCTCCCCGGAGCCGGGCGATTATCGCCCTTAATTAACTCGATAGTTAATAGGACTGTCTGGACCTCGTCAAGCTCCAAGCTGGGGAAAGCCGACGGGCGCGCGCGCCCGGCCGCGGCACCGCAGGACGGACCGGCGGCGCGCCGGATGTGTCGCACCCGTGGGATGGGACATATCGCGTCTCATACGGACGTGATCATCGTGGGGAATTTCGGAGCCAAACGGGATGGACGCATGGACAATGTCACATGCCCCCGCCCGACCCCAGCCGCGTCCCTAATAACGATCGGCCCGCCGACGCAGGTCGAACCAGGCCACCAGCAGGAAGCCGCCCACCAGGCCGAGATGCTCGAAGAAGCCGTTGGCGGACATCATCCGCTCGGGCGGCGCCAGCTCCCAGAAGCGATTGGCTAACAGATTGGCCATGAAGGTAAATCCCGCCAGCGCCAAGGCTCCCGCCCAGCGATAGCGGCCGGACAGGATCAGCACCGAGGCACCCAGTTCCAGGGCGATGGTGGCCGCCGCCACCGGCGCGGCGGGGGCGATGCCGAAATGCACCATCTCCGCCACCGCGCCCTGGAAATCCACCAGCTTTGCCAGCCCGCCCTGAAGATAAGCCGCGCACAGAAAAAGCATCGCCAGCCACCGGATCAGCGGCGCCGTGTATAGATCTGCCAGCCGTTCCGCCACGGCTGGCGCGCCGCTCCGCCCGGCCATGCTCAGAACGCCCAGCAGGAGCAGCCAAGCGCGCCCCAGAAGCCGGTATCGGAGGTGGGCGCATCCGCAGTCCAGGCGGCCGCATGGGCATGGCCGTGAACCCCGCAGGAACTGGCGCAGCCACAGGCCGCAGCCATGGCATACTTGCTCTCGCTGGAGGACTCCGCCCGCTTCCGATAGCCGCCGAACGTGCCCACCGGCGACCAGTCCGGCATGGGCGCGGGCAGCACCGGCGCCAGGTGCTTGAAGTCGCCATCCCCATGCACCGGCATTCCGCCCAGCAGGGTGAGAACCGAGGTGATATCCTTGATTTTATCATCCTCGACCGCGAAATAATCTTCGGACAGCACGGCGAGATCGGCCAGCTGCCCGACCTTGATCCGTCCCTTCTTGCCTTCCTCGGTGGAGAACCAGGTATTGGCATGGGTCCACAGCCCCAGAGCGGTCTCCCGATCCACCCGATTGGAGGCCGGATAGAGCGACATGCCGCCCAAGGTCTTGCCCGTGACCAGCCAGGACAAGGAAACCCAAGGATTATAAGAGGCGACGCGGGTGGCATCGGTGCCGGCGCCCACCTTCACCCCCTTCTCCAGCATCCGCCGCACCGGCGGCGTCCGCTCGGCGGCGCGGGCACCGTAACGCTCGACGAAATACTCGCCCTGAAAGGCCATTCGGTGCTGCACCGCAATGCCGCCGCCCAGAGCGGCAATACGGTCGATGTTGCGGTCGGTAATGGTCTCGGCATGATCGAAGATGAAGTTGAGGCCGGTGAAGGGAATATCCTTGTTCACCTTCTCGAAGACATTGAGGGCGCGGTCGATGGTCTCGTTATAGGTGGCGTGCAGGCGCCAGGGCCAGCGATTTTCGGCCAGAAGACGGATCACCGGCTCCAGGTCGGTCTCCATGTTCGCCGGCATTTCCGGCCGCTCGACCCGGAAATCCTCGAAGTCCGCGGCGCTATAGACCAGCATCTCGCCGGCGCCGTTGTTGCGATAGAGGTCATCGCCCTGCCCCGGCTTCACCTGCTTCGACCAGCCGGAGAAGTCGGCCAGCTCCTCCTTCGGCTTCTGGGTGAAGAGATTATAGGCGATGCGCACCGTCAGCTGCCCATCCTTGTGCAGTTCTTCGATGATGGCGTAATCATCCGGATAATTCTGGAAGCCGCCGCCCGCATCGATCACCCCGGTCACGCCCAGGCGGTTCACCTCGCGCATGAAATGGCGGGTGGAGTTCTTCTGATATTCCGCCGGCAGCTTCGGCCCCTTGGCCAGGGTGGCATAGAGCACGGTGGCATTGGGCCGGGCCAGCAGCAGGCCGGTGGGGTTGCCCGCCGCATCCTTGACGATCTCGCCGCCGGGCGGGTTGGGCGTATCCTTGGTATAGCCCACCGCCCGCAAAGCCGCGCCATTCAACAAGGCGCGGTCATAGAGATGCAGGATAAACACCGGCGTGTCCGGCGCCACCGCGTTCAACTCCTCGATGGTCGGCAGGCGCTTCTCGGCGAATTGCTGCTCGGTGAAGCCGCCCACCACCCGGACCCATTGCGGCGCCGGCGTGCGATCCACCTGCTGCTTGAGCATGCGCATGGCATCCGCCAGCGAGAACACCCCATCCCAGCGCAGCTCCATATTATAATTGAGCCCGCCGCGGATGATATGCATGTGGCTGTCGATCAGCCCGGGAATGACCCGGCGGCCTCTCAAATCAATGACCTGCGTCGTCGGCGTGGCGAGCGCGCGAACGTCCCGCTCGTCGCCCACCGCCAGGAACTTGCCGCCGGCGATGGCCACTGCCTGGGGATTGGGATTCGAGGTGTCGAGCGTCGTGAAGCGTCCGTTCACGAGGATCAGGTCAGCGGTCATTTTCGATCCCTCTGGGGCAGGCGATTGGGCGGCGGCGCCGCGGCCGAACAGGCTGGATGCGGTGAAGGCGGCGGTGCCGAGGGCAACGTCCCGGCGTGTCAGGTCAGCCATGGCATACGGTCCTTCGAGTGGGAGGGCGCGGGGGCGCCTGCCATTGGGTGCGTGCGAGCGGACTAACCGTGCGTGACGGGAGGGGTGCCGCCGCCGTCCGTTGCCTTGGCGGGGACGGTCGGGGCGGCGGCGGTGGGCGCGGCGGCCGGGCGCGAGACGATCCCCAGCGTCGGCCATTCGCCCTTGAGGGCCTGGCGCACCGCATCAGGCAGTTGCTCGCCCGCCAGCATGCCGAGCAGGCCCAGCAAAGCGACCACCGGAGGCGCGGGCGAGCGGACGCCCACCAGGGCATAGAGCACGCCCACCAGCACGCCCACGGCGAGAGAGGCCAGATAAAGCTTCATCACATGGGCTTTCGGGCCGTGCCGGGAAAGGGTTTCGCCGCCTTGGCCATAGGCTGTCTCCTGACGTCGGACGGGGTCCGTTGCGCAGAGGCTAGGCAGAGGGCGCGATGGGGTCTTGTCGGATCCGCCGGCCTTTTGTCTGAAACCCCGGCCCGCGTGTCGCATCCCAAAGGAGCCTTTGCACCTGGCTCAGACCGGCGTATCTGCGGTCAGTATCAGCAGCAGCGCGAGGCCCCCGGTGGACCAATCCTATTTCTACGAGCCCGCCGCAGGCCATGGCCTGCCCCATGACCCGTTCAACGCCATCGTGGGGCCGCGCCCCATCGGCTGGATCTCCTCGCGCGCCCCGGACGGCGTGCTAAATCTCGCCCCCTACAGCTTTTTCAACGGCTTCAACTACCGCCCGCCGATCATCGGTTTCTCCAGCACCTCCTGGAAGGACAGCGTCGCCAATATCGAGCGCACCGGCGAATTCGGCTGGAGCCTCGCCACCCGCGATCTGGCAGAGGCCATGAATGCCACCTGCGCCGCGGTGCCGCCGGAGGTGGACGAGTTCGCCCTCGCCGGCCTCACGCCCGCACCCAGCCGCAAGATCGCCGCGCCCCGCGTGGCGGAAAGCCCGGTGTCATTCGAGTGCCGGCTCTCGCAGCTGATCCAGCTCAAGGCCGCGGACGGCAAGGATATTTCCGCCTGGCTGGTGCTGGGCGAGGTGGTGGGCGTGCATATCGACCGCCGCCTGCTCAAGGACGGCATCTACCAGACCGCGGACGCCTACCCGATCCTGCGGGCCGGCGGCCCGGGCGGCTATGCCCAGATCAGCCCCGACATCATGTTCCAGATGCTGCGCCCGGGCGCCTAGGGACGGCAAGCGAAGGGCGGCGCGCGTCGGCGCCTCCCTCAGTCGCCGAGTCCGGGACGTTTCTGCCGGCGGAACGGCGGCAGCCCATCCGGCCTGCCCCCCAACGGGGTGACGAACCGCCGGCCGGCACCCCCACTTGGGCGCCCGGTGGAGGCGCGGGTCACCAACTCCGGCGGCAGGACGATGCGGCGGCGCACATCGGCGCCGTCGGCAATCTCTTCCAACAGCAGGCGCGCCGCCTCGCGGCCCATGTCGCGGTGGCTGATCCGCACCGTGGTGAGCGGTGGGGCCACCAGATCCACCAACGGCATGTCGTTGTGACCCACCACGGAGATGTCGCCGGGGCAAGACAGGCCGCGGCTGTGCAGCGCGTCATAGACGCCCAAGGCGAGAAGATCATTGGCCGCCAGAATGGCGGTCAGGCCCGGGACCGTGTCCAGCAGCCGCAGCGCGGGGCCGATGCCCGCCTCGCGGGCATAGCGCTCGGCCTCCTCCACGTGCGGCGCCAGGCCGTGGCGCGCCATGGCCGCCCCGTAGCCGCTGCGCCGGAGTTCTCCGGTGGAGAGATGATGCGGCCCGGCCACATGGCCGATAACCGCATGACCTTGCGCCACCACATGATCCACCGCCAGGCACATGCCGGCGGCATCGTCCGACACCACGGCCGACACCCGTCCGCGCTGCTCGAAGCGGTTGACCAGCACCACCGGCACGCCCCGCGCCAGGCAGTGGCTCACCACCCCGTCCTCGCGGGTCACGGTGGCGAGGATCAGCCCATCCACCTGATGGTTGATGAGATTGTCCACGAACAGGGTCTGCAGCGAGGTGTCATCGCCCGCGTCCGCCACCACCGGGGAATAGCCGGCCGCCGCCAACACCTCGGCGATGCCGCCCAGGATGGGCGAAAACACCGGATTGGCGATATCCGGCAGGATGACGCCGATCAGCCGCGAGCGCCCGGTGCGCAGGCTCGCAGCCAGGCGGTTGGGCGTGTAGCCCAAGGCCTGCGCCGCCGCCAGGATGCGCTCGGCCACGTCGGCCGCCACCAGATGGCGGGTCTTCTCATTCAGCGCACGGGAGACGGTGGAAGGATGGACGCCCGTGGCCTCTGCCAGCCGCTTGAGGGTGATCGGGGGTGAGGGAGCCATTGCGCCTGTCGTGTCCTGTCCCGCCACCTGATTCCATCCATCCGGCCGATTCTGCGCGAAACCTGTCCCTCGGACCCTGATCCGCCAATTCGCGATTGACAAGCTGCAATCGATTGTAGAGCCTGCCTGCAATCGATTGTAAAAAGCAATCCTAGGGAGAACGCCATGTTGGACGCCGCACGCCTTGCGGTGGTCGCCGATGCGCGATCAGGCATCATCGAACGGGAGGAGGACCTCACCGGGGTGGTTCTTGCCGCCATGGAGGGGGCGCCTGCGGACCGCGTGCGTGTGGTGATGGATGCGCTGGTGCGCCATCTGCATGCCTTCGCCCGGGAGGTGAAGCTCACCGAAGAGGAATACGACCTCGCGATCGCCTTCCTGAACCGGGTGGGCCAGGCCACCAACGACAGCCACAACGAGGGCATCCTGCTCGCCGACATCCTCGGCTTCTCCACCCTTGTCTGCCTGCTCAACAATGGCAATGCCGGCGCCACGGAAACCGCGTCCGCGCTCCTGGGACCGTTCTGGCGCATGCACTCGCCGAAGACGGAGAACGGCGGCTCGATCGTGCGCTGCGCCACGCCGGGCGACCCGCTGTTCGTGACCTGCCGCGTGCTCGACCCCACAGGCGCGCCCATTCCCGGCGTTGAAATGGACGTCTGGCATGCCTCACCCGTGGGCTATTACGAGAACCAGGATCCCGAGCAGGTGGACATGAACCTGCGCGGCAAGTTCTTCACCGATGCGGAGGGCTACTTCTCCTTCCGCTCAGTAAAGCCCGCCGGCTATCCGGTACCCACCGACGGTCCCGTGGGCGACATCCTGCGCGCCCAGAAGCGCCATCCCTTCCGCCCCGCGCACATCCACTTCCTGGGCTTCCGCGACGGATTCAAGACCTTGGTCACGCAGGTGTTTGTCGATGATGATGAGCGTCTGGACAGCGATGTCGTATTCGGCGTCACCCGCCATCTCATCGGCGAATACCGCCGCCACGACGCGGGTACGTCGCCGGCGCCCGATGTGACGGGGCCCTGGTACACGCTGGACTACACCTTCGTGATGGAGCCGGGCATCGCCAAGCTCCCCTTCCCGCCCATCAAGTGAGCGCGCGTATGAGCTATCCCCTTTCCATCGCCGGCAAAGTGGCACTGATCGTCGGCGGCGCCGGCGGCATCGGCGCCGCGGCGGCGCGCATGTTTGCCGAAGCCGGCGCCAAGGTCGCGATCACGCATCGCCCCGGGGCTGACAAGGCCGAGGCGGCAGGGACCCTGCTGGCGGGCCTGCCCGGCGCAGGCCACGCCGCCTTCCCCGCGGACGTGGCCGACACCGCGACCCTGCTGGCCCTGCGCGAGGCCATCACTGCCACCTATGGATGCCTCGACATCCTGGTGAACAGCGCCGGCTTCACCAAGCCGGTGCCTCATGCGGACCTGGACGCGCTGGACGATGACCTCATCGACCGCATGTTCCAGGTGAACTGGCGCGGCCAGTTCGCCACCGTGCGCGCCTTTGCGCCGCTGCTCAAAGCCTCCGGCGACGGCCTGATCGTCTCACTGTCCTCCATTGCCGGCGCGAATGGCGTCGGCTCCAGCATCGCCTATTGCGCGGTGAAGGCGGGCATCGACGTGATGACCAAGTCGCTCGCCCGCGCACTGGCGCCGGAGGTGCGGGTGCTGGCGGTATCGCCCGGCGTGGTGGATACCGGCTTCGTACCGGGGCGCGGGCCGGACTTCAACGTCAAGGTTTCCGCCACCATCCCGCTCAAGCGGATCGCCACCGCCGACGATGTGGCTGCGGCCATCCTCGCCTGCGCCACCCATCTGGGATTCTCCACCGGCTCCGTGCTGGTGGTGGACGGAGGCCGCGCCCTGTGAGCCCGAGCATGTACGCCCCCCGCGACAAGATCTTCATCACCTGCGCCGTCACCGGCAATTTGACCACGCCGGACCAGACACCGCACCTGCCGATCACCCCCGAGGAGATTGCCGACGCCTGCCTGGGAGCTGCGGAGGCCGGGGCGGCCATCGTCCATATCCATGTGCGCGATCCCAACACCGGCGCGCCCTCCATGGCGCTCGACTATTATCGCGACGTGGTCGAGCGCATCCGCGCCAGAAATCCGCAGCTCATCCTCAACCTCACCACCGGCCCAGGCGGGCGCTTCGTGCCGTCCCCGGACGATCCGAAAGTCGCCGCGCCCGGCACCACCTTGATGGTGCCGGAGCAGCGGGTGACCCACGTGAGCGCGCTGAAGCCGGACATCTGCACCCTGGACCTCAACACCATGAATTCTGGTGCGCAGGTGGTCATCAACACCCCCGGCAACGTGCGGCGCATGGCCAAGGTGATCCGCGAGGCAGGCGTCCGACCGGAGATCGAGCTGTTCGATTCCGGCGACATCGCCTTGATGCATGCGCTGCTGGACGACGGCACCTTGAGCGGGCCAGCGCTGTGCTCCTTCGTCATGGGCGTGCGCTACGGCTTTCAGCCGAGCCCGGAGACGGTGCTCTACGCCCGTGGGATGCTGCCGCGCGATGCGCATTTCACCGCCATCGGCGTCGGGCGCTCATCGTTCCAAATGGCGGCGCAGTCCTATCTGGCCGGCGGACATATGCGGGTGGGGCTGGAAGACGCGGTCTATTTGTCAAAGGGGGAGCTTGCCCCCTCCAATGCGGCGATGGTGGAGAAGGCCCGGCGCATGGCGCAGGACCTCGGCGCCCAGATCGCCACCCCCAGGGAAGTACGAGAGATGCTCGGCCTGCCGACCCGGCTGGCGGATGCGGCGTAGTTGGCGTGAAGGATCAAGCGATGACCGCTCTGTCACCCACCTTTGAAACCGGCACCGAGGCCGTCGAGGCGCGCTGCCTGCGCCTCACAGCCAAGGCGGAAACCCCAGGCCTCATCTCCCCGAAGATCGAGGTGCGGTGCCTGTCGCGCCGCACCCCGGGCAACGTGCTGGTGAAGATCGCCGCCGCGGGTGTAAACCCGTCCGACGTGAAGGCCGCCATCGGCATGATGCCCTATGCGGTTTTCCCGCGCACGCCGGGCCGCGACTATGCGGGCCTGGTCATCGACGGCCCGGCGGAGTGGATCGGCCGCGAGGTGTTCGGCTCGTCCGGCGATCTCGGGATCCGGCGCGACGGCACCCACGCCACTCACTTGGTGGTCGAGGCGGACGCGCTGGTGGAGAAGCCCGCCAACATCACCGCCCTGGAGGCTGCCGGCATCGGCGTGCCGTTCGTGACCGCCATCGAGGGCTATCGTCGTGCCGGCCTGCCGAAGGCGGGAGACGTGGTGCTGGTGATGGGCCTCAACGGCAAGGTGGGCCAGGCGGCGACCCAGATCGCCACCTGGCTCGGCGCCCGCGTCATCGGCGTGGTGCGAAAGGATGAAGCCTATGCCGGTCACGCCTCGGCCCCGGTGGAGGTGGTGAACGCCGCCGCCGGCGATGTCGCCGCCGAAGTGCGCCGCCTCACCGAGGGCCGCGGCGCGGACATCGTCTTCAACACTGTGGGCGATCCCTATTTCCAGGATGCACACAAGTCGCTGGCCATCATGGGCCGGCAGATCCTGATCGCGGCGGTGGACAAGATCGTCCAGTTCAACGTGTTCGAATTTTACCGCGGTCGCCACACCTATGTGGGCATCGACACGCTGGCCCTGTCCTCACCCGCCACCGGCGCGGTGCTGCGGGAGATCGTACCGGGGTTTGCCAGCGGGCATCTGAAGCCGTTCCCTGTTCTGCCCCATGCAGTCTATCCGCTTGAGGCGGCCAAGGAGGCGTATGTGGCGGTGATGGGCTCCGCCCGCGATCGCATCGTCCTCAAGCCGTCGGAGGATTGACATGCACCTGACCCGACTTGCGGACGCACCGAGCTATTTTCCGGCCGAGCACCACGACATGCGCTGCCTGTATTTGCAGGGCAAGGAGGCTGGACCCAGCGAGACCCTATGGATGGGCATGTCGCAGATCCTGCCGGGTGGATACATCACCTCCAGTGCCTCGCCGTTGGAGAAGATTTACCTGGTCATCGAAGGGCAGTTAACCGTCGAGACGCCGGACGGAGAGACCCTGCTCAACCCGCTGGACAGTTGCCGCATCGCGCCCAATGAACCACGGGCGCTCAAGAACAAGACCAACCGCCCGGTGATCGTGGTTCTGGCCATGCCGCTGGCGCCCGCAGCATCACCGCCGCTGTGAGAAAAGGACATTCAAGAGTATTTCAAGCGTTAGCCAACCGGAAGACTTAAGGTCTTTTTTGACAATCCGCCGAACGCCAACGGCGCAACCAATAGACATCCGGGAGAAATTGCCATGTTCAAGACACTCAGACGCGCCGTCCCCCTCGCGCTGATGCTGGCCGCCACCCTGCCGGCCGTCGCCCAGGCCCAGGTGAAGATCGGGATCGGGTTCGGCATCGGCTTCCTGCCCATGTTCGTGGCCGACGAGATGAAGATGGTGGAGAGCCAGGCGAAGAAAGCCGGCCTCGACATCACCACCTCCTATCAGCGCTTTTCCGGCTCCTCGGCCATGCAGGACGCCATTCTCTCCGGTTCGGTGGACATGGGCGTCTATGGGGTGGCGGCCATGCTGATCGCCTGGGACAAGGCCAAGGGGACGCCGCAGCAGATTTTCGGCATCGCCGGGGTGAACTCTTCGCCGCTGGTCCTCATCACCAATCGGCCCGACGTGAAGTCTCTGGCCGACTTCGCCCCCACCGACAAGATCGCCATGCCGGCGCTGGTCTCACCCCAGATGTATGCGCTGCAGATGGTCTCCGAGAAGGTCTTCGGCCCCGGCCAACAGGACAAGCTCAAGCCGCAGGTGGTCGCGCTGCCCCATCCCGAGGCCCTCAATGCGATGATGTCGGGCTCGACCGAGGTGAAGGCCTATGTCTCCACTCCGCCCTTTACCCAGATCGCGCTGGCCAGCGGCAAGGCCCATGTGGTCACCACCTCCGAAGCGGCCTTCGGTGGGCGATCCTCATTCCTGGTGCTTGGTGCCACCAAGCGCTACATTGACCTTAACCCCAAGCTACCCGGCATCATGGTCGCGGCTCTCACCGAGGCCTCCGACTTCATCCGCGCGAACCCGCGCAAAGCGGCCGAAATCTACCTGAAGGTCGAGCCATCCAAGATCCTCGATGTGGACAAGGTGGAAGCCATGCTGAAGGCGATGCCCGATGACTTCGGCGTCGCGGTCTATGGCGTGAAGGCCACCGCGGATTTCATGAGCCGCATCGGCGTGCTGAAGACCGTCCCTGCTTCGTTCAAGGACGTGTTCCTGGCACCGATCCAGAGCACCGCGAGCAACTGACCCCTCGCATCCGGAACGGCGCGCCGCCGGAAGAGCGGCCGCCGCAGGTCTCAAGCGCCGCCCGCGCTTCCAGGAGGAAACCATGGCCCTCGTTCAACGCAAGCCGCCCCTTGCCGCGAGCCAAGACGCCGCATCGCAACCGGCCCCGCAGCCGGTCCTGACGGTGGATGGCGTGACGTTGCAGTACAAGACGCCGGACCATCTGGTCACCGCAACCTACCGGGTGGGTTTCGACATCCACCCGGCGGACCGGCTGGTGTTGCTCGGCCCCTCCGGCTGCGGCAAATCCACGTTGCTCAAAGCCATCGCCGGCTTCATCAAGCCGGTGGAGGGCACCATCACCCTCAAGGGCAAGGAGGTCACGGGGCCGGGTCCAGACCGGATGATGGTGTTCCAGGAGTTTGATCAGCTGCTGCCCTGGAAGAATGTCCACGATAACGTGGCCTTCCCCATGCTGGAGAATCGTGTTCCCCGCGCCGAGGCCCATGCGCGGGCGCTGGATGCCATCGCCAAGGTGAATCTGAGCAAATTCGCCGATGCCTATCCCCACATGCTGTCCGGGGGCATGAAGCAGCGCGTGGCCATCGCCCGCGCCATGGCCATGCGGCCCGATGTACTGCTCATGGACGAGCCCTATGCGGCGCTCGACGCCCTCACCCGCCGCAAGATGCAGGAAGAATTGCTGCAATTGTGGGATGACGTGCGCTTCACGCTGGTTTTTGTCACCCATTCTATCGAGGAAGCGGTGCTGGTGGGTTCCCGCGTCGTCGTGCTCTCGCCTCATCCCGGCCAGGTGCGCGCCGAGCTGAACTGCCACCACCTGGACGTCCGCCATCAGGACGGCCCGGAATTTCAGATCCTGACCCGCCGCATCTCCCAGATGCTGTTCGAAGACACATCCGTCGGCCACTGAGGGAGAGCGAGATGAGCGACACCACGGTTACTCTGACCGAGATCACCATCATCGAGCGGACGCTGAAGCCCACCCCGCCCGTCCGCGGCGAGGGGGAATACGACGTCACGGCACCGGTGGGGCTGGGCGACGTGGCAAAGCCTCTGTCTCTCATTGAACGGCTGGCCAACAATGGCGGCGTGCGGCGCGCGCTGATCCTGGTGGCCATCGCGCTGGTGTGGGAGCTCTATGCCCGCTGGCTGAACAATCCCCTCTCCTTTCCCACATTCACAGCGACCCTGGAGGCCCTGTGGGATGGCATCGCCTCCGGCATCATTCCCCAGCGCTTGTGGGTGACGCTGCAAACTTTGCTGCTGGGTTATGGCATCGGCCTCGTACTGGCCTCGGTGTTCACCAGCCTTGCAGTGACGACGCGGCTCGGTACCGACCTGCTATCGACGCTGACCGCCATGTTCAACCCTTTGCCCGCTATCGCGCTGCTGCCGCTGGCCCTGCTGTGGTTCGGCCTGGGGCGGCCATCACTGGTGTTCGTCATCATCCACTCGGTGTTGTGGGCGGTGGCGCTGAACATGCATTCGGGGTTCCTGTCGGTCTCCGAAACCCTGCGCATGGCGGGGCGGACCTTCGGGCTCACCGGCTTCCGCTTCGTCCGCAAGATCCTCATTCCCGCGGCTTTCCCGGCCATCCTGTCGGGTCTCAAGATCGGTTGGGCGTTCGCATGGCGCACCCTGATCGCCGCGGAACTGGTGTTCGGCGTCTCCTCCGGCCAGGGGGGCCTAGGCTGGTACATCTTCGAGAACCGCAACACGCTGGACACCGCCGCCGTCTTCGCCGGCCTGCTCACCGTGATGGCGGTGGGCCTGTTCGTGGAAGGGGTGATCTTTCGCGCCATCGAAACCCGTACCGTGCGCCGCTGGGGCATGCAGCGGGGCTAAATAATTAACGGGGAAACGCCCATGACCTTCGATCTGGATCGCCGCGCCCTCATCGCCGGCGCCGGCCTCTCGCTGCTCGCCTCGACGGCCCGCGCACAGGCCCCCGCTCAAAATAGCAGCGCGCCACCGACGCCGGGGCGCCCGCTGTTGATCCGGGGCGCAACCGTTATCACCATGGAAAGTCCGGACGCCACCGCGGTGCCCGGCGACGTCTTGGTCTCGAACGGTCGTATCGCCGCAATCTCCCCGACAGGGACGGCGATGCCGCCCGATGCCGAGGTGATCAACGCCGAGGGCTGCATCCTGCTGCCGGGGTTCATCAACAGCCATATCCATCTGGCACAGGCCATCCTGCGCGGCCTCGCCGGGGACGCGACCCTGGATGAATATTTCAAGCTGATCGTCGCCAAATATACCCGCCACATCCGCCCGGAGGATCTCGCCGCCAGCGACTATGCCGGCGCCCTGGAGCAGCTCAGTTGCGGCACCACCACGGTGTTCGACTGGTCGCGCGAAGCGCTGACCCCGGCCCATGCGGACGCCATTGTGGACGCCATGCGGCGTTCCGGCATCCGCGCCTTCTTCGGCTATGGTGTTACCGGCCCGGCGCAGGGCGGCACGGCGATCCGGGCCGATGTGGAGCGTCTGCGCAAGGGGCCGCTCGCCTCGGATACCGCCCGAGTTCGGCTGGCTCTGGCGCTGCGTGGTCCGGACTCCTCGCCCATGGCCGAGGCGGAAGATGACTTCCGTTTCGCCCGCTCGCTCGGCCTCCTCCACCAGTTCCATGTGGGCGTGCTGTTGTATTCCGCGCGGCAGCGGCGCGGCGTGGCCGAGCTTGCAGCCAAAGGGCTGCTCGGGTCTGGCGCCATCCTGGTGCACGCCAATGATCTCGATCCTGATGAATATGGCATCGTCGCTCAACACGGTGCCGGCATCGCGGTGACCCCCGAGGTGGAGATGATGATGGGCCACGGGCAACCGGCCACCGGGCGCGCCCGTGGTGCCGGCTTGATGCCCGGGCTTGGCGTGGACGTGGTCACCGGGGTGGGCGGGGACATGTTCTCGCAGATGCGCACCATGCTCAGCGCCCAGCGCCTTGCAGACAACCTCGCCGCCGCCCAGGCCGGCAAGCCCCTGGCCAAGGTCAGCCTGACCACGCGGCACGTGCTGGCTGCCGCCACCATCGATGGCGCCCGCCTGCTCGGCATCGACAAGGACGTTGGCTCAATCAGCGTCGGCAAGAAAGCCGATCTCATCCTGATCCGCGCCGACCGGCTCGGCACGGCGCCGCTCAATGACCCTATCGGCGCGGTGGTGCTGCAGGCGAGCGCAGCGGACGTGGATGCGGTGCTGGTGGAAGGCGAGATGGTCAAGCGCGGCGGCGTGCTGGTGGGGCGCGACGCCGCCCGCGCGGTGTCGGATCTCAATGAACGAGCGCGCGCCCTCTATGCCCGCGCAGATGCGGCCCGCGCACCGGGCTGAGTCCAATTGCCCCACAAACGCGGTGCGGGCGGTCAGGTTGGCCGTTCCCCGCCACTCCGGGAGAGTCAGCGATGATCACGCGCCGCCACATGATGGGGCAACTGGCCCTTGGCACGGGACTATTGGCCATAGGTACCGACCTCGCCGGCGGGTTGGGCCAAAGCACCGCCCACGCCCAAGCAACAACACCCTTCAAGGTGGTCGCGTTTGCCGGTGCCTCGAACCTGCCGTTCTGGGTGGGGCAAGACAAGGGACTGTTTGCCAAGGAGGGCATCGCCCCGGTGCTGGAGATCACCCCCAATTCGGTGGAGATGGCCAAGAACCTCTATGCCGGGCGCTATGATCTTGCGCTGACATCGGTGGACAATATCGTCGCCTATGACGAAGGCCAGGGAGAAGCCGTCCTCCCCGGTGCTGCGGACTTCGTGGCCCTGTTCGGGGTCGACAACGGCATGCTCAGCGTGATGGCGGTGCCGGACGTGAAGAGCTTCGCCGATCTCAAAGGCAAGACTCTCTCGGTGGATGCCATGACCACAGGATTCGCCTTCGTCCTGCGGGACATCCTCGCCCGCAACGGCATTGCCGAGAGCGATGTGACGTTCGTCAAAGTGGGTGGCGGGGCGCAGCGCCTGGAGGCCCTGCTGAAGCAGGAACAGGCGGGCACACTGCTGAACACGCCATTGGATCTGGTGGCCGAGGGCAAGGGCTTCACCCGCCTTGCCCGCGCCACCGAGACCCTGGGGGCCTATCAAGGCATCGTCGGCGCCACGCGCCGGGAAACCGCGGCGCGGATGCGACCGCAGATAGAGGCCTTCATCCGCGGCTTCCACGCATCCGTGGCCTGGCTCGCCGACCCCGCGCACAAGGACGAGGCCGTGGCACTTCTGGTGGCGCGGGTGAAGGGAATGGAACAGCCCCAGGCGGAGAAGGCCTATGCGGTGCTGATGGATCCGCAAAACGGCATCTTCCGCGATCTGAAGATCGACCGCGCGGGCCTGCAAACTGTGTTGGCCCTGCGCTCGAAATACGCGCCGGCCAAAATCACCCTGACCGATCCCGACCGCTATGTGGACCTGAGCTATCTGACCGCCGCGCTGGCAGGCCGGTAGCACGAGCCGCATCACTGCCCTTCCGCGAGAGCGGTGCGGGCGCCCTTCAGCGCCCGCACCAGGATCGTCAGTTCATGCTGTAGGGCGCGCAGGTCCGGCTCTCCAGGGGCACGTCGTAGGCGCCATAGTTGGTCTTATCGACCACCACCGGCGCCAGCACGATTTCCGTCTTCACCGGCTCCTTGCGCAGGGCGCGGATGGCCGTCTGCGTGCCCAGGCAGCCTTGGTTGAATCCGCCGTAATCGCCGGTCGCCAGCATCTTGCCGGCCTTGATGGCGTCGATGGCCTCCTTGGTGCCGTTCACGCCCACCACCAGTGCCTTGCGGCCCGCGCCATCGAGCGCCTCGATGGCGCCCGTGGCCATGGCATCATTGGCGGCCAGCACGCCGTCGATCTGCGGATAGGATTGCAGCAAATTCTCGGTCACCTGCAATGCCTGAAGGCGCTGGTAATTGGCGGGCTGCGAGGACAACAGCTTCACGCCGGGGGCTTCCTTCACCGCCTCATTGAAGCCACGCACCCGGTCGATGGAGGTGAGCGAACCCTTCACCCCCTCCAGGATCACCACATTGCCCTTGCCGTTCATCGCTTTGATGAGATAGCGGCCGGTGGCGAGGCCGAGATTGTAGTCGTCAGCGCCAACGAAGGCCACGAACTTGCCCCCGGCGCTGCGGTCGGTGACGTTGACCACCGGGATCTTGGCATCGTTGATCTTCTCGGCCCCCGGCACCATGGCCTTGTAGTCCACCGGAATGAAGACGATGGCGTCCGGCTTCTTGACGATCACATCCTCGATCTGACTGAGCTGCTCGGGAATGCTGTCCGGCTTGGTGGGGATGTAGTGGATCACCTTCGCCCCCAACTGCTTGGCCGCGGAATCCGCCCCCATGCGCACCGCCAGGAAATAGGGATTGGTCTGGTTCTTGGTGAAGACCGCAATGGTCTCGCCATCGGCATGGGCAGCGCCGGCCATCATGCCGGCGCAGGCCGCGCCCAGCAGCAAGGATCGCACGAAGGTCTTGGTCGTTGGCGTCGTCATTTTGTCCTCCCGGTGATTGTTTTGGGGTGTTGAAGATGCCGGTCTTGCTGCCGGCATTTGGGTTAGGCCTTCTCGCTGCTCCGACCGCCGGTCTTGATGTCGATCCAGACGGCGAAGATGACGATGGCGCCGGTGACCAAGGGTTGCCAGTTGGCGCTGACACCCAGGATGTTCATGCCGTTCAGCACGAGGGTAAGGATCAGCGCCCCGATCAGCGTGCCGGACACCGTCCCCACGCCGCCGAACAGCGAGGCGCCGCCGATCAGCGCCGCTGCGATCGCCGGCAAGGTGAGACTGTCGCCGATGTCGCCTTCGGCCGAGTTGAGCCGCGCCAGGAACACCAGCGAGGCAAGCCCCGCCATCGCGCCGGAGATGGCATAGACCAGAACGAGGCGCTTCATCACCGGAATGCCCGACAGGTGCGCCGCCACCGGATTGGCGCCGATGGCATAGATCTGCTGCCCGTAGGTGGTGCGCTGGGTGAAGATGCTGCCGATGGCGAGGAACACCACCATCAGGAACACCGGCACCGGAACGCCCCACAGATAGCCCGAGCCCAGCGCCCGGAACTCCGGCGGGAAGCCGTGGATGGTCTCGCCGGCCATGTAATAATAGGTCAGGCCATGAATGATCCACATGGTGCCGTAGGTGGCGATGAAAGCGGGAATGCGCAGGCTGGTCACCAGCACCCCGTTCACCAGGCCCACCAGCGTGCCGGTTCCCAGCCCCACCAGCCCGCCCAGCCAGGGCGAGCCGGTCGCCTTCATCACCGTTGCGGCCAAGCACGCTGACAAGGCGATGTTGGCGCCGATGGACAGGTCCAGCCCGCCGGTGAGGATCACCAGCGTGAGGCCCGAGGCCATGAAGAACAGCAGGCTCGCCTGCCGCAGCACATTGATGATGTTGGCAAACGACAGGAAGGCGTCGGTAGTGAGCGACAGCGCGAGGCAGATCAGCCCCGCCGCCAGCAACCGATAGGCCAGCCGCACCAGATCCTGCGAGACGGCGAAGGCGGGCGCGGGGCGTCGGATGTCGAGGGTGCTCATGGCTTGCTCCGCAGCGCGTCGATGAACAGGGCGAGGATGACGAGGACGCCGATGCAGGCCACCTGCACCGAGGAGGGCAGCGCCAGCAGGTTGAGCCCGTTGCGCAGCACGCCCACCGCCAGAACGCCCAGCAGCGTGCCGAACAGCCAGCCATTGCCGCGCTCGAACGATGTCCCCCCCACCGCCACCGCCGCAATGGCATCGAACTCCATGCCCAGCGCAGCGGTCGGGTGACCTGAGCTCATGCGCGCGGTGAGCAGCAGCGCCGCCAGCCCGGCCATGAAGCCGCCCAGGGCATAGACCGCCACCAGCACCCGCGTGTCGCGGATGCCGGCCAGCTTCAGCGCCTCGCGATTGCCGCCCAGGGCTGGGATGTAGGTGCCGAAGCGGGTGTGGTAGAGCAGTCCGTGGAAGGCCAAATAGACGACGATGGCGATGATCACCGGGATGGGGATGCCACCGAACGTGCCGGAATAGATCATCCGCACCTCCCGCGGGATGCCCACCACGCTCTGACCATCGCTGACGATCAGGGCTAGCCCCTGGGCAGCGCCCAGGGTGCCGAGCGTGGCAACGAAGGGTGGGATGCCCAGATGCGCCACCAATCCCCCATTCACCACACCGAACGCCACGCCGACCGCGAGGCCGGCACCAAGCCCCAGCAGCATTGACCCCGTGCTCACCACCACCAGGGCCAGAACCACCGAAGCCAGCGTGAGCACCGCGCCGATGGACAGGTCGAGCCCTTCGGTCATGATGATCAGCGTCATCGGCAAGGCCAGCATCAGGAGGATGGTGGACTGCATCAGCACATTGGAGAGGTTGGGCAGACTGGTGAAGCCCGGCGCGGCGATGGCGAAGACCAGCAGCAGCGCCACCAGAACCACCGCTACACCCGGCACGGTCGCGAGCCTGAAGCTACGCGCGGAAACAGCCATGTCGCTCATTGGTGCATCCCCAATCTGACGATGTTCTCTTCGGTCAAGTCCGCCCGGGCGAGTTCGCCCGCGACCCTGCCGGCGCGCATCACATAGGCGCGGTCGCACACATGGACGATCTCCGACTGCTCGGAGGAGATCATCAGCACGGCGGCCCCGGCCTTCACCAGCCCATCGATCAAGGCGAAGATTTCCGCCTTGGCACCCACGTCGATGCCGCGGGTGGGTTCGTCGAAGATGAACAATTGCGCCTGTGCGGCCAGCCATTTACCGATGACCACCTTCTGCTGGTTGCCACCGGACAACACCTTCACCGTTCGCCGCGAATTGGGCGTGGCGATGCGCAGCCGCTGCACCAAGTCATCCGCCTCGCGGCGCGCGAGACCGGGTTGGAATACCCCGCTGGGGAACAGGCGCCCCAGGGCGGAGACCAGCAGATTGTCGCCCACCGAGCGGATGAGGGCGAGGCCCTGGGTCTTGCGGCTTTCCGGGATCAAGGCGATGCCCGACCGCGCCGCCTGTTCCGGGCCGCCGCTGCGCAGCTTGCCGAACACCCGCACCTCGCCGGACACCACCTTGTCGGCCCCGAAGATGGCCCGCGCCACCTCGGTGCGCCCGGAGCCCACCAGCCCGCACAGGCCGACGATCTCGCCCGCCCGCACGGTCAGGTTCACATCCGTGATGCCGGTCTCTGCGGTGAGGCCGCGCACGTCCAGCACCACATCGCCCGGCGCCGTACAGAAGTCGCGGCCATAGGTGGTGTCCACCACCCGCCCGACCATGAGGCGCACCAGATCGTCCGCATTGGTCTCGGCCGGCAGAACGCTGCCCACCTTGCGCCCGTCCCGCAGCACGGTGATGCGGTCGCCCAGTTCGAACACCTCGGCCATGCGATGGGAGATGTAGACCAGCGCCACCCCATCCGCCTGGAGCTTGCGCACCATGGCAAACAGCCGCTCGGTCTCGCGGTCCGACAGGGCCGCCGTCGGCTCGTCCATGACCAGGATGCGCGCATTCTGGGAGAGCGCCTTGGCGATCTCCACCATCTGCTGCTGCGCCACGCCCAGGGTATGCACCAGGGTGCGGGTGTCGATGTCCATGCCGATCTGGTCCAGCACCCGCCGCGCCTCCGCATGCAGGCGTCTGGTATCGACGGTGCCAGGAATGCGGCCAGGGAACTCGCGGCCGAGAAAGATGTTCTGGGCGATGTCCAGATAGGGAACGAGCGAAAATTCCTGGAAGATCACGGCGATCCCCAGACGGCGGGCATCGGCGGGCCCGGTGATCTCCACCTGTTGCCCGCGATGAAAGAACGCGCCGCCGTCGGGGCGATAGGCGCCGCAAAGGACCTTCATCAGCGAGGACTTCCCCGCCCCGTTCTCGCCCAGCAGCATGTGGACCTCTCCCGGCCACACCGCAAAGGACACGTCGTCCAGTGCCTTGACGCCGGGAAAGGTCTTCGAAATGCCGCGCAATTCCAGCAGCGGGGTCGGCTCCGGTGTAACCATGGGCGGCGGCTCCCAGGCCGGTTCGAACGCAGCGGTCATGGGGTGCCCTCCGGTGCGGCGGCGGCGAAGATCTTGCCGGGATTCATCAATCCCTGAGGGTCCAGCGCCCGCTTGATGAGACGCATCACATCCACCGCCTCGCCCAGTTCCTCCCGCAGGAAATCCATCTTGCCGAGGCCGATGCCGTGTTCGCCGGTACAGGTGCCGCCCATGGCCATGGCCCGGCGCACCAGCCGCGCATGGAAGGCCTTGGCCCGGGCAAGCTCGGCGGCGTCATCCGGATCGATCATGATGTTGCAGTGGAAATTTCCGTCGCCCACGTGCCCGACAATGGGCGCCACCAGGCCCGTGGCGAGGATGTCGCGCTTGGTTTCCACCACGCATTCCGCGAGGCGCGAGATGGGCACGCAGACGTCGGTTACGAAACCGCGCGCGCCCGGTCGCAGCGCCTGGGCGGCATAGAGCGTGTTGTCCCGCGCCAGCCACAGGCGGCTACGGTCCTCCGGGCGAATGGCCCAGGCGAAGTCCTGGCCGCCGTGCTCCCGCGCCACTGCCTGCGCCAGGGCCGCCTGCTCGGCGACGCCGGCGTCGGTGCCGTGGAATTCATAGAACAGGGTCGGCGCTTCGGCATAAGTAAGGCCGGCGTGACGGTTCACGCCGCGCATCATCACCTCGTCCAGCAGTTCGATGCGGGCGATGGGCACGCCCGCCTGAATGGTGGCGATGACGCTGTCGACCGCCCCCTCCAGGGTCTCGAATGCACACACGGCCGAGGAGATCGCCTCCGGCACCGGATAGAGCTTCAGGGTGAGTTCGGTAATGATGCCGAGCGTGCCCTCGGCGCCCACGAACAGGCGGGTGAGGTCGTAGCCGGCGGAGGTCTTGCGGGCGCGGCTGGCAGTGCGGATCACCCGCGCGTCGGGGGTCACCACCTCCAGGGCGATCACATTGTCCTTCATGGTGCCGTAGCGCACCGCCAGCGTCCCCGATGCGCGGGTGGAGGCCATGCCGCCGAGTGAGGCATCGGCACCGGGATCATTGGGGAAGAACAGACCGGTATCGCGCAATTGCGCATTCAGCGCCTTGCGGCGGATGCCGGGCTGGATGCGGCAGTCCATGTCGGCGGCATTGACCTCGACGAGGCGGTCCATGCGGCTCATGTCGAGGCAGACGCCACCGGCCACCGCCGCGGTCTGGCCCTCCAGCGCCGTGCCGGCACCGAACGCCACCATGGGCAGCCCCGCCGCACCGCACAGCGCCACGATGCGCGCCACCTCCTGGGTACTCTCGGGGAACACCACCAGATCGGGCGCCGCCGCGGCGTGATAGGCCTCGCTGCGCCCGTGTTGCTCGACGATGCCGCGCGCGTCGCTGGCGCGCTCACCCATGAAATCGCGCAATTGGCGCGTCACAGATGCCATGCCCAAGTGCAGGCTCACTGTCCGTCCTCCCTGTTGGTGTCACGGCCCATTTGCGGGCTCTGTGATGACGGAGCGGGTGCGCCCGCTCCGGGCCCGGCTGTTGGCGCAGCCGGAAGGTCGGGCTGTCGTCAGCCGTGGCGCTTGATGAACGCGGTGATCGAGACCTGAGCCCAGATGCCGATGGTGTGGAATGGGTCGGCATGGTGGAAGGCCTCCACCGTCGCCCTGTCGGGGGCTTCCACCACAAACATGGAGCCCTTGGCGGTGGCGCCGTCGTCTTCCACCAGCGGGCCGGACATGAGGACGTTCACGCCGAATTTCGACGTGTCGGACAGGAAGGCCTTATGGGCCTCGTAATGGGCCAGCCGGGTCTGGAGGGCGCCGGGCTTATCCAGCGCATGGATCACGAACAGCATGAATACACTTCCTTTTCTGGCTGGTTCGGCTCAGGCCGCACGGGTCGCCGCGTGGTGCTGGAGGCCGAAGTCATAGTGCAGATGGTGGTAGGGTTCGGGCATCTCCCGGCCATCGGGCGCCGTGCCCGCCGGCTGAAGTGCAAAGTCACGGATCAAGCTGTCCTTCACCCCGAACACCGCATCGGAATCCAGATACGGATCGCCGTCCACGAACACGTGCGTGATCAGCGTCTCGAAGCCCGGCGCGGCGATCATGAAATGCACATGGGCGGGCCGATAGGGATGGCGGCCCTGTGCCTCCAGCATCTGCCCCACCGGCCCATCATGGGGAATGGGGTAGAAGGCCGGCTTGATGGTCCAGAAGCTGAAGGCCCCGCGGGCATCGGTGAGGAAGCGCGCCCGCAGGGCATGGTCGCCGGCGATCTCGTCCAGATGCTGGACGTCGTAATAGCCATCCTGATCGGAATGCCAGATGTCGACGATCGCGCCCGCCAGAGGCGTGCCGTCGGCGCTGGCGACCGTGCCGGAGACCAAGAGCGGAACACCGGGAATGCCGGCGGAGATGTCCGTCCCGCTCCGCTTCACCGGCGGGTTCTCCACATAGAACGGCCCGAGCACGGTGGTCTCGGTGGCCCCGTCGGGAAAGCGGTGGTTGATGGCATCCACCAGCATGGAGACGCCCAGCGTATCGGACAAAAGAATGAATTCCTGCCGGGTGTCCGTGCACATGTGGCCGGTGCGGGTGAGGAAATCGATGGCGTAGGTCCATTCCGCCTGGGTCAGCTCCACATCCCGCACGAAGGCATGGAGATGGCGCACCAAAGAGGTGCTGATCTGCTGGATGCGCGGATCGGCACAGCCGGCTAGGCGGCCCACCACTTCTTCGGTAATGGTGCCTTCATTCAGGTTTCTCATTGTCCGTCCTCCAGCGGCAGGTCCGGCTCTTGCAGGCCGGCGAGGCGTTCAGCGTGCATCACGGTGGCGATGAAATCGGTGTCGCCCTCCCCCTGGGCGATGAGCGCGCTGTAGGTCTCGCGCATCTGCGCCGCCAACGGCGCGGAAACGTTGGTGCCATGGGCGGCGCCGAGGATCAGGTCCAGGTCCTTGGCCATCTGGCGGCAGGAAAAGGTGGAGGAGAAATCCCGCGCCGCTAGGGGCGGCACCTTGTATTTCACCATGGGAGACGCGATCGCGCTCTGCTCCAGCACGCTCAGCATGTCGCCATAGGCAATGCCGCCCTTGCGGCCGAGAGCGAGGGCTTCGGCCATCATGCCGGCGGAGACGGCGATCATCAGATTGACCGCAAGCTTGGCGTAGCGCGCCTGCTCGTCGATGCCGAGCCAGGTCTGGGCACGGGTGAAGGCGGCGAGCAACGGGCGCAGGTGCTCGAACGCCTGCAACGGGCCTGACGCGAAACAGGTGAGCGTCCCCGCCTCCGCCAGCACCGGATTGCCCGACACCGGCAACCGCACATAGGCAATGCCCCGTGCGTCCGCCGCCTGCGCCACGTCGGCGGAGGCCGCAGCGCTCACCGTGCTGGTTTCCGCGAGGATCGTCCCCTTGGCCATGCGCGCCAACACTCCGCCATCGCCCAGCAAGACGGCGCGCAACACGCCGTCATCCGGCAGCGAGGTGAACACGACGCCGCACTGCGCAGCCTGCACGAGGTCCGCGGCGGCAATGCCGCGTGCCGCCGCCAGTGCCAGCCGGCCCGCGTCGCGGTCGAAGCCACGCACCTGATGTCCGGCCGTCGCCAGTCGCGCCGCCATGGGCAGGCCCAGCTTGCCGAGACCGATCCAGCCAATCTCCGAATGCGCGCTCATGCGGCGTCCACTCCCCTGGGTTCTTGATTGCGGCCCTCAAGGCCGATGGCTGCAGCAAGACGTTGCCCGGCGGCGGCGAGCGCTGCGATCTTGGCATCTAGCTGCGGGGTGAGGAGCCGCCCGCCCCGCTTCACGAACCGCCCCGCGATCAGCACATGTTCGATATTGGCGAGGCTGGTCTGGGTGATGATGGAGGCCACCGGATCGTGCACCGGCTGCATGTTCAGGGCATCGGCCCGCACCACCACCACGTCCGCCTGCTTGCCCGGCGTGAGGGAGCCGATGCGGTGCTCCTGCCCCAGCATGCGGGCGCCCTCCAGCGTGATCCACGACAGCGCCTCGCGCACCGGTATGCTGGAGGTGGCGGGGATCTGCCCCTCGCGCCGGCGGCCCTCGGCATTGTCCAGCATGCGCTGGGTGTTGAGGGCCATGCGCGCCACGGTGAACATGTCGCCGGACAGCACAGATTCCAGGTCCACGCCCAGCGAGGGCGCGGCACCCAGCGCCCGCAGCCGGCCTGTGATCGGCGCCCCGTGGCCCTGGGCCATCTCATTCTCCGGCGTCACCGAGAACGAGCATCCCAGATCCACCAGCCGCGCCAGCATCTCGTCGGACAGGTCGTTGCCATGAACGATATTGATGCCGGGGCCCACCAGCCCTTCGTCCATCAGCGCCTGCCAGCCGCCCGGCGTCTTGGCCGGCCCACCGCCCTGGTGCATGGAGGCCACCAGGCCGAACTCACGGGCAAGACGGAAATCGTGCCGCGCCACGTCCAGGGTGGCGTAGTGCGGGCCAAGGATCGCAAGGCCGAGCGTCACCAGACCATCGCGATCCGCCAGTGGCCCCCGCATCAGGCGCTCCACCTCGGCGCGCGGGTGCGGCACCTCCGAGAAGTGCGGCTGTCCGGGCTTGGGATCGGGCTTGGGCGAACCGTGGAAAAAGGCGGCGCGGATGCCGCTCTCCTGCAAGCCGGCCACCGCCGCGTCGGTGTGGGCGGCGGTGGGATTGTTGTGGCACCAGTCCACCAAGGTCGTGGTGCCGCAATTGATCTGGTTCAGCGCGCCCACCAGGGTGGCGATATGGATGTCATCTGGGGTGAAATGGGTGGCGAGGCCCGCATGCATGCGGCGGAAATACTCTGGCAGCGTCCAATTGGCGGCGGCGCCCCGCAGCCCGGTCTGCCAGGTGTGCATATGGGCGTTGATGAGACCGGGAATGACGATGCAGCCGGTGCCGTCGATCACCTCGGCACCATCCACGCCCTCCAGGCGCGGGGCGAGCGCTGCGATGCGGCCGTCCTCCAGCAGCAGGTCGGCACGGGCAAAGTCGCCCAGCTTCGCATCCATGGTGAGGATGGTGGCGCCAGTGATGAGGATGCGGGGTGCGGCCATGATCGCGGCCTAGGATGCCAGCGGGCGGTCGCCCGCCCAGGCCCGCGCGATCAGATCACGCACCGCTCCGCGCTCGATCGGGCGCGGGTTCCAATAGGGGTTCCGCACCGCCAGATCCGCCGCTCGCTCGATGCCGTCCTGCGGCATGCCGAGATCGCGCAGCGCTTGCTTGACGCCCAGCCGCCCGGACAGATCGAACAGCCCCTGCGCCGCATCCTGTGCCCCAAGGGCGCGGGCGATGCGGCCCATGGCCTCTGGTGCCGCAGGCGCCGTATAGGCGGCGGCATGGGGCAGCACCACCGCATGGGTCTCGGCGTGGGGCAGGTCAAAGGTGCCGCCCAGCGTGTGGCAGAGCTTGTGATGCAGCGCCATGCCCACGGAGCCGAGGCACAGGCCGCAGAGCCACGCCCCATAAAGCGCCGCCGCCCGGGCCTCGCCATCGGCGGGATCGTCCATGATGCGCGGCAGCGCGCCGGACAGCGCCCGAATGCCTTCCTCCGCCATCAGCGAAATGATGGGGTTGCGGTCCTTGGCATAAAGCGCCTCCACCGCATGGGCGATGGCATTGAGGCCGGAGGTGGCGGACAGGCTGGCCGGCAGGGTCAGCGTGAGATCTACGTCATAGATCACCACTTCCGGCAGCACCTTCAGGGTGCGCTGGGTGGTTTTCACCCCGCCCGCGGTCTCGCCCAGAATGGGGGTCATCTCCGAGCCGGCATAGGTGGTGGGCAGGCAGATCTGCGGCAGGTCTGTGCGCAGGGCGATGGCCTTGCCCAAGCCGGTGGTGGAGCCGCCGCCGATCGCGACGGTGGCGTCAGCGTTCAGCTCCCGCACCACCGACAGGGCAGCCTCGGTGACATCAACCGGCGTATGCATGCGGGCGCCGGTGTGGATGCCGGCGATGCGATCCGGCGCCAGGGCCGCGATGTCGCGCGCCTGCGCCTCCTGCTGCGGGGTCGCCAGCACCAAAGCGCGCCGACACCCCAGCCGCTCCAGCTCGGCGGCCAGCTGGGTGCGCGTGCCAGCACCAAACACCACCCGGTTGGGTAGGGCATCATAGACGAACGGGTCCATTAACGGACCCTCCTGGCGGCAGGCGCACGGGGGCGCTGCCGGCCTGAGGCCTGCGGCATGGTCGATCCTCCCATTCCATCACGCGGGCATCTTCGACCCGTCGCGAAAACTGGCCTTGCGGACAGTCGGTCTTAAGTCACACGTTCCAGTGCCAGAGCGACGCCCTGGCCCACCCCCACGCACATGGTGGCAAGGCCATATCGACCGCCGCTCACCGTGAGTTGGCGCGCCACGGTGCCGGCGATGCGGGCACCGGACATGCCCAAGGGATGGCCCAACGCGATCGCGCCGCCGTTGACGTTCACATGCGCCGCATCGTCGGCGATGCCCAGTTGGCGCAGGCAGGCCAGCGCCTGACTGGCAAAAGCCTCGTTCAGCTCGATGGCGTCGTAATCCTTGGCGGCGATGCCCAGGCGCGCCTCCAGCTTCTGCACCGCGGGCACCGGCCCCATGCCCATGAGGCGCGGCGCCACCCCTGCAGAAGCCATGCCGAGGACGCGGGCCATGGGCGTCAGCCCATGGCGGGCCACTGCATCGGCGGAGGCCAGCAGCAGCGCCGCCGCACCGTCATTGACCCCGGAGGCGTTGCCGGCGGTCACGGTGCCATCGGCGCGCACGATGGGCTTGAGCTTGGCCAAGGTCTCGATGGTCGTATCCGGGCGGGGATGCTCGTCGGCGGACACCACCACCGGGGCCTTGCGATCCGGCACCGTGACCGGGATGATCTCGCCGTCGAAGAACCCCGCCTGCGCCGCCCGCCCGGCCCGCTGCTGCGAGCGCAAGGCGAAGGCATCCTGGTCGGCGCGGCTCACCTGGAACTCGTCCGCGACATTCTCGCCGGTCTCGGGCATGGCATCCACGCCATAGAGCGCCCGCATGGCCGGGTTCACGAACCGCCAGCCGATGGTGGTGTCATGGATCTCGGCGCTGCGCTGGAACGCGGTCTCGGCCTTGCCCATGACGAACGGCGCCCGGGTCATGCTTTCCACGCCGCCAGCGATGGCCAGATCGATCTCGCCGGCCCGGATTGCCCGCGCCGCCGCACCCACCGCATCCAGCCCGGAGGCGCACAGGCGGTTCAGCGTCACTCCCGGCACACTCTGCGGCAAGCCGGCCAGCAGCAGGGCCATGCGCGCCACGTTGCGATTGTCCTCGCCCGCCTGGTTGGCGCAGCCCAGGAACACCTCGTCCACCGCCTCGCCGAGACCGGCGTGTGACGCCATCAGCGCACGAATAGGCATCGCGGCCAGATCGTCGGCCCGCACCTTGGCCAGCGCGCCGCCAGAACGGCCGATGGGGGTGCGGGCGAAGCCGCAGAGATAGACGTCCGGCCCGCTCACGCGTCGGCTCCGTGGGCGCGGCGGGTGCGCTCGTCCAGGGCCCGCAGCACGTCCAGTTCCTGGGGGGTTGCGGGCGGCGTCTCCCCCACGGAGTCCGCGAACATCACCGGCCAGCCGCATGCGGCCCGCACCTGGTCCGCCGTGACGCCGGGGTGAAGGCTGGTGACGGTGAGTTCCCGCGTCACCGGGTTCGGCTCGAACACGCACAGGTCGGTGATCACCCGGGTCGGTCCCTTGGTGGTCACGCCCAGATCCCTGCGGGCGGTGCCGCCGGTACCGTGGCCATAGGAAGTGATGAAGGGCAGTTCCGGCACGAAGGCGCGCTTGCCCATGGCCATGGTGATGAAGATCTCGCCGCAATTGGTGGCGATCTCCGGCGCCCCGCCGCCGCCGGGCAGGCGAACCTTGGGATGATGATAGTCCCCCACCACCGTCGTATTGAGGTTGGCGAAGCGGTCAATCTGCGCCCCACCCAGAAAGCCGACGGTAATCCGACCGCCCTGCAGCCAATAGCGGAACATCTCCGGCACCGAGACCGTGGTCAAAGCGGTGTCGCACAGCTCACCGTCACCGATGGACAGCGGCAGAACCTCGGGCTTGGTGTCGATGGTGCCGGATTCATAGATCAAGGTGATGCCCGGCGCATGGGTGAGACGCGCCAGATTGCAGGCGGCGGAGGGGGCACCGATGCCGACGAAACAGACATCGTCATTGCGCAGCGCCCGGGCGGCGGCGATGGTCATGATCTCGGACGGGGTAGCGGGGGTCTGGGCCATGGCGCTCATGCCTCCCTCAGGCCGCTTGCGGTGCGCGGCGCACCAGTTGGGCGAAATGCTCCGGGCGCTTGGCGAGGACATTCTCCCGGATCCAGGCCAGGAAGGTGTCGCGGTCGCGGGAGATGGCGTCCCAGGCCTTGTAGAAAGAATTGGCCCGCTTGTAATAGCCGGTGGCATAGGAGGGGTAGGCTCCGCCCGGCACCACCGCGATGGCGGCAATGGTCCAGTGCGGCAGGATCACCGCATTGGGGGAGCGGGGGCCGAAATCGTCCACCACCTCTTCCACGGTGACGATGGCGCGGCGAGCGGCCAGGACCGCCTCCTTCTGCACCCCGACAATGCCTTCCAGCAGCACGTTTCCGGCCCGGTCGGCGCGCAGAGCGTGGATGATGGCCACATCCGGGCGGATCGCCGGGACCGTGGCCAATTCCTCACCGGTATAGGGGCAAGTCACTGAGCGGATGAGCGGATTCACCTTTGGCAGGTCCACGCCCTTATAGCCGCGGAACACCGCGAACGGCAGGTTGGACGCGCCGGCCTCATAGGCATTGGCCATGGCGGCATGGGAGTGCTCCTCCAGCGCCAGCGGCTGCGGCCACTGGTTTTCCACCGCGTCGCGCAGGCGATGCAGGGAGCCGACACCGGGATTTCCACCCCAGGAGAACACCAATTTGTCCGCCGCGCCCACGCCGATCAGTTGGTCATAGATCAGGTCCGGGGTCATGCGGATCAAGGTGAGGTGGCGGCGACCCTGGCGGATCACCTCATGGCCGGCGGCGTGGGGAATGAGGTGGGTGAACCCCTCCATGGCGACGGTGTCACCGTCTTTCAGGCAGGCTTCCACCGCCTCGGACAAAGTGAGGAACTGAACCAACCGCGCCTCCCAACTTGTGCGCATATCGCACATAGTTCGCTATTCAGCTCAGAATGGGAGGAGTCCGGGGTGTCGTCAACAGTATTTGCAAAATAACGCACGTTGTGCGTTATTCGCACAAATCAGGACACCAAGGCACGGCTTGCGATGACGAACGGCACGGTGGATTTCCACCCGCGCGACATGGTCGGCGGACTGGAGAAGGGGCTCGCCATCATCGAGGCGTTCGACGAGGCGCGCCCGCGGCTGTCGCTGTCGGAAGCGGCCGAGATTACCGGCCTGACGCGCGCCGCGGCGCGGCGCTATCTGCTGACCCTGACCAAGCTCGGCTATGCGGAATTCGACGGCAAGTTCTTCTCGCTCAGCCCGCGCATCCTGCGGCTGGGCTATGCCTATGTCTCGTCCTCGCCCTTGCCCGCGCGCCTTCAGCCCTCATTGGAGCAAATATCTGCAATCACGGGGGAATCCTCGTCCGCGGCGATCCTGGACGGCACCGAAATTGTCTATATCGCCCGCTCGGCCACCAAGCGCATCATGTCCATCGGGCTGGGGGTCGGCACCCGGCTGCCGGCCTATTGCACCTCGCTGGGGCGGGTGCTTCTGGGGCAGTATGACGAGCTGGGGCTGAGCCGCTATTTCGCCACCGCCAAGCTGGAGCGGCGCACGCCCAAGACCCAGGCCACCGAAAGCCTTCTGCGGGCGGCCATCGCCGCCGTGCGGGAGAGCGGATATGCGGTCAATGACGAGGAACTGGAGCTGGGGCTGCGCTCGCTGGCGGTGCCGGTGTTCGACAGCCAGGGGCGGATCGTGTGCGCCATCAATGTGGGCGTCCAGGCGGCCCGGATGAGCCTGGCGGACATGCCGGAAAAGCTGCTGCCCCCATTGCTCAAAGCCCAGGACGACCTGCGTCGGATCGTCTAAATCTATCGTATTTTCAGCCTGTTACGACAGCGCCGGACCCAAGGCCCGGCGCTGCGATGTTGCCTGTCAGGGGCGCTGAAACCGCCCGCTCAGAAGATCAGCCCCACATGGCTGGCATCCAGCGTTCCAGTGCCGGTGAAGCCGAAGCTGATGTCCGCATCGGCCCCCACGGTGCCGTTCCAGGCGGCGTTGCGGATCACATAGCCGTCGGCGTCGTGGGAGACGATTTCGGCGTTCCAGATGCTGGAAATCTCGTTGGTCATTTCCAGCTTCACCTGCCATCCCGTGGTGGGGATGGTTCCGTCGTTATGGACGGAAATACTCGCGTTGAACCCACTATTCCACGCATCGACCACCGTGAGTGTTCCATGCAGATCCGCGTCCGTGGGCGTGGTCGGCGTGGTGGGGGTCGTCGGGGTGGTGGTGGTGCCGTCAGTGTCCAGGATGGTGCCGGTCCCGGTTTCCTCCGCAATGGTAATTCCCACGGGATTACTAAGCACTACGGCGAAATGCTCGGTTGCCTCCGCCACCTTGTCGGCGGTGATGGCGATCGAGATCACCTTGGTGGTCTCGCCCGGCTGGAACACCACGGTCCCGGTTGTGGCAGTGAAATCCGCCGCGGAAGCCGCGTCCGATGCCACTGTATGATACTCGACACTTACGGCGACCGTTGAGGCTTCCGACAAAGTGACCTGGAACTCCGCATAGACGCCCGCCGGGGTCTCCCCGCTGCCGTCCAGCGCCGGGAACGGCGACTCGATGGGGGTGAGATAGACCATCTTGTTCTCGTTCACCGAGGTCCAGTCGTTCTGCAGGATGCCGCCGGTGTCGGTGGAGTTGGGGTTCCAGGACCAGAAGGTCCAGCTCGGCCCATGCTCGCCCTCGGCGGTGTCCTTGACGCCGTCATTGTTGAAGTCGCCGCCGAGATAGGCGGTGATGACCTCGAACCAGGCCACGTCCTTGGGATCGGTGAGCTTGGTGCCGAATTCGCCGATGTAAACCGGGGCGATCTCCTCCTTGTAGATGAAGCCCCACATCTGGTCGAACTTGGCCGGCAGGTCCTCGGCAAAGTCGGCGCTCTGGAACCACGACTGCTCATAGATCGAGTTGGGGTAGTCGTGGGCCGAATAGACCAGCTTGTTGTCCACCTCCAGCTCGATGGGATGGTCGCGCACCCCCATCAAATTGCCGCCCCACCAATAGCTCTGGCCCTGATAGGTGCCGATGCCCTCGACGAAGATCAGCCAGTTGGAATTGACCTCGCCGATGGCATTGCCGGCGTCCGTCGCCGCCCGCGCCCAGTCATTGGTGCCGCCGTCGCCCCAGGTGCCGTTATAGGGCTCGTTGTGCAGGTCGGCGCCGATGACCGCGGTGTTGTCCGCGTAGCGGGTGGCCAGCATCTGCCAGTCGGCGATCCAGGAGGCTTCCGAGTGGCTGCTATCGTACCACAGGCCATTGGACGAGGTGCCGTCGCCGGCGCTGCTGCGGTGGTGGTCGAGGATGATCTTGATGCCGATCTCTTCGGCATACTCGACGATCTTGTCCATCACCTGCAGGGAGGTGAGGCCGGCCAGATCCGGGTTCTTGCTGTAGTCGATGCTGCCGGCCTGTCCGGTCCGGTGCAGCATGTCGCTGGAGAAGGGCAGACGAATGGTGTTGAACCCCTCGTCCAGCATCTGCTGCATCATCTCCTTGTAGCCGCGGGTCCACAGGCCGTGCGGCGAGCCGGTGTTGGATTCGAACCCGAACCAGTTCACCCCGGCGATCTGCACGCTGTTGCCGTCGGAATCGATGATCTGGTTGCCCGAGGTGCTGAACCAGCCGGTCTCGGTGGCCACCGTGGGATTGCCCTCGGTCACCGTGGTGTCGCCGATGGAGACCGTGGGCGTGGTGCCGCCGGGGGTGACATCGTCATTGACGATGGTTCCGGTGGCGGTGCCGGTGGCGATGGTCGCCCCGGTGGGCTGGCTGAGGATCAGCTTCAAGGTCTCATTGGCTTCCACCGCCGTGTCGCCATTCACCGCCACATGGACGACCTTCGAGGTTTCGCCCGCCGCGAAGGTGATGGTGCCAGAGCCTGCCGCATAGTCCGAGCCGGCGGTGGCGGTGCCGTCCGCCGTGGCATAGCTCACGGTCACCGCCGTGGTGGTGGCCTGGGACAGCGACACGGTGAAGGCCAGGTCCGTGGTGCCAGACGCCCCTTCGGTGACGCTGGCGTCCGCCACAGACGCGGTGGGCACCACCGGCGCCACGTCGTCATTGGTGATGGTGCCGGCCCCGACGCCATCGGCAATGGTGGCGTTGGTGGGAGACGACAAGGTGAGCGTGAGGGCCTCATTGGCCTCCACCACGGTGTCGCCGGTCACCGGCACCCGGATCACCTTTGAGGTTTCTCCGGCGGCAAAGGTGAGCGAACCGCTCAGCGCCGTATAGTCGGCGCCGGCCGTCGCCGTGCCGTTGCCGGTGGCATAGGCCACCGTCACCGCCGAGGCGGCGGCGGCCGAGAGGGCGACCGTGAACACCAGTTCACTGGTGCCGGCATTGCCCTCCACCACGGTGGCGTCCGACACCGACAGGGTCGGCAGCGTCGGGGTGGGCGTGCCGCCGCCGGAGGCCGCGCCATTGATCAGGAAGCCGTCCGCCGCCGTGCCGCCGCTCCCCGGCGTTGCCTGGAAGCCGAAGGAGGTATCCTTCCCCGCCCCGACGCTGCCGTTATAGCTGGCGTTCTTCAGCACATAATGGTTGCCCACATGGCTGACGATCACCGCATTCCAGATGTTGGTGATGGTGAAGCTGGCGTCGAACTCCACCGTCCAGCCGGTGAGCGCGCTGCTGCCCGCTTCCACGGTCATGGCACCGGTAAAGCCCGAGCCCCAATTGCCGGTGACGCTGTAGTCCACCGCCGCCCCGTCCGTGGGCACGCTGGCCACATCGTCATTGGTGAGCGTGGCGGTGGCCGAGCCATCCGCCAGGGTCGCCCCGCTGGGCGCCGACAAGGCGACCGTGAAGGTCTCGTTGGCCTCCACCGCCGTATCGCCGGTGACGGAAACCTGGATGGTCTTGGAGGTCTCGCCCGGCGCGAACGTCACCGTGCCGGTCTTGGCGGTGTAGTCCGAGCCCGCCGTGGCGGTGCCGTTGGCGGTGGCATAGCTCACCGTCACTGCGCCGGTGGTGGCCGCCGACAGGCTGACCACGAAGCTCATGAGCGTGGTGCCGCTGTTGCCTTCCACCAAGGTGGCATCGGCAATGGAGAGGGTGGGCACCACCACCGCCACATCGTCATTGGTGATGGTGCCGGCCCCGACGCCATCGGCCAGGGTGGCATTGGTAGGCGACGACAAGGTCAGGGTGAGGGCCTCGTTCGCCTCCACCGCCGTGTCGCCGGTGACCGCCACATGCACCACCTTGGAGGTCTCCCCCGGTGCGAAGGTCAGCGTGCCGGAAGCCGCAGTGAAGTCCGCGCCCGCCGTGGCGGTGCCGTTGGCGGTGCCATAGGCCACCGTCACCGCCGTGGCCGAGGCCGCCGACAGGGTCACGGTGAAGGCCAGATCCGAAGAACCGGCATTGCCCTCCACCACGGTGGCGTCCGACACCGACAGGGTCGGCAGGGTCGGGGTGGGCGTGCCGCCGCCGGAGGCCGCGCCATTGATCAGGAAGCCGTCCGCCGCCGTGCCGCCGCTCCCCGGCGTCGCCTGGAAGCCGAAGGAGGTGTCCTTCCCTGCGCCGACGCTGCCGTTATAGCTCATGTTCTTCAGCACATAATGATTGCCCACATGGCTGACGATCACCGCATTCCAGATGTTGGTGATGGTGAAGCTGGCGTCGAATTCCACCGTCCAGCCGGTGAGCGCGCTGCTGCCCGCTTCCACCGTCATGGCGCCGGTGAAGCCGGAGCCCCAATTGCCGGTGACGCTGTAGTCCACCGCCGCCCCGCCCGTGGGCACCGTGGCCACGTCGTCATTGGTGAGCGTCGCCAGCGCCGAGCCATCGGCAATGGTTGCCCCCGTGGGCGCCGACAAGGCGACCGTGAAGGTCTCATTGGCCTCCACCGTCGTGTCGCCGGTGACGGAAACCTGGATGGTCTTGGTGGTCTCGCCCGGCGCGAACGTCACCGTGCCGGTCTTGGCGGTGTAGTCCGAGCCCGCCGTGGCGGTGCCATTGGAGGTGGCATAGCTCACCGTGACGGCGCTGGTGCTGGCCGCCGACAGGCTGACCGTGAAGCTCAGCGCCGTGGTCCCGCTATTGCCTTCCACCAGGGTGGCATCGGCGATGGACACGGTGGGGACCACCACCGCCACATCGTCATTGGTGAGGGTGCCGGTGGCCGCGCCATCGGCAATGGTGGCATTGGTGGGGGCCGAGAGCGTCACGGTGACGGTCTCATTGGCTTCCACCGCCGTGTCGCCCGCCACCGCCACCTGAATGGTCTTGGAGGTTTCCCCCGGCGCGAACGTCACCGTGCCGGTGCCGGCGGTATAGTCCGAGCCCGCCGTGGCGGTGCCATTGGCGGTGGCATAACTCACCGTCACCGCGCTGGTGCTGGCCGCCGACAGGCTGACCACGAAGCTCAGCGTCGCGCTGCCGCTATTGCCTTCCACCACCGTGGCATCAGCGATGGAGATCGTCGGCAGCGCGGTGGCCGTATCGTCATTGACGATGGTGGCGATAGCGGTGCCGTCGGCAATGGTGGCGTTGGTGGGCGCGGACAAGGTGACGGTATAGGTCTCGTCCGGCTCGATCGTGGTGTCGCTATACATGTGGGCGTGGATGGTCTGGGTGGTCTCGCCCGGCGCAAAGGTGATGGTGCCGTCCAGGATCTCGTAATCGGTGTCGCCAGTGGCGGTGAGATCCGACGACGAATAGTGCACCGTGATGGTCTCGGTGGAGGCCTTGTCCAAGGTCACCTGGAAGCGGAAATGGGCCATGTCCGTATTGCCCTCCACCACCGAAATGTCGGCGATGGAGATCTTCGGCAGCACGCCCGGGCTGGTGTCCGCATCATTGTCGACGATGGTGCCCACGGCGGAGCCGTCATTGATGCTGGCGCCGGAGGCCGAGGACAATTGCAGGCTGAACGCCTCGTTGAACTCATGCAGCGTGTCGCCGCTCACCGAAATGGTGATGGTCTTCTCGGTCTCGCCGGCGGCGAACGTCACCGTGCCCACGGCGGACGCATAGTCCGCGCCGGCGGTGGCGGTGCCGTTGAGGGTGGAATAGCTGACGCTCACCGGCCCATCCGCCGCATGGGACAAGGAGACGGTGAAAACCATCTGCGCGGTGCCGGCATCGCCTTCCACCACTTGGCCGTCGGACAGGTTGATCACCGGCGGCGTCACGGGCTTGGGCGCCGCATCGATCGCGCTCTGCCATTCCGCGCGGGCGGTGGTGTCCAAGGCGATGATATTGTTGATCGCCAGTTCACCGATGCTCACGCCGGTCAGCGTATAGGTCTGGTGGTTGTTGGTGATGGAGATCACGGTGGAGCCGTTGACCTCGGTGATGTCGAACTCATGGGCCTTGAACCAGCCGAAATCGAGCTTGTCGACCGCCGGGTTGAACGTCAGCACCGTGCTGCTGTCATAGTCCCATTCGATGGCATAGGTGGTGCCGGTGACGCCGCTGGGAGCATCCCCGCCGCCCGCCGCGGTCGGCCAGGTGTTGGTGCCGGCCATCGCCACGCCCTGCGCGATCACCTGGCTGTCCGGCACGGTGGTGAAGCCCAATTGCAGGTGCACCCGGTCCTCGCGCACCTCGGCGGCGTAGAACACGAAATTGGTGACGCTCAATTCCGCCTTGGTCACCCCCAGCAGGATCAGCGCCTGCCCGGTGCCGGAATTGGAGATGATCACCCCTTCCGCGCTGTCGCTCATATAGATCTGTTCGCGGGTGCCGAAATAGCGGAAGTCCACCACGTCGGTGGCCGGATCGAACGCCACCTTGTCGATCTGCCCCAGTTCGTGGGAACGGGCATAGACCGTGTTCGGCGCCTCGACGATGCCCTGTTCCCAGGCCAGCGCCCCGGACAGGGTCTGGCGCAGATGGTCGTTCACGATCGGCACGAAGCTGTCGATGGTCAATTGCGCCAGGGAGACCCCCTGGACGATCAAGGTCTCCCCCGACCACGGGTTCATGAAGCCGACCCCGGTGGGGGTGTCGACGATGATGAAGTTGTGAACCGAGTTGTCGCCGAGGTCCAACTTGTCCTTGGCCGGATCGAATCCAATGATGTCCGCGCCTGCGGTGTCGACCACGAAGATGCGGCCTTCGGTGCTGCTGGTGTCGGTCATGATCGGCGCTCCCTTCTGCACGGCGTGAAGCGTGCTTCTGGAGCGTTCGTCTCACAAAGCGGCCGGGGATTTTAAGGCCAAGCCTGCGGTACTCGGTGAAGCGGCCCGGAAAAACGACGAGGCCGCCCGGCCCGCCTTCCCCAAGGTCTGCGGCGGCCCGTCTTGCCCCTCGCCCGCAAATGCCGTTACCTCCGCTGAGAGCCGCAAAGACCCAGGTTCGAGCGGGGTGGGACGTGTCGATATTCGGAGATGGAATCACCACCGCCCAGGGCCGCTTCCGCATCTGGTGGTATCAGATACCGGTGTTCTGGCGGGTGCAATTGGTGGTCTGGGGGGTGTTTTCCCTGGTGGATCTGGCCACCCGCAGCATCGTCTACCAGAGCTTCACCCTGGCCCTGACCATCACCTTGGTCATGGAGCCGCTGCTGATGCTGGTGGCGGCCACCTTGCGGGCGGCGTTCGGGCGCATGGGGTTCGATGGCCGGCTGTCGGGCCTGGCGTTCGGCTGCATCCTGCTGCTGAGCGCCGCCAGCGCGGTGGCGGTGGTCTCGGCCATGACCCTGGTGCGCGCGCCCATGGGCTGGAACATCCCCGACTGGAATTCCCGGCAGGAGGTGCTGGCGCCGCTGGCCTATTACATGCTGATCTTCGCCGGGTGGAGCCTGGCCTATTTCTGGGTCAAGGCGGAGCTGGGCGGGCGCACCGACCGCCAGCGCGCCGCGCTGGCCGAGGCCGAGGCGCTGCGGGCGGAATTGCAGCAATTGCGGCTGCAGCTCGATCCGCATTTCCTGTTCAACGCCCTCAACGGCGTGGCGGAGGAGATCCCCGAGCATCCCGCCGCCGCTCTGGCCATGCTGGGTGATCTGTCCGCCTATCTGCGCCATTCCCTGGCGGGGGTGGACAAGACCGTGGTCTCCGTCGCCGCCGAGACCGAGGCGCTGGCCGCCTATCTGCGGGTGCAGGAAGCCCGCTTCGGACCCCGCCTGCACACCGCCATCGAGACCGACCCCGCTGCCGCGCCCCGCGCCATCGTCAGCTTCCTGCTGCAACCCTTGGTGGAAAACGCGGTCAAATATGGCGACCGGGAAAGCCATCTGGATGTGCGGGTGCGCATTCATGCGGAAGGCGACAACCTGCGGGTGCAGATCCAGAACAGCGGCACCCTGGCGCCGGCGGGCACTGGCGCCCTCACCCGCACCGGCATCGGCCTGGAGAATGTGCGCCGGCGCCTTGCGCTGCACTATCCCGGACGGCACCATTTCAGCCTGCGCCAGGAACCCGCCGGGCCGCAGACCGAGGATTGCACCCATCGCGACGTGGTGGTCGCGGAACTGTTGCTGGAGGGCGAACCATGCTCCGGGTCGTGATCGTCGATGACGAACCTCTGGCCATCCGCGCCATGCGCCGGCTGCTCGCCGCCCACGGGGACGTGGCCATCCTGGGCGCCGCCGACAGCCTTGCGGGCGCGGTGCGGCTGATCGCGGCGGAAAAGCCCGACGCGGTGTTCCTGGACATCGATCTGGGCGCCAGCGACGGCTTCGAATTGATTTCGCGCCTGGAGCCGGCGCCCAAGGTGGTGTTCGTCACCGCCCATGCGGAATATGCGGTGGATGCGTTCGCCGCCGATGCGGTGGACTATCTGCTGAAACCCGTGCGGCCGGAGCGGTTGGCGGAAGCCCTCGCCCGCCTGCGCCGCAACCGCCCGCCGCCGGAGCCCGACGGCGCGGGAGAGGCCGGCAGCGGCCGGGACATCCTGGAACTGCGCACCCCCAACCGCACCGTGCTGGCGGCCCCCGCCGAGATCGCCGCGCTCTGCGCCGAGGGCGATTTCACCCGCGTGGTGCTGGCGGACCAGCCGCCCTTGCTGATCTGGCGCACCCTCAGCCATTTCGAGACCGTGCTGCCCGCCCCGCCCTTCGTGCGCCTGAGCCGCTCGCTGATCCTCAATCGCGACCGCCTGCGCAGCTTCGACACCCCCTCGCGCAACCGCTCCCGCGTCACGCTGGAGGGGGTCGGCGAGACCCTGGTGCTGGGCCGTGCCGCCACCAGCCGCCTGCGCGACGTGGTGGCCGGGGACGCCGAGCGGCTTTAGCGTCAAACTGGACCACTCAATCGGGGCGGGTCAGCCGCCGAACCAATGCGCTGCCCCCCATCGCACCTCGTGCGGCTGACCTCGGAGTCCGTCAGTCGAACGCCGCCATTCGCTGCGGAAAAACCGTCTGCAGATCGCTGAGGAAGGCGCGTACGGCGGCGTTGGAGCGGCGGCTTTCGGGCCAGACCGTCGTGATATTGTCCCGCGTGACGGCAGTAGGATCGGCGCCAATTCGGCCCGCGCCACATAAGGCGCCGCAACAAAGCTCGCGCTGATGCCGATGCCGCCGCCGACAACGAGCGTGGCGATCAGCGCTTCGCCGCATCCACCACAATGCCGGACGGCGGCACTATCTCCAGATCGCCATTGCCCACCCGGAACGGCCGGCGCAAGACATGACCGGTGCTCTGATAGCGGAACTCGGCTGGGGCGTGCCTCGTTCATCGGAAGGCGGACAAGCGGCAGTGAAGGCACCGGCTCGTCACTTTCTGTCGTTTTGTTTTCGTTTTCTTTCGCTTTTGGCCCAAGTTTGGTTTCGAACGCTTGCGAAAAGTTACCAAACAGCGAAAAATGAACGCACCGGCCCTACCGGGTCGGTCACCAGTCCCACGCGAAACCGCGTGGGCGACTGCCTGACAAAAAGTCAGGCAGAACCGGGCGCCAACCCGACCTGATAGGGAAGAAACGGAGACGACTATGAGCATGACAATGCGCGGATTGCGCATGGTGGCGATTGCGACCACCTTCGCAGTCGCGGTGATGGCCAACGCCTTCGCCGCCGACTACCCCGCCCCCAAGACCGGCATGTGGATCGCCAAGGATTTCAAGTTCCACACCGGCGAGGTCCTGCCCGAGCTCAAGCTCGGATACACCACCGTGGGAGAGCCATCCGGCGAGCCGGTCCTCATCCTGCACGGAACCACCGGCTCGGCCGCCTCAATGCTGACCCCTGCCTTTGCCGGCGAACTGTTCGGTCCAGGCCAACCGCTGGATGCCCGCCGCTACTACGTCATCCTCACCGATTCGATCGGAGCGGGCACCTCTTCCAAGCCGTCCGAGGGGCTGCGCGCCAAGTTCCCGCGCTACAATTACGACGACATGGTTCGCGCCCAATACGACCTCGTGACCAAAGGGCTTGGTGTCAAGCACTTGCGGATGATCATCGGCTATTCCATGGGCGGCATGCACGCCTGGCTCTGGAGCTCCAAATTTCCCGACATGGCGGATATCATGGTGCCGATGGCGTCGCAGCCGACCGAAATGTCGAGCCGCAACTGGATAATGCGCCGCATGATTATCGATGCGGTGCGCAACGATCCCGACTGGAAGGGCGGCGACTACACGCAGCAGCCCAAGGCGGTGCAGGTGGCGAATGTCTTCTTCGGCATCGCCACCAATGGCGGTACGCTGGCCCTGCAGAACATGGCGCCAACCCGTGAGAAGGCTGACGCCCTCCTGGACGCCAGGCTGAAGATGCCGCTCACCGTGGACGCCAACGACTTCCTGTACCAGTGGGATGCCTCCCGCGACTACAATGCGGCGCCCGGGCTCGACAAGATCACGGCTACCCTGCTCGCCATCAACTCCGCCGATGACGAGCGCAACCCGCCCGAAACCGGCATCATGGACCGCGAGATCAAGCACGTGAAGAACGGCCGCGTGCTGCTCGTCCCCGCCAGCGCGGACACGAGAGGCCATGCAACGCTAAGCATGGCCAAGTTCTACGCGAAGGACCTCGCCGATCTCCTCGCAACCGCCCCACGCGCTGCGCCTGCCAAGTAAGCCCGTGCCGCCTCCCGGTCCTCTGCGGCGCATGGGAGGCGGCCACTTTCCTTTCGGGTGTGGCGGTTCTTCATGACATCAACCACGCAATCCGCTTCGCGGAACCCATCTGCCTGCTGAAGGAGAGCAGGACCAGTGTGCAGTGCCCGTCGATAATCGGAGCGCAGGCATTGAGAGTGGTCGCAGCGTCCTGCATGGCCGGATCGACTAGGTTCGCTCGCCAGCGCTTAACCTTGTTGCTGCAACCGCCGCAATCTGACGCTCAAAGCATGGATCGTGATGTTGCAGGAGAACTGTCCGTGGACTTCGATCCAGCTATAGCGTGGATCGGCGGCAGTATCTAGGCCCGCACCGGTCTGTCCGCGGTCAGGCGGAATCCGCGGCGGCTGTCTGTCCGCTGCGTGGCGGGATGGGCGTGCCGTGATCCGCCCCAGCGCAGTCCCGCCGCTGCGGCTAAAACCGGTTTTGCCCCAGGCTGAATGCTACCGGGCGTGCGGCCTCAAACCTTCGTATGAGCGCTCCAGCCCTAGTCATGACCTGATGATCCCCACGTAGAATACGAACAACTGGGGACGCTTGCTAAGTTGTCTTTACCGAAACGGAGTAAAGACAATGTTCAACACCAACAAGCTTCTCGCCCTTGGCACCGCCGTCGCCCTGATGGGCCTGTCCACCGCCGCTTTCGCCGGCCCCGACATCGGCCCCACCAATGAGCAGCAGTATCAGGTCTCCGCCCAGGAGAGCCTGAACCCGGTGGCGCCCAAGCTCTCCGCCGCCGCCGTGGATCAGACCGGCATCGGCTCGCTGATCGGCCCGGCCGACCCGCACTCGGGCCCGGCCTTCGATCCCGACGTCGAGTGATCGCCCCTCCCCCGCCTCTTCCTCTTCTTCTTCCCCTTCTCGAACCGGAGTCACGACCATGTTCAACACCAAAGACCTTCTCGCCCTTGGCACCGCCGTCGCCCTGATGGGCCTGTCCACCGCCGCCTTCGCCGGCCCGGATATCGGCCCCACCAACGCCCAGCAGTATGCGGTCTCCGCCCAGGAAACCCTCAAGCCTCTGCTGATGCCCAAGCTCGCCGCCGCCGCCGTGCACCAGACCGGCATCGGCTCGCTGGTCGGCGCCGCTGATCCGCACTGGGGCCCGGCCTTCGATCCCGACGTCGAGTGATCCACCCTCCCCTGTCCCAGTCCCCGTCCCTGTCCCCTTCCTCTTCTTCTTCCGCTTCTCGAACCGGAGTCACGACCATGTTCAACACCAACAAGCTTCTCGCCCTTGGCACCGCCGTCGCCCTGATGGGCCTGTCCACCGCCGCTTTCGCCGGGCCGGATATCGGCCCCACCAATGCCCAGCAGTATGCGGTCTCCGCCCAGGAAACCCTCAAGCCTCTGCTGATGCCCAAGCTCGCCGCCACCGCCGTGCACCAGACCGGCATCGGCTCTCTGGTTGGCGCCGCTGATCCGCACTGGGGCCCGGCCTTCGATCCTGACGTCGAGTGATCGCCCCTCCCCCGTCCCCTTCCTCTTCTTCTTCCGCTTCTCGAACCGGAGTCACGACCATGTTCAACACCAAAGACCTTCTCGCCCTCGGCACCGCCGTCGCCCTCATGGGCCTGTCCACCGCCGCCTTCGCCGGCCCGGATATCGGCCCCACCAATGCCCAGCAGTATGCGGTGTCCGCCCAGGAAACCCTCAAGCCGCTGCTGATGCCCAAGCTCGCCGCTACCGCCGTGCACCAGACCGGCATCGGCTCGCTGGTCGGCGCCGCTGATCCGCACTGGGGCCCGGCGTTCGATCCCGACGTCGAGTGATCCCACTTCCCCCTCCAGAGGCGGCCGCTTCCCCCGGCCGCCTCTTGGCGGTTCAGAGCCGGTCGCGCCCCGGATCGGTCAGTGCCTGCGGCCCCGCTCCGCCTTGATGGCGACGCGCTTCAGGGCCTCGGCGGCGGCGAGATAGGCCAAGGTCAGGCCGGCAATGGCGCCCAGCAGCGCCGGCGGCAGCGCGGCAAAGCCGATCTCCCGGCCAAGGGGGGTCAAAGCCAGCAGCAAGGCCACCGCCAGAGCGGTGAGCGAGGTGAAAGTGAGCACTTTGTCCGGCCGGCTCAGCCACGCCGGGCGGCGGGTTCGGATGATGAAGATCACCAAGATCTGCGACGCGATGGATTCCACGAACCAGGCGGTGCGGAACTGCTCCACCCCGGCCTCGAACACCAGCCGCAGGATGGCGAAGGTGGCGAGATCGAAAAGCGACGAGAGCGGCCCCATGATGAGCGTGAACCGCAGCACCGCGCTCATGTCCCAGGCGTGCGGCCGGGCCAGATCCTCGTCATCGGCGCTGTCGAACGGAATGCCGATCTCGGACAGATCATAGATCAGATTGTTGAGCAGGATCTGCAGCGGCGCCAGCGGCAGGAACGGCAGCACCAGGGAAGCCGCCGCCATGGACAGCATGTTGCCGAAGTTCGAACTGGTGCCCATGCGCACATATTTCATGATGTTGGCATAGGTGCGCCGGCCCTCCGCCACCCCGTCCGCCAGCACCCCCAGATCCGTATCCAGGAGGATGATGTCGGCGGCTTCGCGGGCGACGTCGGTGCCGCCCTCCACCGAGAGCCCCACATCGGCGGCATGGATGGCCGGGGCGTCATTGATGCCGTCGCCGATGAAGCCCACGGTGTGACCGCGCCGGCGCAAGGCGCGCACGATGCGGCTCTTCTGCTCCGGCGACACCCGCACGAACAGGTCCACGCCGGACACCCGCTCGGCCAAGGCGCCATCGGAGAGGCCCTCGATCTGGGCGCCGGTGAGCAGCCCGCGCGCCGGCAGGCTCAAGGTCTCCACCAGATGGCGCACCACCGCTTCCGCATCGCCGGAGACGATCTTCACCCGGATGCCCGCATCCGCCAGCCGCGCCACCGCGCCGGTGGCCGAGGCCTTGGGCGGATCGAGAAACACCACGCAGCCGATGAAGATGAAATCGGCGTCGCCGGCGGGGATTTCGGCGCAGTCCGCCGCCACCGGACAGCGCGCCACGCCCAGCAGGCGCAAGCCCTGGCGGCCCTTGGCCTCCATCAGCTCGGCCACGCGCGCCCGCACCGCCTCATCCAGCGGCGCCACGCTGCCGTCGGGCAATTCCACCCGCCCGCAGGCCGCCAGCACCGCTTCCGGCGCGCCCTTGGCGATCAACTGCCGCCCCTCCGGCCTCGCCAGCAGCACTGTGGCGCGGCGGGTGTCGAAATCGAACGGCTTGTCATCCAGCAGGCTGAGGCCGGTTGCCTCCGGCGGCCCCGAGGCCAGCAAGGCATCATCCAGATTGCTGCGCAGGCCGCCGATGAAATGGCTGTTCAGCCGCGCCAGATCGCCGGCGCGCGTCCCCTCCACGCCATCGGCGCCAAAGCTGCCCATGAGGGCGATGCGGGCTTCGGTCAGGGTGCCGGTCTTGTCGGTGCACAGCACGTCCATGGCGCCGAGATCGTGGATGGCGGACAAGCGCTTGACCACCACCTTGCGCGCCGCCATGCGCACCGCGCCGCGGGACAAGGTGACGGTGGTGACCATGGGCAGCAGTTCCGGCGTCAACCCGACGGCGAGGGCCACCGCGAACAGGAAGGCTTCCAGCGACAGCCCCTGCTTGACCAATTGGGTCAGCAGCACGAACAGCACCAGAAAGCCGGTCAGCCGCAGGATCAGCATGCCCAAGGCATGGATGCCGCGCTCGAACGCGCCGGGCGTGACTTTCTCCTGCACCGCCAGCGCGATGCGGCCGAAGCGGGTGGCGCTTCCGGTGGCCACCACCAGCATCACCGCCTCGCCGCCGACGATGCTGGTGCCGGCGAACAAAGCGTTGGTGGCATCGCTCGCTTCGGTGGCGGCGCAGGGTCCGGCGCGCTTTTCCGCGCCATAGGCCTCGCCGGTCAGCGCCACCTCATTGGCCAGCGCGCCCCGGCCCGACAGCAGGATGCCGTCGGCCGGCACCAGATCGCCGGCGGTCAGCTCCACGATGTCGCCGGGCACGATGTCGCGCACCGGGACGGTGAGATGGCCGCCGTCCCGCCGTACCCGCGCGGTGACGGCCACGGAGCGCTTCAGCGCCTCCACCGCCGCCTCGGCCTTCTGCTCCTGGAAAATGTCGAGGCCGATGGAGAACAGCACGATCAGCACGATGACCACGAAGCTCTGCCAATCGCCGGTGGCGCCGGACACCGCCGCCGCCAGCAGCAGAATGGCGATGAGCGGTTCGGCCAGGCGTTTCAACAATTTGGCCAGCAGGCTACGGCTGCGGCTCGCCACCGCCACATTGGCGCCCGCCGTGGCCAGTCGTGCGGCAGCTTGCGCCGAGGTGAGGCCGGCGGGGGTGGCATCCAGGCCGGCCAGGAGCGCGTCGGCCTCCTGGGTCCAGAAGGCGGGCGCGGCGCCGCCGGGGGGCATGGGCGCCGGGGCGGCAGTCAAGGACGGCTGGGTCATGGAGGCCTGCGGCGCCGGAGAGCGGGTGCCTCCCCCTATAGGCTGGCGCAGTGCGACGCCTTGCGCTGGCGCAAGCACACCGACCCACGCAGGCGGGGGCGCGGCTCGCCCGCCCCGCCCCCGGGACCGACGAAGGCTATTTCCGCGCCAGAAAGCTGGCCAGTTGATCGAAGGTGCCGCCGAAGCCCTGGGTCATGCTGGCGAACCCGGCTTCGAAGGTGGCGATCTCGGCGGCGCTGGCCTCGAAGGGCACTGAGCGCAAGGTCAGCAGCGTCTGGTCCCCCTTCGCCTCGAAGGCGACGGTGCACAGCATCTCCGCCGGCCAGGTGGGTGCCATGGGATGGCGGGAGAGGCCGCCCTGGGGGTCGGAGAAGGCATTGAGCCATTCCAGCCGCTCCGGCGCGTCGACGGCGCGGATCACCCAGCGGCCCCACATCGTGCCGCCTATGGGCATGGCCATGCCATAATGGAACAGACCGCCGGGGCGCAGATCGAGGGTGCAACTCTGCATGGTGAGGCCGACCGGGCCCCACCACTGCTTGAGTTGCTCCAGCAGGGTGAACGCCGCCCACACCGCATCGCGCGGAGCCGGCAGAAGACGGGCGATCTCGAAGGTCTTGGATGATGGGCCTGACGCGGCGCTGGGCATGGGGCTCTCCTGATGGGGCTCGACCCGGCGCAGTGCCGGGCCGGAGGGGACGCGTTGGGTGTTGCTTTACGGTGCGGCTGCCTGTTGTTCCAGCCGGTCCAGATGCATGCGGATATGGGCCGCCTCGGCGGCGGTGCCGGCCAGGGCGATGGCCTGATCAAAGGCGGCGCGGGCGTCATCGGTGCGGCCCAGTTGCAGCAGCAGGCCGCCCTTGACCCCGAAGAAATAGAAATAGCCCGACAGGCGCGGCGCCAACGGCTCCACCAGCGCCAAAGCGGCGGCCGGCCCGGACACCTTCGCCACCGCCACCGCCCGGTTCAGCGTGATGACCGGCGAGGGATTGAGATGCTCCAGGGCGCCGTAAAGCCGCTCGATCTGCACCCAGTCGGTGTCTTGCGGCGTGGCGGCGCGCACATGCAGCGCGGCGATGGCGGACTGGATCTGATAGGCGCCGGGGGCGCGGTGGCGCATGGCCTTGTCGATCAGCGCCAGCCCCTCGGCAATGAGCGTGGTGTCCCACCGGCTGCGGTCCTGATCCTCCAGCAGCACGATGGCGCCACGCGCGTCCAGGCGCGCGGCGGCGCGGGCGTGCTGGAGCAGCATCAAAGCGGTGAGGCCCATCACCTCCGGCTCGGCAGGAAACAGCCGCAGCAGCAGCCGCGCCAGCCGGATCGCCTCCTCGCACAGGCCGGCGCGCAGCGGCACGTCGCCGCCGGTGGCGGAATAGCCTTCGGTGAAAATCAGGTAGAGCATGGCCGCCACCGCCCCCAACCGCTGCGCCCGCTCCACCGGCCCCGGCGGCTCGAACGGCACGCCGGCCCCCGCAATGCGGGCCTTGGCGCGGGTGATGCGCTGCTCCATGGCGCTTTCGCTCACCAGGAAGGCCCGCGCGATCTGCTTCACCGACAGGCCGGAGACGATGCGCAGCGCCAAAGCGATCTGCTGGGTGGCCGGCAGCTCGGGATGGCAGCAGATGAACATCAGCCGCAGCACGTCATCGCGATAATGCGCCCCATCCAGCCGCTCGGCGGCCTGGGTCTCCGCATCGTCCATTTCGGAGAGCACCGCCTCCTCCGGCAGCGGCATCTCCCGCTGGCGGCGGCGGGTACCGTCGATGCCCGCATTGCGCCCCACCATGATCAGCCAGGCGACGGGATCGCGCGGCGGGCCGTTCTCGGGCCAGTGCTTCAGCGCCCGCAGGCAGGCGTCCTGCACCGCCTCCTCGGCAAGGTCCAGATCGCGAAAATAGCGCAGCAGCGCCGCCACCGCCTGCGGCCGCGCGGCGGCCAGCGCCCCGTGGATCCAGGCCATGTCAGTCATGGGGCGCACTCATGGGAGGCGCTCACGGGGTGCCATGGGGGAAGAACAGCGCGATGGGGCGGACCTCATAGGCGCCGCCCGGATTGGCCTTGGCCAGATCCCGGGTGATGTCCAGCACCTCCTCCAGGCTCTGCGCCTCCACCACGTAGAAGCCCAGCAATTGCTCACGGGTTTCCGCGAACGGGCCGTCGATGACCAGCGGCGGATCGCTGTCCTTGCGCAGTGTGGTGGCGGTGGTGGTGGGCATCAGCCGCACCACCGGCCCCAGCCGCCCGGAGGCGGCGATCTTCTCATGGACCACTGCCAGCTTGGCCATGACCGCATCGTCCTCGGCCTTGGTCCAGCCGCAGACCACATCCTCATGGTTGTAGCAAAGGATGGCATATTGCATCAGGGCACGCTCCCGGTTTCCCCAAGGACGCCGGAGTATGCCCTGAGCCGACACGCCCCGCATGGGGACGCGACAGAAATTGTCAGCCGCCGTGGATCAGCCGCTCGAACAGATCGTCCGAGCCCATCTGGCCGCCCTTCAGCATCAGTTCGATCCCGTCCAGCGCCGCATCGTCGCTATGCACCCGGCACAGGGCCACGCCCGGCGACGGCGCGCCCAGGAATGACAGGCCCCACAGATCCAGCCCCTGCACCGCCCGGCTGGAGGTATCGCCCCCGGCAATGCCCAGACGCCCCACCGGCGCGCGCTGCAAGATCCGGGTCAGGAAGGTCGCCGTGGCCGCCGCCACCACGGCGGGCGGCACATCGGCGGCGGCGGCGCCGGCCTGCGGTGCGGTGGAGGCGAGCACCGAGCGGCCGGCCAGCAGGTGCGCGGCGATGGCCTCGGCCTGGGTGTCCCCATAAGCGGGATCGGCGGCGAGGCGGGCGGCATCCACCGGCACCTGCACATAGGACAGGGCCAGATCCCGCTGGCGGCGGGTCACCGGCGACAGGCTGCCGGCCAGCAGAAACACCGGCCCCGGCGCGGGCGCGAGCGGCGCTGCCAGGGCAACGGTTGCGCCCCAGTGCGCACACAGCGCCTGGGCCACGCTGGAGGCGCCGATGGCCAGCAGCGGCTGGCGCTGCGCCGCCTGCCAGATCAGCCGCCCCACGACCGCCAGATCCTCAGGGCGGGAGATGTCGCATAGCACCGCCTCCGGGCCGCCGGCCAGCAGCGCGGCCAGTTGCGCATCCAGCGCCGCCGCATCGTCCCCGTAGGCGGGATAATGCAGGCCGGCGATGGCGCCAAAGCCCTGGAGCGCCAGATGCCGGCGCAAGTCCGCTTCCGCCATGGGCGTCACCGGATGCACGCTCATGGTGGGGTGACGGTCGATGCGATGCACCACCCCGCCGGTGCCGGCGGCGGCAAACAGCGTGCTGAAGGTGCAATAGCGCCCGATGTTCGGCTGGCCGCCGACGATGGGCAGCAGCGCATTGGCAAACGCCCCCGGCACCGCGGCCCGCAGTGCCCGCGCCGCGACGGAGATATTGCCCACATGGGGGGCGCTGTCGAAGGTGGAGCAGCATTTGTAATGCAGCACCCGCACCCCGAGATCGGCGAAGAAGGCGCCCACCGGAGTGAGTTCCGCGGTCATCTCATCCGGCGCCATGGCCCGCGAGGCCCCGGCAATGCCCACCGCATCCAGCGGCCCCGCCCGCTCCAGTTGCGCCGCCGTCGGCAGGCCACGGAACAGCAGCGCCCGCTGCCCGCGCTGGGCCAGCACGGCGAGGGTATCGCTGGCGCCGGTGAAATCGTCGCCATACCAGCCGATCTTGGGCGCGGGCTGCACGACGATCACGCTTTGCCGAAGAAGGCCAGCGCGTGGCGCAGTTCGCTCTGGCTGGCGGCAGCGTCTTCCAGGCTTTCCCCCGCCATCACCGCTTCCCACGCCTGGCGGATGCTGGCGACGCCCGCCGCCGGCCCGTCCGGATGGGCCATGATGCCGCCCCCGGCCATGAACAACAGGTCGCCGTCGCCCGCCGCCGCATAAGTGACCGGCGCGGTTCCGGCCCATTGGCCGGAGGAGAAGGCGGGCATCACCCGGTCGTCCACCTCATCGTTCAGCAAGGCGAGGCAATCGCGGGCGCTCTCCACCACCTCCGCATCCTCCTGGGCGAACTTGCCCTGGAGGCCGTGCACATGCATGTGGTCCACCCCCGCGAGGCGCCAGAGCACCTGATAGGCCTGGAACGAAATGCCCAGCAGCGGCTGGCGCGAGAGCGCGCCAAAGCCGTTGCGATGGCCATGCAGCACCAGATCCGTGGAGCGCCGCAAGGTCTGGATGGCGGAGAAGCCGCACCAGTTGAGACTCGCCATGACGCAAGTGCCGCCCTCCCGCGCCACCAGATCCGCATGGCGGCGCATGGCGTCGGTCTCGTCGGTGATGTTGAAGGCCACCATCACGGTCTTGCCGGTGCGGTCCGCATGGTCGCGCACCCGCCGCATCACCGCCGGCACCCGTTCCGCCAAGGGGGCGTGGACGGGATCGGCGCAGATTTCGTCATCCTTGATGAAATCCAGCCCGGCGGCGCAGAGCTGGCCCACCAGATCGCCGGTCTCCTCCGCCGACAGCCCGACGTTCGGCTTGATGATGGAGCCCACCAGAGGCCCTGCCCCCACGCCGGTCAGGCGGCGGGTGCCGGCCACGCCCTGGCGCGGCAGGTCAAAGCTGCGGCGGTAGGCGCCGGGCAGCGCGAGGCGCTCCAGCCGCATGCCGGTGACTTCGCCCAGATCGAACAGATTGCCGGCCACCGTGGCGGCAAGGTTCGGCAGGTTGACGCCGATATTGCCCAGCGGAAACGACAGGGTGATGCGCGCGCGCCGGTACGGCCCCCCGGTTCCGCGCCGCGCCAGATAGGCATTGGGCAGGCTGGGTTCGCCCACCGATCCCAAGTCCTGCACCGCGACCACCGTGGCCCGCGAGCGGGCGCGCAGATCGTCGGTCTCGCCATGCACCCGGGTGAAGGTGCCGCTGGACTGTTCCCCCGCCATCACCTCCGCCACCTTGGCGGGATCGAGCGGGGTCTCGATCAGATAGGTGGCTTCCAGATGGCGCGGATCAGGATGGGTCGCGTCCATGGCCCGCCTCAGAGGGTGGAGAGATCGGGGAAGGGCCGCACCGGATCGGAGCCGTCCCAGCCTTCCGAAGCCTCGCGGATCAGCTTGAACAACTTGCCCTTGGGACCGGCCACTTCGGACAGCTCGATCACCGTGCCGGGGTGATATTCGGTATCGAAATAGACGAAGCGCCCCTTCTCGCCCACTTCGCCGCTCATCACCGCCTTGAAGCCCTGGGCGGTGAGGCGGGCGAGATCCGCATCATAGTTCTCCGTCCAATAGGCCACGTGCTGGAGGCCGGTATTCCCGGCCTGCAGGAAGTCGCGATACATGGAGGGGGCGTCGTTGCGGGTCTGGATCAGCTCCATCTGCAACGGGCCGGAATTGGCCAGCGCCACCGAGTTGTGCACCTCGTAGCGCTCACCACGATAGGTATAGTTCATAATCGGGACGCGCGGATTGTAATACCAGGGACCGATGCCGAGAGTGCGGCTCCAGTAGTCCATGGCCGCTTCGATGTCCTTGACCACATATCCGGCCTGCCGGATCTCACCGAAAAATCGGCTCATGACGCCACCTCTGTCTTGCGTGTTCTGAAAATCACAGGAAACCGGTGGAGAGCCAGGGGAAGGCGGCCACGATGATGAGCCCCACCAGCAGCGCCGCCACATAGCCCCAGATGTGCCGGAGGCCCTCGTCGGGATTGATCTTGGAAATGGCGCAGGCGCCGTAATAGCCGACCCCGAACGGCGGGGTGAACAGGCCGATGCCCATGGCGAAGATGACCACCATGGCATAGTGCACCTCGTGCACCCCCGCCGCCTTGGCGATGGGGAACAGCAGCGGGCCGAACAATACGATGGCCGGAATGCCCTCCAGGACGCTGCCCAGGATGATGAAGGCGACGATGGAGATGGCGAGGAAGCCATACGACCCGCCGGGAATGGCGGCCATGGCATGGGCCAGGTTCTGCGAGAAACCGGACTGGGTGAGGCCCCAGGCCATGGCGGTGGCGCTGCCGACGATGAAGATGATGGCGCCGGTGAGCGAAGCGGTCTCGACCAGCATGCCCGGCAGGCGGCGCACATCGAACCGGCGATAGACGAAGATGCCCATGATGGCCGCATAGACGATGCCGATGGTGGAGACTTCGGTGGCGGTGGCCACCCCTTCCACCACCGCCGCGCGGATGACGAACGGCAGCGCGATGGCCGGCACTGCCACCACCGCCAGTTTGCCCACCTCTTTCAGCGAGGGCTTGCGGATATGGCTGAGATCCTCGAAGCGATAGCGCGCCCACACCACCGTGCACAGGCACACCCCCAGCACCAGCGCCGGCACCATGCCGCCGGTGAACAGTGCGGCGATGGATACGCCGGTGACCGAGCCGATGGTGATGAGCACGATGGACGGGGGAATGGTCTCGGTCTGGGCGCCGGTGGCGGCCAGCAGGGCCACCAGATCACCCTCCTTGGCGCCGCGGGCCTTCATCTCGGGAAACAGGATCGGGGCGATGGCCGCCATGTCGGCGATCTTGGAGCCGGAAATGCCCGAGACCAGATACATGGCGCCGATCAGCACATAGGACAGCCCGCCCTTCACGTGCCCCAGCAGGCTGGCGAGAAAGGCGATCATGGCTTTCGCCATGCCGGTCATCTCGATCAGCGCGCCGAGGAAGATGAACAGCGGCACCGCAAGCAGGATGAGATGGCTCATGCCCTCATCCAGCCGGCCCACCATCACCAGCAAGGGGGTGCGGGTGGTGAGCGCCAGATAGCCGAAGGTGGCGAGCGCAAAGGCGAAGGCGATGGGCACGCCGGTGAACACGCACACCCCCACCACGCCCACGAAGAAGATGATGAGATTAAGCTGGCCCAAGGGCTTCAGCATCGGCCCGGCGAGATAGAAGGCGACCAGCATCACGGCGGTGAGGGCCACGGCCACCGCCACGGCGCGCACCGAGCCGAACCGCGCCAGCCGGGCGAAGGAGGCCAGCACCATGAGGGCGAGGCCCACCGGAATGGCGGCGGCACGCCAGACATTGCTGATTTCCAGCGCCGGGGTGACGATGAAGCGCTCCTCGCTGGCATAATCCAGCGCCGGATGCAGGATCAGCCCCAGCACCGCCAAGGGCACGATCACCGCCAGGGCCTCCAGCACCGCGCGGGTCTGCGGGCCCACCAGGCCCAGCATGCCGGTCATGCGCATATGCTCGCCCCGGCGCAGGGCCACCACGGCACCCAGCATGGACAGCCACAGGAACAGGATGGAGGCCAGCTCGTCCGACCACACCAAGGGGGCGTGGAAGACGTAGCGGGCCATCACGCCGGCGAACAGCACCACCACTTCCACTGCCACCAGCAGGGCCGCCGCCATCTCGATCAGCCCGAAAAAGGCCCGATCGAGACGCGCGCCGGCGCCGGTGGCGGCCGGTTCGGCGGCCGCCACGCTGGATAAGGTGCCGGACATGGCCACCTCCGTTCGCAAACAATGAGCAGGTGATGAACAGCGATCAGGCGAGCTTGCCCACGGCGCCTTCGAGCAGGCCCCATACCTCGTCGCCGAAGCGGCCCTTCCACTCCACATAGAAGCCGCTGTCGCGCAATTTGGCGCGGAAGCTGTCCGGCGTGGTGGTGTTGAAGGTGAGGCCGTTCTTCTCCAGATCCGCCTGCACGCCCTGGTTCAGCGCCTTGATGTCGGCGCGCTGGGCGAGGCCCGCGTCATTGATGGCGGAAGCGATGATCTTCTGCAGGTTTTCCGGCAGGCTCTTCCACTCGCGACCGTTGGCGATGAACCAGTAACCGTCCCAGATGTGGTTGGTGAGGGAGGCGTATTTCTGCACTTCGTAAAGCTTGGCCACCTGGATGATCGGCAGGGGATTTTCCTGCGCATCGACGATCTTGGTCTGGAGCGCGGAATAGACTTCCGAGAATTGCAGGCTGGCGGGGGCCGAGCCCAGCGCCTTGAACATGGAGACCGACAGCGGGCTCACCGGCACGCGGATCTTCAGGCCGTCCATGTCCTTGGCGGTGGTGATGGGCGCCTTGGACGAGGTCATCTGGCGGAAGCCGTTGTCCCACATCTTCTCGAAGGCATAGAGGCCGACCTTGGAGATGGCGTTGCGCACATTGGCGCCCAGCGCGCCATCCATGGCCTTCCACACCTGGTCGTAATCGGCGAACGCAAAGCCCACCGCATTGATGGCGGCGGAGGGCACCAGAGTGGCGATCACCAGGGCCGAGGGGGTGAAGAAGGTGACGCCGCCGGAGCGCACCTGCGCCAGCATGTCGGTGTCGCCGCCCAACTGGTTGTTGGGGAAAATCTGGATGGTGACCTGGCCCTTGGTCTCGGTCTCGACCCGCTTGGCGAACTCCTGGGCGCGGATGTTGAGCGGATGGGTCATGGGCAGATTGTTGGCATACTTCAGCTCGTATTCCGCGGCGCGGGCGATGCTGGGCATGCCGATGAGGCCGGCGGCGGACGCGGCGCCCATGGACGCAAGCAGGTGACGGCGGGACAAGATCGGCATGGCTTCCTCCCATATATGATGCTTTTTGATGTCTTCTTCTTGGCTCTAGGGAATGTTATGAACCCTGTGTCCGCGCAGTCAATTTGAAAGAATGATGGTTTTTGATGTCTTCCGATGTGCCGCCATCATCCCTGGAGCGCCCCGCTCTCGCCCGACTGCCGGATGTGGCCCGGCGCGCCGGCGTGTCCACCGCCACCGTGGACCGGGTGCTGAACGGGCGCCCGGGCGTGCGCCCGGTGACGGTGCAGCGGGTGCTCAAGGCGGCCACGGAGCTGAACTATGTTCTGGAGAGCGACCTGCCCGCGGCGCTGGCGCCGCTGCGGCTGGTGTTCCTGTTGCCGGCGGGCACCAACCGCTTTCTCGCGCTGCTGGGCCGGCTGATCGCCGCCTCCGGGCCGGATCTGGCGGAGCGCAACATCCAGGCGCGGGTGGAATTCATCAAGAGCTTCAGCCCCGAGCTGCTGGCCCGTGCCCTGACACAGCACGGCAGAAACGCCGACGGCATCGCCTTCATGGCCCTGGAGCATCCCGCCGTACGCGAGGCGGTGAACGCGCTGGCGGACAAGGGCGTGCCCACGGTGACGCTGATCTCGGACCTGGGCGGGGCGCGGCGGGTGGCCTGCGTCGGCCTCGACAACCGCTCGGCCGGTCGCACGGCGGGCTATCTCATCGCCCGCTTCATCGGCGCCCGCAAGGCCAAGGTGGCGATGATCGCCGGCTCATTATCCTATCGCGCCCATGAGGAGCGGGAGATGGGCTTCCTGCATCTGTTCGAGGAGATGTTCCCGCAGATCGAGGTGGTGGGCCTGCGCGAGGGCCAGGACGACGAAGCCCGCAACTATCGCCAGACCCGGCAGTTCCTGGCCCAGCATCCCGATCTTGCGGGCCTCTACAATATCGGCGGCGGCGCGGCGGGCGTGGGCAAGGCGCTGCGGGACATGCGCCGCTCCGACGTGGTGTTCGTGGGCCACGGCCTCACCCCCGACACCCGCGCCCTGCTGCTGGACGGCACCATGGATGCGGTCATCACCCAGAATCCGGAGAGCGCCATCGCCAGTTGCGTCGCCATCTTCTCCAATCTGCGAGCGGGGCGCGAGGCAACGGCAGGGATCGCCCCGCCGCGCATCGACATCGTGCTGCGCGAAAACCTGCCGTAGCCGGGGATCACTCCTCCGGCGGGGAGGTGCGCTCGGGGAGGCTGCGGACATCGCGCTGGGTGATGAGGCGGGCGCTGTGGTGGCCGATGAGGAAGATCCACAACCAGCTCATGGCGACGATCAGGCGGCTGCGGGCGCCGATCAGGAAATAGATGTGCGCCAGGCCCCAGATCCACCAGGCGAGCCAACCCTTCAGCCGCAAGCCGCCATATTCGATCACCGCCACGCTGCGGCCAATGGTGGCGAGATTGCCCATGTGGCGGTAGGCGAACGGCCCCGGCACCGGCTGCCCCGCCAGCCGGGCGCGGATCACCCGCGCCACGTAGGCGCCCTGCTGCTTGGCCGCCGGCGCGATGCCCGGCACCGGCTTGCCGTCGGCCGTCAGCGCCGCGGCGGTGTCGCCGATGACGAAGATCTCCGGTGCGCCCGGCACGCTCATGTCCGGCGCCACCATGACCCGGCCGGCGCGATCCGCCGGGGTGTCGAGCCAGATCGCCGCCGGCGAGGCCTGCACCCCCGCCGCCCAGATCAGCGTGCGGCTCGGCACCACCTGGGTGCCGATGGTCACGCCTTCCGCGTCGCAGGCGGTCACCGCTTCGCCGGTGCGCACCTCGACCCCGAGCCGCTCCAGTTCGCGGGCGGTATAGGTTGACAATTCGGGGCTGAACGCCGCCAGCACCCGGGGGCCGGCCTCGATCAGCAGGATGCGGGCCTGGCGGGTGTCGATGTTGCGGAATTCCGGCACCAGTGCCGTCTTGGCCAGATCGGCGATGATGCCGGCCAGTTCCACGCCGGTGGGGCCGGCGCCGATGATGCAGAAGGTCAGCAAGGCCGCGCGGCGGGCAGGATCCGCCTCCAGTTCCGCTTCCTCGAACGCCATCAGCACCCGGCGGCGGATGGTGGTGGCATCCTCCAGCGTCTTCAGGCCGGGGGCGAACGGCTCCCATTCGTCATGGCCGAAATAGGCATGCCGGGCGCCGGTGGCCAGCACCAGCGTGTCGTAGCCGATGGCCTGTCCACCGGCCAGCATCACCTGCCGCGCGGCGCGCTCCACGCCGGTCACCTCGCCCAGCAGGGTGGTCACGTCCGGGCGGTCGCGGAACACGTGGCGGATGGGCCAGGCGATCTCCGAGGTCGCCAGCAGCGTGGTGGCGACCTGATAGAGCAGCGGCTGGAACAGATGGTGATTGCGCTGGTCGATCAGCGTGATGCGCACCGGCGCGCCGCGCAGGTCCTGAACCAGTTGCAGGCCGCCGAAGCCGCCGCCGACCACCACCACATGATGCTTATCCATGCGCGCGCCCTTGCCCGCCGCCCGTTCGCGGCCGGCGCATCAGACAGGATCAATGCGACAGGATCTTGGACAGAAACGTTTGCGCCCGCTCGCTGCGGGGGCTGCCGAAGAAATCCTCCTTCAGCGCGTCCTCCACGATCTCGCCCGCATCCATGAACACCACCCGGTTGGCCACCTTGCGGGCAAAGCCCATTTCGTGGGTCACCACCATCATGGTCATGCCCTCGGTGGCCAGTTCCACCATCACGTCCAGCACCTCGGTGATCATCTCCGGATCCAGGGCCGAGGTGGGCTCGTCGAACAGCATGCACACCGGGTCCATCACCAGGGCGCGGGCGATGGCGACCCGCTGCTGCTGGCCGCCGGAGAGCTGGCCGGGATATTTCTGCGCCTGCACCTTCAGCCCCACCCGATCCAGCAGCGCCTCGGCTTTCGCCATGGCGGCATCATGGGAGCGGCCCAGCACCTTCTCCTGGCCGAGACACAGATTCTCGATGATGCGCAGATGCGGAAACAGCTCGAAATGCTGGAACACCATGCCCACCCGTGCCCGCAGCTTGGGCAGATTGGTCTTGGGGGAATTGACGGTGATGCCGTCCACCACGATCTCGCCGTTCTGGATGGTCTCCAGCGCATTCACGGTCTTGATGAGCGTGGACTTACCCGAGCCGGACGGCCCGCACACCACGATCACCTCGCCCTTGGCCACTTCCGTGGTGCAATCCTTCAGCACCTGGAACTGCGGGCCATACCATTTGCTGACATTGCGCAGAGAGATCATCGCCATGGGAGGCCTGCCTTGAAGAAACCGCTCATCGCACGATGCTGATGCGGCGCTGGAGCCGCTTCACGCACATGGATGCGGTGAAGGAGATGATGAAATAGACCGCGGCGGCGAACAGGTACATTTCCGTCAGCCGGCCGTCGCGCTGCGCCACCTTGGAGGCGGCGCCGAGAAAATCGGTAATGGAGAGCACATAGACCAGGGACGTATCCTGGAACAGGACGATGGTCTGGGTGAAGATCACCGGCAGCATGTTCCGGAACGCCTGCGGCAGCACCACATAGGTCATCACCTGGCGATAGGTGAGGCCGATGGCATAGCCCGCCCCCACCTGCCCGCGCGGGATCGACTGGATGCCGGCGCGCATGATCTCGGAGAAATAGGCCGCCTCGAACAAGGTGAAGGTGATGATGCAGGAGGACAGCGCCCCCACCTGGATCGGCCGGTCGGTGCCCAGCGCCCACTGCCCGATATAGGGCATGAGGAAGTAGAACAGGAAGATCACCAGAACGAGCGGCAGCGCCCGCATCACGTTCGCATAGCCCGCCGCGATGGCGGGCAGCACCGGCAGGCTGGAGAGCCGCAGCATGGCGATCACCGTGCCCAGCAGCACCCCGCCCACGGTGGCGATGGCGGTGAGGGTCAAGGTGAAGCTCATGCCATCCAGGAACAGATAGGGCAGTGAGCGCCAGATCACGTTGAAGTCGAAATCGCTGAACACCGCTCACCTCGCCGCGTTGAAGCCGGGCACCGCCAGACGTCGCTCCAGGGCGCGCATTCCGATGGTGACCACGGCATTGAGAGCCAGGTAGATGACGGTGGCGGCGGTGAAGGCCTCGAACACGTGGAAGGTGAATTCCTGCATGGAGCGGGCGCTGGCGGTCAGCTCCATCAGGCCGATGGTGAGCGCCACCGAGGTATTCTTGATGGTGTTGAGGAATTCCGAGGTCAATGGCGGCAGCACGATGCGATAGGCCATGGGCAGCAATATGTAGCGATAGGTCTGCGCCGGGGTGAGGCCGATGGCGGTGCCGGCCATGCGCTGGCCCTTGGGCAAGGCCAGGATGCCCGCGCTCACCTGCGTCGCCACCCGCGCCGACATATAGAGGCCGATGGCCACCACCGCCGTATAGAACGGCCCTAAGCGCAATTGCTTGACCCACACGCCCCAATCGTGCGGCAGCAGTTCCGGGATCACGAAGAACCACAGGAACAATTGCACCAGCAACGGGATGTTGCGGAACAGTTCGATATAGGCATCGCCCAGCAGCACCAGACCCTTGTGCGGCAGCGTGCGCAGCACGCCGATGGCGGAGCCGAACACCAGCGCCACCGCCCACGCGCACAGCGAGGTGACGATGGTCCAGCGCAGACCGTTCATCAGCATGTCGAAATAGGTGCCCACCCCTTCGGGGGAGGCCGCCCACAGGACACCCCAGTCCCAATGATAATTCACGCCTCAGTCCCCCGTGCCCCATCCCTCAGCGGTCCATCCGGGGCGGCGGCCCACGCCGCCCCGGATGCAGTCCGATCAATAAGCGGCGGGATCACCGCTGTCGGTGGGGGCGGCGAACGCCTTCTTCAGCGGCGCGCCCAGGGGCACGTTGAGGTTGAGGCTCTTGGGCGGGATCGGGCTCAGGAACCACTTGTTGTAGACGGTGACGATCTCCGGGCTCTTGTAGAGCGCGGCGGTGGCGCCATCGGCGACGGCCTTGAACGGGGCATCCTCGCGGCGCAGCATGATGCCGTAGGGCTCCGGCAGCGAGAACGCATCCTCGGAGATCACATAGGCCTTGGGGTCCTTGGAGCCAGCCACCAGGCTGGCCAGCAGGATGTCGTCCATCACGAACGCCACCGCGCGGTCGGTCTCCACCATCAGGAAGGCTTCCGCATGGTCTTTCGCCGGGACGATGTTGATGTTGAGGCCCTTGGCGGCATTGGCCTCGGTGACCTGCTTGATGTTGGTGGTGCCGGAGGTGGACACCACGGTCTTGCCCGCCAGATCGGCGATGGACTTGATGTTGCTCGCCTTCTTGGAGACGAAGCGGCTAGCGGTGAGGAAGTGGGTGTTGGTGAAGGACACCTGCTTCTGGCGGTCCACATTGTTGGTGGTGGAGCCGCACTCCAGATCCACGGTGCCGTTGGCGATCAACGGGATGCGGGTGGCGGAGGTCACCGGATTATACTTCACCTCCAGCTTGTCCAGCTTGAGGTTGGACTTCACCGCCGCGACGATGGCGGCGCAGATGTCCATGGCGAAGCCCACCGGCTTCTGGGCGTCATCCAGATAGGAGAAGGGCACCGAGGATTCCCGATAGCCGATGGTGATGGTGCCGGTTTCCTTGATCTTCTTCAGGGTGCCGGTGAGCTCCTGGGCGGAGGCCTGCCCTGCGACGAGGGCGCCGGCCATCATCAAAGAGCCGGCCAGCAAAAACCTGCGGATGGTCATGTGTGATCTCCTCTGGTGCATTCTTCTTGTGGAGGTCGTGGTGGGAAGGCCGTGGTGGCATGGCGGACCACGGCGGCGGCACCCGGCCGCCAACCCGTCCCGACCCGGCCGCGGGCCCTGAGGCCAAGACGCAAAGCCAGCCCTGCCGCGGGGCCACGTCGGGCCAGCGGGATCCTCAAGGCCAAGGTTGCGTCATCCATTCGCGGGCGGCGTCCTTCGACACGGGAAAGGCATGGTAGCGCAAACCCGCGCCAATGCCATGCCGTAACTGGAGGCGCCCGTCCGCGGGAACTGGCTGGGATTGAGGCAATGCCCCGTCGCCCCGCACAAATAAACAGACTTGATTGTTTGTAAGTTGCATGGCTTGCTGGGTCATCGACCACCCGCCTACCCCCTGGAGTCCCCGGTGCCGGAGCGACGCAGACGATCCCAGCACGAGCGCACCGCCGAGACCTCGGCGCGGCTGCTGACGGCGACCGTGGATCTGCTGCACGATTCCGGCTTCTCGCGCCTGTCCACGCCGCAGATCGCCGCCCAGGCCGGCGTGTCGCGCGGGGCGCTCACCCATCACTTCGCCACCAAGGAAGCCCTGGTCACCGACGCCATCAACCACATGCTGGAGCGGGTCACCCAAGATCTGCACCGCTTTGCGGAAGACTTCGCCACCCGCGGCGGCACCAGCGACGAGATCGTCGACTACATCTGGCAGATGATGTCCGATCGCCTGTTCTATGTGACCATGGAATACCTGCCTGAAGCCCGGCACAATGACGAGTTCAAGGACAGCCTGATTCCGGTGGTCAAGAACTTCCATGCGGGCCTGGACGCCATCTGGATGGCGCTGGCGGCGCGGCGCGGCGCGGAGCCGACCCACACCCGCACGGTGATGAATGCCACCATGTGCCTGGTGCGCGGCATGATCGCCCAGACCGTTCTGCGCGAGGACCCCGCTTATTACGCCGAATTGCTCGGATTCTGGAAGGCGCAAGTCCGCCAGTTGTTTCCCGACGAGCCGGCGCGCCGGACCGCGCCCGCGCCCGAACCATCCCCTGCCCGCCCCGCGTCCCGACGCGGCCGCGCGGCCGAACGCAGCCCGGAGCCCCATTGACATGACCGCCCTTCTCTTCACCAACGCCCGCATCGTCGATGGCACCGCACCCGAGCGCGGCGCGCCGATGGATGTGCTGGTCGAGGCCGGCCGCATCCGCGAGGTGGCACCCAAGATCACGTCCGCTGCGGCCGAAACCGTGGATCTGGGCGGACGCACGCTGATGCCGGGCCTGATCGACGCCCATGTGCACACCATCGCCTGCCTCGCGGATCTGGGCGCCAATGCCAAGCTGCCAGACAGCCTGGTGACCGTGCGCGCCATGAAGCTGATGGGCGAGATGCTGATGCGCGGCTTCACCACCGTGCGCGACGTGGGCGGCGCCGACCACGGGCTGAAGGTGGCGGCGGCGGAAGGCTTCTTCCCCGCTCCGCGCCTCAATATTTCCGGCAAGGCCCTGAGCCAGACCGGCGGCCATTGCGATTTCCGCGGCCCCTATGATGATCGCGAGACCATCAAGACCGGCTTTGCGCTGGGCGCGCTGGGCCGGGTGTGCGACGGCGTGCCGGAAATGCGCAAGGCGGCCCGCGAGGAGATCAAGGGCGGCGCGCAATTCATCAAGATCATGGCCAATGGCGGCGTCGCCTCGCCCACGGACCCGATCCATTTCCTGGGCTTTGCCCGCGAGGAACTGCTCGCGGTGGTGGAAGAGGCGGAAAATGCCGGCACCTATGTCTCGGCCCATCTCTATACGGACGCCGCCATCCGCCGCGCGGTGGAATGCGGCGTGCATTCGCTGGAGCATTGCAATCTGATCCAGGCGGAGACCGCCAAGTTCGCCGCCGCCCAGGGCGCCATCGCGGTGCCGACGCTCGTGACCTATGACAAGCTCTCCAGCGAGGGCGCGGCCATGGGCTTCCCGGCCAATTCGGTGGCCAAGATCGACAGCGTGCGCCTCGCCGGCATGGAATCCATCGCCATCATGCGCGAGGCCGGCCTGCCCATGGCCTATGGCTCCGACCTGCTGGGCCAGATGCATCGCCACCAGTCGGAAGAATTCGTGCTGCGCGGGCAGGTGATGCCGGCCCATGAGGTGATCGCCGCCGCCACTTTCATCGCCGCCCGCCTGCTGCGCATGGAAGGCCAGATCGGCTGCATTGCCCCCGGCGCCTTTGCCGACCTGGTGGTGGTGGACGGCGACCCGCTCGCCGACCTCGCGCTGCTCACCCACCAGGGCCGGCACATGCCGATCATCCTGCAGGGCGGCGCGTTCGTGAAGCGCACCGCGCTGAACTGACCGTCAAAACGCTGAACCATAAGAAACCAAACATCATCTTCCAGACTGAAGGGACCAAAACCGTGACCCTCTCCCGTCGCCAGACCCTCGCCGGCCTTGCCGGTGCGCTCCTGCTGCCCGCGCTGACCCGCGCCGCCAGCGCCCAGACCGCCGTCTTCCGCATCGGCGCCCTCAATCCCGTCACCGGGGCCGGCGCGCCCTACGGCTCGGGCATGCAGAAGATGATCCTGGCCGCCACCGAGATGGTGAACGCCGCCGGCGGCGCCGCCGGCCGCATGCTGGAGGTCTCTGCCGAGGACAGCCAGACCCAGCCGCAGGCGGCGGTTCTGGCCGCCAAGAAGCTGATCGAAGTCAACAAGGTGCAGGCGATCCTGGGCACCTGGGCCTCGGGCGTGTCTTTGGCCGTGGCCCCGCTGACCAATGATGCCGGCATCCTGTTGATGAACACCTCCGGCGCCCCGGCGCTCTCCGTGCCGCCCGCCAATGCCAAGGGCCTGCTATTCCGCTTCCAGGCCACCAACGACCGCTTCGGCCGCGCGTTCGCCGAACTGGCCACCAAGGAAGGCTTCAAGCGCCCCGCCACCATGGCGTTCAACAACGCCTCCGGCATCGGCAACACCGAGGGCTTCCGCAAGGCGTGGGAGGCCAAGGGCGGCAAGGTGGTGGAAAACATCGTCTATGAGCCCAACCAGCCCAGCTACCGCGCCGAACTGCAGAAGGTGCTGGCGGCCAAGCCCGACGTCATCGTCATGGGCTCCTATCTGGCCGACACCACCATCATCCTGCGCGAATGGTTCCAGACCGGCGACGCCACCAAGTTCATCATCCCCGCCTGGGCCGCCAATCCGGACCTGGTGAAGGCCCTCGGCCCCGAGGTGACGGAGGGCATCTTCTCGGTGGATTCCATCTCCAACGAGGGATCGGCCGCCTACAAGGCGTTCGACGCCGCCTATCAGAAGACCATGGGCCAGCCGGGCGCCAACAATGTCTATGCGGCCATGACCTGGGACATGGTGGTGGTGCTGGCCCTGGCCATGGAAGCCGCCGGCCCCGGCGCCGACGTGGCCGCCATCTCCGCCAAGCTGCGCGAGGTCTCCGGCCCCGGCGGAACCCAGGTGGCCACCTTCGCGGAAGGCAAGGCGGCGCTGAAGTCCGGCAAGATCGACTATCAGGGCGCCTCCTCCATCCTGGACTTCGACCAGTATGGCGACGTGACCCCGGACTTCGCGGTCTCCGTGATCTCCAAGGGCAAGATCGAGCGCAAGTCGGTCATCAAGCTCTGAGCTTTGCCTGACACCCCGACGCCTGCATCTGCGGGCGTCGGGGCCCTCTACCGGCGGCGCCCGCCCGCGCCACCGTCCTCCCCTTTGCCCTCCCCGTCCGGTCCACCGGGCGCGGGAGAAGGATGTTCGCCGTGCCCATCGCCTCGCCGCCGTCTCTCTCCTGCGCGCCGCCTCTCCAGGCCGGCGCCCCCGTGTCCGCGAGGTCCGCATGAGCGGCTTTCTCGAACTGGCCATCAGCGGCCTCATGTCCGGCTTGGTGATCGGGCTGGCGGCGCTGGCGCTGACTTTGGTGTTCGGCGTCGCCCGCTTCGCCAATGCGGCCACCGGCGATTTCATGACCACCGGCGCCTATGCCGCTTTGCTGGGAGTGAGCGCGTCCGGCTCGCTGATCGTCGGCGGTGCCGTGGGCATGATGGTGGGTGCCCTGGTGGGCATCGCCTCTTATGTGCTGGTGTTCCGCACCCTGGAGGGGCGCTCCTCGGTCTCGGCGCTCTTGGCCTCCATCGGCATCGGCTTTGTCATCCGCGCCGTGCTGGGGGTGGTCTATGGCCATGGCCAGCAGGTGTTCCAACTGCCTCTGGTGCGCCCCTGGCGCTTCGGCGACCTGCGCATCCAGCCCAATGATCTGAAGATCGGCATCACCGCGTTGCTGGCGCTGCTGGCGGTGTTCCTGGTGCTGCACGCCACCCCCATCGGCCGGCGCATGCGGGCGGTGGCGGATGATCCCATGCTGGCGCGGGTGTCGGGCATCGCGCCGCGCCAGGTGATGCTGGCGCTATGGGCGCTGGGTGGGGCGGTGGCGGCGCTCGCCGGCGTCTTGCTGGGCATCAAGACCGTGGTGTCGCCGGAAATGGGCTGGGACATGCTGATCCCGGTGTTCGCCGCCGCCATCCTGGGCGGCATCGGCCACCCGGTGGGCGCGGTGCTGGCGGGGGTGATCCTCGGCGTATTGCAGGAACTGGCCACGCCCTATGTGGGCTTCACCTACAAACTCGCATTGGCGTTCGTCATTCTGTTGGTTGTGCTGCTGGTGCGGCCGCGCGGCCTGTTCGGCCGGGTCGAGGGGGTGCGCTGATGGATGCCTATCTGACCGCCATCGCCATCATCACGGCGATCTATGTGCTGCTCGCTCTGGGGCTGAACCTCCAGTACGGCCTCACCGGCCTGATCAATTTCGGCCACGTCGGCTTCTTCTGCATCGGCGCCTATACCACCGCCATCCTGTCCGAACATGGCGTGCCGCTGGTGGTGACCTTCCCGCTGGCGGCGGCCTTCGCCATGGCGGCCGCCTGGCCGCTGGGGCTGGTGAGCATCCGGCTGCGGGAGGACTATTTCGCCATCGTCTCGCTGGGCTTTTCCGAAGTGGTGCGGCTGGTGGCCACCAGTGAGCGCTGGCTCACCAATGGCGTGCAGGGCATCGCCGGCATTCCCAAGCTGTTCGCCGGCTGGCTGACCGGGGCGGCGCAATCGTACGCGGTGCTAGGCCTACTGGTGGTATTCAACATCCTGGCCATCCTCGCCATGCTGCGCATCGTGCGCTCGCCATTCGGCCGCATGATCGAGGCCATCCGCGACAATGAGGAAGCGGTCAAAGCCCTGGGCAAGGATCCGGCGGTGTTCAAGATCCAGGTGCTGGTGCTGGGCGCGGCGCTGGCCGGCCTCGCCGGCGCGGTCTATGCCCATTACATCGGCTACATCTCGCCCGAGCAGTTCCTGCCGCTGATCACCTTCCAGATCTGGATGGCCATCATCATGGGCGGCGTCGGCCGCATCTCCGGCGCCCTGGTGGGCTCGGCGATCCTGATGCTGTTCCTGGAAGGCTCGCGCTTCCTGCGCGACGTGATGCCCTTCATCTCGGAAGTGTCCATGGCCAGCGTGCGCCTCGGCGCCGTGGGCCTGGCGCTGATCTTGTTCACCATGTACCGCCCGCAGGGCCTGATGGGGGATTTCACCCGCAAATGACCCTCTCCATCCAAGGACTGACCAAGGCCTATGGCGGCCTGCGCGTGGTGGACGACGTGCGCTTCGAAGTGCCCGCCGGCGCCCTGGTGGGCGTCATCGGCCCCAATGGCGCCGGCAAATCCACCTTGTTCTCGCTGATCACCGGCTTCCTGGCGGCGGACGCCGGGGATGTGGCTTTCGAGGGCCGCTCGGTGGGGCGGGCGTCGCCCATGGAGCGGGCGCGGGCCGGCATGGTGCGCACCTTCCAGGTGCCGCGCGAATTCACCCATCTCACCGTGCGCGAAAACCTCATGGCCGCCGCCCCCAGCCAATCGGGCGAGCGGCTGATCGACACCTTCTTCCGCCCCGGGCGGGTGAAGGCGGAGGAAGCGGCCATCGCGCTGGAGGTGGCGGAGACCATCGCCTTCCTGCGATTGGAGAAGGTGGCGGAGGTGCCCGCCGGGCGCCTGTCCGGGGGCCAGAAGAAGCTGGTGGAACTGGGGCGCGCTTTGATGACCGGCGCCCGCATGATCCTGCTGGACGAGCCCTTTGCCGGCGTGAACCCGGTGCTGATCGAGGAGCTCTCGGTGCGCATTCAGGAATTGAACGGGCGCGGCATCGGCTTCCTGATCATCGAGCACGATCTGGCGGCGCTCAACAAGCTGGTCTCCACGCTGCATGTGATGGACCGCGGCCAGCTGATCTGCTCCGGCGCACCAGACGCCGTGCTCCGCGACCCGCGGGTGCGCGACGCCTATCTCGGCGGCGCGGCGGCCTGATGCCCCGCATCGCGCCCCGCCCCTTGGAACCGTGTTCGCTGCACGCGACCGGCGGACGGGGCTCGGATGCCACTCATGAGCCCGATGGCCTCTTGCCGTCGCTCTTCCCCCAGCCGCGCAGGGGCTTGGTGATGCGCCACGACAGGCTGTCCGCGACCCGCCGCAGTATCGCCTCCAGGTGGTCGGCCCGCGCCCCATGCGCCTGGGTCCGTTCCGCCTCCTCGGCCAGACGGACCTGCAGGTCGTGCCGGACTTTCTCAAGCTCCACCACCCGCCGCATCGCCGCCTGGAGCCGTTCCTCCATGCGAGCCAGTGCCGCCTCCAACCCGGCCATCTCGCCCGCCAATTGCGCCGCCGCAGCGGTGGCCTGCCCATGCGCCTCCCGCGACGCCTGGAGCGCGGACAGCGCTTGGGCGTGGGCGACCTGCTCCTGCTCCAAGTGCATTTCGGCGGCTGCCGCCCGCGCAGCCTGCGCCGCCAGTGCCTGCCCCTGCGCGACCGCCTCCCCCTCAAGCTCGCCGACGCGCGCTTCGAGCGCCTGCACCTGGGCCGACCGGCTTTCCAGCGCCGCCTCAAGGCCGGCCTTCTCCTGCTCCAGGACGCCGACGCGCCCTTCGGCCCCCTGCGCACGTGCGACCTGCTCCACCAGCGCGGCTTCTAGCCCAGCCTTCTCCCGGCTCAGTTCAACGATCCTCGCCTCGGCCGCCCTCCCCCTGGCGTCCTCCGCCTGCACCGCTGCCGCAAGCGCGATCTTATCCTGCTCCAGTATGCCGATGCGCTCTTCGGCCCCCTGTGCACGCGAGACCTGCTCCGCCAGCGCGGCTTCAAGCCCGGCCTTTTCTTGGCTCAGTTCGACGATCTTCGCCTCGGCCGCCTGCCCCCTGGCGTCCTCCGCCTGCACCACCGCGGCAAGTCGCGCGCTCTCCTGCTCAAGCACCCGCAGGCGCTCAACCGCGCGCTCCTCGGCCGCTTCGCGGGCTTGCCGCAGGATCGTTTCGTCATGCAAGGCGCAAATGACGAAATCATCAAACACATTGGGCGGGAATTTAAATCGTTCGCGCCGCTCGGCGTGCTCGAATGCCAAATAATACCTGTTCAATCCATCTGCATAAACAAATTCGTAATTCTGAGAGAGAATCAAATGCTCCCATTCATCTGAATCTTCGATCTGCGTCATCGGCTTTGTTGCCTCGACGACGATGATCCAAGGGCGAACGGCTTGCAGGTCCATGCCCTCTAGGACATATCTCGTGCCACCCTCGACATCGATCTTCATGAAATGGACCGGAGCGTCGACATGCTTTTGGCAGATGGTGGCGAGAGTCACTGCCTCCACTTCGGTTTCGATATTCAAATAGCCATTAACCTGGTGACATTCGGCGATATCCTGTTCCGTCGTGGAGATACCGGTTCCTTCAAACTCAAAAAACCGCACCACACCGTCTCGATTCGAGACGACCGCCTTGATATTCAAATCTCGGGGACGGTCCTGGCATAGCTTTTCAAAATATGAGCTTGACGGTTCAATATTGATGCCCCGCCAGCCCAAGTCATAGAACCGCTTGGTGACCGAATGAAATCGGGGGTCATTTGCTCCCACATCGATGTAAAAGCCGCAAGCCACGTCACTCAGACTTCGATGGAGCAGAACGTCTTCAAAATTCTGAGCATAAGAAATCTGCGTCAACCTACGTCCTCCCACCCGGTCCAAGCCCGCGACTTGTCACACCCGTCCCGCATGCAGCAGCGCCAGACTAGCGGATTTTCCGATTGTCGACGCGTTTTCCGTACCGTGACCTTCAAACGTCACAACCATAAGAAGCCCAGGCAGCCCGCGGCGCTGCGTCCGCGACGAACCCGAGGAATCCCAATGCGCCCCGATCCCACGCACACCACGTCCTCTCCAGGCATCCTGGGTCGGGCCGTATGCTCTATTGGCGCGACAATCGCCCATGGCCAAAGGCGCGGCGTCACTGTGCCCCTCACAATCCCCAGTAATTTTCGCCGCGGAGGCCTTGTCTGATGCTGACCATCGAGAACCTTGCCGGCGGCTATGGCGAAGTGAACATCCTCAACGGCATCGACCTGACGCTGGCGGCCGGCGAGATCCTCACCGTGGCCGGCACCAATGGCGCGGGCAAATCCACCCTCGCAAAGGCGGTGGTGGGCCTGTTGCCGCGCGTGACCGGACGGGTCCTGCTGTCCGGCGAGGATATCACCCGCATGCCGGCGGAACGCCGGGCACGGGCCGGCATCGGCTATGTGCCGCAGGTGGCGAATGTGTTTCCCTCACTCTCCATCACCGAGAATCTGGCGGTGGTGGAAGGGGTGAGCGACCAGAAGGCCCGCATCGCCGAATTGCTGGAGATGTTCCCGGCGCTGGCGGAGCGGCGGCGTTCGCGGGCGGGAAGCCTCTCCGGGGGCGAGCGGCAGCAATTGGCGTTCGCGCGGGCCCTGATGACCCGCCCCACGGTGATCGTGCTGGACGAGCCCACCGCCGCCCTCTCTCCCGCCATGGTCGGGGAGAGCTTCGCCCGCATCGCCGCGCTGGCGAAGACCGGCACGGCGGTGCTGCTGATCGAACAGCGGGCGCGGCAGGCGCTGGCGATCTCGGCGCGGGGCGCCATCCTCGACGGCGGCAAGGTGGCCTTGAGCGGCGAGGCCGGCCCCTTGCTGGCGGATGAGCGGGCGGCCAAGCTCTATCTCGGCCAGGCCTGAACGCGAGCGCAGCGTGCTCAGGGCTTGGGCGGTTCCAGCCCCAGTTCCTGTGCCAGCCAGTCGGAAAACATGCGCACCGCCCGCCGGGGCTTGGCCTTGGGCGGGAACACCAGGAAGTGGCCCACATAGCTGACATCGCGGGCGATGCCGGCCAGCGGCGCCACCAGGCGGCCATCGGCCAGTTCGCGCTCGGCAAGGCGGGTGGATTCCAGCGTCACCCCCAGCCCGTCCACCGCAGCGGCAATGGCCATGAAGCTGCGGTCGAACCTGCTGCCGCGCGGGCTCGGCGGGCTGAGGCCATTGGCCAGGAACCAGGCATTCCAGCGCACCCGCTTGTGCTCGCTCTCGATCAGGTCCTGGTCCAGCAGGTCATCGGGCGCGCGGATGCTGGCCGCCAGTTCCGGCGAGCAGAGCGGGCGCACGGTCTCCTCGCCCAAAGGCAGCACGCTCAGGCCCTCCTGGTGCGGTGGGCCGTAGCAGATGTCCGCATCAAATTCATCAGTATGGAAGCGCGGATAGTCGGTGCTGGCGGACAGCCGCACCGTGAGGCCCGGCTGCTCGGCGATCAGCCGGCGCAGGCGCGGCATCAGCCACTGCGCCGCCATCGAGGGCGCACAGTGCAGGCGCAACACATTGCCCGAGCGCGCCCCCACCATCTCCAGCCCGTGCCGCACCTCGTCAAAGGCGCTGGAGACGCGCCGGTACAAGGCTTCGCCGCCGGGATTGAGCCGCACGGTGCGGCCCTCGCGCTCGAACAGCGCCACCCCGATCAGATCCTCCAATTTGCGGATGGCATGGCTGACCGCACTGGGGGAAATGCCCAGTTCCTCCCCGGCGCTGCGGAAGGAGCCGGTGCGGGCGGCGGCCTCGAAGGCCCGCAGATTGCCGAGGGGAAGAGTTTTCATCACCCAATAGATGAACACGATTCATCGATACGAGCAATTTTTGCGTTTTTCCTCTGCGCTCCGGCGCACCAATATGCCGGCAATCAAAAAGCATATCGGGAGGATGAGACGTGCTGCTTCAAGGCAAGATCGCCGTGATTTCGGGCGCCGCGGGACCGCGCGGCATTGGCTTTGCCACGGCGAAGACCTTCGCGGCCCAGGGCGCCACCGTGGCCATTCTCGATCTGGACGGCGAAGGCGCCAAGCGCGCGGCGGCGGAACTGGGCGCGGGCCACATCGGCCTGGCCTGCAACGTCACCGACAAGGCCGACTGTGCCCGCGCCATCGGCGACGTGCTCGCCGCCACCGGCAAGATCGACATTCTGATCAACAATGCCGGCATCACCCAGGCCATCAAGGTGTGGGACATCGATCCGGAAAGCTGGGACCGCATCCAGGACGTGAATTTGCGCGGCGTGCTCTATCTCTCGCAGGCGGTGATGCCGCACATGCGCGAGCGCAAGGCCGGCGCCATCGCCTGCATGTCGTCGGTCTCCGCCCAGCGCGGCGGTGGCATTCTCGGCGGCGCGCATTATTCCGCCGCCAAGGCCGGTGTGCTGGGGCTGGCCAAGGCCATGGCCCGCGAACTGGGCAATGATGGCATCCGGGTCAACTGCGTCACCCCCGGCCTGATCCAGACCGACATCAATGCCGGCAAGATCTCCGACGAGAACCGCGTGAAGATTCTCGAGAACATCCCGCTCAATCGCTTGGGCGTGCCGCAGGACGTGGCGAACATCTTCCTGTTCCTCGCCTCGGACCTCTCCGCTTATGTCACCGGCGCGGTGATCGACGTCAATGGCGGCATGCTGATCCACTGATCAGGCGCCGGATGTGGCCCGCGCGGCCGTCCGCGCGGGCCCCCTCTCAACGGGATCGAACCGATGACTTCTGCCTCCCTCGGGCATAATCGGCAATTGGCCGAGAAAGCCCATGACATCCGCAAGACCGCGCTGGAGATGGGCAAGGTCCAGGGCCAGGGCTATATCGCCCAGGCGCTGGACGTGGCCGACATTCTGGCGGTGGCTTATTTCCACGCCATGACCTATCGCCCGGAAGATCCCGAATGGGAGGGGCGCGACCGTTTCTATCTCTCCATCGGCCATTATGCGATCGCGCTCTATGCGGTGCTGATCGAGGCCGGCGTGGTGCCGCGCGAGGAACTGGAGACCTATGGCGGCGATGACAGCCGCCTGCCCATGTCGGGCATGGCCGCCTATACGCCGGGCATGGAGATCACCGGCGGCTCGCTGGGCCAGGGCCTGCCCATCGCCATCGGTGCCTGCCTCGGCCTGAAGCGCAAGGGCTCGAAATCGTTCGTCTACAATTTGTTGTCCGACGGCGAACTGGGCGAAGGCTCCACCTGGGAGGCGGCGCTGTCCGGCGCCCATTGGAAGCTGGACAATCTCATCGCCATTGTGGACGTGAACAACCAGCAGGCGGACGGCCCGTCCTCGCAGGTCTTGTCCTGCGAGCCTTTGCTGGACAAATGGAACGCCTTCGGCTGGTTCAGCCAGCGGGTGAACGGCAATGATCTGGACGCTCTCGTGAAGGCGTTCGATGCCGCCCGCGCCCATCCCGGCCCGCAGCCCCGCGTCATCATCTGCGACACGCTGATGGGCAAGGGCGTGTCCTTCCTGGAAGCGCGCGAGAAGAACCATTTCATCCGGGTCGATGCCGACGAATGGGACACGGCCATGACCGTCCTCGATGCGGAGTTCGCGTCATGAGCAGCAAGAAAGCCTTCGCCGCCCCGCTCGCCAAGGGGGAGGCCGGCAAGCCGCGCCTCACCACCTCGGCGATGATCGCCTCCATCGCCTCCGAGGGCCAGCGCACCAAGGCGGCCCCGTTCGGCCATGCGCTGGCGGAACTGGCGCGCAGCCGGCCGGAAATCGTCGGCCTCACGGCAGATCTGGGCAAATACACTGATCTGCACATCTTCGGACAGGCCCATCCGGAGCGCTATTACCAGATGGGCATGGCTGAGCAACTGCTCATGTCCGCCGCCGCCGGCATGGCACGGGAAGGCTGCATTCCGTTCGCCACCACCTATGCGGTGTTCGCGGCGCGCCGGGCCTATGACTTCATCTGCATGGCCATTGCGGAAGAAAATCTCCCGGTGAAGATCGTCTGCGCCTTGCCCGGCCTCACCACCGGCTATGGCCCCAGCCATCAGGCGACCGACGATCTCGCCATCTTCCGGGCGATGCCGAACCTCACCATCATCGATCCCTGCGATGCGCTGGACATCGAGCAGGCCGTGCCGGCCATCGTGGAGCATAACGGCCCGGTCTATATGCGCTTGCTGCGCGGCAATGTGCCGATGGTGCTGGACGAATATGACTATCGCTTCCAGCTCGGCAAGGCGGCCCTGTTGCGCGATGGCGCCGACGTGCTGTTCATCTCCACCGGCTTCATGACCATGCGGGCGCTGGAGGCGGCGGACGCCTTGCGCGCCGACAGGATCGAGGCCGGCGTGCTGCATGTGCCCACCCTCAAGCCCCTGGATGAGACCGCCATTCTGGCTGCCTGCGCCAAGCCGGGGCGCATGGTGGTGATCGCGGAAAACCACTCGGTGGTCGGCGGCCTCGGCGAAGCGGTGGCCGGCGTGCTCATGCGCAATGGCGTGCATCCGCCCTTCCGCCATGTGGGCCTGCCCGATGCCTTCCTGGATGCGGGCGCCCTGCCCACGCTGCACGATCGCTACGGCATCTCCACCACGACCGTCACGGCGCGCGTGAAGGACTGGCTGGCGCGCTGATTTCTGCGCCGACCCCGCCCGTTACGGGCCATGCCATCACCGGTCCGCGCGCGGCACAGCGCGCGGGTCTCAAGGCCGAGATCGCCCGACAGAGGCGGCCGGCCGGAAGGGTCCTGAGGACCTGCGGGAGGAAGAATGACCACCATCGGCTTCATCGGCCTCGGCGCCATGGGTCTGCCCATGGCCCAGAACCTTGTGGCGCGCGGCTTTTCCGTCCGCGGCTTCGATTTACGCCCCGCCGCCCGCGCCGCTCTGGCAACAGCCGGCGGCAGCGACGCTCCTTCGGCGGCGGAGGCCACCCACGGCGCCGATGCCGCCGTGCTCATGGTGGTGGATGCCGCCCAGGCGGAGCAGATCCTGTTCACCGATGGCGCCCTCGCCGCCCTCGCACCCGGCGCCATGGTGCTGCTGATGGCCACCTGCCCGCCCGCCGCGGTGGCGGCAATTGCCGCGCGGGTGGTGGCGGCGGGGTTCGGCTTCATGGATGCGCCGGTGTCCGGCGGCGTGGTGGGCGCCACCGCCGCCAGCCTCACCATCATGGCCGCGGCGCCCATGGAGACCTTCGCCACCGCCAGGCCGATCCTCGACGCCATGGGCGGCAAGGTGGTGCATGTGGGCGAAGCGCCCGGCCAGGGCGCCACCGCCAAGGCGGTGAACCAGTTGCTCTGCGGCGCCCATCTGGCGGTGGCCGCCGAGGCGCTGTCGCTGGCGGAGCGCCTCGGCGTGGATATGCACGTCATGCTGGACATCGTCGGTGGGTCCGCCGCGTCCAGCTGGATGCTGGGCGATCGCGGCCCGCGCATGCTGGAGGAGACACCCGCGGTCACCAGCGCGGTGGACATCTTCGTCAAGGACTTGGGCATCGTGCTGGAGGCCGGGCGCGGCGCCAAGACGGCGCTTCCCCTAGCGGCGCTGGCTCACCAGCTTTTTCTCTCCGTCTCCGGCCGCGGCCTCGGCGCCGCCGACGACAGCCAGGTGATCCGCGCCTATCGCAACCTGCAAGGGCACGGCGGCTAGCCGGGTCGCGGGCTTCAATTATCTCGTTTCAGTCGCCAGCCCAAACGCCAGCCAAGCCGCACAAGCGGCACTCAACAACCAGAAACGCCGCACAAGCGGCATCCAAAAGCCAGGGAGTGACCCATGACCCAGACGCCAAAAATCCCCGCCGCAGGCCTCACCCGCCGCCATCTGCTCGCCGCCGCCGCCGCGGTGCCCATGGCCGGCCTCCTGACCCGCCGCGCCCAGGCGGCGGAATTCAATTACAAGCTGGCCACCGGGCAAGACCCCACCCACCCGGTGAACATCCGCGCCCAGGAGGCGGCGGATCGCATCCGCGAGGCCACCAAGGGCCGCATGGACATCAAGATCTTCCCGGCCAATCAGCTCGGCTCGGATACCGATCTGCTGGCGCAGGTGCGCAGCGGCGGCGTGGAGTTCTTCAACCTCTCCACCTCCATCCTGGCAACGCTGGTGCCCGTGGCCGGCATCGTCAACACCGGCTTCGCCTTCCCTGACTATGCCACCGTCTGGAAGGCCATGGACGGGCAACTGGGCACCTATATCCGCGACCAGATCGGCAAGGCCGGGCTCGTGGCGCCCATGAAGCTGTGGGACAACGGCTTCCGCCAGATCACCTCCTCCACCCGCGAGATCAAGACCCCGGACGACCTGAAGGGCTTCAAGATCCGCGTCCCGCCGGCGCCGATGCTGACCTCGGTGTTCAAGTCGCTGGAGGCCAGCGCCACCCCGATCAATTTCAATGAGTTGTATTCCGCGCTCCAGACCAAGGTGGTGGAGGGCCAGGAAAACCCGCTGGCGATCATCGCCTCCGCCCGCCTCTATGAAGTGCAGAAATACTGCTCCATGACCGGCCATGTGTGGGACGGCTATGTGATGCTCGGCAATCGCCGCTCCTGGGCCGCTTTGCCGGAAGACGTGCGCGCCGTGGTCATTCGCGAGTTCGACGCCTCCGGCCTGTCCGAGCGTGCCGATATCGCGGCGCTGAGCCAGTCCCTGCGCCAGGATCTCACCGCCAAGGGCGTCACCTTCCTGGATGTGAACCGCGAACTGTTCCGCGCCGCTCTGGCCAAGACCAGCTTCTATGGCGACTGGCGCGTGAAGTATGGCGACGAAGCCTGGGGCCTGCTGGAAGCCGCCGTCGGCAAGCTCGGGTGAGGCCATGGCACACGCGATCCTCGAGCCGGCAACGGCAGACACGGGCGCCGGTGCCGCCTGGCGCCGGGGCGTCCTCAAGGTGGAGCGGGGCCTGATCCGGCTGGTGGAGGTGCCCGCAGCCTTGCTGGTGCTGGCGGAGGTGGTCATCCTCTTCGTCGGCGTGGTGATGCGCTATTTCCTGCATCTGCCCATCGTCTGGTCCGATGAACTGGCCTCCGTGCTGTTCATCTGGCTGGCCATGCTGGGCTCGGTGATCGCGTTCCAGCGCGGCGACCATATGCGCATGACCGCATTGGTCGGCGCCGTGCCGCCGCACTGGCGCTCCGTGCTCGAAACGCTGGCGGTGGCCGCGCCGCTGATCTTCCTGGCGGCGGTGTTCCATCCCAGCGTTGAATATGCCGAGGACGAGATGTTCGTGACCCTGCCGGGTCTCGATGTCCCCAACACCTGGAAGGCGGCGGCCCTGCCCGTGGGCCTCGGCCTCATGGGCCTGATGGGCGTGCTCAAGCTGCTGCGCACGCCCTCGCTGGTGCGCGTCGCCGGCGTCGCGCTGGCGCTGGCGGCCATGGTGGCGCTGGGCTATCTGGCCGCCCCCTGGCTGAAGACCATCGGCAACTACAATCTGGTGATCTTCTTCGTGGGGCTGGTGGCGGCGGCGGTGTTTGCCGGCGTGCCCATCGCCTTCTCCTTCGGGCTGGCGACGGTGGCCTATCTCACCTTCACCACCTCGGCGCCTTTGGTGGTGGTGGTGGGCCGCATGGATGAAGGCATGAGCCATCTCATCCTGCTCTCCGTGCCGCTGTTCGTGTTCCTCGGCATGTTGATCGAGATGACTGGCATGGCGCGGGCCATGGTGGGCTTCCTCGCCAGCCTGCTGGGTCATGTGCGCGGCGGCCTGTCCTATGTGCTCATCGGCGCCATGTATCTGGTCTCGGGCATTTCCGGCTCCAAGGCGGCGGACATGGCGGCGGTGTGCCCGGTGCTGTTTCCGGAAATGATCAAGCGCGGCGCCAAGCCCGGCGATCTGGTGGCGCTTCTGGCCGCCACCGGGGCGCAGACCGAGACCATCCCGCCCTCGCTGGTGCTCATCACCATCGGCTCGGTGACGGGCGTGTCCATCGCCGCCCTGTTCACCGGCGGCATGCTGCCGGGCCTGGTGCTGGGTCTCGCCTTGTGCCTGCTGGTGCGCTGGCGCTATCGCAATGAGGATCTGTCCGGCGTCACCAAGGCGACGTTGCGGCAGATCATGATGGCGCTGCTGATCGCCGCCCCCGCCGTGGCGCTGCCGTTCGTGATCCGTGGCGCGGTGATGGAGGGGGTCGCCACCGCCACCGAGGTCTCCACCATCGGCATCATCTATTCGGTGGCGGTGGGCCTGCTGATCTATCGCCAGTTCGACTGGAGCCGGATCATCCCCATGCTCACCGATACGGCGGCGCTGTCCGGGGCGATCCTGCTGATCATCGGCGCAGCAACCGGCATGGCCTGGGCGCTCACCCAATCCGGCTTCTCGCAGGAACTGGCGCGGGTGATGGCCGGGCTTCCCGGCGGCGCGGCCACCTTCATGGTGGTGTCCATCATCGCCTTCATCATCCTAGGCTCGGTGCTGGAAGGCATTCCCTCCATCGTGCTGTTCGGACCGCTGCTGTTCCCCATCGCCCGCAGCGTGGGCATCCATGAGGTGCACTATGCCATGGTGGTGATCCTGGCCATGGGCGTCGGCCTGTTCGCGCCGCCGTTCGGCGTCGGCTATTACTGCGCCACCGCCATCGGCGGCGTCAGCCCGGACGAAGGCATGAAGCCCATCGTCGGCTACATGGCCGCCCTGCTGATCGGCCTGGCTTTGGTGGCCGCCATTCCCTGGATCTCCATCGGCTTCCTCTCCTGAGGCCGACCTCCCTTTGAACCAAAGCCCGCGCCCTCCGGCGCGGGCCAATGAGGACGCTTGTCATGTCGATGCTGCACCCCCACCCTCCGGCGGCGGCCGGCGTCACCTCCCGCCAGATGGCCGATGCCATCCGCTTCCTGGCGCTGGACGCCATCGAGCGCGCCGGCGACGGCCACCCCGGCGCACCCTTGGGCGGCGCGGAAGTGGCGACCGCCTTGTTCACCCGCCACCTGAAGTGTAACCCCGCCGACCCGCTGTGGGCCGACCGCGACCGCTTCGTGCTGTCCAATGGCCACGGCTCCATGCTGCTCTATGCGCTGGGCCATCTCTCCGGTTATGCGGGCCTGCCGATGGAGCAGATCCGCCGTTTCCGTGACTTGGGTTCGCACACCCACGGCCATCCCGAGCGCAATCCGGAGCTGGGCATCGAGGTCACCACCGGGCCACTCGGCCAGGGCATCGCCAATGCGGTGGGCATGGCGGTGGCGGAAGCCTGGTTGTCGGCCACCTTCGGCGCCGACATCGTCGATCACCGCACCTATGCTCTGGTGGGCGACGGCTGCCTGATGGAAGGCATCGGCCATGAGGTGATCTCGCTGGCCGGTCACCTCAAGCTCGGCAAGCTGTGCTTTCTGTGGGACGACAACCGGATGACCGATGACGGGGTCACCGATTTCTCCATCTCGGAAGACGTGCGCGCCCGCTTCCGCATCGCCGGCTGGCAGGTGATCGATGCCGACGGTCATGACGTGGAGGCCGTGGACGCCGCCTTGATCCTGGCGCGATCGGATCCGCGCCCCACCATGATCGCCTGCACCACCACCATCGGCAAAGGCCTGCCCCGGCTGGAAGGCCAGCGCGGCGCCCATGGTGGGCGGGTGTTCGCCCAGGATCTGCTGGAAGCCCGCGCCGCCGCCGGCTGGACCGCCGGCCCGTTCGAGGTGCCGCAGCCGGTGGCGGAGGCTTGGCGCGCGAGCGTCGAGGGCCGCAACCTGCCGGTCTATACCGCGTGGCAAGCCCGTCTCGCCGCCTTGCCGCAAGCGCAGCGGGCGCTGTTCGAGCGCCTCATGCGCGGCGAACTGCCGGACGGCTGGGTGGACACCTTGCGCGCCCATGCCCGCGCGCTGGCAGCCGGTGCTCCGGCGCAATCCTCCAATCAGGCCACCGCCGATATCGTCGACCTGCTGGCCGGCGTCATCCCGGAGCTGTTCCCCGGCGCGCCGGACCTGGAAGGCCCCACCAATTGCAAGCGCGTGCTCAGCGCCTTCACCGCCGACGACCCCGGTGGGCGCTATCTGCACTATGGCATTCGCGAGCATGCCATGGGGGCGATGATGAACGGCATGGTGGCCCATGGCGGCCTGCTGCCGCTGGGCGCCACCTATCTGGTGTTCTCCGATTACATGCGCCCCGCGTTGCGCATGTCCGCGCTCATGGACCTGCCGGTGATCACCATCTACAGCCACGACAGCATCGGCATCGGCAAGAACGGCCCCACCCACCAGCCGGTGGAGTTCCTGGCGTCTCTCCGCGCCATGCCGAACATGGCGGTGTTCCGCCCCGCCGATGCGGTGGAAACGGCGGAATGCTGGGAGGCGGCGTTGCAGCGCCGCCACGGCCCCTCCTCCATGATCTGCTCGCGCCAAGCCTTGCCGCCGCTCCGCACCGAGGCGAGCGAGAATCGCAGCGCGCGCGGCGCCTATGTGCTGGCGGAGTCGGAAGGCAGCGCCCGCCGCGTGACCTTGCTGGCCACCGGCTCGGAAGTGGCGATCGCCCTGGCGGCGCGGGACAAGCTCCAGGCGGAAGGCGTGCCGACCGCCGTGGTGTCCATGCCCTGCTGGGAGCTGTTCGAGACCCAGGATGCCGCCTATCGCGCGGCGGTGCTCGGCAAAGGAACCGTGCGGGTAGCCGTGGAGGCGGCGGTGAAGCTGGGCTGGGAGCGCTGGATCGGCGAAGATGGCGGTTTCATCGGCATGAGCGGCTTCGGCGCCTCCGGTCCCGGCGACGAACTGTTCGCGCATTTCGGCATCACGGCCGAAGCTGTGGTCGCAGCCGCGCGCGACCAGCTGTGACCGAGCCGCGTTGAGGGAGATGACCATGGCACACCCGGATCACCACATCGTCTTCCTTGACCGCGCCACGCTGGCGCCCGAAATCGTCCTGCGGCGCCCGGCCTTCGCCCATGGCTGGACCGAGCATGCCCAGACCGCCGCCCATGAGGCGGTGGAGCGGGCGCGCGATGCCACCATCCTGATCCTCAACAAGGTGTCCTTGACGGCCGATGCGATCGCGCACTTGCCGAACCTCAAGCTGGTGGCGGTGGCCGCCACTGGCACCGACTGCGTGGATAAAGGGGCGTGTGAGGACGCGGGCATCGCGGTCTGCAATGTGCGCGGCTATGCGGGCGCCACCGTTCCCGAACATACATTCGCTTTGATTCTGGCACTCTCGCGCTCACTCATCCCCTATCGCGCCGACGTGCTGGCAGGCGAATGGCAGAAGGCCGGCCAGTTCTGCTTCTTCACCCACCCCATCGGGGATCTCGCCGGCCGGCGGCTGGGCATCTTCGGCTCCGGCGACCTCGGCCGGCAGGTGGCGGCCCTGGGCCGGGCATTCGGCATGGATGTGGTGTTCTCGGACCGCAAGGGCGCAGTACAGGCCCGCGCCGGCACCATGCCGTTCGCGCAAGTGATCGAAACCGCCGACGTGCTCACCCTGCATTGCCCTTTGACCGAGGACACCCGCGGCCTCATCGCCGCCCCGGAATTCGCCCGCATGCACCGCAAGCCGCTCCTCATCAACACCGCCCGCGGCGGGCTGGTGGATGAAGAAGATCTGGAGCGCGCCCTCGCTTCCGGGCAGGTCTCGGGGGCCGGCTTCGACGTCACCTTGCCGGAGCCGCCGCCGCTGGACAGCCCATTGATGCGCATCGCCACGCGGCCCAATGTCATCGTCACGCCCCACACCGCCTGGGCCTCTCGCGAGGCCCAGCAGGCCTTGGCGGACCAGCTCATCGGCACGATCGAGGCGTTCGCGGCCGGGCAGCGGGCCCAGCTTCTGGTCCAGGGCCGGCGTTAGGATCGGCGCCTTTAATTGCACCATTATACCGTTGTGTGCCGCTCCATTTTCGCGCACTCTGGCCGGGCTGGCATGGGTGTGGGGCTTAGGGCATGGCGGTCCAGACCATTGCGAACTCGTCGTTCCTGGATTTTTCCGGCTACCGGCAGACGACGGCCACCACGGTGGAGGCGGCCTATGGCATCGACCCGTCCTCCATCGGCACCGCCCATCTCAATGTCGCGCTGGTTCTGGCCCGCGCCAATGATCCCACCGCATTGCTCAACAGCGACTGGGCGACCCGCCAGCAGACCCTCGCCACGCTGAATGCCAACGGCACCTTGTGGTCCACCTATGGGGCCGACCAACTGCAATACAACAGCGTGGTCAGCGCGCTGACCACCATGGGCATCCCCGTCCTGGGCGATGCGGCAGGCAGCGACGGCTACATCTCCTCGGCCGCCTCGCGCACCATCTGGGTCAGCCTCGACTCCAGTCACTTCCAGACGTTGTTCCAGACCGCTCTGGTCGGCGGCACCTATGGCAATAATTATTCGCTGCAGTATTGGAACGGCAACCTGTCCCTGCCCACGGAATGGAATGTGGTGGGCATCGCCCCGGACGAAAGCGCCGTGCCCACTGCCAGCACGCTGTCCGGCAGCGCGACGGCAACCCTGAGTCAAGGTCCGCAAAGCCCGGGCAATGCCGCAAGCCAGACCGCCGCCTATTTTCCCGGCCAGATCGCCAGCACCGCCTACAACTTTCCTCTGGCGGGAACGAGCGTGGCGACGGGAACCGTCGGCCTGCTGGAGCCGGGCATTGGCGATGCCATGCCGGACAAAACCACCATCACCTTCCAGCAAGGCATGGACAATTACCGCGCCACCGCCGGCCTCACCACAAGCGGCACCTATTACAGCGTCACCAACAACGGACAATCCTACAGCTCCGGGAATGGGCTCGAGCGGTCGCTGGATGCGGGCGTCATCGCCTCGGCCGCGCCTCAGAGCACCATCGGGCTCTACACCGGCTCGGGAACCCAACACGGCGCGCAATCCAGCACCTACTCGGCCTATCAGGCCGCCTTCTGGGATCTGCTGAACAATCCCGCCGTCATCTCCTCCTCCTGGGGAGACGTGCAGCAATCCACACCTGGTTCGGTGTTCCAGGAAGCCACCTTGGGCCTGTTCGTGGATGCGGCCCTGCGCAACATCACCGCCTTCGCGGCGGTGGGTGACGGCGGCTCCGGCGACCAGATGGCCAACGGCCTGACCAATCTGGCCTATTCCTATTCCAGCGCGCTTGGCATCCTGGTGGGCGGCACCTCGCTCAGCACCAGCGCCACCGCCAGCACCGATGCCACCCTTGCCGCGATCCTGGCTTCGATCGCGGCGGGCGATCTGGGTACCATCTGGCAATTGATCTCCGGAGGACTCACCCAGTTGCCGCAAGCGGGTTCCAGCGCCACGGTCATCGAGACCGCATGGAACCAATATGTCCTGAACGGGTCGGAGCTGAAGCCGGGCTATCTGCCCAACAATACCGGTACGGGCGGCGTCGACCCCACCCAGGCGACGCCCTGGTACCAGACCGCCTTCGGCCTCACCCCCACCACCTCGGACCCCTTGGCCCAGGTCGGTCGCGGTGCGCCCGATGTGGCGGCGCTGGCCGGCGGCAACATGCTCTACATCGTGCCGCCGCCGGGCATGACCACAACCGCAGCTTCCAACTGGAACGACTTCGGCACCAGCGCCGCCTCGCCGCTCTGGGCCGCCCTGTGGGCGCAGATGAACGCCATCTTCAATGACCAGGGCCTGCCGAATCTCGGCTATTCCAACGATCTGCTCTATATCGCCGCCGTGGTGGCGCCGGCGTCGTTCAACGACATCACCATCGGCTCCAACGCCTCGTCTTATACGCTGGGCGGCAGCATCAGCACGCCGGGCGCCAGCGGCGGGGTCACCGCCACCGGCTTCGGCTATTCCGCCGGCGCCGGCTATGATCTGGTGACCGGCCTCGGCACGCCCAATGGCGAGCTTCTGGCGCGAGCCCTCACCGCCATCGCCCACGCCCAGATGTATTTCGACACCCCGCAGGTGCTCGGCCAAAGCGCGTCCGGCACCTGGGTGGCGCCGGTGACGGAGAGCCTGCTGTTCCAGCCCATGCTCACCGGGACCACCCACGTGGACCTGGCGGTGGGGAGTTCAGGATATGGCTATGACGGGCACGCCAGCGGCAGCTTTGCCTGGACCAGCCAGTTGGCCCAGCAGGCGCTGCAATCGGACTTCTCCGCGCAACTGATCACCTTGTTCGATGCGCAATCCCAATCCACGCCCTTGCAGGTGACGGCGCAGGCCGGAGCCGGGCTGCAGGTGAACCTCCATGGCGCCGCCACGACGACGCCGCAGGCGAGTCTGTCATCGCCTTACGGCTTCGTCGACTTCGTCTCGGCCGACAGCAGCGAGGCGGTGCAGGTGGCGCGCACGGTGATGGTGGCGGAAACCGCCGGCGCGGCCAATGACCAGGAGGCGGTGGTGCGCCTGCGTCAGGTGGGCACCTATGATCTGGATGTGCTGTTCTTCAAAGTGGATGACTATTCCGGCACCATCGGCGACCTCGCCCCAGGCCAATCGGGCTACGACGGGGCGGTGCTGGCCCGTGCGTACCAGGCGGCGTCAGGGTCCAGCTGGATCGACGGCCCCGGTTTCGGCGGCTACGCCCAGACCGAGATCGCCCATGTCAACGCCGGCGACCTGATCGCCATGGCGCTGACCACCAATGGCCACACCTATTATGCGTTCACCGCCGCAAACCCGGACGCCGCCACCCATGTCTGGAACTATGGCCTCAACACCTATGGGTGGGAGGACACCTTCGGCGGCGGCGACCGCGACTATAACGATCTGGTGGTGCAGCTGGATTTCACCTCCACCGCCGGCCATGGCTATCTGATCTGAGGCGCGACGAGATGCAGCGGGGGCGATGGATGGTGCGCGGCAACCTCACTTCGCCAGGCTGATGGCGTAGCGGTTAAGCAGCCAGACCACCTGCTCGAACACGTCGGCGGAATTCCACACCGCCTGACGCTGCAAGGTGGTCAAATCGGGCGCGCGCTGCCACAGGTCATCGCGCAACTTTTTCATGAGTGCGGAGCGGTCTGCGGTGATCGCCGCCAGGACCGTGGGCGACATCTCGTCGAAGCTGGCCACCTCATCCGCCACCGCGCGGGTCATGGCATGGGCCGCTTCCGCAAGGGTGGTGGAGAATGTCGCCGCCGCCGACACGCCCTTCAGGCCCTCGAGCCCTTGGGCCAAGGTGCCCAAGGCCTCCTGAAGGCTCTTGAGCACCTGGTTGGCATTCCACATGGCCAAGAGGCGGTCCAGGTCTTCCGGCTGACCCGGCATCTGCAGGCGCTTCTTCAGGAAGGCATTGATGGTCCCGGTCAGTTCGTCACCGGCCTGGCGCAGCACCTTGGGGCTGGCCTTGGCCACGAGGGGCTCCATCTCGTCCACCTCCTCGGACTCGTCGCTGCGCACCTGGCGCAGGAACAGCGGCAGGCGTTGCACCAGGCGCAACTGTTCCTGCTCCACCATGGCGATGGCCGCCGTGGGCTCGATGGCGTCGTTGAACTGAATGTAGCGCGGCTTGCTGAGAGATTCCGCCGGGGTTTCCGGGCTCAGGCGCTCCACCAGCGCGAACAGCGGCGTGCTCAGGGCCGAGGCCACCACCGCCGAGACGATCTGGAACATCCAATGGACGGCGGTCACCTGGAGGGCGGCGTCGCTGGTGATGGACTCCACCAGGGCCTGCACGGTGGGCACCCCGAAAAAGTGCTCTACCATCAGCAGCGGCAGCATCACCGCCACGCCGATCAGTTTGAGCACCAGTTGATAGAGGTTGAGCTGCCGCGCGGTGCCGCTGAGGCCAGCACCCTGAACGATGGCCATGATGCCGGCGCCCAGATTGGCGCCCACCACGATCAGAAACGCCTGGTCGAGGCCGAGAACGCCGCCGCCCACCAGCGCCAGCGCGATCACCGATACCGTCTGCCCCTGGATGACGGCCGCCAGCGCCGTGCCGGCGATGAAGCCCCACAGGTAAAATTCGTTGGCGAACGCCAGCACCGCCCGCAGCGAGACGGAATCGCGCATGGGCACCGAGGCCTGCACCATGAGTTGCACGCCATAAAGCAGCAGCACCAATCCCAAGAGGGCAGCCACGAGATTGCGCCATTTGGCGTTGCGGTCATATCCGAACAGAAACGCCAGCCCGATGAGGCCGATTCCGGTCATGATCACCGCGCCGATGTCCAGCGACACCAGCAGCAGCCGCAAGGTCGAGCCCGCGTAAGACCAAGTGACGATCGGCATGGCGCTGCGCACGGTGGCCGCGCCCGCACTCACCAGCGAGATGACGATGAAGGTCACCGCATTGGTGCTCTGGATCACCGCTCCGGCCGCAATGCCGGTGAGCATCGCCTTCAGGGGATGGCCGGTCGCGCGCGCCACCAACCGGTGAAAGCCGGGCCCTGCCACTTGCTTCATGTTCGCAGTCAGAAACTGCGTCCCGATGAAGACAAAGCCCAATCCGGCGAATAGCCCGATCGCGATATTCAACGCAGCGCCCCCGCGGCTTGTGTGACCAAAGAGGCCGGTCTGCCTCAGGCCGTCTTTATGCGATCCTGTTGCGCTGCACCAGTTGGCGAATGGTCATGACGCGGCACCGGAAGCGCGCGCAGCGCCTCGGAATACCGCGTCGCATCGCCGCGGCGCGCCATAGCACCTCGGCGAAACTACACTTTAAACACGTGCATTTCGCCGTGACAGTCGTTCCGCGGCCGCGGCCTTCCCTGACGCGAGCAGCATCACGCCGCCGCATTTGTCGCTATAAGGCGCATCCACCGTCACACACCTTGCCGCGAGCAGCGAACGGAGATGTTCGGCCCACGCCATCTGTGGGTTATAGAGGCGCTAGGTGGACGACCAATTGGAATGACCTGAGTGATGACTCCGACCCGCGACGCCGCTTTTGCCCAGGTGACACCGCCGGACCATGAGACGCTGCAGCGCGTGTTCGATCGCCTCGCCGCCTACATGAATACCTGCATTCTCGGCCAGCCCGAGTTTGTGGATCTCCTGCTGGTGGCGGTGCTGGCCGACGGCCATCTCCTGGTGGAAGGCGCGCCGGGACTGGCCAAGACCAAGGCCATCAAGGCCCTGGCCAAGGCCATCGACTGCCAGGACCAGCGCATCCAGTTCACCCCGGACCTGCTGCCCTCGGACCTGACCGGCACCGACATCTATCGCCAGGAAACCGGCACCTTCAGCTTTCAGCCCGGACCGGTGTTCCATAATTTCATCCTGGCGGACGAGATCAACCGCGCCCCGGCCAAGGTCCAGGCGGCGCTGCTGGAAGCCATGGCGGAACGTCAGGTCACCGTGGGCAGCACCACCTACAAATTGCCCGACCTGTTCCTGGTGATGGCGACCCAGAACCCCATCGAGCAGGAAGGCACCTATCCGCTGCCCGAAGCCCAGCTGGATCGCTTCCTGCTGCATGTGCGCCTTGACTATCCCGATCTCGCCGCCGAGCGGCAGATCCTGCGGCTGGTGCGCGGCGAGGCCCAGGGCGAAGTGATCGCCTTCGGCCAGAAGATCAGCCAGGCAACCATTTTCGCGGCCCGCCGCGATGCGCTCGCCACCTATATGTCGGAGGCGGTGGAGGAATATATCCTCCAGTTCGTGTTCGCCACCCGTGCACCGGAACTCTATGGCGCGGATCTGGCCGGGGTGGTGGCGTTCGGCGCCAGCCCGCGCGGCACCATCGCGCTGGATCGCTGCGCCCGCGCCCATGCCTGGCTACGGGGCCGCGACTATGTGGTGCCGGAGGATGTGCAGGCCATCGCCAAGTCCGCTTTGCGCCATCGCATCCTGATGACGTTCGAGGCCCAGGCGGACGGCATGAACGCGGATACCTTCATCGACACCCTGCTGGCCCGCGTGCCGGTGGCGTGAACGGGCGCCCGCACGGATGCCCCCGATGACCGACTTCTCCGGTGCCGCCTTCTACGGGCTGGTGGCGCGGCTTGACGAACTGATCGCCACCCGCCCCGGCGGCGCGGACGGCTTTTCGCCCTCCGCGCGGGTGCGCACGCATCAGAACGGCGGCTATCGCTCGGCCTTTCGCGGCCGCGGCATGGAGTTTGACGAGGTCCGTGCCTACCAACCGGGCGACGACATCCGCACCATCGACTGGCGGGTGACGGCCCGCACCGGCCGTACCCATACCAAGCTGTTCCAGGAGGAACGCGAGCGCCCGGTGCTGATCCTGCTGGATGCCCGCACCTTCATGCGCTTTGGGACCCGCGACACCTTCAAGTCGGTTCTGGCGGCTAAGGCCGCGGCGGTTCTCACCTGGGTGTCCATGGAAGGCGGCGACCGTGTGGGGGGCGCCGTGGTCATGCCCTCGGGCATTGTCTCCCATCGCCCCCAGCGCAGCCGGGGGCGGATCCTCGGCTTCGTCAAGGCCATGGCCGAAGCCACCCAGAACGGCTTCGGCGCGCCGCCGCCGCGCCTGGAACCCACCCTCGCGGAAGCCATCGGCCGCCTGCGCCAGGGGTCGCGGCCGGGAACGCTGGTGTTCCTGGTGAGCGATTTCCACGATTTCGATGCCGCCGCCGCCCGCGAGCTGAACCGCCTGTCATTGCAATGCCAGGTCACGAACGTGTTCGTGTTCGATGCCCTTGAGGCCGCTACGCCTCGCGGCGGGCACTATCCGGTCAGCGACGGCGAGGCGATCAGCAGCCTGAATGCGGACAGTGCTGCCGTGCGCGCCGCCTATGCCCAGCGCTTCGCCGCCCGGCGGGATGCGGTGGAAGCCCTCTCCCGCCAGCGCGGCATGGCCTTCATTCCGCTCCAGACTGGGGACGACCCCGCCATCCTCTTGCACCCCGAGCGGATGCAGCGGACGCGCAGCGGCGTGCGGGGGGCGGCCTGATGCCCGAGATCAAAACCCCGCCCGCCGCCGCGCCGGCCCCCTGGCTCAACGCCCCGCCCATCGACCCGCAGGCCGCCCCCTCCACCGAGCCGCCCGCCGATCCTTTGGCGGAGCTGCGCGATATTCATCTGCCGCCAGAGGTGTCGTTCTGGCCTCCAGCCCCGGGCTGGTGGATCGTCGCCGGGCTGGTGGTGCTGGCGCTGCTGGGCCTGGCCTATCTGGAATGGCGCCGACGACAGACCCTGTCCTATCGCGCCGTGAAGGCCTTGGAAGCCATCGGGCAGGACCATGCGCGCTATCCCGATTCCCGCGCCGTGGCGGCGGAAGCCGCCGTTCTAATCCGGCGCGTCGTGCTCAGCCGCCCGGGGCGAGCCGAAGTGGCGGCCCTGACCGGAGAGGCCTGGCAGGGCTATCTCGCCAAAGGCAAGGCCGGCGTGCCGGCGGACATCCGCGCCTTCCTGGCCAAGGCGCCCTATCTGCCGCCCCAGGCCCCGGCCTCGGCAAACGTGGACCGCACCGCTTTGGTGGCGTCGCTGCGACGCTGGATCAAGGCCAACGCATGATCCAGTTCCAATGGCTCTGGGCGCTGGCCCTCCTCCCCCTTCCCCTGCTGGTGCGCTGGTTGGTGCCTGCCGCCCCGCGCACCCGCGCCGGGGCATTGCGGGTTCCGTTCTTCGCGGAGATCGGCAAGGCTGGACTTGCCTCGGCAAAACCACCGCGCCGCATCTGGACCCTGGCGGCCATGGGCCTGATCTGGCTGCTATTGGTGGCCGCCGCCGCCCGCCCTGCCTATGTGGGCGCACCGGTGCCGGTGCCGGTGGAAGGGCGAGACCTGATGATGGCGGTGGACCTGTCCGGCTCCATGTCCCGGCAGGACCTGACCCATGACGGCGTCCCCACCGATCGCCTGACGGTGGTGAAGGCGGTGGCGGATGACTTCATCGCCCGCCGCACCGGCGACCGGGTGGGGCTGATCCTGTTCAGTTCTCGCGCTTACGTCCAGACGCCGCTGACCTTCGACCGCAAAGTGGTGCGCGAATTGTTGCGTTCCTCCTCCATCGGCCTCACCGGCCAGGAGACCGCCATCGGCGACGCGATCGGGCTGGCGGTGAAAACCCTGCGCAACCGCCCGGCCGATGAGCGGGTGCTGGTGCTGCTCACCGACGGCGCCAACAATTCCGGCGTTCTCGACCCCATCCAGGCGGCGGAGGTGGCGGCGCAAAACCAAGTGAAGATCTACACCATCGGCGTGGGCGCCGATGCCTTCGCCGTCGGGCAGCGTACGGTGAACCCCTCGTTCGATCTGGACGAAGAGGCGTTGGCCAAGATCGCGGAGCTGACCGGCGGGCGCTATTTCCGCGCCCGCGATGCCCAGGGCCTCGCCGCCATTTATGACGATATCGCGCGGATGGAGCCGGTGGCGGGCGATCCCTTGTACCTCAGCCCCACAGTGTCCCTGTTCCAATGGCCGCTGGGGGCGGCGCTGGTGCTCAGCCTCGGGCTGGGCGGCCTCATGCTTCGCCCCGCCGGTGGCCACCGCCGGGCTGCCGCCGCCGCGACAGCGGAGGGAGCACAGCCATGATGCCGTTGCCACCGCCTCTGGCGGACTTCCATTTCCTGCGACCGGAATGGCTCCTGGCCGTAGTGCCGGCACTTCTCCTGGCGGTGCTGGCGTGGCGGCGGATCGGCGCCGGGCGCAACCCCTGGCGCGGACTGGTGGATGCCCATTTGCTGAAACATCTGGCGTTGCAGGAGACCGCGCGGGGCCGCCGCTGGCCGATCTCCGTTTTGCTGCTCGGCTGGATGTTGGCCTGTCTCGCCATGGCCGGTCCCACCTGGCAGAAACTGCCCACCCCGGCCCTGGACCATCTCGACCCGACGGTGATCGTGCTGAGTCTGGCCCAGTCCATGAACGCCCCGGACCAGAACCCCACCCGGCTTCTGGCGGCGCGGCACAAGGTGGACGACATCCTTGCCCGCATGCGCGGCGGTCAGGTGGCGCTGGTGATCTTCGCCGATGCCCCCTTCGTGGCCGCGCCCCTGACCGAGGACGGGCGGGTGATCGCCCAGATGGTGCCGGAACTGGCCACCGACCTGATGCCGGTTCTGGACGACCGGCCGGATCTGGCCATCGCCACGGCGGTGGATCTGCTGCGCAACGCCGGCGCGCGCACCGGGCGCATCGTGCTCATCGGCGACGGAACCGGCGACCGTCCTGGCCGCACCCAGGAGGCCGCCGCGGCGGCGGTGAAGGCGGGCTATACGGTGAGCGCGATCGGCGTCGGCACCCCCGAGAAGACCCCGCTGCTGTCCTATGACGGGGGAACCGTGCGCAATCGCGACGGTACCGTGCGCGCCACCCAGATGGAGGACGAGCGCCTCACCCAGCTGGCGCGCACGGGCCACGGCCGCTTCACCCGCATTGCCGCCGACGACAGCGACCTCGACACCATTTTTGCCAAAGTGCCCGGTGCCTTGGGCACCAGCCAGTTGCAGAACAGCGGCCTGTCCGCCGACCAGTGGCTCGACCGGGGGCCCTGGCTGGTCGTTGCGCTCGCGTTTCTCGCCTCCTTGGCCTTCCGCCGGGGCTGGATCGCCGTGCTGCTTCTGGCGGCGGGCCTGTCCGGTGCGATCGCGCCGCGCACCGCCTCCGCCGCCCCGCCCACGGGCGCCGTCTCCACCGACCCAGCTTCTCAGGATGACGTGTTCGCCCCGCCGCCGCAGGCCTCCGGCGCCGCCGCCGCGCCGAGCACCGGCAGCCGCTGGGACAATCTGTGGCGCACCCCCGACCAGCAGGGGGCCCGCGCCTTTGAAAACGGCGCCTATGACGCCGCCGCGCGCAGCTTCAAGGATCCCGCCTGGCAGGCCAGCAGCCAGTACAAGTCCGGCGACTACGCCACGGCGGCGTCAGGCTTCGAGCGGCAGCCCGGTGGCGACTACAATCGCGGCAATGCATTGGCCCGCGCCGGCAAGCTGGAAGATGCGCTGAGCGCCTATGACGCTGCCATCGCCGCCAATCCCAATGACGAGGACGCGATCTTCAATCGCGACCTGGTACAGCGGCTGCTGGATGCGCAGAAGCAGCAGGACAAGGACAAAGACAAGGACAAGGACAAGGGTCAGGGTCAGGGCCAGGATCAGGACAAGGATAAGTCCCCCGGATCGGACAAGGGCGACCAGAAGAAGCCCGGCGATGATAAGTCCGGGCAGGACAAGCCGGGTCAGGACAAGCCTGGAAAGGACCAGAAGGACCAAGCGGGCGATCAGGGCCAGAAGCAGCCCGACCCCAAGGGTTCGCCCGCGGACAAGCCGAACAAGCCCGAGCCCAAGAAACCGGAGCCCGCAAAACCGGAGCCCCAGAAGCCCGAGCCGGCCAAGCCGGACCCGGCTGGAAAGCCCAGCCAGCCCGCCAAGCCGGAACCGGGCAAGGACGCGCCGGGCAAGCCCGCGCCGCCGCAGGGCAGCCCGCCGCCACCACCTGCGCCGCCGCCACCGCCACCGCAAACCCCACCGCCGCCTGCCCAGCCGCCGCAGACGCCGCCGCCACGCGCCGATCAGCCGCCGACGGCAGCGGGCGCGCTCGCGCGTCCGCTGGATGCGCAGCAGCAGCAGAATAGCGAGCAGGCCCTGCGCATGGTGCCGGACGACCCCACCGGCCTGTTGCGCGCCCGCATTCGCAGCCACTATCTGGGGGGCATTGTTCCCGTGCAGGGAGTGGACTGAGCCGTGAGCCGCCCGATACCCGTTCGCCCCAACCGGTGGCGCGCCACGCTCAGTGGCGTGATGCTGGGCTGCGCCCTGCTGGCGCTCGCCCTTGGGCCGGCGCTGGCGGCGACCCTCAACGCCACAGTGGACCGGTCTTCCATCGTGGCCGGCGAGACGGTGGAATATGTGCTAAGCCTGACCGGCGGCGACGGCCGCGAACCGCCGGATCTCTCGCCCTTGACCCGAGATTTCGAGGTGGTGGGCCAGGGCCGGCGCAGCCGCAACATGATCGTCGATGGCAAGCGGGTTCAGGTGAATGAATGGGTGCTGAGCCTTGCCCCCCGTAAGAGCGGCAAGATCACCATTCCGCCCCTCTCGGTGGCCGGGCTGAGCTCGCCTGCGGTGCCGATCCAGGTGGTGCCGTCGGCCACCGGCAATACGGTGGAGGACCGGCCGCTGTTCGTGCGCATGGAGGCGGGCGACGTGGCGCCCTTCGTGCAGAGCGAAGTGCCCATTTCGGTGCGGATCTATGACAGCGTCGGCCTGCGGCCCGGCTCATCCTGGAGCAAGCCGACGGCGCAGGGTGCGACCTTTGTGGAGCAAGGCGACCAGCGCAGCTATATCCGCACCATCGGCAAGCAGCGCTACCGCGTCACCGAACAGGCCTATCTCATGCGCCCGCAGAAGAGCGGGCCGATCGAGATCGAGCCGGTGACACTGAACGCCAAGGTGCCCGGCTATTCCGGCAACAGTGCCTCGTCCGAGATGGCGCAACTGCTCGGCCGGGGTGGCGTGCCCACCCCGTGGCTGAACAATACGCCCGATTTCGCCCGCGACCTCACCTTGAAGTCCAATGCCGTCACAGTGACGGTTCAGGACCGCCCGGCGGCGGCCACGGGCTGGTTCCTGCCCTCCCGTGGGGTGACCATCGCCAGCCGCTGGTCGCAGCCGCCGGAGACCGCGAAGGTGGGCGATACCCTGACCCGCACCATTCGCCTGGAAGCGCGTGGCACCGCCGCCAACCAGTTGCCGCCCATCGTGCCACCCGAGGTGGCGGGATTGCGCCAATATGAGGAGGCCAGCCGCGCGGAGAGCCGCCCGGTGCAGGGCGAGGCCGGTGCCATCCTGATGAAGACGATTTCGGTGGTGCCCACCCACGCCGGTGAATTCACCTTGCCGGCCATCGAGGTGCCGTGGTGGAACGTCGATACCAAGAAGCAGGAACTCGCCCTGCTGCCCGCGGAAACCTTCCAGGTGCAGCCCGGCGCGGTCGCGCGCGCCCCGGCTCCTGCCACCGCGGACGCGGGCCCGGGTTCCGCGCCCATGGCAACTGGCGCCGCACCTGCGGCACCGCAGGACGATCTGACCGCCCGCGTCCTCGCCCTGCTGGCTCTGCTCAGCCGCGATCGGCTAATGGCGCTGACGGTGTTGCTCCTCGGCGGCTTGGGCATAGGCTTGCTCTGGACCGGAGTTCGCCGGGCCCGGCAGCGACGCAATACGCCCGCCCCGCGGCCCCAGTCCTCCGTGCTGCCCGCAGGCGCCGTGGCGCGCGTCCAGCCGTCACGGCCTCGCGTCGCCAAGGCCCGCACGGTGGCGGCGGCGGAAGCGGCGCTCCAGGCCGCCTGCGCGGTCAATGATGCCGCCGGCGCGCACCGCGCCTTCCTGGATTGGCTCGGCTTCATGCCCCCGGCCGCAGGGCCGGTTCAGCCGTCCTTGGCCGGCCCCCTGTCAACCTCGGAGATGGCCGCCGGTGTCGAAGCGCTCTGCGCGCACCTCTATGGGGGAGCCGCCACACCCTGGCAGGGACGCAGCTTCATGGCCGCCTGGCGCTTGGAAAAGCGCGCGCGGCAGCGGTCGCAAAAGACCGTCCGCCGCGCGCGTCTGGCGCCGCTCTATCCGGCGGCCTGAGCGCCCCTCACGCCGCTTCCACCCGCTCCGGCACCGGCAGGCCGAGCCAGTCCTTGTAGAAGGTGTCGATGTCCGGCTCGAAGTCGCGGATCACCGGATACCAGGGGGTGGGCGCCTCCACATCATGCAAGGTACCGCATTCCGGGCAATAATATTCCCGCAGCACCTGCCAGCTTGAGGTGGGGGTCATCAGGCGCGGATAGATTTCCTCCATCTTCTCCGGCGTGTCGCGCACATGCACGCGGGCGAACAGCTTCCAGTTCTCCCGCCAGTCGCAGAAATCGTGGCCGCATTCGCAGCGGATCTTCCACTGCTTGGTATCCTTGCGCTGGACCATGTAGAGCTTGGGGCCGAGCGGCAGGATGATCTTGTCATCCCACGGCATGCGCTGCTGCAGGATCTCCAGATAGATGGAAAAGCGCTCCGGGTCCTTCGGGGTGGCGAGCATCTGGTGCAGGGTATCGTGATCGATCTTGCCGTCCACCAGATCGGCGATCTTGGCGCGGGTATAGGCCATGGTGTCCTCCTGATTTCTTGATCATTGCGGCGGATGGCACCGGCGAGCCGCCGGTGCCGGATGCGCTATTGCTCAACGAACTGGACGGTCTTCACGTCGGGCAGCTCGGAGACGTCCATGTGGTAATGGGAGCCGTAGTGCGGGATGCCGATCTCTTCCTCCAGCAGCTTCCAATCCGCCGGCAGGTCCCAGAAGGTCTGGAAATCCTTGAAGAAGCGCGGCCCAAGCTTGAAGGAGGAGGCGAACATCTGCTTGACGTGGTCGCCCGCGTCCTTGGCCAGGATCTTCTCCCGCTCGCCCTTCATCCACTCGCGGGTGGGCACCGACTTTGCCAGCCGCTCGGCGCGGATCTCCTTGCGCCGCGCGGTTGTCGCCGCGATGTCCGCCGTGAAGGCGCCGTCCGCCCCCTTTGCCGCCACCACGCCATAAACCTGGAGGGCGAATCGCTCGATCAGATAGCCGCCGTTGATGTCATCCACCACACTCTGCGGATCGCGGTCGATGGGATCGCCGAAGCCGGGGCCGCCGCGCATGTAGTTGAGATAGAGGTCGTAATCCTTGAACATCTCCTCGGTGGTGATCGCCTGCTTATCGCGCTTGATCTTGGCATCGGGGATCATGGCATCCCAGGTCGGGTTCTGCGGGTCGGTGTCGCCGCCGAACGGGAGCGGCGCACCGGAGGCGATCAGCTCCTTCAGCCCGGTATCATGGGCGGCGAAGCGATAGCCGGAGGCGGCGGGATAGCCGCCCATCAGGCCCCAATCGGAGGTGATGTGGCCATTACCCATGAAGAACATGGTCCAGTCCTTGGCGTTCCAGACCATGCGCAGGCTCTCGAAGCCACAGCCGCCGCGATACTTGCCGGCGCCGCCCGACGAGGCCTTGATCTGGCGGCCCAGATAGATGAGCGGCTCCGCCAGTTCCCAGATCTCCATGTCGCCCATGTCGCCTTCCGGATTCCAGATGGCGGCGGCATGGGAGAGGCCGTCATGCACCGCGGTCGCCCCGGTGCCGTTGGCGGCGCATTCGAACGAATTCACCGCATGGATCTCGTCATACTGGTTGAAGCCGCCGCCCTGCAGCCAGTTGGAGGTGTTGGCATTGCCGGCATTCACCTCCTCCAGATAGCCGCGCCCGAAATAGGAGCGGGACAGGCCGCGCCACAGCGCCGTCCAGGACGACACCAGGAAGTGCCAGGAATAAGAGAAGGCGACGCGGCGGTCGTCCGGGTTCATCCAGGTGCCCTTGGGCAGCCGGAACTCGGTGCCGTAGGCCGCGCCGTCATTGATCATTTCCGAGGGGATCAGCGTCTGGGTCATCATCACCCAGATGCCCGAAGTGAAGCTCACCTGATGGGCATTATAGGTGTGCCAGCCCCAGCGGCTGGCGCCTTCGAAATCGAGCCGCCAGGTGCCGTCGCCGCGGATGGTGATCTCCGAGGGCGAATGCATGATGGTGTCGAGCTTGGCGAAATCGGACGGCACCCGCACGTCCTCATGGGCGTAAGGCACGTCCACGAAGCCCACCTGCCGGTAGGTGCCGGGAATGGTCATGGCCTTGATGCGGTTCTGCAACCCCTGGCGGCCGTGCTCCACCGCCTCATAGGCGAATTTCCAATAGGCCTCGATGCCTTCTTCCGCGACCACTTCTTCCACCAGCTTGCGGATCATGTGGCAGCCGGCGATGCGGGTGCGTTCGTCCAGCATCCAATAGCGCGTGGTGCGCACCATGCGCTGGCTTTCGTGCAGCCAGTCGCGGAACAAAGTGTCGTTGGCCCCCACCTTGCGGCAGGTGATCTGATAGCCGTCGCCGAAGCGCTGCACCTGCCCCGTGGACATGGAGCCGGGACCCACCGAGCCGGTGTCGATGACGTGGGTGACGCCGCCCACCCAGCCGATCAATTCGCCCTCCCAGAAGATGGGCACGATGGTATGAATGTCGCAGGGATGCACGTTGCCGATCAGGCAATCGTTGTTGCAGAACAGATCCTTGTCATGGATGCCGGGATTGCTCTCCCAGTCATTCTCGATCATGTATTTGATCGCCGCACCCATGGTGCCCACATGGATGATGATGCCGGTGGAGGTCAGGATGCTGTCGCCCGCCGCATTATAGAGGGTGAAGCACAGTTCGCCCTCCTGCTCGACGATGGGCGAGGCGGCGATCTTCTTGGCGGTCTCGCGCGCATCCACCACCCCGGCCCGCAGGCGGGAGAACAGCTTGTTGTAATGGATGGGCTGGGTGTCGCGCAGTTCCAGCTTCTCCAAGCCCGCATAGTGCTTGGTGCGCTTGGTCGCCTCCATCAGGCGGTCACGATGCTCTTTCAGCGTTTCCCCGCCGCGCACGATGCCGCGCGTGGCGCCTTGGGCGCCCTGGGGCCGGACATTGACGTTCATCTTGGCGTTTCCTTGATTTGATTGGGGATGGACAGGCCGGGCTCAGACTTCCTTGAGATGGAAGAGGCGGTGGCCGTCGAGGAAGGTCTCAAACCCGTCCGGCACCACGAAGGTGGTGGCATCGGATTCAATGATGGCGGGGCCGGCGACGCGGTTGCCGGGGCGCAGGCTTTCCATCCGGTAGAGCTGCGCATCCACCCAGCGCTTCTTGCGATAGAACTTGCGGGTGCCGAGGAAGGCGTCGGCCGGCGGGGTCTCGCCCTCCAGGGGCTCCTTGGGGATCTTCGGCTTCTGGATCGGCACCGAGCCGCGCATGATGGCGCCGGTGACCGAATAGCCCAGCTCCGGCGAGCGGGCAGAGGCCGCATAGACCCGGCCGTAGGTGGCGTTGAACGCATCCACCAGCTTGGCCCAGTCCTGCGCGGTGTCGGCGGACGGCAGCGGCGACTCGATCTCCAGATCGTTGAGCTGGCCGCGATACTGCATGCGGTAGCCGGGCTGGAGCGTCACCTGGTCGGCGTCGTAGCCATTGAGCTTGAACTCCTCCAGCACATTGTGGGTGAGTTCATCCCACGCCGCCTGAAGGGTCTTGGACGCCTTCTCCGACAAAGCGTCGGAGGCATCCGGCGCCAGGTTGATGTCCAGGGACTTGTCGTAGCGATATTCGAAATCCGCGGCCGCGCAGCCGAAGGCGGAGAAGCCCGCCGCCCAGGCCGGCACGATCACGTCCTCGAAGCCGAGACCCTCCGTATAGCCATAGGTGTGCACCGGGCCGGCGCCGCCATAGGAGAAGCAGACGAAGCTCTGCGGGCTGTAGCCCTTGGCTGAGATCATCGAGCGCAGATAGTCGCGCAGGTCGCTGTCCAGCAGCTCGATCACGCCCGCCGCCGCATCCTCCACCGACAGGCCCAAGGGATCGGCCACCTGTTTCTTGATGGCATCCACCGAGCGCTGGCGATCCAGTTTCACCGCCCCACCGAGGAAGTTGTCCGGGTTCAGGTAGCCCAGCACCATGTGGCAGTCGGAGATGGTCACGGTCTCGATGCCGCTCTCCTTCCAGCACACGCCCACCCGGTAACCGGCACTATCCGGCCCCAGCTTGATGGCCTTGGTGTAGGGATCGAGCCGGATGAAGGAGCCGGCCCCCGCGCCCACGCTGTCCATGGCCACCAGAGGCAGCGACAGCACCAGGCGCGCCATGTCCGGGTCGTTCTTGATGGTCAGCTCGCCCTGGGTGATCAACGCCACGTCGAACGAGGTGCCGCCGATGTCGGAGCAGGCGATGTTGTTGTAGCCGAGCACTTCGCCGAGATATTTGGCGCCGATGACGCCGCCGATGGGGCCGGAGACGATGGTGCGGGCCAGTTCCTTCGCCTTCCAGGAGATGGTGCCGCCATGGGTGGCCATCACCCGGAAATCGAACTTGGTGCCATGCTCCTTGAAGGCGTCGGAGATCTTCTTCAGCGTCTGCCGCGAGGGCTCGGCCGCATAGCCTTCCAGGATGGTGGTGTTGGTGCGGTGGGTTTCCTTGCGAACGGGGTAATAATCCGCCGAGGCGAACACCGGGATCGCCTTGCCGCTCTTGGCGATTTCCTCGATGACGATGTCGCGCACCCGGCGCTCATGGGCCGGGTTCTTGTAGGAATGCAGCAGGCTGATGACGATGCCTTCCACATCCGCCGCGATCAAATCGCGGGCGGCGGCGCGGGCGGTCTCCTCCCGCAGCGGGATGACCACGGTGCCGAACATGTCGATGCGCTCGGCCACCCCGCGGGTGAGATTGCGCGGCACCAGCGGCGGGTCATAGCGATGGGTGTTGAGGTGGATGCGATCCTCATAGGCATAGCCCAGATAGCACTGGATCGCCCGGCCCATGCGGTGGAAGTCCTCCATGCCCGCATTGACGATCAGGCCGCATTTCAGCCCCTTGCGCTGGACCACGCGGTTCAGCATGGCGGTGCCGGAATAGACGCCGGTCTGGAGGCCCTGAAGCCCCTCCGCCAGCGACAGGCCCCAGCTGCCGAGCCCATCCTCGCTGGAGGCGATGAGGCCGAGGGCCTCATTCTGCGGAGTGCTCTGCGCCTTGCCGACGACGAAATCGCCATCGGAATCGACGAAGAACGTATCGGTCATGGTGCCACCGGCATCAATGCCGAGCACTTGGACGCTTCTGACGTGCCGTGCCTGGATGTTCACGCGTGTCCTCCTGTCCGAGCCGGCTTCTGCTGAGCCGGGCTATCTGGAAAGGGGCACAAGGCGTGCCAGTTTACTGGGCAGCTGGTCAGTTCAACTCTTGCAATACCTTACCGCGCCTGCACAGTTTTCGCTTTGCGTCTGCGAACGTCCGAATATCGAACTGTGCGCGACGCGGGCGTCCAGAGGGCGGACACCGAGCAGGAACAGCGCTCAGTTCTTGAGGGCCCGCCCGTCGCCATATTCGGCCAGGCGCACATAAAGCGTCGAGCGGGCGATGCCCAGGCGCCGCGCCGCTTCGGTGAGGTTGCCGCCGCAGGCATTGACCTGGGCGAGAATGGCCGCCCGTTCAGCCGCCTTCAGATCCACACCCGACAGCGGTGCGGGGCTATCATTGCCGCTATTGAGCGGTCCGGCACTACTCGGAGATTGCGCAAGGTGGGGCGTCGCCAGCACCTCGGGCGGCAGGTCGTGTTCGTCCAGCCGGTCGCCTTCCGCCAAGGCGACCAGCGTATCCACCACATTGCGCAGCTCGCGAATATTGCCGGGCCAGCCATAGGCCTGCATGCGCTCCAATGCCTTGGCAGAAAAGACTGGCGCGCTCCGCCTCAGGCGGGCTGCCGCCACATCAGCGAACCTCCGTGCCAGCAGCACCACATCGGCGCCCCGCTCCCGCAGCGGTGGAATCCGCAACCGCGCGGCGGCGATGCGATAGTAGAGATCGCGGCGGAACCGCCCCGCCTCCACTTCCGCCAGCAGATCGCGATTGGTCATGGCCAGGATGCGGATAGTGACCCGGCGGCCCTCATGCTCGCCCACGCGATAGACCACGCCATCCTCCAGCACCCGCAGCAGATAGGATTGCAGGTCGAGGGGCATTTCGCCGATCTCATCCAGGCACAGGATTCCGCCATCGGCTTTCTCGATCTTGCCGGCGCGGCCATGTTCGTCGGCCCCCGTGAAGGCGCCTTTGGCATAGCCGAACAGTTCGCTGGCGATCAGCTCCCGGGCCATGCCGCCGCAATTCACCGGCACGAACGGCCCGTCGGGATCGGGGCTGGCGCCCTTGATGGCGCGGGCGAACAATTCCTTGCCGACGCCGGTTTCCCCCTCGATGAGGATGGGCAGACTGTTGGCCGCCAGCCGCCGCGCGCGCTCGCGCGCCGCGTGCAGCGCCGGGTCGTTGCCGAGGATCTGCTCGAAGGCGAGCCCCTCCTCTCCGGCGGGACGGGACACCGCTGCCGGCGATGCCGACCGGCGTCGGGCGGGATGCAGAACGATGAGGCAGCCGACCACCGCCTCATCCCGCTTCACCACCTCCAGGCTCGCATTGGGGAAGCGGCGGCGGCAATTGGCCTCCCATGCCTCCTGGGAGGCGGTGCCGATCATCTGGCGGATGTCGCTCGCCAGTCCACTGCCGGGCGCGCCGGCCTTGTGCGCCGCATGCACCAGCATGCCCCGCCGATCCACCACCAAGATGTCTTCACTCAGCCAGATGGAACGCTTCGACACGAAATGCCGCAACAGCACTTCATGCTCCATCTTCGCGCCACGACCGAGAGAGGCCTCGATCTCCTGGCCAATTGCCACCGCCAGCGACAGGCTTTGCGGATTGAACGAGGCCGCCGGCCCCGAGATATCCACCACGCCGAGCAGTTCGCCATCCAGGGGATGGCGCACCGGCGTGGCGGCGCAGGTCCAGCGCTGTACCTCCTCGCAGAAATGCTCGGCACCGCAGATCTCCACCGAACGGCCATCCGCCAGAGCGGTGCCGATGGCATTGGTGCCGATGGTGGCCTCATCCCACCGCCCGCCAGTCTCCAGATGGTTGCGCCGCCCCTTGTCCATGACCCGCGGATCACCGGCGGTCTCGACAATGAAGCCGCTGGCGTCGGCCAGGATCATCATGGAGGCGGCATCGGCCAGGAAGCGGGTGGAGCGCTCCAGCGCGGGCCGGGCGGCTCCCACCAGAGCGGCATTTTGCGATCGCCGGCGGAAGATCTCCGGCGCGTCGGCCAGCGGCGCCTCGGTGCGTCCGGCGCCGACGCCGAGCGTTCGCGAGCGTTCCCAGGATGCCAGCAATGTCGCGGGGACGCCGGCTGGCGGGCGCCCGTCGGTGAGGAATGTTTCCCAGGCCAAACGGATGTCCCGTTGGTCCATGTCGCGTCCTTCCCTACGGGGTGCGCAAGGGCAAAGCCCCCGCGTCCGGCCCAGCGGAAGCGTGACCATGGCCTGACGGTGCCCTGATGACACGCGCGTCCGCCTCAGGGACTAAACCGTCAGCGCGGTGGGACCTTGCCACCGCAGCCAACACCTCCGGCTGCATTTCCTCATGGCGGGCTTCTGTGGCCCGCACGGGCACAGTTAATGCGCTATCCGCGAGGATCGCAAGCCGGCGACCACTGGGTTTCAGCTGGTCTGGGGCGCCGCCTTGCTCTTGCGCAGCCAGGTCCACAGCGGCAGCAGCAGGACCAGGATGGTCACGGCGCCGAGCCCTGCGGAGATCGGTCGCTGGAAGAAGCCCAGCAGGTCGCCGTCGGACTTGATCATGGAGGTCACGAAGCTCTCCTCCAGCATCTTGCCCAGCACGATGCCCAGCACGCACGGCGCGATGGGCACGTCATGCTCTTCCATGAAGAACCCCAGCACACCGAAGCCCAGCATGAGCAGGATGCCATAGACCGAATTGTTCACCGCAAACGCCCCGACGATGCAGAACAGCAGGATCAACGGCATCAGGATGCGCCTGGGCACCCGCAGCAAGGCCGTCCCCGCCTTCAGCGCCATCAGGCCCAACGGCACCATGGCGATATTGGCGATGATGAAGATGAAGAAGACCGCGTAGATGGATTCGGGGTTGTTGAGGAACAGGGTCGGCCCAGGATTGAGCCCCTTCAGATAGAGCACGCCGATGACGATGGCGGTGATGCTGTCGCCCGGAATGCCGAACACGAGGGCCGGAACCCAGGCCCCCGCCAGGGCGGCATTGTTCGACGACGTGCTCTCGATGATGCCTTCCACATGCCCGGTGCCGAATTTCTCCGGGGTCTTGGAGAACCTGCGGCTCATGGCATAGGAGACCCAGGCGGCGATGTCCGCCCCGGCGCCCGGAAGAATGCCGATGGCCGTTCCTGTGATGTTGCCCCGCACCTGCTGCGGCCAATATTTGATGAGCATGGTGCCCCAGCCGCGCAGCGGATTGCCCAGCGCGGTCTGCTTCACATCCCAGTCCTTGGCGCCGGCGGCCATGGTGCGGATAACCTCGGAGACCGCAAACAGGCCGATCATGGCCGGGATGAAATCCACTCCACTCATGAGGTCGGTATTGCCCAGCGTAAAGCGCGGGATGCCGCCGGGATTGTCCAGACCGATGGAGGCCACGAACAAGCCGATGAACAGGGATATCAATCCCTTCACCGGCGATCCCGAACCGATGAAGATGGCGCAGGTCAGCCCTAGCAGGGCCAGCCAGAAATATTCGAACGAGGAGAATCCCAGCGCCACTTCCGCCAACAAGGGGGCGCTGACAATCAGAACCGCCGTGCCGAACAGTCCGCCCAAAGCGGAGAACAGCACATTGGCCCCCAGCGCCACTTCCGCCTGCCCCTTGCGGGTCATGGCATAGCACTCATCGGTATAAGCGGCGGAGGCGGGCGTTCCCGGCATCCGCATGAGCGTGCTGGGAATATCGCCGGCGAAGATGGCCATGGCGGAACAGGAGATCATGGCCCCCACCGCGGAGATGGGATCCATGAAGAAGGTGATCGGCACCAGCAGCGCGATGGCCATGGTGGCCGTCAGGCCCGGGATCGCCCCCACCACCAGGCCGAAGGCCGCCGCGAGCAGAATGGTCAGCAACACGTTCCAGTGCAGGACCAGGCCAATTCCGGTCTCGATCGCAGCCATCACAACAGGCCCTCAAGGACGCCGCGCGGCAGCGGCACCCGCAGGCCGTGGGCGAAGGCGTAATAGACGCAAAGGGTGGCGAAGAGCGCCACAGGGCCGGCCACCACCGGCCGCACCTTCAGCAACAGGAACAGCGCCAGCAGCAGCACGGTGGACGCCACGATGAAGCCGGCGAGCGGCGCCAGCACGATATAGAGCGCGACGGCCCCCAAGGTGCCGAGGGCCCGCATCAGCGCCGGCCATTCGCGCGCCCATCCCAGGCTCGCCACCGGGCCCGGACCGGCCCGCATCGCCTGCGCCGCCAGGACAAGGCCGCACAGAAACAATCCCGCAGCGGTGACCATGGGAAAGACGTCGGCCCCGAACTTCTGGCCCGGAATCGGTGGCAAGGTGGATGCCGCGGCGGCCAAGGCCGCGGCTCCGATCATCACCAGAATGGCGAGAACCAGATCGTTGACGCGCATGGGCTGAGCCCTCCGGACGCCGGAACCCCGACTATTTCGCGATCCCGACCTCTTTCATCACCGCGCCCAGCGCGGCATCGCTCTCGGCCATGAAGGTGCCGAAGGCGGCCCCTTCCGCCCAGCGCCCGCCGAAGCCGCGATTGGTGAGGAAGTCCTGGTATTCCTTGCTTTCATAGGCTTTCTTCAACGCCGCCCCGAGCTTGTCGGTGACGTCCTTCGGAAGGCCCTTGGGTCCGGCAATGCCGCGCCAGGCGCCGATGGTCCAATCGCTGCCGGTAGCCTCCTTCAAGGTTGGCACGTCCGGCATCAGCTTGGAACGCTCCTTGCCCATCACTGCGAGGCTTCTCACCCGCCCGGCGTCAATCAGCGAACGCGCCTCGGGCAGCGAACAGGTGACGATCTGCACGCCGCCGGCCATCAAATCCTGCAGGCCGGGGGCAGCGCCCTGGCTCGGCACCCAGGGCACGCTGGACGGCTCCACCTTCAGCGAGGATAGCATCCCGGCCAGGGCCAAATGCCAGATGCCGCCCTGCCCGGTGCCAGATGCCTTGAATTTCCCGGGGCTCTTCTTGACGTCGTCAATGACGTCCTTTGCGGTCTTGTAGGGAGAATCCGCCCGCACCTGCAGGCCGGCCGCGTCTTCGTTCACCAGCGCCAAAGGCGTGTAAGAACTCGAATCGAGCTTGGTGAGGCCCTGCCAATGCATCATGCCGATTTCGACGGTCAGCAGGCCGATGGTGTAGCCGTCCGGCGGAGCATCCGCGATCGCCTGATGACCGACAACGCCCTGTCCGCCGGTGCGATTGACCACCGCCACCGGCTGGCCAAGATCCCGCTCCAGCAGCGATCCGATCATCCGTGCCACCGCATCGGTGCCGCCGCCTGCCCCCCAGGGCACGATCAGCGAGATCGGCCGATCCGGATAGGCCGCGCCTGCAGCCGTGAGCGGAACGACGCTGGACATGACAAGGCCGAACCCGGCCAGAAGCAGGCGTTTCATGCGTTTCCCCCATGCGAGGCTTCAGCCCCTGTTGCCTTTGCATCGGCCTGATTTGGCGTAGCCTTGGAATGCAAAGACGTTCTAATCGTTTTAACGACCCTATGAGCCGCATTTCCTATAGTCAACGTCCAGCGCGAAAATTGCCGCCCGGAAGGGTCAGAAGGTGATGACGTGGCGCACCACTTTGCCCTGGTCCAGCAGGTCGAACGCGGCATTGATCTCGTCCAACGGCCCGGTGCCGGACAGCAGTTTTTCCACCGGCAGTCGCCCGCGCTGGTTCAAGGCGATGTAGCGCGGAATATCCCGCGCCGGGACGCAGCTGCCCATGTAGCTGCCGCGGATCACCCGTTCCTCGCCCACCAGATGCACCGGCGCCAGCGAGATCCGCGCATTGGGATTGGCCAAACCGGCGGTCGCCGTCGTGCCGCCGCGGCGGGTGATCTTATAGGCCAGTTCGAACGCCGGAGCGGAGCCCGCCATCTCCACCGCATGATCCACGCCGCCGCTGGTGGCCGCGCGCACCGCTTCCACCACATCGGGATCGCTCGCCAGAAAGGCGTCGGTGGCGCCGAGGGACAGCGCGAGATCCAATTTGGCCCGAGACAGATCCAGGGCGATCACCCGTTCCGCCCCTGCGGCCACAGCGCCAAGAACCGAGGACAGGCCGACCCCGCCCAGCCCCACCACCGCCACGCTCTGGCCGGGGCGCACGCCGCAGGTGTTCACGATGGTGCCCACCCCAGTCATCACCGCACAACCGAACAGCGCCGCTTCCACCAGCGGGAAGTCGCGGTCGATCTTGACCATGGAGCGGCGCGAGATCACCGCATATTCCGCAAAGGCCGAGACCCCGCAATGATGATAGGCGTCGGTGCCATCGTCGCAATGCAGCCGCTGCGCACCGGACAGCAGCAGGCCGGCCCCATTGGCCGCCGCGCCGGGCGCGCAGAGCTGGGCGCGGCCTTCCGCGCATGGCAGGCAGTGACCGCAGGTGGGCAGGAAGCTCATCACCACATGATCGCCGGGGACAAGATCGGTGACGCCGGCCCCGGTTTCCACCACCACCGCGGAAGCCTCATGGCCCAGCACCATGGGGATCTGGCGCGGCCGATCGCCATTGATGACCGACAGGTCCGAATGGCACAGGCCCGCAGCCGCAATCTTGACCAGCACCTCGTCGGCGCCCGGCGGGTCTAGCTCAATGGTTTCGATGCGCAGGGGGCGGGTCTCGGCATAGGGCTTGGCAATGGGGGAGGCGTGAAGCACGGCGGCTTTGATGCGCATGGCGTCCTCGGGCTTTTGTTGGGGACGCGTGCCTCATCCCGCCAACGGCGCGGACGGAGATGGGGGCGTCCCGGTGCCGCCCAGTGATGCACTCCGCCGCGCCAGACGCAACCGAGCGAGCGGCGCGGAAGGCGCAGGCCATGCGTTCGGCGCATGCCCTGTTGCGCGGCGCGTCTGTTGTTCAAGCAGGCATGCCCTGCATCCATTCAGCGGCGGCATCCAGGAGTTGCGCCAGCACCTCTGTATCCCTGCAACCTGTTTTCGCAGGCACATGGAAGGCATGGTCCGCGTCCTGAGCCAAAACCAAATGCGCCCGCGACCCGAGCCCGCCCACCACGGGCTCGAGGAGATCACGTTGCGCCAATGCGTCCCGCGTCCCCTGCACGAACAGCATCGGCACCTGCACGTCCTCCAGATGGTCCGCGCGGGTGACTGCCGGCTTGCCGGCCAGATGCAGCGGGAAGGCGAAGAACACCAGCCCCCGGACGCCGGGCAGCGGGAGGAGCGCCTGCGCCTGCGAGGTCATGCGTCCGCCAAAGGACCGCCCGCCGGCAAACAGATGCAGAGCGTCGGCGCGGCCGGCCGCCGCGGCGACAGCGGCACGCACCGCCGCGTGGGCCACGGCCGGCGCATCGGGCCGCTTGGAGCCGCGCTCCATGAAGGGGAAGTTATAGCGCAGCGTGGCAATGCGGCGCTCGGCCAACCCTAGGGCGAGCGCGGTCATGGCCGGATGACCCATGCCAGCACCGGCGCCATGGGCGAGAACAAGGCAGGCACGCGCATCGGCAGGCCGCATCCAGAGCCCGGAAAGGGAGGATTGCCCTGTCATCGGAATCGTCACCGGCTCAGCGATGCTCATAGCCACACCTTTTTACTAAATGAGATCATTCAGACGCACCTGAATACCGCCCCACATGTGCCGCCTCCGGTCTCCGCACGGTCGCGCCACCCACCGGCCAGCTGATGCCACCTCTGCGTAGGACAAATGGACCGTGTGGCCGGGGGACGGCGGCGAATCTGTTCCATCCACCGCCTGTGCCGGATTGCCGCCGCCGGGCGATGCCGATGGGCACTGCATTCTGAGCGGGGGGCTGGACAAATGAGGACTTAAGGGCTTGAAATGTCTATTAGAGAGCCCCGGACAAGCTCCGCGGTCCTTGGTGGCGCTGGCGGTTGGTCGGTCGTGATCGGCTTCACAATCCCGCCTTCGTGATTTGGTTAAGGTCGCATCGTAAAGGGAATAGTCACCAAGTTTCGGCAACGTGCACACACAAGGCAGGGCCGACTGGCGCACGGCGGGGACGCACGGACACGAGCCGTAAGCGCGCCGCTTGAATCAGGCCGCAGTTCGTTTGAGTCACGAGGATCATGACGTATTCGGCTTGGATCGACGATGAGGATGACGTTTCGTTCGGGAGCGATCAGCCGGCTCACGTGCGGACTTTGCTGCCCATCATCGGGACGATTGCCGTCGGTCTGTGCGCCACTGCAGCGGCCGTGATGGTTGCGGCGATTGTGTTCAGCTGGAGCGGGCAAAAGGCCACCATCGCCGATCCCGCCCTGCCCGATACCCGCATGATCCGCGCCGAAGACCTGGCCGCCCTTGCGGAAGATATTCCGCCGGTGGATCTCAACGACATCGGTTCCTTCCGCTCTGCGGGCCTGGTGGCAGCGACGCCCAACGTGATCTTCGCGCCGGGGCTGGACGCCAAGCCCTCCGTTTTCCTGCGCACCGCCACCGCCGAGCCGTCCATCGCCGACGAGCCGCTGCCACGGGCGCCGACGGTGGAGATCGTGCGGGTCGTCCCGCTGCCCTCCGCCAATCCGCTGGGCGCCCGTCGCGGTCTGCCGCCGGATGAGTCGCTGCGCGCGACGCCGCCGGACGTTGCTCAATTGTCAGCGGCCCCGCCCCTGCCCAGTCGCAACCCGCTGTTGCAGGCAAAGCCGCAGGTGGCCAGCCTCGAGCCGGCGGACCGGCCGCTGGAGAAGGAACCCACGCCCGCGGGCCAAGCCCTGCTGCCCGGCCCGGGCGACCGCTTCGCGCTCTATGACATCAAGGGCCGCGTCGTCTACATGCCCAATGGCGACAAGATGGAAGCCCATTCCGGCTATGGCGAGATGTTCGACGACCCGCGCCATGTGGCCAAGAAGATGGTCGGCCCCACACCGCCCAACACCTATGACCTGACCATGCGCGAGGCCCGCTTCCATGGGGTGGAAGCGCTGCGCATGAAGCCTGTGGGCGGCAACCCGATGTATGGCCGCGACGGCTTCCTGACCCATCCCTACATGCTCGGACCGCGCGGCGATTCCAACGGCTGCGTCTCGTTCAGGGACTATGACAAGTTCCTGGCTGCCTATAAGCGCGGCGAGGTCACCCGCCTGGTGGTGGTGGCCAGCCTGCCCACAAAGCCGGAACCGGCCAACCCCCTGCTGTCCTGGCTGACCTCCGCCGCCGCACGCTGAGTGCTGCGGCGAGGCTGTTGGCGCAGATTAGTCCGCGCTGCCCATTTCCTCCAGGGCCCCAAGGGATTCGGGCAAGATCTGCCCGCCGTCGATCACCATCCCCTGCCCCGTCACATAGCCCGCCTCCTCGGAGGCGAAGAACAACGCCGCATTGGCGATATCCTCCACGCCGCCCAGGCGCTTGAAGGGGATCGAGGCCTCCATCTTGGCGATGTAGTCGGCACCCAGCCCATCCAGCCCTTCGGTGCGGATATTGCCCGGCATCACCGCGTTCATGGTGATGCCCCATGGCGCCAGTTCGATGGCGGCGGTGCGCATGAAGCCCAGTTGCGCAGCCTTGGATGCCCCATAATGTGACCATCCGGGGAAACCGGTCACCGGGCCGGTAATGGATGAGGTGAGCACGATCCGCCCCCAGCGGCGCGCCTTCATCGCCCCGAGCACCGCCTGCACCGACAGGAAGGTGCCCTTCATGTTGGTGTTCATCACCAGATCGAAGTCGGCCCCGGTCATGACGTCCAACTTGGCCGCCGGAAAGATGCCCGCATTGGCACACAGCACATCGATGCGGCCATAGCGCTCCAGTGCCGCCGCGGCGAAGGCCTGACAGTCTTCCACCTGCGTCACATCCGCGGAAAAGCCCGAGGCGTGCGGCCCGATTTCGCCGGCGACCCGCTCCGCATCCGCGAGCGAACGCGCCACCACCAACACATTCAGCCCCGCCGCGCCAAAGCGCTGGGCTATGCCGCGACCGATGCCCTTGCTGCCGCCGGTGACGATGACAGTGCGACCTGCGAGCGCTTTGAACATGCGCTTCTCCCCATGATCTGGATGGCATTACGCGCGATGGGCGGGACGCCGTCGCGGCAGGAGCGGCAAAAATTGCTGCGCCGCCGATGAAAGAATGCGGCGCAAAAAATATGTTGTAAAGCCCAACATTTGAGGCCTAACATCCAACATAGAACAACATAACTCCAACACTCATTTGTTTGGCGGCATGCGTCCTGTCCCCTCCGCCCGCGCGGTAGGCGAGGGCTGCGCCGTGCGAAACCGGTGAGCGATTGGAGCACGGCCATCCAGAACGACCGGCATCGACGAACGGCCGGACAGTGCCGTTCGCACGACCACTCCAGGGGATCGACCATGACCATTTCCAGACGGTCTTTGCTCAAAGGCATGGGGGCCGGTGGCCTCGCCATGGCCGGCGGCCCATTCGCCCTGTCCCGCAGCGCCTTCGCCGCCCGGGAGAAGGAACTGAACATCCTGTGCTGGGAGGGCTACAACGCCGCCCAGGTGCTGGACCCCTTCCGCAAGAAGACCGGCGCTACGGTCAAGGCGGAGAGCCTCACCAATGACCCCACAATGATCAACCGACTGCGGGCGGGCGAGATCAATGTGTGGGATCTGATCAACGTGAACAATCCCTGGGCCCGCAAGGTGATGTGGCCGGAAAAGCTGATCAAGCCGCTGCCCATCGCCGAGTTCGAGCCGTTCTTCGACAAGATGCTGCCCATGTTCAAATGGCCCTACAAATGGGCCATGAGCGATGACGGCAAGGAGCTTCTGGGCTCGTGCCAGCGCTTCGGGCCCTACTCCTTTGTGGTCAACACCAAGAAGATCGACCGCAAGACCGCGGAGACCACCGGCTGGGACCTGTTCAACGACCCCAAGCTTTCGGGCAAATACGGCATCCTGGAATCCGACGACTGGAACGTATTCAACATCTTTTTGGTGGCGGGGATCGACCCGTTCAAAGTCCACACGCCGGAGGACTTCGCCAAGTTCGAGGACACCGCCAAGCGCATCTTCAAGGGCGCCAAGCTCATCGGCGACATCGCCGCCATGAACCAGGCCCTGGTCTCCGGCGAGATCGACCTGCAATTCACCGGCGGCACCTATTCGGTCTCCGCGGCGCGCGCGGACGGCTACCCGGAATTACGCGGCATCACCCCGCTCAAGGGCCCTCTGCCCGGCGGCAAGGGCGGCGTCTCATGGATTGAAATCACCTCCACCGTGAACAATCCCAACCTGTCGCCGCTGGCGGTGGAGTTCCTCAAATACGTGCAGGCCCCGGACATCGCCCACACGGTCGCCTTCGCGGAAGGCACCTTCAATCCCGTGGCCCAGATGGGAAATCCCAAGTGCTTCGATCTGTTCACGAAAAAGGAGCTGGACGCCATCCAGTGGGACAGCCTGGATGAGGAGATGGCCCGTTCTGTCGAGTACGACATCGTGCCGGATTACGACAAGGCGCTGGACCTGATGAATGCCGCCAAGCGCGTGCGCGGCTAACGCGCCCGAACCGTCCGACATCGGCGCCGGCGGGCATCGCCCCCGGCGCCCCCGGGGCACCGCTTCATGCGGTCGAGAGATGTGACATGCTGCAGGACAAGGTGAAGCCGCCCATTCTTCAACTGGTCGGCGTGCGCAAGACGTTCAATGAGTTTGTCGCCGTCGAGCGCATCGATCTTGATGTGATGGACGGCGAGTTTCTCACCATCGTCGGCCCGTCCGGCTCGGGAAAGACCACCTTGCTGCGCATGCTCGCCGGCATGGATCAGCCCAGCGAGGGCAACATCACCTTGCACGGCGAACGCATCAACGATGTGCCGCCCAACAAGCGGCCCACCTGCCTGGTGTTCCAGTCGCTGGCGCTGTTTCCGCACAAGACCGTCGGCGACAACATCGGCTTCCCGCTCAAGATGCGCGGGGTGGACACCAAGACGCGCCGGGCGCGGGCACTGGAACTGATGGCCATGGTGCGCCTCCCGGCGAACTATCTCGACAAGAATGTCATGAAGTGCTCCGGCGGCGAGCGTCAACGGGTCGCGCTGGCGCGGGCGCTGGCCTATGACCCGGAAGTGCTGTTCTTCGACGAGCCGCTATCCGCCATTGACTACAAGCTCAAGAAGGTTCTGGAGAAGGAGCTGAAGGACCTCCACAAGGAGACCGGCAAGACCTTCATCTACATCACCCACTCGCTGGAAGAAGCCATGGTGATGTCAGACCGCATCGGCGTCATGCGCGCCGGCCGTCTGGTGCAGGTGGGCACGCCGGAGGAGATCTACAATCGGCCCGTGGATCGCTTCGTGTGCGAGTTCCTCGGCGAGGTGAACGTCATCGAAGTGGCAAAAGCGGCTGCGGACGCGCCGTGGCGGGGCTTGGACGTGCCCGGCATTTTTCAGGTCCGCCCGCCTGCGCCGGCCCCCCATGCGGACCACGCCTTCGTGGCGATCCGCCCGGAATCCCTGCGCTTCCTGGTGCCCGGAGAGACTGCGGAGAACCGCCTGCAAGGCATTGTCTATAACGAATACGCCCTCGGCTCGCGCATCCAGTATCAGGTGCGGGTGGGGGACAAGGTGATGCTGGTGGAGCTTCCCCGCTCCAAAGCCCTGCCCGCAAGCGCGGACCGCAGCGTGGTGGTGGGCTGGGACGCCGCCGACGCCATCACGGTGGAGGCCTGAGCCATGTCCGAGGCCTCGCTTCCCACCGCTCTGCTATCCGCGGCCCCGTCTGCGCGGGCGCGAACCGGGCGTTTCAACCTATCGGCGGGCGGTCGCTGCGCCCTGCCGGTCATTGTGCTGTTCGGGCTCGGATTTATTGCCCCGCTGGTTGCGATCTTCGCCTACTCCTTCGCGCAGCCCCGCACATTCTCGGTGTTTCGCTCCTTCACCTTGGTGAATTATGCGGACATTTTCAGCCTCTCCAACACCGTGTGGCTCTCATTCCTGTGGTCGCTGGGCCTGGCATTTGCCACATGCGCAGCGCTGGCGGTGATCGCCTATCCCATCGCCTATGGCCTCAACCGCGTGTTTGGACGCTGGTCGCCCCTGGTGTCGATCCTGTTCGTGTTTCCGTTGTTCGTGTCGGAAAACGTGCGGCTCTATGGCTGGGTGCTGTTCTTCATCAAGAATGGCGTGCTGGACGGTAGCCTGAAGGCCCTGGGCTTTGCCGGCGGGCCGCAGGTCCTCTACCAGCCGGCCATGATCCTGGCCGGGATGATCTATGTGTATCTGCCGTTCATGCTGTTTCCCATGACTTTGGGCCTCGCCATGGTGCCGCGCGACCTCATGGATGCCGCCCGCGATCTCGGCGCCAACCGCTGGCAGATCTGGCGCGAGGTGGAACTGCCGCTGGCCATGCCCGGCATCCTCATCGGCCTCCTGCTCACCTTCGTGCTGGGCATTGGCGCCGTGGCGGAAGCCAAGATCCTGGGCGGGCAATCGGTCATCGTCATTTCCCACGACATCGAGATCGCCTTCACCTATTCGCAGAACTGGCCGCTGGGATCGGCCTTGGCGGTGGTGGTGACCGTATTCATCGGCGCCCTCACCCTGGCGGTGTTCTCGCGCCTTGATCTCGACCGCCTGCTGGGACGTCGCTGAGCTATGGAACAGCACAAGGCCCGCACCCACTTCTTCATCTGGCTCTGGACCGCTTTGGTGGTGATCCTGCTCTATCTGCCCATCGCCTGCGGCGCCTTGGCCAGCCTGTCCAAAGGGCGCTATTTCGCCTTTCCGGTGCGTGCCTTCACCACCGAGTGGTGGGAACGGACCCTGGACTCCATCGAGATCGGCATGCTCGTGCGCAACTCCCTGGCCGTGGCCGCCCTGGTGACGGTGATTTCGGTGCTGCTCGCCTTCGGCGGCGCCCTGGCTTTTGCGCGCTACGACTGGCGGGGTCGGCGCCTGTTCCAGAAGCTGGTGATCCTGCCCATCTTCTTTCCCCAGCCGGTGCTGGGGCTGGCGCTGCTGTTATGGTTCAGCGCGCTGGGCGTGCAGACCTCCTGGATGACGGCGGTGCTCGCCCATCTGGTCTGGATCGTCCCGGTGGTGACGCTGATCATCGCCATCCAGGTCTACAGCTTCGATCCCGCCTTGGAAGAAGCCGCCTTCGATCTCGGCGCCAGCCGCTGGCAGGTGCTGCGCGAAGTCACTTTGCCGATCCTGTGGCCAGGCATCTGGTCGGGGGCGTTGTTTGCCTTCCTGCTGTCCTGGGGCAACTTCCCGCTGTCGCTTTACACCGCGGGCGCGGATTCCACCGTGCCGAAATGGCTCTACTCCAAGATGGTGGCAGGCTATAGCCCCATGGTCCCCGCGCTCGGCACCATGAGCACCCTGGGGGCCGCCACCGCGCTCCTGCTCGGCGGCGTCATCTTGTGGCTCTATCGGCGGCGGGCCGCGGCATGACCGCATCCCCCGCCCCCAGACGTGAGACGATGAAACGGTCCAAGACAGCGCGCCATGAGCGCATCCTCGCCGAGATGATGGCCAGCCCCACGCTGCGCGTGTCCGAACTGGCAGCGGAACTGGACGTCTCCACGGAGACCATCCGGCGCGACCTGCTGGAACTGGGCGAACGCGGCCTCATCAACCGCACCTATGGCGGCGCCGTGCGCCCGCTGGGCACCGAGCCCTCGGTGAGCGAACGCCATCGCATGATGGTGGAGGAGCGCGAGGCCATCGCCGCCGTTGCGGTGAAGATGCTGCGCCCCAATGAGGTGGTGGCCATCGGCGCCGGCGCCACAACCACCCATGTGGCCCGCCGCATGGCCGCCGAATGCCGCGACATCACCGTCATCACCCATTCCTTTTCGGTGGCCACGGTCCTGGCGCCCAACCCCACCATCTCGGTGCTCATGTGCCCCGGGCGCTATGATGGCCGCGAGGGCATGATCGTGGGCGCGGAGACCATCGAATTCCTGCAGTCCTACAATGCCAACTGGGCAATCCTGGGCGCCACCGGCATTACCGCCGAAGGCTTCTCCGACGCCTCCGCCGCAGCCGCCTCGGTCTATAAGGCCATGATGCACCGGGCGGTGCAGACCATGGTGGTGGCGGACCATTCCAAGTTCGATCAGCAGGCACTTGCCATCTGGGGACGCTGGCACGATGTGGGGCGGCTGGTCGCCGATGCCCTGCCGCCGGAGGCCATCGGCCGCGCCCTGCAGCGGGCGCGGGTCGAGGTCACCATCGCCCCGACGCGCGGCCGGTGAGGCCATGACAGGATCGCTCCACCGCACCGGCCCCCAGCCATGGCGTGAACCCGCGAACAAGGAGCGGACCCGTGCTCTATGACGGCGATTTCCTGACCGGCATCGAAAATGGCCTGCGGCAGGCATTGCCGCTGTGGGATGTGGCGCCGGGCACGCAGTTGCAACTGCTCACCATTTCGGAGAATGCCACCTTCAAGGCCAGCCAGACCGGCACCGGAGGCGACCTCGTCTTCCGGGTTCATCGGCCCGACTATCACACCCGCGCTGAAATTGAATCCGAGCTCGCCTGGATCGAGGCCCTGCGGGCGGCTGGGGACATTCGCACGCCCCGCCCCATCCCCCTGCGCGACGGTAGCCATATCGCCGATCTGAACCATGACGGCAGCATCCGCCACGTGGTGGCGTTCGAGTTCCTGCCCGGCCGCGAGCCGGCGGAAAGCGATGATCTGGCCGGCTGGTTTCACAAGCTGGGTGCCATTCACGCCGGCCTTCACACGCAAGCCCGGGCCTGGGCCCGGCCTGCGGGCTTTACCCGCAAGATCTGGGCCTATCACACCACGCTGGGCGCCACCCCCCTGTGGGGAGATTGGCGCGCCGGCCTTGGACTGACTAAAGACGGACGGGCAATCCTGGAGCGCACGGCACAGGTGCTGGAACGGGAACTGGCCGCCATCGGCACCAGTGACGATACGTTCGGGCTGATCCATGCGGACCTGCGGCTGGCCAACCTGCTGGTGGATGGCGACGCCCTGGCCCTGATCGATTTCGACGACTGCGGCTTTTCCTGGTTCCTCTACGATTTCGCCGCCGCCATCAGCTTTCTGGAGCACGAACCCTATGTGCCCGCGCTCATGGAGGCCTGGATCGCGGGCTATCGCACCCGTGCGCCTCTCTCTCAGGCGCAGGCGGAGCAACTGCCCGTCTTCATCATGCTGCGCCGCATGCTGCTGACCGCATGGGTCGCCTCCCACGCCGAGACGCCCACCGCCCAGAGCATGGGGGTGCCCTATACCCAGGGCACGGTCGCCCTCGCCCAAGCCTTCCTCGCCGCCCGCGCATGACGCGCCCCACGCCGCGCAGGCGGTCGGCAAAACCGGAACACAGTCGATGACCACCCAGCAGATCCTCTCCCTCAATGCCTTCCAGCCGGAGGAAGGCGTGGGGCTCGCGGACGACGTGGCCCGCCTGGTGGCCCGGCGGCAGCGGAGCTTCGGCGCTTCGTCCGTGCTGTTCTACCAGCAGCCACTGCACGTGGTCAGCGCGTCCGGCGCCATGATCCGCACCGCCGATGGGTCGGAGTATCTCGACCTTTATAACAACGTGCCGTCGGTGGGACATTGCCACCCCAAAGTGGTGGCCGCGGTGCAGGAGCAGGTGGCGCAGTTGAACTGCCACACCCGCTATCTGTTCGACAACGTGCACGACTATGCCGAGCGCCTGCTCGCCACCTTCCCGACCCCCCTGTCCAATCTGGCGCTCACGTGCACCGGCAGCGAAAGCAACGATCTGGCCCTGCGGATCGTCCGTCAGGCGACGGGCGGCGCCGGCTTCATCGTCACGGAAACCGCCTATCACGGCAACACCGCCGCCGTGACCGAGGTGTCACCCTCCTCCTACAAGCAGGGGACTCCGCCGCGCCACGTGCGGATGGTTCCGGCGCCGGATCCCCGCAACTTCCCCGGCGATCTTGGCGCCGGCTTTGCCGCCGCTGTGCGCGCGGCCATCGCCGGCCTGGAAGCGGACGGCATCCGCTTCGCGGGGCTGTTGGTGGACACGATTTTCTCCAGCGACGGCGTATTCGCCGATCCGCCGGGCTTCCTGAAGCCCGCGGTGGAGGCGGTGCATGCGGCGGGCGGACTATTCATTGCCGACGAGGTCCAGCCCGGCTTCGGCCGCACGGGGAGCGGCATGTGGGGCTTTGCCCGTCACGAGGTCGTGCCCGACGTGGTCACCATGGGCAAGCCCATGGGAAATGGCATTGCCATGGGCGGCGTGGTGACGCGGCCGGAGCTGCTGGCCGGCTATTGCGACGCTTTCGGCTACTTCAACACCTTCGGCGGAAACCCGGTCGCGGCAGCGGCGGGTCTCGCTGTGCTCGACGTGATTGCTGAGGACGGCTTGATCGACAACGCGGCGCAGGTTGGCGGGCACATCGCCGAACGGCTGGCCGCAGCCCGGGAGCGTTGCCCCGCCATTGGCGACGTGCGCGGCGCCGGTCTCTATCTCGGCGTTGAGATCGTCAGTGGGGATGCTCCCGATCCCGAAGGCGCAAAGCGTCTGATCAATGCGCTGCGCGACCGGCACATCCTGATTGGCGCCGCTGGAGCGCTGGGCCATGTCCTGAAAGTCCGCCCGCCGCTGTGCCTGACCTTGGAACAGGCGGATCGCTTCGTGGATACACTTGAGGATCTAATATCGGCCTGAATGCCCGGCGGAGGAGTCGCGCGCCGAATCCCCTTACCCTTCATCACAGCCCCGCCGAAAAGGCCCGGGCGCGCCCCATTTACGAGGGCAGGGCCATCGCAACTTGCACTACATGTAGCGGATCCCTGTTCGAACAGGATAAGCAGTCGTTGAATTCACCTCAGAAAAAATCAAACAGACTCATAATCTATACATTAATTTGATTAATGCAGATAAAGTGTGAATTATAGAAACTTGGACAGTATTCCCCGCATGCCCAGAACTTGCAAACCTGTCGAAATATAAGACACTCGAGCTCTGAGCTAATCATGCACGCAACACAAAGAGCCGACCAAAGCGTACCCATACGCCATTCGAATGAGGTACTCCACAAGACTTAAGTGGAGGCCTCACCACTCGCAACGACCACATTGTAACGGCCGCCCTCTCTCATCCAGATCAAGGACGAACGTCACATATTGGAAGAAGGCATGAAAAGTTGGTTATCTTTTCATAAAAAACAGACGCCACACAATTAAAACGGAACATAATACGAAAAATGCTCTGACTATTAATTCAATATTTCGCCCAACAAAAATGCCGTTATCTCTCAAAAATAAAAACAAAATAGATACCGCGACCGCACTACAAAATGCTGCGATAAAATAAATTACAACCATTCTAAAAAACGCCATAGCCAGTCCATTGTAAATTGAGATCGAACGAAATCACCAAACATTCGATCTTAAAAATAACGCTAATTCTATGGATCATAAATAGCCCGGTCAAGACAATCTGAACCTCACCGTTGGTGAATGGCGTGGTGAACATTACCAAACAACGGCAGATCCCTATCTTGCCTATTCTCGCGAAGGTCATTGAGCCTCCCCCAAGCTGGGAAAGATGACATTCGTCGTCACCGGGGGCGATCGGCCATTCACGACCAATGACTTCGGCAACTGCCCCCCCCCCAAACGCTGCGGCGAAGCCGGCCTTCCTCAACAGTCGGCGCCTGGACTCCGCTAGGCGGACGTGACGATCGCGGCCGAGAACGGCGGGACCAAGCACCAGTTCATGGCCGAGTCCGGTTCGGAGAGCCCAAAGCAGCCGGCGCTGTCCGCCCAGCGGTTGAATCGGAAGAAGTTGGCAGGCGTCGGAATGCCCCCCTGATCGAGCTGGGCAATCTTGACGGCATCCAGGATGTCGAGGACGCCGACCCAGCGGGCTTCCGCGAGGGCGAAGAGTGAACAGATTATCCTAACCTAGTGCCCAGGTTGGGATAAATCCGACCGTAAGTGTTTGATTTTTTTGACCTTCTAGAGGTCATGGTGCCCGGGGACGGAGTCGAACCGCCGACACTGCGATTTTCAGTCGCATGCTCTACCAACTGAGCTACCCGGGCATCCGCAGGAAGTCTTACGACCTCGGGGGAGCGGCGTGTGTATAGTCAGTTCGCGCAGGGCTGTCCATAGCCCGCTAATCGCCGAGGCGCTCCCCTGTGGATAGCCTCGCTCAGGTGTGGCGTGAGCGTGTCCGTTCAAGCCGGCGCCCGAAGGCGGAAAGCCCTGTAAGCCCGGCCGCACCGGTGCGAGAATTTTGCTTGCGTGCGGGCTCCCGGTGGGGCACCCCGAAACAGGCATCAGTTAAGGATGTAGGAGCGGTGGCGGAACGCAGACAGAAAATCGCTCTGGACAAGGGCGGGCAGCCCCTGGCCGGCGCGCCATCGCTTGCACCGGCCGATCCCGCGGACCTCGCCACCGGCTCCGGCGCTCCCGCTGCCAGCGCGGCGACCCTGGAACAGGCCCTGGGCGTGCAGGTGCGCGCCGTCCGCCGTCAACTGGACCTCACCGTCTCCGATCTCGCCAGCGCCGCCGGCATCTCCGTGGGTATGCTGTCGAAGATCGAGAACGGGCAGATCTCCCCCTCCCTCTCCACACTGCAGGCGGTGGCGCGGGCGCTCAATGTGCCGATCACCGCGCTGTTTTCCACCTTCGAGGAACGGCGGGATTGCTCTTATGTCCGCGCCGGTCAGGGGGTGGTGATCGAGCGGCGCGGCACCAAGGTGGGCCATCAGTATGAACTGCTGGGGCATGGCCTGGGCGGCGATATCGTGGTGGAGCCGTATCTCATCACCCTGACGGAGGAAGCGGTGCCCTACACAGGCTTCCGTCATGCGGGGGTGGAGTTCCTCTACATGCTCAGCGGCGAGGTGATCTATCGCCACGGCGACCGCACCTACCATCTACGGCCGGGAGATTCGCTGATGTTCGATTCCGGCTCAGCCCACGGCCCCGAGGATCTGGTGGTGCGGCCGATGACCTACCTCTCGGTCATCGTCTACAGCCGGGATCCGCGCTAAAGCGGTTTCCGGAGCAGTTCCAAAGCGGTCACGGGGCCTTGCGGCTCTTCCCGGACTCAGCCGCTTCCGCTAGACAGGATCCAGTTTCACAAGGTCACGGCCCTTCATGTTTGCGACCTATCTTGCAGGCTTTCCGGCCTTTCTTGGTTATTTTTCCATTTCCCTCATTCTCGTGGCCGCCTTCATCACCGCTTATTCCGCGACCACGCCGCACCATGAGTTCCGGCTCGTGCGGGCGGGCAATGGCGCGGCTGTACTCGCCTTGCTCGGCGCGCTGGTCGGCTTCGCGCTGCCGCTGAGGGCGGCCATGGGCGGCAGCCTGAACCTGGTGGACTTCTTCATCTGGGCGCTGATCGCGGCAGCGGCCCAGATCATCGCCTATTTCGGCGCCCGGATGATCATGCCGGACGTGTCGGAGCGCATCGCGCGCGGCGAGATGGCGGCCGGAACATGGCTCGGTGGCACGGCGGTGGTGGTGGGCATCCTGAATGCCGCCGCTATGACCTCGTAAGCTTCGGGCGGCACGCATGAAACGCTCTGACTTCATCGCCATCGGCGTCGTGTGCGGGGCCGCGGCGACAGCCCTCCTCTGGCACCGGCCAAATGACCCGGGGACACCCGCCGCACCGGAGGAGATGGTGTTCGCCGGCGGCTCCAGCGCGGTCGATGATTGCGTCGGGGCAGGCATCGGCAGGAACACCTGCGCCGCCGACTACCAGCGCGCGCTCGCGGCGCATCAAGCTCAGGCGCCGGTGTTCACCAGCGCCGAGGGCTGCCAGGTCGCCACCGACAGCACTTGCGAGGCCCGCCCCGCCGCCGCCGGATCGGGCGTCTCGGCTGGCGCTGTTTTCGTACCGGTCATGGCAGGCTTCGTGCTGTCCCCTCTCCGCGGCCAGACCGGCAGCGGCGCCTATGTCAGCACGCCGGTCTATGCATCTCGCACCACACGCGGCAGCTATCGGGCGCTTGCCGATCTGGGCCGGGACAAGGATGACCAATCGTCGGCCACCGGCGGCGCTGGCGGCGGTTGGAGCAGTAACGGAAAACGGCCGCGCCCCGCGACGCTCAGCCCCTACGCGCCATCTGCCGGTGCCAATGTGAAGACGTCGAGCGTGTCCCGCCATGGCTTCGGCAGCAGCGGTTTCGGCGGCGGCGGCTAGGAGCGGCAGATGCGGCGCCACCTCATCGAGGAACGCCCGCATTGGCGGGCGACGGCCGAGACGTTCGGCTTCCGCTTCGCCGACATGTACGGCACCAAATATTGGGACGAGTCGGCCATGATCGCCTTCACACTGGAGGAGATCGAGCGCCACATCGAGGACCCCTCCGGCGATCTGCATCAGATGTGCCTGGAACTCGCCGACCGGGCCGCGGCCGACGAGCGCCTGCTGGCGCGCCTCGGCATTCCCGGCGCCCATCATGCCTATGTCGCCGCCTCCTGGCGCAACCGCGCCCAGGAGCCCTCGCTCTACGGCCGCTTCGACCTCGCCTATAACGGCACCGGCCCCGCAAAGCTGCTGGAATACAATGCCGACACCCCCACCGGCCTCTATGAGGCGGCGGTGTTCCAATGGCTCTGGCTTGAGGATTGCGTACGCAGCGGCGCCCTGCCGCCAGGCACAGACCAGTTCAACTCCATCCAGGAGCATCTGGTGGAGCGCCTCTGCCTGATGCCGCAGACTTCCATCCTGCACGTGGCGGGCGCCGTGGACAATGTGGAGGATGGCGGCACGCTGAGCTATGTCGCCGATTGCGCCCTGCAGGCGGGCTTCCGGGTGAAGATGCTCGCCATGAGCGACATCGGCCTGGACGCGCAGGGGCGCTTCACCGATCTCGACGATCTGGTCATCGACCGCATGTTCAAGCTGCACCCGTGGGAATGGATGTTTGGGGAAGCCTATGGCGAGCACCTGGCCCAGTCTGACTGCGCGATGATGGAACCGCCGTGGAAGGCCATGCTCTCCACCAAAGCCATCCTGCCGCTGCTGTGGGAGATGTTCCCCGGCCACCCCAACCTGCTGCCCGCCTATTTCGAGGACGACCCGCGCGCGCAAGGCCTGCGCGATTATGCCCGCAAGCCGCTGTTCTCGCGAGAGGGCGAGAATGTCACGCTGGTGCGGCACGGCCGGACGGAAACCGTGGATGGCCCCCATGGCGCGGGCCGTTTCGTGGTGCAGGCGGCGACGCCCCTGTTCCAGACCCGGCACGGCCATGTGGTGATCGGCAGTTGGATCGTGGGAGATACACCCTGCGGCATCGGCCTGCGCGAGGACACCAGCGCCATCACCATGAACATGTCGCGCTTCATTCCCCACATCATCACGCCATAGGCGCTGGACGCGTGCCACGCCGGCAGGACCCTCGACGGCCTCCGCATGATTTTCTCCTAAAGAAAATTTTATTCTCATAATTGACGAGCAACCCAGACGGGGAGTACGACATCCCCATGGCCCTTCGGGGCGATGGAGAGGCGCCATGTGCGGCATTGTCGGCATATTCCTGAAAGACCCCGCGCTGGAGCCACAGCTCGGGCAGATGCTCGCGTCCATGCTGGGGGTGATGACCGATCGCGGGCCGGATAGCGCTGGCTTCGTGGTCTATGGCGCCGGCAAGGCGGACCATGTGAAGCTCTCGCTGCGGGCCACCGAGGGCTATGATTTCGCGGGCCTCGCCCGCAGCCTGTCGGTCATTGCCGGCGGCACGCCCGATCTTGCGGTGCGCTCCACCCATGCGGTCATCGAGATCCCCGCCACGGCGGAGGTGGCGGTGCGCGCGGCGCTGGCCAGCGACCATCCGGAGGTGGCGGTGGTGGGCTCGGGCGCCCGCATGGAAATCTTCAAGGAAGTGGGCCTGCCCAGCGACGTGGCCAGCCGCTTCGGCCTTTCCGGCATGAGCGGCACCCACGGCATCGGCCACACCCGCATGGCCACCGAAAGCGCGGTGACCACCGCCGGCGCGCATCCCTTCTCCACCGGCGCCGACCAGTGCCTGGTGCACAATGGCTCGCTTTCCAACCACAACGACCTGCGCCGCACGCTCAAGCGCGAGGGCCTGACCTTCGCCACCGAGAACGACAGCGAAGTGGCCGCCGGCTATCTCACCTGGCGCATGCGCCAGGGGGCATCGCTGGGCCAAGCGCTGGAAGCGGGCCTCAATGACCTCGACGGCTTCTACACCTTCGTGGTCGGCACCGAGAGCGGCTTCGGCGTCTTGCGCGATCCCATCGCCTGCAAGCCGGCGGTGATGGCCGAGACCGATCAATATGTGGCGTTCGGCTCGGAATACCGCGCTCTCGTGGATCTGCCCGGCATCGAAAACGCCCGGGTGTTCGAGCCCGAGCCCGCCACCGTCTATTTCTGGGACCGCGCCGCATGACCTCGCTTGCCACCGACATCACCTTCGACCTCGCCGGGGCGCCGCTGCGCGAGCTGAACGCGGCCCTGCACAAGACCGCCGGCGAGACCAATGCCCGCCGCTGGCAGGTGCTCAACCCCAACGGCCGCCATGCGGTGGCGGTCGGCATCAACGCGCCGCTGGAAATCGATGTGGCCGGCCACGTCGGCTATTATTGCGCCGGCATGAACCAGCAGGCCCGCGTCACCATCCATGGCAATGCCGGCGTCGGCGTCGCCGAGAACATGATGAGCGGCTTCGTGCATGTGAAGGGTGACGCCAGCCAGGCGGCCGGCGCCACCGCCCACGGCGGCATGCTGCTGATCGACGGCAATGCCTCCGCCCGCTGCGGCATCTCGATGAAGGGCATCGACATCATCGTGAAGGGCTCCATCGGCCACATGAGCGCGTTCATGGGCCAGGCCGGCAACCTCATCGTGTTCGGCGATGCCGGGGACGCGCTGGGCGACAGCCTCTATGAGGCCAAGCTCTTCGTGCGCGGCTCCGTGAAGAGCCTCGGGGCCGACTGCATCGAGAAAGAGCTGCGCGACGAGCACAAGGCGCTGCTGGCGGAAAAGCTCGCCGCCGCCGGCCTTGGGGGCACCGTCGATGTGTCGGAGTTCAAGCGCTACGGCTCGGCCCGGCGCCTCTATCATTTCCACATCGACAATGTCGATGCCTACTGAGGGGCCGAACACCATGACCACGCAGAACAACGTGCCCCGCACCCTGCCCCGTTTTTCCTCCACCTTCGATCCGCACACCTTGTCAGAGATCCGCCGCGCGGCGGCCACGGGCCTCTATGACATCCGCGGCGCCGGCACCAAGCGCAAGCTGCCGCACTTCGATGACCTCTTGTTCCTCGGCGCCTCGGTCTCGCGCTATCCGCTGGAAGGCTATCGGGAGAAGTGCGGCACCGACGTGGTGCTGGGCGCGCGCTTCGCCAAGAAGCCGATCCGTCTCAAGATCCCGATCACCATCGCCGGCATGAGCTTCGGCTCGCTCTCCGCCAATGCCAAGGAAGCCCTGGGGCGCGGCGCCACCGCCATGGGCACCTCCACCACCACCGGCGATGGCGGCATGACCCAGGAAGAGCGCCAGAGCTCGCAGACCCTGGTCTATCAGTATCTACCCTCGCGCTATGGCATGAACCCGGACGATCTGCGCAAGGCCGATGCCATCGAGATCGTCATCGGCCAGGGCGCCAAGCCCGGCGGCGGCGGCATGCTGCTGGGCCAGAAGATCACCGAGCGCGTCGCCGGCATGCGCACTCTGCCCGCCGGCATCGACCAGCGCTCCGCCTGCCGTCATCCCGACTGGACCGGCCCTGATGATCTGGAGATCAAGATCGAGGAGCTGCGTGAGCTGACCGATTGGGAAAAGCCCATCTATGTGAAGGTGGGCGCCTCGCGGCCCTATTACGACATCTCGCTGGCGGTGAAGTCCGGCGCCGACGTGGTGGTGCTGGACGGCATGCAGGGCGGCACCGCCGCCACCCAGGACGTGTTCATCGAGCATGTGGGCCTGCCCATCCTCGCCGCCATCCGCCCGGCGGTTCAGGCGCTGCAGGATCTGGGCATGCATCGCAAGGTGCAGCTCATCGTCTCCGGCGGCATCCGCAACGGCGCCGATGTGGCAAAAGCCCTGGCGCTGGGCGCGGACGCGGTCTCCATCGGCACCGCCGCACTGGTGGCGCTGGGCGACAATGACCCGGCCCATGAGGCGGAATATCAGGCCCTCGGCACCACCGCCGGCGCCTATGACGATTGGCACGAGGGCCGCGACCCGGCGGGCATCACCACCCAGGACCCGCTGCTCTCGGCCCGGCTCGATCCGGTGAAGGCCGGGCGCCGGCTGGCCAATTATCTGGCGGTGCTGACGCTCGAGGCGCAGACCATTGCCCGTGCCTGCGGCAAGAGCCACGTGCACAATCTGGAGCCGGAGGACCTGGTGGCCCTCACCATCGAGGCGGCCGCCATGGCCGGCGTGCCGCTGGCCGGCACCGAATGGATACCGGGCAAGGGCGGCGCCTACTGACCGCTCACCCCACCCGCGTCGCCTCCGGCGGCGCGGGCTTTGCATAAGCCGCTTCCAGACAACCTTTCCAGGGAACACAGACATGGCCCGGTCGCCGAAACAGGTGAAGGACACGGAAGGCCGCTCTGCCGCGGTCGCAGCCGACCTCGAAGCGCTCGCGCAGGAGCGCGGCATCAAGTATTTCCTCATTTCCTACGTGGACCTGTTCGGCGGCCTGCGCGCCAAGCTGGTGCCGGCCTCGGCCATCTCCGAGATGCAGAAGAACGGCGCGGGCTTTGCCGGCTTCGCCACCTGGCTGGACATGAGCCCGGCCGATCCCGATCTGTTCGCGGTGCCGGATCCCTCCTCGCTGATCCAGTTGCCCTGGAATCCGGAAGTGGGCTGGCTGGCCAGCGATCTGGTGATGGACGGCAAGCTGGTGGCCCAGGCGCCCCGCACCGTGCTGAAGACCCAGCTCGCCAAGGCCGAAGCCCTCGGCTACGAGATGAAGAGCGGGGTGGAGTGCGAGTACTTCCTCACCAATCCCGACGGCTCGGCCATCTTCGACGGCGCCGATACCGCGGTGAAGCCCTGCTATGATCAGTCGGCCCTGATGCGCCAGTATGCGATCATCAAGGAAATTTGCGACGCCATGCTCACCTTGGGCTGGGGCGCCTACCAGAACGACCATGAGGACGCCAACGGCCAGTTCGAGATGAACTGGAACTATGGCAATGCCCTCATCACCGCCGACCGGCATGTCTTCTTCAAATACATGGTCAAGACGCTGGCCGAGAAGCACGGCATGCGGGCCACCTTCATGCCCAAGCCCTTCATCAACCTCACCGGCTCGGGCTGCCATGTGCATGTGTCCATGTGGGGCAAGAACGGCAATGCCTTCTCCGATCCCAAGGGCGAGCTGGGCGTCTCGCAGCTCGGCTACCACTTCATCGGCGGCCTGATCCACAATGCCGACGCGCTCTGCGCCCTCACCAATCCCACGGTGAATTCCTACAAGCGCATCAATGCGCCGCGCACCGTCTCCGGCGCCACCTGGGCACCCAACACGGTGACCTATACCGGCAACAACCGCACCCACATGATCCGCATCCCCGACGCGGGCCGGTTCGAGTTCCGCCTCGCCGACGGCGCGGCCAATCCCTATCTGCTCCAGGCGGGCGTGCTGGCGGCGGGCCTCGACGGCATCGAGAACCAGCGCGATCCCGGCAAGCGGCTCGACATCAACATGTACACCGAGGGCCATAAGGTGCGCGGCGCCAAGCGCCTGCCGCTGAACCTGCTGGATGCCATGCGGGCGTTGGAGAAATCCCGCGTGCTGCGCGACGGGCTCGGTTCCGAACTGGTGGATGGCTATCTCAAGCTCAAGACCGAGGAATGGAATGCCTATTCCCGCCATCTCACCCAGTGGGAGCGGGACACCACGCTGGATATCTGAGGGCGACCTCGCCGCTCATCAGGCCCCCGGCATGCGCATGCCGGGGGCTTTTGTTTTTCAGGCTATTCCGGCGCCGGCGAGGACAAGGGCTTGTCCTTCTCCACGATGTAGGTGATGGCGAGGCGCACCTTCTCGCCCCCAACCTGGAAGGCATGGGGCACTTCGGGCGGGATCTGGAACCCCTCCCCGGCAGTCATGACCCGGTCCGGCTGCCCCTTCACTGAGAGCGTGCCGCCGCCCGCCACCAGAACGGTAGATTCAACGCCGGGATGGGTATGGCGCGCCACCTTCAGGCCGGCGTCGAACTCCGCCGTCATCAGGATGCAGACATATTTGTCGCCGGGATATTCCATCTTCTGGATGACGGTGCGCACGACCCCTGGCGTCTGCGCCACCGCATCCACACCGGACGCCACGATCCCCACCGCTGCGCAGACCGCGCAGGATACAAACCCTCGTCTGCTGAGCATGTCCCACTCCCTGTGTCCGCCGCTTGTCGCGGGCGACACGGCCCCGGCACTCACCCAGCCGAGACAGGTCTCGCGTGCGGTCGGTTGCTTCGTTGCGCGGGCCGCCGGCATCAAGACGCCAGGCTCCGCAACGGAACGCTAACCCGGTACCAAGGGACTGCCAAGCAGAAGGCGCGAGACGCCGTCGGCGGTTGCTACATGCCGGTGGCGGCGGAGGACGCAGGCTCCCGCTCCCCCTTCGGCGGGCTGCCGAACCGGACCTTATAGGCGCGCGAAAAATGGCTGGTGGAGACGAAGCCGCAGGCCATGGCCACCTGCGCCACCGGCAGCGCCGTCTGCTTGAGCAGCGCGCGGGCGCGGTCCAGCCGCACGGCGAGATAATGCGCCCCCAGCGTCTCCCCCAGATGGTCCGCGAACAGCCGCTCCAACTGGCGAACGGAGATGCCCGCCAGAGCCGCCAGTTCCTCACGCGTGGCGGGCTCCTCCAGCCGCGCTTCCATCTCCGCCAACACGGTGAGCACCTTGGCATTGCCGATGCCGAAGCGCTCGCGCGGCGCCATGCGCTGGGAGCCGGAGGCGGGGCGGGTCTGGGTGCGCAGGAACCATTCCGACACCGCATTGGCCAGAGCCGGGCCGTGATCGCGGGCGATCAGGTCCGCCATCATGTCCAGGGTGGCGATGCCACCGGCGCAGGTGACGCGGTCGCGGTCGATCTCATAGAGGGTGCGCGTCACCTCCAGATCGGGAAATTCCTCGGTGAAGGCCGGCAGATGCTCCCAATGTACGGTGCAGCGGTGCCCGGCCAATACGCCGGCCCGCGCCAGCGCATAGGGGCCGCCGGAAAGGCCCGCCAGCATCACCCCCTCATGGGCCAGCTTGCGCAGGAAGGTGAAGGTGGGCCGATGCCGGAAGCGGGTGGGATTGCCGCCGGCGCACACCACCAGCGCATCCAGCGCCATGGCATCGCCGATTTTGTGATCGGGCACGATGGCGACCCCATTGGACGCCCGCACCGCCTGCCCATCGATCGACACATGCCGCCAGCGATAAAGCTCGCGGCCCGACAAGACGTTGGCGGCGCGCAGCGGCTCGATGGCCGAGGCATAGGTCATCAGCGCAAAGTCGGGTAGCAAGAGAAAGCCATAGGTCTTCGGGGGACCTGCGGGCACGGGATTGGACACGTTTGCGCTCACCATCTGTTCTCGCCGCAATTCCGGACGCAAAACCGCTTCGCACTTTTTCTGGAATTGCGTGGATGTCGTCTTAAGGCAAAAAAGCGTCGCTTCCAGTCATGATGACACGGGCCGGATAAGCGATCCATAACCAACAGCGGCGCCGCACCGGTTCAGGTGGTCCCCGGCGCCCTTATCGGGATCGAAGATGCGCTATTCCGTCCTCAGCCTGCTGGCCAACGCCCTCACCGGGCAAAAGAGCTGGAAGCCCGCCTGGCGCGATGCCGCGCCCAAGCCCGCCTATGATGCCATCATCGTCGGCGGCGGCGGCCATGGCCTCGCCACCGCTTATTATCTCGCCAAGGAACACGGCATCCGCAATGTGGCGGTGCTGGAGAAGGGCTGGATCGGCTCCGGCAATGCCGGGCGCAACACCACGATCATCCGCTCCAACTACCTGCTGCCGGGCAATGAGCCGTTCTACGAATGGTCCATGAAGCTGTGGGAAGGGCTGGAACAGGACGTCAATTACAATTCCATGGTCAGCCAGCGCGGCGTGCTGAACCTCTATCATTCCGACGCCCAGCGCGACGCCTATGCCCGGCGCGCCAATGCCATGCGCATGAACGGCGCCGATAGCGAACTGCTCGATCAGGACGGCGTGCGCGCCATGTATCCGTTCATGGATTTTGAGAACGCCCGCTTCCCCATCAAGGGCGGCCTTCTCCAGCGCCGCGGCGGCACCGCCCGACATGACGCGGTGGTGTGGGGCTATGCCCGCGCCGCCGACCAGCTGGGCGTGGACATCGTGCAGAATTGCGAAGTCACCGGCTTCATCCGCGACGCGCAAGGCGCGGTGGTGGGGGTGGAGAGCAATCGCGGCCCGATCCGCGCCGGCAAGGTGGGCCTGGCGGTGGCCGGCTCCACCTCGCGCCTGACCAAGATGCTGGACATGCGCCTGCCCATCGAGAGCCATGTGCTCCAGGCCTTCGTCTCCGAAGGGCTGAAGCCGCTCATCGACGGTGTCGTCACCTTCGGCGCCGGGCATTTCTACATCAGCCAGTCGGACAAGGGCGGGCTCGTCTTCGGCGGCGACATCGACGGCTATAATTCCTACGCCCAGCGCGGCAACCTGCCGGTGGTGGAAGACGTCTGCGAGAGCGGCATGGCGCTGATGCCGCGCATCGGCCGGGTGCGGATGCTGCGCTCCTGGGGTGGCATCATGGACATGTCCATGGATGGCTCGCCCATCATCGACAAGACGCCCATTCCCGGCCTCTACCTGAACGCCGGCTGGTGCTACGGCGGCTTCAAGGCGACCCCGGCCTCCGGCTGGTGCTTCGCCTGGACGCTCGCCAAGGACGCCCCCCACGCCTTCAACGCCGCGTTCAAGCTCGATCGCTTCCGCACCGGACATCTCATTGACGAGAAGGGGGTCGGCGCTCAGCCGAACCTTCACTGAGGCTCACATGCGCATTCCCTGTCCCTATTGCGGGCTCCGCGACGCCCAGGAATTCGCCTATCTCGGCGATGCCACGGTGACCCGGCCCGATCCCGCCGCCCCCGGCGCGGAAGACGCCTTCCACGATTATGTGTATCTGCGCGACAATCCCGCCGGTGCCCATAAGGAATATTGGTATCACGGCGCCGGCTGCCGCTCCTGGCTGGTGGTCGCCCGCGATACCCGCACCCATGAGATCACCGGCGCCGAACCGGCGCGGGCGGTGGCGTCATGAGCCGCCTGTCCTCCGGCGGCCGCATCGACCGGTCGCGTCCCCTTAGCTTCACCTTCGACGGCAAGGCCTATCAGGGTTTTGCGGGCGATACGCTCGCCTCGGCGCTGCTGGCCAATAACGTGCGGCTGGTGGGCCGCTCGTTCAAATATCACCGCCCGCGCGGCATCTTCGCCGCCGGCTCCGAGGAGCCGAACGCGCTGGTGGAACTGCGCGCCGGCAAGCGCCGCGAGCCCAACACCCGCGCCACCACGGTAGAGCTGTTCGACGGCCTGGTGGCGCAAAGCCAGAATCGCTGGCCCTCGCTGGATTTCGATATTCTGTCCATCAACGGCGCCCTGTCGCCGCTGCTGAGCGCCGGCTTCTACTACAAGACCTTCATGTGGCCGGCGGCCTTCTGGGAGAAGCTGTACGAGCCCATCATCCGCCGCGCCGCCGGTCTCGGCCGCGCCGCCGAGGGCAATGATCCAGATACGTACGAGAAGGCCCACGCCTTCTGTGACGTGCTGGTGATCGGCGCCGGCGCCGCCGGCCTCACCGCCGCCCTGAATGCCGCGCGCTCCGGGGCGCGGGTGATCCTGGCCGACGAGGACTTCACTTTGGGCGGCCGCCTGCTCAGCGAGCGGGACGCCATCGACGATTCCCCCGCCAGCGACTTTGTGGCCAAGGCCACTGCGGAGCTGGAAAGCCTGCCGAACGTGCGCATCATGACCCGCACCAATGTGTTCGGGGTCTATGACGGCGGCACCTATGCGGCGCTGGAAAAGGTCAGCGATCATCTGCGCCTGCCGGCTCCGTTCACGCCGCGCCAGCGCTTCTGGAAGATCATCGCCAAGCGGGCGGTGCTGGCGGCGGGCGCGTTCGATCGGCCCATCGTGTTCGGTGGCAACGACCGGCCGGGCGTGATGTCGGCCCAGGCTTTGCGGACCTACGCGGTGCGCTACGGCGTGGCACCCGGCGCGGGCACCATCCTATTCGCCAACAATGACTATGCCTGGTCCGCCGCCCTCGATGCGGCGGATGCGGGGATCGGGCTCTCGGCCATCGTCGATGTGCGGCGCGCGGTGGACCCCGCCCTGGAGGCCCGCGCCAAGGCCCGCGGCACGCGGGTGATACTGGGTGGCGAAGTGATGGCCACCTCCGGCAAGGTGTTGTCCGCAGTGATCGTGCGCACCGGCGGGCGGGAGGAGAGCCTCCCGGCGGAAGTGCTCGCCATCTCCGGCGGCACGACGCCCAATCTCCACCTCACCAGCCATTTCGGCAGCCGCCCGACCTATGATGAGGGCCTCGCGGCCTTCCTCCCCGGCACGCCGCCGCCCGGCCTCAGCGTGGCCGGCGCCGCCGCCGGGCGCTTTTCGCTGGCCGATGTTCTGGCGGACGGTGCGCAAGCGGGCGCCACTGCGGCCACGGATGCCGGCTTCACCGCCGTCTCCGCCCCCACGCCCAAGGCATCGGACACGCCCACCGGCATTTCCGCCTTCTGGCATGTGAGCGGAACGCGGGGCCTCGCCTTTGTGGACTTCCAGAATGACGTCACCGTCAAGGACGTTACCCTGGCCCACCGGGAGGGCTATCGCTCGGTGGAACTGCTGAAGCGCTACACCACGCTCGGCATGGCCACCGACCAGGGCAAGAACTCCAACATGGCCGGCCTCGCCATCATGGCGGAGCTGACCGGACAGGGCATCGGCGCCACCGGCACCACCTTGTTCCGCCCGCCCTATAGCCCGGTGGCCATCGCCGCCATCGCCGGCCACCATCGCGGCAAGGACTTCCGCCCCACCCGCCCCACCCCGACCCATGCGTGGGCGCAGGAGCAGGGCGCGGTGTTCGTGGAAGCCGGCCAATGGCTGCGGGCGCAATACTTTCCGCAGCCCGGCGAGAGCGACTGGCTCGAAAGCGTGGTGCGGGAGGTGAATGCCACCCGCTCCGCCGTGGGCCTGATCGACGTCTCCACCTTCGGCAAGATCGACGTGCAGGGGCCGGACGCGGGTGCCTTCCTCGACCGGGTCTATATCAACACCTTCTCCACTTTGGCGGTGGGCAAGGCACGCTATGGCGTGATGCTGCGCGAAGACGGCATGGTGATGGACGACGGCACCACCGCCCGTCTGGCCGAAAACCATTTCATCATGACCACCACCACGGCCAATGCCGCCAAGGTCTACCAGCATCTGGAATTCTGCCTCCAGGTGCTGTGGCCGGAGTTGGACGTTCAGCTGGCGTCGGTCAGCGAGCAATGGGCGCAGATCTCCATTTCCGGCCCCCGCTCCCGCGACGTGCTGGCCCAAGTGGTGGATGCCCCGCTCGACGTCTCCAACGCCGGCCTGCCCTATATGGGCGCGGTGCAGGGCACGGTAATGGGCGGGGTCAAGGCGCGCATCTTCCGGCTCTCGTTTGCCGGTGAGCTGGGCTACGAGATCGCGGTGCCCGCCAGCCATGGCGAGGCGCTGACCCGGACGCTGATGGCGGCGGGCGCCCCGTTCGGCATCACCCCCTATGGCACCGAAGCCCTGGCGGTGATGCGGGTGGAGAAGGGCCATGTCTCCGGCAGCGAGCTGAACGGGCAGACCACCGCCCGCGACCTCGGCCTCGGGCGCATGGCCTCCACCAAGAAGGACTATATCGGCCGTGTTCTCTCCGGACGGCCCGCCATGGTCGATCCCGAGCGCCCGATCCTCGCCGGCTTCAAGCCGGTGGATACGACCAAGCGCATTCGGGCCGGCGCCCACTTCGTCGGTCTCGGCAAGCCGGGCACCGTGGAGCATGACGAAGGCTATATGACCGCGGCGATCTTCTCGCCCACCCTCGGCCACTGGATCGGCCTCGGCCTCATCCAGCGCGGCACCGAGCGCCATGGCGAGCGGGTGCGCGCCTATGATCCGGTGCGCGGCGAGGATATCGAAGTGGAAATCTGCGATCCCGGTTTCGTGGATCCGAAGGGGGAGCGGCTCCGTGGCTGATGTGTTGGAATTTCTCCCCGTCACCCGCTTGGTGCCCGCCGGGCGCCATGGCCGGGCCGACGGCGCCGCGGGCGTCACCGCCCGCCTGATCGCCGATACCGCGGCGGCCACCGTCGTCGCCCGCCGGGGCATCACCCCCGATGGGGCAGCGCTCGCCCTCTCGCTGCCGGCGGGGCCGAAGGCGGTCTTCGCCGAAGGCCTCACCGTGATCGGCACCGGGCCGGGCCGCTGGCTCGCCGTGGCCGACGCCATCAGCGGCGATGGGCTGCAGCACCAGTTGGCCGGGGCGCTGGGCACCCAAGCCGCGCTCACCGACCAGAGCGACGCCCTGCTGATCTTCGAGATCAGCGGCCCGCAGGTCCGCGAGGCGCTGGCCACCCTGTGCACGATCGATCTGGATCCGATCGCCTTCGCGCCGGGCGATGCGGCGACCACCTCGATGGCCTTCGTGGGCGTGACCCTGTGGCAGACCGACGCCGCGCCGGTCTATCGCTGCGCCGTCGCCCGCTCGTTCGCGGCCGCATTCCTGCGGGCGCTTACCGCCGGGGCGTTGCAATATGGCTTCGACCTGGAGGGCACCGGGCGAGGTTGATCGCGGCGCGGCGCGCGCGGCGTAGATCAACAAGCGCGAGCCGTGCCGTATCCGCCCCCTGCGGGCGCGGGCACGCTCGCCTCCCTTGTCTTCATCGCGGATCGCTTGCATCTACCGCGCGGCCACGGCAGCGCGGGCATGCAGCGGCGCATCTCATAGCGGACCCACACCCATGACCACGCCCACCCAGCAATTCATCCTCACCCTCTCCTGCCCCAATCGCCCCGGCATCGTCGCCGGGGTCTCCACCTTCCTGTTCGAGAAGGGCTGCAACATCCTGGAGGCGCAGCAGTTCGACGATACGGAGAGCGGCCGCTTTTTCATGCGCGTGGTGTTCAACGTGGTGGAGGGTGACGCCCGCGAGGCGGAGATCCGCGCCGCCTTCGGCGCGGTCGCGCAAGCATTCGGCCTCACCTGGACCTTGCGCGACAAGGCCGAGAAGCGCCGGGTGCTGCTGCTGGCCTCCAAGTTCGACCATTGCCTGGCGGACCTGCTCTATCGCTGGCGCATCGGCGAGATCCCCATGGAGATCGTCGGCATCGTCTCCAACCATCCGCTGTCGACTTATGCCCATCTGGATTTCGACGGCATCCCCTTCCATCATTTGCCGGTCACCAAGGACAGCAAGATGGAGCAGGAGGCGGAGGTGTGGCGCATCTTCCAGGCCTCCGGCGCGGAAGTGGCGGTGCTGGCGCGCTACATGCAGGTGCTGTCGGATGGGCTCACGGCCAAGCTATCCGGCCGCTGCATCAACATCCACCACTCGTTCCTGCCCGGCTTCAAGGGTGCCAAGCCCTATCACCAGGCCCATGTGCGCGGCGTGAAACTGATGGGCGCCACCGCCCATTACGTAACGTCCGACCTGGATGAAGGCCCGATCATCGAGCAGGATGTGGAGCGCATCAGCCACCAGGACAGCCCGGACGATCTGGTCCGCAAGGGCCGCGACATCGAGCGCCGGGTGCTGGCCCGGGCGCTGGCCTGGCATCTCCAGGATCGGGTGATCCTGAACGGCCACAAGACCGTCGTCTTTCGCGACTGACACCGCTTCGGGCCGGCGGGCCCCGCAGCGGGGCGCGGACGGGACAAAAGCGCACATGCAAAAACGGGGTCGCCTTGGCGACCCCGTTCGCGTTTGAGCGGACTCAGGCCGGAGGATTGGCGCGGGACACGTGCTCGCGCAATTCCATCAGCGATGCGAAGCGCACCACCCCATCGGGCAATTCCGCCTGAATCGAGCCGTCGGAATAAAGCGTATAGGCCATGCCGCCGACGATGCCGGATTTCAGCACCGTGGGCTCAGGGGCCAGCCGCGGCGGCGGTGCGCCATAAGGGCGCTGCGCGGGCTGCTCGGGCTCGCTATAAGCGGGCGCGGACGCCTCGACCGGCGCGGGCTCAGGCGCGTAGGGCTCTGGGGCCGGCGGCTCGGCGGCGGGGAGATCCGGCGTACTCCGCTCCGGAGCGGGCGGGGGCGCTGGGCGTTCGGCGGCGGGCCGCCCCAACGACATCCGATCCAGAAGCGAGCGGGGGCGCGGCACCGGCGGAGATGCCTCTCCCTCCCCTGCGCGCGGCAGGATGCGACCACGGCGCTCAACCACCGGCACGTCGTCCTCGACGCGCGGTGCGGAAGGTGCCGGAGGCGGCACTGGGGACGTGGCCAAGACTGTTCCTTGCGCACGAAGGCGATCGCCGAAGGACAGGCTGCGCGGGCGCGGCGCGGGGACATCCACGGGCGTCGGCGCAGGCGCAGGCGGCACCGCGGGCTCCCGCGCGGGCTCGGGCGGCGCAGGCTCTGCTGCCACCGGGGGACGCTCCGTGAAGAAGGGCTCCGGCGCGACCGCTTGCGATACCGCCAGCATCGCAGCGTCGGAAACATCAGACATCGCCGACGGCTCGGCCCGCGCGATGGATGCGCCGCCCGCCTGCACCAGCAGGCGCAACTGCTCCACCTCGCGCAGGACGAAGGCCACTGCGATGATGAGGGCGCCGCCGGTAAAGCCGATCGCCCCCGTCCCAATCAGCGCATTGCCGATCGTCGAAACGAAAATGACGCTGCCAAAGACGATGGTCAAAAGACCGATCACCAGCGTGAAACCGCCAAGAGCAACCAGAAACCGCCACATATTCGCACTCCACGCCCGGTTCCTCAGCCACGGGCCGGGAAACCTTAATGCCGCATGTCCAAAGAAATCAGGCAAGACTCAGTTGTCCGACTTCTCCTCCCGCCCTATCTAGGTCGCAGTTCGGGCTGCCCGGCGGCCCTCAGGGTCGCTCGCGCTTCACCGAACTCCCAGCCGGATCGAACGCGGAGACGCCACATGTCCTTCACGCTGCCCGACCTGCCTTATTCCTACGACGCCCTCGCGCCCTATATGTCGCGTGAAACCCTTGAGTACCACCACGACAAGCATCACCTTGCTTATGTCAATAATGGCAACAATCTCCTAAAGGGAACCGAATTCGAAGGAAAATCCCTCGAGGAGATCGTCAAGGGGTCGTATGGCAAGAATGCGGGCCTGTTCAACAATGCTGGCCAGCATTTCAACCACCTGCACTTCTGGCATTGGCTCAAGCCCAATGGCGGCGGGGCTGTTCCCGGTGAGCTGGAAAAGAAGCTCGTCGAGGATTTCGGCTCGGTCGAGAAATTCAAGGAAGACTTCGTCGCCGCGGGCGTCGGCCAGTTCGGCTCCGGCTGGGCTTGGCTCACCCTTCAGGACGGCAAGCTGGTGGTGACCAAGACCCCGAACGGCGAAAACCCGCTGGTTCATGGCGGAACGCCCCTGCTCGGCGTGGATGTGTGGGAGCACTCCTACTACATCGACTATCGCAATCGCCGCCCCGACTATCTGAAGGCGTTTGTGGAGCACCTCGTGAACTGGGAATATGTGGCCGAGCTGTACAGCAAAGCCGCCTAATTTCATCGCAAGCCATAGATTTTAAGGCCGGAGCAGCTTATGCTGTTTCGGCCTTTTTTCGTTTAGGAAAGCAGAATTTCTTGCGGAAGCTCCAGCTTAGGCGGTGTTAACTATAGTGCAAGCTCCGCACAAGGAGTATGCGGCATGGTAAATTCTGCTTGCTGAAAAAGCATTCGAGACCCGCTACCGCGCTGCAATGCATAATTTTCTTGCATTTCGCATCGCCCCTATGGAATCAATCTTATCTCACGTTTATGTGAACGACAGGCGGCCTCTGAATGCCGCGTGGCGGACATGTTTATCCGGGCTCATGCGTCTCGTTCGAGTTGGATTTCGTCTCCATGCGCAAAGCTGTTCCTGACCGTCACCCCCCTCACACCGTAGTCGATACGGTTGCGCTGCTGTTCCTGGCCGTCATCAGCCTCGTGGCTGTCCTGACCTTCAAGGATTACGGACTGGGATGGGATGACTTCACTCATTCCCAATACGGAAACCTGCTGCTGAAATATTTCAAGTCGGACTTCACCGACCAGCGCGTGTTTTCGTTCGTCAATTTGTATTACTATGGCGGCGGCTTCGACATGATGGCCGCGGCCATCGCCAAGATGCTGCCGGCGGACGTGTTCGACATCCGCCGCCTGCTGGGCGCCGCCTTCGGCATCGTCGGGCTGGCCATAGTCTGGCGCACGGGGCGCCGCCTCTCCGGGCCGGTGGGCGGCCTCGCCGCCATGGCGCTGCTGGCGATCTGCCCGCTGTATTACGGGCATATGTTCATGAACGCGAAGGATGCGCCCTTCGCCGTGGCCATGGCCGCCCTGATCTACAGCCTGATCCGCGCCTTCGATGAATATCCCTCCCCCTCCCCCAAGACCGTTGCCTGGTTTGGTTTGTGCCTTGGCCTGACCCTGGGAACCCGCATTCTCGGCGTGCTCGCCGGCAGCTACTGCATGGCCGCGGCTGTCTTCCTGCTGGCCACCGAAGCGCGGCACGATGGCCTTGCGCCCGCCCTCAAGCGCATGACCCGCTTTGTGGTGCTGCTGATGCTCGGCATGCCGCTGGCCTATTTCGTGATCGGCGCCATCTGGCCCTGGGCGGTGATGGAGCCGCTCAACCCGGTGCGGGCCTTGAACTATTATTCGCACTTCTGGGAAGTGCCGTGGAGCGAGATGTTCGACGGTCGCCCCGTCATGGTGCCGGACATGCCCCGCACCTATGTGCCGACCCTTTTCGCCATCCAGATGCCGGAACTGTTCCTCGGCCTGAGCGTGGCGGGTGCGGCCGGTGCGGTGGTTGCGGCCCTGTTCGGGAGCGATGTACCGTCGCGGCGGGCGCGGCTGGTGCTGGTGCTGGCGGCAGCCACCGTTCCGATCCTGGTCACCGTGATCATGCGCCCGGTGATGTACAACGGCATTCGTCACTTCGTGTTCGTCACCCCGGCGCTCGCCCTGCTTGGTGGCATGGCGGCGGCCTGGATCTATCAGCGCCTGGCACACACCCCTCTTGTGGCGCGCGGCGCAGCTGTGGCGGCGCTCATCGTTGGCTTCGTCATGCCGGTGAAGGAATTCGCCACCCTGCACCCCTACCAGTACACCTATTACAACCATCTGGTGGGCGGTGTCCGCGGGGCGGATGAGAACTTCATGCTGGACTATTGGGGTCTGGCCTTCAAGCAGGCCGCGGCCCAGCTGGACGAGTATGTGGACATCCACCGCCTGTCCCTGCCCCAGGGCCGCAAGTATCGTGTGGCGGTTTGCGGACCGCACCATGCCGCTGCGGTGGAGTTGGGACCGCGCTTCGAGACCACCTATGACACCGTGGGCGCGGACTTCGCCCTCATGCTCGGCGAGTTCTATTGCGCGAATGTCCAGGCCCCGATCATTGGCCGCGTGGAGCGCGAAGGCGTGACCTACGCCAAGGTCTATGACGTGCGCGGCCGCCACTTCCCAAGCGTGTTCGCGGGCGGAAAGTAGCCCGCGCGGCGGGAGAGCCGTCGTTCCGGAATAGCGTTTGACGAAGAGCCGGGTGGCAGCACTCGGCTCTTTTTTTGTCGCCTCGCCGAAGCCCCCAACATGATGACGTGTGGCGCGTGGCCCCCGGAGGCCATACAGGCGGCACGGGAGAAAGTCGTGACGCCCCAGCCACAAAAAACGCCGCGCAGCCCCAGGGGCCGCACGGCGTTGGTCCAAGGCATAATGGCAGCGATCGCCCGGCCGCCTTGCAGCGAGCCGGGCGTGTCAGCCTGCGTCAGACCCTCACTTGGCTTTAAGGAAGTCCGTCACTTCCAGCAGCACGAACTCATTGTCGTCCGCCTTCTGCGGCGAGCGGCCGGCGGAGTAAGGCAGGTTGTTGTCGTTGCCGACGACGATGTGCCGGTCATCCACCATCACCACGTTCTCAATGGTGAAGAACGGGAAATCCAGCATGCCGTCCTTGCCGCCCTGCTGGGCCTTGCCGTTCGGATCCTTGATGGCCAGCAGGTCGATATAGCCGACCTTGCGCATCTGCTTGCCGGCGGTCTCGGGCGTGAACTCCACCTTGTAGACCCGCTTGAACTTCGACGGGCGATCAAAGCAGGTCGCTTCCACTTTGCCCTCAGGGCATGCCGACGCGCGACCGCCCTCGAAATCATCCCGCTCGATGATCAATCCGGTGGTGGCATCGACCATGTTGAAATCGCCGATGGAGTTCCCGGCCTGGGCCAGCGGATATTTCCAGAAGCGGCCGGTCCAGTCCTTTTTCGCCAGGTCGAATTCCAGCACCCGCAGCACTTCAACGCCGTTGTCCATCTCCTTCTGCCCGGTCGCGGGGTCCAGAAGCGGGCCTTCCAGCAGCGCGTAGAGCTTGGTCTTGTCAGCAGAGAGCGCCATGCCCTCGTAGCCCTTCGAGCGGCCGGCCTCGAACGCCACCTTGCGCGAGGGATTGGCCGGCGTGGTGATGGCCGGATGGTCGGGTGAGCGGATCACCTTGCCGTCGGCCTTGGTCTGGTGGACGCCCTTCACCTTGCCGGCCAGATCCGTCTCCACCAGGAACGGTCCGAACTCCTCGCCGAACCACAAGCTGTCGCCCACCTTCTGGATCGACTCGATGTCGAAGTCGGAGCCGGTGAGGTAGCGCTTGGGCGTACCTTCCAGCACGATGGGGAACGGCACCTTCTTGTCCGGATCGCTGAGGAAGATGGTCTCGCGGCGCTCGATCTTGCCGGCCTTGAAGTCCATGGCGAGGCGATGGACCATCAGCATGGCGTCGGGCGAGTTCGCCTTGCTGCCGAAACCATTGTCGGTGATCACCAGGAACGTGCCATTGCCTTCGTTGACGATGCCGGAGAAGCCCTGCACCGCCTGACCTTCGAACGGCAGGGAAATACCGGTGGTGCGCGGCGCTTCCTTGGCCGAGAGAACGCTGGCGCCGGGCTCGGAGCCGGGCTTGTCGTTGCGGGTGCGGTCCGGGCTGGTGAACTTCGCCGAGACCTTCAGGTCCGTCGGCGCGTCGGCGGGCGGCGCCACGAACGTGGCGGCGGGCAGAACGACCTGCCCCTCAAGGGTTGCCGTATAGGCCGGCACAGTCTCTTGCGCCCGCACCTGAAGTGCACCGAACGCGGTGCCGGCTAACAGCAATGCGGAATAAATCGAAAGCTTGTGCATGAGGATGCCCTTCCAGGATGGGTGGGCTCTTCTTGCGGTTTCAGATGTCAGGGAGGAGACAGGCCTGCGACAAGGGGATGACGCAAGGAGAGACTGCGGTAGCGGAGGCTGGATGCGACTTTCGGCAGCGGCAGTGCCGATGCGTCAGAACCACTTCAGGCGCTTGAACAGCCGCACCAATCCCAGCCCGATGCAGATGAACATGATGGTGATGACCCAAAAAGCCGCGGGGTCGGTGTTGCCTGGGATGCCGCCCACATTCATCCCCAGCATGCCGGAAATCAGCGTCAACGGAGCGAACACGACGGTCACTGCGGCCAGCACCAGCATGGACTGGTTCATCTGCTCCGCCCGCCGGTCCACGATCTGCTCGCGGATGAGGATGGAGCGCTCACGCACGGTGTCCAGCTCCTCGGAGAAGCGCGAGACGCGATCCGCCGCATCCCGCAGCCGGTTGCGGTCCTTCGGGCCGATCCACGGATCGTCCTCCAGCGAAAAATGGTTGAGCGCCTCCCGCTGGGGGGAGATGTTCCGCCTCAGCTTCATGGCCATGCGGCGCAGGATCAGCACACGGGGCAGGACATCTCCGGGCGGAAGGCGCTGGGCATCGTCCTCCAGTTCGTCGGCTTCTTCCATCAGGGTGGTGACCACGAGGTCCAGACGCTCCACAAACCGTGTGGCCACATCCGAGACCATCTCCCCCTGGGTCCGGGCGCAGCGGCGCCGGCCGAGCGAGTCGATGTAATCCGCCAAAGCGGAGATTGGCTGATACTGAACCGAAATCACCCGCTCGGCGTCCACCCACAGCGTCAGCGAGACCATTTCCTCGGGCAGCGCATTGGGTAGCAGGTTCACCGCGCGCATGATCAGCAGGGCGCCCTCTTCCATGACCTCGCAGCGCGGTCGCGAATGGGTTTCCATAAGCTGCTCAAGCACGTGGCTATCGATACCACTTTCGCTATGAAGCCACGTGTCCGACCTATTGGGGAGTCGACGGAAGTGCAGCCAGATGAACCCTCCCTCGCCGGCGCATGCGGTGCGGGCCTCCTCCGGCGGGAGGCGGACAGCGGCCCCCTTGCCGTCGAACCGCCACGCATCCATCAATCCGTCAGTACTCAAATGCTTCACGGATGGCTTTCCCCCAGGCGCAGCCGCATTCAGTGACACGGCTGCGTAACATTAGGAAGAATGCCCTTAGGGCGTCTCCCGCCCTAAGATAGCACCACTGGCGCCATTGCCGCGTCAGGCCAGCGCATCAAGGATGCGGACCCAGCTGCGCGTGCCTTTGTGAAAACACGTCACGTCATACTTTTCATTGGGCGAATGCACCCGGTCGTCATCCAGACCGAAGCCGATCAGCAGCGTGTCCATGCCCAGCACCGCCTTGAACTGGCCGACGATGGGGATGGAACCGCCCGAGCCGATGGCGACGGGGGCCTTGCCCCATTCCGCCGTCAGCGCTGCCTCGGCCTTGGCCAGGTCCGGGCTGTCCGGCGGCACCAGGAAGGCCCGGCTGCCTTCGCTCTTGGCGAAGTGCGCGGAACAGTCCGCCGGCAAACGCGCCGTGACGAAGGCCCTCAACGCCGCCGCGATCTTCTCAGGATCCTGATCGGCCACCAGGCGAACGGAAATCTTGGCGCTGGCGGTGGCGGGAATGATGGTCTTGCTGCCCTGCCCGGTATAGCCGCCATAGATGCCATTGACCTCGAAGGTCGGGCGCGACTGGATCTGCTCGATCAGCATGCGGTCAGCTTCCCCCGCCGCCACCGACAGGCCCACGGGCTTGAGGAACGCATCGGCGCTCAGGTCCAACGCCTTCCAGGCGGCACGCACCTCCTCCGGCATCTCGCGCACATCATCGTAGAAGCCGGGAATGGTGACGCGGCCGGTATCGTCATGCACCGCCGCCAGAATGCGCGCGAGCACATGGATCGGATTGCGCGCCGCGCCGCCGAACAGGCCCGAATGCAGGTCGCGGTCGGCACCCGTAATGGTCACCTCGGTGTGGAGGATGCCGCGAAGTGAGGTGGTGATGGATGGGGTCTGGGGATCCCACATGCCGGTATCGCACACCAGGGCCACATCGGCGGCCAGTTCGCCGGCATTGGCGCTCAGGAACGCCGGCAGGCTGGGAGAGCCGCATTCCTCCTCCCCTTCCAGGAGCACGGTCACATCTACCGGGAGCTTTCCGGTGACCGCTTTGAGCGCGCGCAACGCTTCCAGGAAGGTGAACACTTGGCCTTTGTCGTCGCACGCCCCACGGGCGAAGATGCGCCGCTTGCCATCGCTGCCGGTGGCGATGCGGGGCTCGAACGGCGGGCTGTCCCACAGGTTCAGCGGATCGACGGGCTGCACGTCATAATGGCCATAGAACAACACCCGCCGGGCGGCGCCGGTGTCCGTGCGCCCCACCACCACCGGATGGCCGGTGGTGTCGCGCACCTGGGAGGAGAGACCCAAGTCCGTCAGTGTGGCAGCGGCGAACTCGGCCGCGCGCCGACAGTCCGCCGCATAGGCGGGATCGGTGGAAATGCTGGGAATACGCAGGAAATCACAGAGGCGGTCCAAGGACGCATCCAGCTGCGCGTCCACCTGTCCCAGCACATCATCCAACGAAGCCATCTCTTGCTCTCCAGACTATGCCGGGCGCGATGCCCGGTGCGCTCCTTGGCGACTCGCCTCGCATGCTGGGCCGCGACGCCGCCACAGGCAAGGACGGCAAGCCAAGCGCTGGGAACACCCTTCGGCAAGGGCGCCGGTCGCAAGGGAAGGCGTTCACCGCACGCGACCGTCTCAACAAAGAGCATGGCCGACGCCCCGGGTCCGCTGAAGCGCATCATGCCGTCAGACGCAAAAAGGGCCACACGCCCGTTGGCATGCGGCCCTTTCAAAAAATGTCTGACGCTCAGTTGGCGACAGCGCCCTGCGCGGCGGCATCGGCAGCGCGCGCGGCTACGGCCGGCTTGTTCAGGCGGCGGGAGCGTTGCAGCACCGATCCGATGCGACGATAGAGCAGCCGAGGTAGCAGCGGCATGCCGACGGCAGCCTCATAGCCGGCGCGACCAGCCACACGGGCCAGAAGATTCGGCGCACCGTCCACCACCAGCACCGCCGGGATGGCATCGGCAGCTTCGCGAAATGGATTTTCAGGAACCTGCTCGGCATCATTGGCCTGCATGACGAGCACGTCATAGCCGCGGGCGCCCGGCTCCAGGTCGCTGACGGAGGAGAGTTCGGTGACGGAACCGACACCGAGGGCCGTGAGGCCGACGCGCGTCATCTCGCGACGCTCGGGATCGGAATCGATTATGAGAATGCGGGCTGTGGGTAACACCTTCATGGGGCGCTCCTGAGAGGAACTCGCCAGCCATCTCGGGCCGACGCTGAGTTGAGCAGCTCCAGCCGAACGCAACCCCGCAATCACGTCCGACTCGCGGAAAATCATACCGGGGCTTGATCGACCAATCAACCGCAAAGGACTGACGGCCCCCCGGAACCGTCAGCGACTAATGCTGCCCAGGATACCGCGCAATATGGCTTTTCCGAGTTGTGTGCCCACTTGGGACGCCAGGGATCGGGCAACCTGTCGCACCACGACCTCCGTTGTGGACATGCGCGTGGTCCCGCCGGTGCGCGGCACACGGGGCGTGGACGGCGGGCGTTCCGGCACCTCCTCCGGTGCCTGCGAGCGACCACCCCAGGGGCCTTTCGGCGCCGAGGTTTCCGCCGTCGGGGACGCCGTGCGCCGTTGCAGCCGCTCGAAAGCCGACTCCCGGTCCTGAGTTTCGTCATAGACCCGACTCACCGGACTCTGCGCCATGACCTGCGCGCGCTCGGCGGGCGTGATCGGGCCGACCCGAGCTACCGGCGGCGCGATCAAGGTCCGCTCCACCATGGAGGGCGTGCCCGCGCCTTCCAGCAGCGACACCAGAGCCTCGCCCTTGCCCATTTCGCTGATCACCCGCGCCGTATCCAGGTTTGGATTGGGGCGAAAGGTCTCGGCCGCGGCGCGGACCGCCTTCTGGTCGCGCGGCGTAAAGGCGCGCAGCGCGTGCTGCACCCGATTGCCCAATTGTGAGAGCACCCGATCCGGGACATCCAGCGGGTTCTGGGTGACGAAGTAGACTCCCACGCCCTTGGAGCGGATCAGCCGGACCACCTGTTCCACCTTTTCCAGCAGGGCTTTAGGGGCGGCATCGAACAGCAGGTGCGCCTCGTCGAAGAAGAACACCAGCTTGGGCTTGTCCAGATCCCCCACCTCGGGCAGTTGCTCGAACAGCTCCGACAACAGCCACAGCAGAAACGTGGCGTAGAGGCGTGGGCTGGCCATCAGGCTGTCCGCCGCCAGCACGGAGATGGTGCCGTAGCCGGAGCGATCCACCCGCATCAGGTCCGCAATCTGGAGCGCCGGCTCGCCGAAAAACTTCTCCGCGCCCTGGTTTTCCAGCACCAGCAACTGACGCTGGATGGCTCCCACCGTGGCGGAGGAGACATTGCCATATTGGGTGGTGAGCTTGCTGGCATTCTCCGCCACGAAGGCCAAGGTGGCGCGCAAATCCTTCAGGTCCAGCAATAGCAGGCCCTGCTCGTCGGCAATGCGGAACGCGATGTTCAGCACGCCTTCCTGAACGGCGTTGAGATCCATCAGCCGCGCCAGCAGCAGCGGCCCCATCTCGGACACCGTCGCCCGCACCGGGTGGCCCTTTTCGCCGAACAGATCCCAGAAGATCACCGGGAAGCTGTCCGGCTGGTAGGTGATGCCCACCTCGGCCGCCCGCTTCAGCAAGAAGTCCTTGGGCTCGCCCTGCATGGCGATGCCGGCCAGATCCCCCTTCACGTCGGCCGCGAACACCGGAACGCCAGCGCGGGACAGGCCCTCCGCCAGCACCTGAAGCGTCACCGTCTTGCCGGTGCCGGTGGCGCCAGTGATGAGGCCGTGCCGATTGGCGAGGCGCAAGGCCAGACACTCGTCCTTGCCAGCGCCGACAGGGCCACTGTGTCCGACAAACACCGTTCCCGTCTGTTCCGGTGTTGTCATGGCCTGTCTCTCCGGGCTGTCGTCAAGGGATCATCCTTTTCGCCTGATCGTGCATCATGGGGCAAGGGCCGACTCCGGCCCCGCCCCGGGACGCGGGGTGGCGCACGCGCGCTGCAATCAGGCTGGCCGCAGGCCAGGGAGACTGTCATGGACGCACTCGTCGCCCGGCTGATGGACCGCATCGGCCTCAGTGAACCGCAAGCGCGCGGTGCGCTCGTCATCGTGCTGACATTCCTGGAACAGGAGGCGCCGCCGGACCTGCTGGCGCGCCTCTTGGCCCACATGCCCGGCGCCCGCGATCTCATGGGCGCCCGAGCGGACAACCCGCCCGTCCCGGAGGGGACGCGCCACTTCGGCGGCGTCGCCCGCCTCATGCGGGTCGCCGATCGGATGATGGCCCTCGGCCTCACCATGACCCAGGTCCAGGCCACGGTGCGCGACGTGCTGGACTTCGCCCGCCAGGAAGCCGGCCCGGCAACGGTGGACGGGATCGTGATCGCCATCCCCGGCTTGCGCCAGGTCCTGTGATCGAGCCACAGGACCTGGCATCGCGGGCGCCATCCGCACCCCGGACGATGCCTGTCACGTCGCCAGGACGGATGGCAGTTGCCAATCCCCAGCCTGCGACTTGCGCTTTCTGGCGGTTGGCGGCATCGATCCCCTGGAGTGCGGGAGGTCACCGGCGGTGAAAGGCCACATCCGGCGGCTCCAACCAGAGAGGCCAACGCGCCAATGATCGCAAACCATCCCGCCCGCACGTTGGACGCGCGCGGCCGGCTCATGCCCCTGGGCACGCGCACGCTCATCATGGGCATCGTCAATGTCACGCCGGACTCGTTTTCCGACGGGGGCGTAAGCGCCGCGCCGCAGGATGCCCGCGCCAATGCCCAGCGCTTGGTGGCGGAAGGGGCGGACATTCTCGACATCGGCGGTGAATCCACCCGGCCCGGCCACACCCCCATCAGCGCGGACGAAGAATGGGCGCGCCTGGAGCCGATCCTGGCCGGGCTGGTGGAGGAACTGGGCGTGCCCATCTCCATCGATACCTACAAGGCGCAGGTCGCCCGGCGCGCGCTGTCGGCGGGGGTGGCGATCGTGAACGATATCTGGGGCTTCTCCCGCGACCCGGACATGGCGTCGGTGGTTTCGGACAGCCGCGCCGCGGCCGTGCTCATGCACAATCGCGAGACCATCGATCCGTCGCTCGACATCATCGCGGAGATGTCCGGCTTCTTCGAGCGCGCGCTGGAAACCGCCACCCGCGCTGGGATCCCCCTCGACCGCCTGGTGCTCGATCCCGGCATCGGCTTCGGCAAGACCTTCGAGCAGAATCTCGCGGCCATCGCGCGGATCGGCGAGTTGCGCCAGTTCGGCCTGCCCTTGCTTCTGGGCACATCGCGCAAATCGCTGATCGGAAAGGTCATCGAAACTCTGCCGACGGAGCGGCTGCCCGGCACCATTGCCTCCAACGTGATCGGCATTCTGGCCGGTGTGGAGATCATCCGCGTCCATGACGTGGCGGCCCATGTGCAGGCCACCCGCGTCACCCAAGCGATCCTGGCGGCGGGATGACCACCGCTTATCTCTGCCTCGGCGGCAATGTGGGGGATGTGCGCGCGACCCTCGACCGCGCCGTCGCGCGGCTGACCCAAAGCGAGCAAATGCTTCTCGCGCGCTCCCGGCTCTACCGCACGCCCCCCTGGGGTCCGGTGGACCAACCGGCCTATCTAAATCAGGTGATCGCCGTGGACAGTCCCGGCTCCGCCCGCGACCTCTTGGCTCTGGCCCTGGATGTGGAGCGCGAGTTGGGGCGCGACCGCGCACAAGAGGAACGCTTCGGCCCCCGCCGCATCGACATCGATATCCTCGCCTTTGGGGATACCTGTGTCGATGAGCCGGATCTTCAGCTTCCCCATCCTCGCCTGCTGCAGCGGGCCTTCGCCTTGGTGCCGCTCCTGGATATCGCCCCGGATATCACCATCAGCGGCATCCGCGCACGAGATGCCCTCGCCGGACTGGACGCCGACGGCATAATCGCCGAGCCCTGACCGCCGCTCTGTCCCGTCGACCGACATGAAAAAGGCCCCGCAGGGGGATGCGGGGCCGCAGGTGATGAGATGCTGAAAGCGCCGGTTCAGCCGAGATCGGTGCTCCAGGTATCCACCTGGCGCTTCACCTCATCCTTGGCGATGCCGTAGCGCTCCTGGAGTTTGCCTTCCAGAACCTCTCGGTTTCCCTTGATTTCCACCAGATCGTCGTCCGTCAGCTTGCCCCACTGAGCCTTCACATTGCCGGTAAGCTGCTTCCAATTGCCTTCGATGCGATCCCAATTCATGCGCCATGCTCCTGTGTCAGGCTGTTTCAGAAGAACAACGGACCAGGGCCGAGGGGGTTCCCATGGCCGCGGCACACGGGCACCCTGGAATACACCGCACCCGTGATTCCCTCGGACGGAACACCACCCCATGATGTGGCGCCCATGACCTCGCCGCGGCCGCCCACCGGCACGGATCGTCCCCCGCTCGCCGACGCCGATGCGGCCCTCGCCGCTCAGGTGGCAAAGGGGGAGCGCGCCGCTTTGGCGCGGGCCATCACGCTGATCGAATCCCGCCGCCCCGACCATCGCACCCGGGCCGAAGCGGTCCTTCAGAGCCTTTTGCCGCGAACGGGCGGCGCGTTTCGGGTCGGCATCACCGGCGTGCCGGGGGTGGGAAAATCCACCACCATCGATGCCCTGGGCAGCTATCTCACCGCGCAGGGACATAAAGTGGCGGTGTTGGCGGTGGACCCGTCCTCCACCCGTACCGGCGGCTCGATCCTGGGCGACAAGACGCGCATGGCGCGATTGGCCGTGGACCCCAACGCCTTCATCCGCCCGTCGCCTTCGGGCGGCACATTGGGGGGGACCGCGGCCAAGACCCGCGAGACCATGCTGCTGTGCGAGGCTGCCGGCTTCGACGTGGTGCTGGTGGAAACCGTGGGCGTGGGGCAATCGGAAACCGCCGTGGCCGACCTCACCGACACCTTCCTGGTTCTGATGCTGCCCGGCGCGGGAGATGAACTCCAAGGCATCAAGAAAGGTGTCCTGGAACTGGCGGACATCGTTGCCGTCAACAAATCCGACGGCGACAATGTCGCCCGCGCCCGGATCGCCGCCGGCGAGTATCGCGCCGCGTTGCATCTGCTGGGGCCGCGCCAGCCGTTCTGGTCGCCGCCGGTGCTGACCTATTCGGCCATGACGGAAGCCGGCATTGCCGAGGTGTGGGCGCAGGTGGTGCTGCATCGCCAGAAGGCGGAGGCGGCCGGCGCCTTCGCGGCCACCCGCCGCGCCCAGCAGGTGCGCTGGATGTGGACGCTGCTGAACGAACGGGTGGGACAGAAGGTGCGGACCGATCCGCACATCCGCGCCCGGCTCCCGGACCTGGAATCCCGGGTCGCTGCGGGAACACTCGCCCCCACCCTTGCGGCCAATGAGATTGCCGCGATGCTGGGCTTGTGATGTTCAAGGCCGTCATCCCATCCGCCCCACGCATGCGAGTGTGCCCATGAGCCCGCGCGGTCCGCTGCTGGTATTGGGTTTCGGCCCTTTCCCCGGCATGCCCGCGAACCCCTCCGCCGGCCTGGCCCGGCGGCTGGGTCGGATGCGGCGGCCGGCCTTGGCCGATGTCAGGCTCTGCGTCGAAATTCTGCCCACCACTTGGCAGGCGGTCGCGCAGGCACCGGCCTTGATCACGCGTCTCCACCCCTCGGCCATCCTCATGCTCGGTGTCGCCGGACGACGGCGAAAGGTGTGCGTGGAGGTCCGATCCGTGAACACCGCCGCCGACGCACCGGATGCGCGCCGCCGCCACCCGACGGGACGAGCCATCGTGACGGGTGACCCGCACATCTTCCGAACCAGCGCCAACGCTCCGCGCCTGCGGGCCGCGCTGCACCGGGTGCCGGCGGCCTTGTCACGCGATGCCGGGCGCTATTTGTGCAATGCGCTGTATTTCCAGGTGCTGCGGACCCTGGCCATGGACCCGACGCCGGTGCCGGCAGTGTTCGTCCATATTCCACGGGGACCGCGTCATGGCAGGCCGGCTTTCGAGCAGCGGCTGACCGGCGCCATGGGCGATCTGCTCGTCGCCCTCGCCGCCCAGCGGCCCACCGGGCCTGCCGCCTCCCCACAAGAGGGAGCGGCGCACCCGTGACCATCTATCTGCCCATCGCGGAACTGCCGGTGGCGATCTTCGCTCTGTTCGCCATGGGCATCGCGGTTGGGTTCGTCTCCGGCATGTTCGGGGTCGGCGGCGGGTTCCTGATGACGCCGCTGTTGATCTTCATCGGCGTGCCGCCGGCGGTGGCCGTGGCCAGCGTTTCCACCCACATGGCCGCGTCATCCTTTTCAGGGGCCTTGTCCTATCTGCGCAAGGGCATGGTGGACCTGTCCTTGTCCGCGGTGCTGCTGGCGGGCGGCCTGGTGGGCACAGGCGCTGGGGTTGCGACCTTCACTTTGCTGCGGGCCATCGGCCAGGTGGATCTGGTGATCGGCGTGTCCTACGTGACCCTGCTCAGCACCCTGGGCGTCCTGATGCTGAGCGAGAGCATTCGCGCCATGGCTCGGATCCGCACCGGTCAGGCGGCAACCGTGCGCCGGCCAGGAACCCGCGCGCGTTTCCTGCGCCTGCCATTCAAAATACGATTCCGGCGCTCGCGCATCTTCGTATCGGTGCTGCCGGTGGTGGGGCTCGGCTTCGTGGTCGGTTTCATCGGCGCCTTGCTGGGGGTGGGCGGCGGCTTCATTCTGGTGCCCGCCCTCATCTATCTGCTGCGCGTGCCCACGCAGACCGCCATCGGCACCGCGCTGGTGCTGACCTTGGTCACCATGAGCGTGGCCACAGTGCTGCAAGCCACCGTGAACGGAACCGTGGATGCGGTGCTGGCGCTGATCCTGATGGTCGGCGGCACCATGGGGGCCCAATTCGGTGCCCGTGCCGGCCAGGGGATGAAAGCCGAGCATCTGCGGCTACTGCTGGGGCTCCTGGTGCTCAGCGTCGGCCTGCGGGTGGGCTATGATCTCACCCGTACCCCGGACGACATCTATGCCGTCACCGTGCAGGAGCAGCGCGGCTTGCAACGGCCGGCGGAGCAACGCCGATGACCCGCGCGGGGCGAACCGTCCATGGCATCCTCCTGGTCCTGGCCCTGCTCTTTGGTGCGGCTCCTGCGGCGGCCGAGCGACTGGTGATTTCGGCCTCGCAGCCCGATGTCCGCATCACCTCCAATTTCACGGGCGCGGAACTGGTGCTGTTCGGGGTCGCGGAGGGGACCAGTTCCGGTCCCTATGATGTGGCCATCACGGTTCGCGGACCGCAGGAGACCGCGGTCACCTGGCGCAAATCCCATATTCTCGGGATCTGGCTGAACACCGACAGCCGGACCTTCTTGGATACCCCCTCCTACCTTGTGGTCGCGACAAATCGCCCCGCAACAGCCATTGCATCGGCGGAGATTCTGCGGCGGGAGCAAATCGGGCTGGCGCGCAACATCCTTATTCAGCGGGTGGGACCGGATTTCGCCGATGTGGTCCCCGACGATTCCTTTCGCGCCGCCTTCCTGCGCATCAAGGCCAGCGAAGGGCTCTATGAGGAGCAGCCGGAGGGGGTGCGCTTCCTCTCGGACACCGCCTTCCGCGCCACCTTCGCGCTGCCCGGCCGGGCCCGCCCCGGCCGTTACGAGGTCTCGGCGAAGTTGTTCCGCGACGGGGCGATGCAGGCGCAGGCCCACACCACCTTCACCATCCAGAAGGCCGGGTTCGAAGCCAGCCTTGCGGAGTTTGCGGAGCGTGACGGGCTGCTTTATGGCCTGGCGGTGGCCTGCGGCGCCCTGCTGGTCGGCTTTGCGGCAAACCTGCTGTTTCGGCGGGACTGAAACACAATGCAAAAGCCATCAAAAAAACAGGTAGTATCCTCGTACGGCTCGGTTATCTTGTAGGCGTTACAAACAACCTATTTTTGTCTCAATTCTAAGATTCTCCCGCTCTGACGCGGTTTTTCGAACGAGAGTGCAAAAATTTCCCTTGCAGCTAATGCGTATACAAGTTGTATAGCTTGGCATCGGAACACGTGTTTTCCAGCGCGGGACCGCGCTTCATAGCTTCGGGTGCCAAGCCCTGACCGGCGCCCGTTGAGGCGGGACGGTGCCCTTTTCGGGCGCCGTCCCGACTTTATCCGTTCAGTGCGGGCCTTCCGACGTCTATCCTTGAGAGATGAAGCCCGCCTGCGAGGTGCAGGAGGCATTCGACTTCGCGCCGGGATCGACCGCCGCGCCCTACTCATCTCCCGCATCCCATGCGCAGGAATGAATAGGCACGGGGCGGCTTTCCAGGCATATGGAACGCGGCGGCTCGGCGGGGACCACATGACCTCCAGCAATGTCTTTATCTCGATCGACGGCGGCATTGCGCGGCTGGTGCTGTCCAATCCGGAGCGGCGCAACGCCATCTCCACCGCCATGTGGCGGGCGCTGGCGGCGTTTGCGGCTGATGCGGCCGGGCTGAGCGATATCCGGGTGGTGATCATCCGCGGCGAAGGCACGCTGGCCTTTTCCGGCGGTGCCGACATTTCCGATTTCGACGCAGCACGGGCGGATGCCTCCGGCGCGCAATCCTATGACGAACTGGTGGAGGCGGCCTGTTCCGCCATCCAGGCCCTGCCCTACCCGACCCTGGCGCTGATCCATGGCGCTTGCGTGGGTGCGGGCGCCGCGCTCACCGCGTGCTGCGATCTGCGGGTGATGGCGGACGATGCATTCTTCGCCGTACCGGCCGCACGCCTCGGCCTCGGCTATGATCCGCGCGGCGTGGCGCGGCTGGTCCGCGGGTTCGGCGCCCAGGCGGCGCGGCTGATGCTGTTCACCGCCGAACGCCTGACCGCGGAGCGCGCCTTTGCCCTGGGAGCGGTGGACCTGCTGACCTCCGCCGCGGACGTGGATGCGGCCACGGAGCGCCTCGCCCTGCGCATGGCGGAAAACGCACCGCTCACCTTGCGGGCCGCCAAGGTGTCGGTGCGGGCCGCCGAGGGCGCCGGGGGCGGAGCGTTTGCCGAGGCCCGCCGCCTCACCGCGCTCGCCAACGCCAGCGCCGATTATCGCGAGGGCCGGCTGGCCTTTTCCGAGAAGCGCGGGCCGCGCTTCACCGGCAACTGAGGGGGTCTTTGCCCCGGTTGACGGCATTGGGCGGACCTTGCCGCATGCCAGTTGTGCACAGGTCTCGCGTCCGGTTGGACAGCGCGCAATGGTGCGGATATGGTCCGCGCCCGACGCGATGGGGCGTAGCCAAGTGGTAAGGCAGGGGATTTTGATTCCCCCATTCCCAGGTTCGAATCCTGGCGCCCCAGCCATCCGTCCATCATAAGTTCCCCGAAATTCCCCTCAATCGGACACCGTGTCTTACGCCACCCGGCGCAAAGCGAAGGCGGTGCCGTCGGTGGAGGCCACCTGGCCCATGCGGAACATGGCCGCCAGTACATCGGCCACCGCGGCGCGCACCTTGGGGGCGGGCTTGAAGGTGGCGGCGATGGCGGCGGCGTCCAGGGGACCGGCCGCCTGCATCAGCACCCCCATCACCGCAATGGTCTGCTCGCGGTCGGTCTTGGGGAAGGCCAGGCGCCCACCGGATGCCGCCTCGGGGGCATCGTCGCCGAGATCGGCTTCCAGTTGCTTGGCCTTGTCCTTTTCGGAGCCGAAGCGGGGGATCTGGTAGTCCGGCCGCAGCCAGCGCACCAGGCCGCGCTTTTCCTCCGCCGCCCGCGCCTTGTTGAGGGCGACGAGGCGGGCGAGCACCTCCTCTTCGGGCAGATCGGCGGGCCAGCCATAGGCGTCGGCCACGGCGGCATCGATCTGGTCGTGCAGGTCCTTCAGGATCAGCACCAGCCCATCGTCGAAGATGCGGCGTTCCTTGGGGTCGAGATCGGCGGGCGCGGCCCCGGCGCGCAGGCGCTCCAGCACATTATAGAGGCCGGTGAGGGTGAGATGGTCATGGGCCGCCAGCACCCGCTTGCGATGAGCGTCGAGTTCTTCGGCGAGATCGCGGATGACGGACTTCTGGGCCTCGGTGGCGGCTGGGAAGGGGAAGGGGTCGAAGCAACGGGATTTCACATAGACGGGGCGATCTTCAAGTAGCCCCCCCGATCGTGCAGCCCAAATCCCGTGAATTTGCGACATCAGAACGCCAAGTAAATAGGCGCCATCCGATGAAAATATTATAATTTTGTTGTCAGGAATAATCGATATGCTCAAAAATTCAAACACATGATGCTTCGCCGTTTCAACGGTCGCAACGTATCTGGATAGATTAGACAGCGCCGGACGCATTTCGCGTCTCGGCTCACCAAATACCCACCAATTGTCGCGATAAGACGCCCGGTTGTTAGCGTCCCGCTCTGGCTTCACCGTCCGTAGCAGATATTGATAGACCTCCGGGTAGCGCGCGCGGACGGCGTCGGCCTCCAGGCCGAACAGGTCGATGACCATCACGCCGCGCGAGCGCGCGGCCAGATCGCGGCCGTTGCGATAGGCGCGAATGTGGTTTTCCAGTCCGGGCCGGCGCCCCAGCCCCAGTTCGGCAGCCTGCTCCGGCGTGACGATGAAGCCGGCGCCGTGCAGTTTCACGCCGGGCGAGCTTAGCCCTTCATTGGCCAGCAACGGCACCGCCGTGGTCACATCCACTCCGACCGTCAGGTCCGAATGGATCTTGCCCATCCGCTCCGAGAACCCGATCACCGGCGCGTCGGTGTCGATGCCCTCCTCGCTCGACACCTCCCGCAGCAGGCCCTCGCGGGCGCCGGGGGCGGCCACGGTCATGGCGATGCGCACCGCCGCGCTGTCGCGGGCGGCCTTGGTCCAGGGATGGTCGGGAATGGCCATCACCAAGGACAGCGGCTTCTTGGCATTGAGATAGCGCTCCATCACCCGGCGCTGGAATACCTGGCTGATGGAATTGGTGGTGACGAAGCCGAACCGCCGCAGAATTGTGCCTTTGCGCAGCAGCAGATCGGCGGCGCGGTCCCACCAGTACATGACGAAATCCGCGCTCTCATTCATATGCGGATGCGCTGCCCATAGCGCCTGCGCCTTGGCATCCCCCAGCCGCGAGCGCAGATTGGCGCCGCCGATGAAGGGCGGATTGCCGACGATGAATTCCGCCTTCGGCCATTCCGGCACCCGCGCGTTGGGATAGGCCTCGGCGCCGTCCACGAACTGGGGCACCGGGTAGCCGTCCCAGGTCAGCACCGCGTCGCGGGCCTGGATGTTCTTGAACGCGCGCAGGATCGGCTCGCTGGGCTGGCCGCCCCGCGTGCGCACATGCCATTGCAGATGGCCGATCCACAGCACCAGTTCGGCGATGGCCGCCGCGCGGGGATTCAGCTCCAGCCCAAGGAACTGGTGCGGGTCCACGGTGTGGCCCTCCAGGCCCACCAGCGCCTCCTGGCCGCCGAGATCAGCCAGGGCTTCGAGCACCTCGCCCTCCAGGCGCTTCATCAGTTCCAGCGCCACATAGAGGAAATTGCCGGTGCCGCAGGCGGGATCGAGCACCCGGGTCTCGCACAATTTGTCGTGGAAGGCCTTCACGGTGGCGGCGGCATCCTTGCCCCGCCCGGCGGTCTTCTGCCGCTCGGCGGTGGAGAGCACCTGCGCCCATTCCGCCCGCAGCGGATCGAGAATGGTGGCGATCACGAGCCGCTCCACATAAGCGCGCGGGGTGTAATGGGCGCCCAGGCGCCGGCGCTCCACCGGGTCCAGCGCCTGCTCCAGCAGGGTGCCGAAAATGGCCGGCTCCACGTCGCGCCAGTCGAACTCCGCCGCCGCCCGCAGTTCGCCGATGGCCGCCTTGTCCAGCGGCAGGGCACGGCGGTTCTTGAAGAACTCGCCATTGAAGCGGCGCACCTTCTGCTGGATCGTGGCGGTGAAGCCGCCCTCGTCCATGGCCCGCCACAGATCCTCCAGCATGCCGGGGAAGATGGCCGGCTTGGCCTCGCAGTCGCGCAGCAGGGTCTTGAAGCTGTTCTGCGGCAGCAGCTCCACATCCTCGGCGAACATGGTGAACAACAGGCGCATGAGGAACATGGCCACGCCCTCGGCGGGCTGGCCGGCCTCCTCCAGGGCTTTCGAGACCTTGGCGAGACGCTCGGCGATGGCCCGCGTCACCCGCGCCGCATGGCGGGAGGGGTCCAGCGCCATGGGATCGGTCCAGATCGCCTTGAGGCGCGCCTGCACATGAGGATCGCGCAGATCCTCCAGATAGATGCGGAACGAGTTGCGATCCGGGAACTGGTCGTAGGCTTTGCCGTCGCGGCGGAAATTGGCATAGACCTCGATGCAGTGGCCCACGTCGCACACCAGCACGAACGGCGGCGGCTCATGGGCGGCGGGCAACAGCCGCACATAGTCTTCCGCCTGGCGCCGGGCATTCATCATCAGCACGTCCCAGGCCCGGTCGGCGCCGCGCCGGCCACGGGTCTTGGTGGCGCTGTCGGCGGGGGCGTCCGCCAATTTCTTGGCGCCGGAAAAGCGCGATTGCTTGGCCTCCAGGATGAAGCAGTCGCGCTTGTAGAGATCGATGCGCTTGGACGAGACGGTGCCGTCGCGGCCGGTCTCCTTCACCGCCCGCTCGAACACATAGTCATTGGATTCGGTGGAGGCATTGGCCGGGTCCGGTCGCGGCAGGTCCAGCACCGCGCACAATTCGGGCAGGAACAGCGCGTAATTGGCCCGCTCCTGCCCGCCCTCGCGCCCCTGCCACCGCGCGATGAACGCCTCGACCGCCGCACTCATGCCCACACTCCCGCCCAGGGGGCGACAGTAGGGGAAGTGTTCCGCATCCGGCAACAGGGGCGCGGTGTCATGCCCGGATCACAGCCGCAGGCGCATCAGGACGTTGCGCTCACGGAGCGCGGATGAGGGGGCAGAACTTGTAGGTCTCGCCGGTGAGGTTCGACGCCAACGGGACACAGGCCCCATCGGATCGCACGAGCGAGACCTCCTTGAGCACGCCATCGGTGGTGGCCGCGGGCACCGATCCGGCCTCAAGCGCATAGATCGGCCCCTGGTGGGCCTGGATCAGCTGGCGCGCCTTTGTCACCAGGCCGTTCGTCTGCGAGGGGCGCAGGATGTTGCTGTAGACGCTCACCCAGCGAACGCCCCTGTCGAAGAACGGGATGATATGCGCGATCGGCTCCGTCGAGGTCAGCACCACCAGCGCATCCGGAGGCAGGGTGGTGGGCGCCACTTCGATATACCGCCCCCCGGCAAAGGCACTGTGCCCCCAATCGAGCGGCTTAGTGGAGGCAACGCATCCCACCGCCGCAACCACCGCCAGTGCCGCGACCACCATGCGGTTCGCAACCATCTCGCGCAGCAGGAGGATGATCAGAATCCCGGACAGTAATTCCAGCGGAATGAGGTAACGATAGATGGAGAACATGCCCAGCCAGATCACATAGGCCACGGGCAGAATGATCAGCAGCGCCATGGCGCCCCGGCGCGGATCGCCGCTGCTGCGATCCACCGGCGCCGTACCGGCGCCCGCGCGTACGCGGCGCCATACAGAGAGCGCCAGGATCACCACCAACAGCGTCAGCATCAGCGCCACGCGGATGTCGCTGAAATCATATTCCGCGACCAGCCCGCCTTGCGACCGGCTGACGGCCCATTTGAACGGGAACAACAGCCAATCGCTCGGGCCATGGGGCAGGAACCGCTCGTCGCGGACATTGACCGCTTCCCACCAGGGCGACTTGAACACGCCGTTGTAGAGCGGGAAGAGCGGATTGGCGAAGGTGCGCCACATGTACAGCCAGTACCAGCCGGCCGTGAGCACCGCGCCGGCCACGCCGCCGAGGCCCATGGCGCCCAGCGCCCCCGGCCATACCCGCAGGGGCAGCACCACCACCGCCGCCGCCATGGCGATGCAATAGATCGCCATGGTTATTTTGACGCCGACGGCGATACCCGCGAGAAACCCCGCCAGGAGAAACAGCAGGAGCTGTCCCCGGCGATGGTCGGGCCAATCCACACCGACCACGAATGCCAGCAGCGCGAACAGCAGCGGAACCGTGGCGGGCAGATCGCCCGTATTGGCCCCGATCAGCGGGGCGGAGCCGGCGCCGGTGGCCCCGATCACCACCGCCAAGGCCGTCAATGCCGCACGCTCTGCGACCGACGCCCGCGTCGATCGTCCGAACAGATGCCAGGCCAGAAGCGTGATCGCCAACAGGTTCAGGGCATGCACCGCGCCCATGACGAAGGCGATGAGGCGCGGCTGGTCATTGCAGCACACCACCAGCGCGTAGAACGGAAAATCCAAAATGGGATTGAGAAAGCTCTGCAATTGCGCGGGAGCGACATCATACAAGGCGCGATTGTTCAAAAACGAGAACGGGACATACAGATGATAATTCTGCAGATCCCAAGACAAATCTCGCCCGAGATGAATACTGTATAGACCACAACCGATGACGAAAATGATGAGGAGGGTACAAACTGCAAGCCGCTTCATTTGTGACCGTCCGCAATCAAGTCAATAAGAAGGCGTCACCGGCCCGCCCGGAGCGTTTCTATCTGAGATCTGCCCCGGAAGATCAAGATGCGTCCTTGGTACCGGATGCCTGGCCCGATCCACCGGCAGCCTGCCTCCGCATCCTGCCGCAGGATCGACCAACGCACTCGCCGGTCCGCACCCGCCGGTCCACAGTCAACGCTCCAAGGACGCTCCCGCCCGTTCAAGCCACATTCGGCCGGTCCGGCGCGGACCAGGCAGATGAGCCTAACGCGATGACCGCACGGGGCGAAACGCATACAGGTTGGAACTCAGAATTCCGAGCCGCAACCCCGTATGCCCCACCTGCCAATCGGCGCCTGAATCGAGCGCGCTCACGAGGTGGGCACGGTTCATCAGGATCAGGTTCTCGCTCTGAGCCCATTTGTCCTTGCCAAGGGCGCGGCAGGACGCGGCGAACGACCCATCCCACCAATGCAGAAAAGGGATGGCGGTGTGATGTTCCACCGGGAAGTACCGATGCGGCACTGTGATGAAAACCGCCTTGCCCACTCGGCTGAGTTCGGACACGAAAAACTTCTGAGCCTGGGGGCTGCCCACATGCTCCAGCACCGCGTTTGCCGCAACGATGTCGAACTGGCCGTCCGCGAACGGCAGCGGCTGGCCGGCTTCGATCTGGACATAAGCGATCTGCGGAAACTCACGCTGGAACTCACTCGCATCGCCGATGCCGCATGCGGTGATGTTTTGCTGATGCGGAAATCGACGCTCCAGCACATTCGCACCATCGCTCAAGACGTCGGAAACACCAACGTCCAGAATTTTGCTCTGCTCACCGGGACGACAGAGGCGCAAGAAATCGTCGTATATATTATCCCGCGCCTTGATCAGAATTTTCTCGGAAAAACTCTTCGGAGCAACGACTTCATAGTATTTGTTATCGACCACCTGCCCCATATTAAAGTCGCTCCCCTTTTAACATCGCGCGGCGTGGCGCACAGCGCCAAGTTTTGGAACCACGGTGCCTCTCGGTTGCGGAGCGCAAGGCTTGCTCTGCAACCGTCGGATCATGCGTCAACACTTCGCCCCCGCCGTCGAGCGGTCAGCGCTTGAACGGAAAATTCGGGCGCGCCGCGCTCTTTTGGCCCACCGCGTCATAGCCCAGGAAGCAGAGACGCTTCAATTCGCGGCGACCGCGGGTGACGGTATCCAGAATGAGACCGGAGAACAGTGAGATGATCGCGGCCAGCATCAGGCCAACCGACAGGATGGCGGTGGGAAACCGCGGCACCAGTCCGGTTTCGAGAAACTCGTAGAACACCGGGATGGACAGCGCGATGGAGATGAACGCCAGCACCGCCGAGATCAGCGCGAAGAATGCGAGGGGCCGCTCTTCCTTACAGAGCAAGGTGATCAGGCGCAGGATGCGCCAGCCGTCATGGAAGGTCCGCAGCTTGCTTTCAGAGCCGGTGGGCCGCTCCTTATAGGGCGTCGAGATCTCGTTCATCGAAATCCCGAGTTCCAGGGCATGCACCAGCAGTTCGGTCTCGATTTCAAAGCCGGTCGACAATGCGGGAAACGACTTCACGAAGCGGCGGGACAGCGCCTTGTATCCGGAAAGCATGTCCTTGGACGCCGTGCCGAACACATAGCGCACCGACCCGGACAGCACCGCATTGCCAAACCGATGCCCCGGCCGATAGGCCTCCACCGAGGTGTCCACCCGGGCGCAATTGACCAGATCGCACGGGCCGGCACACAGCTCCGCCACCAGAGCGGGGGCCGAGGCGGCATCATAGGTGTCGTCGCCATCGACCATGATGTAGATGTCGGCATCGACGTCCGCAAACATGCGGCGCATCACGTGCCCTTTGCCCCGCAACCGTTCCAGCCGGACAATCGCACCCGCGCGCGCAGCGATGTCGCCAGTGCCGTCAGTGGAATTGTTGTCATAGACGTAGACATCGGCATCGGGCAGGTATTTGCGAAAATCCGATACGACTTTCGCAATGGTGGTTGCCTCATTTAAACAGGGAATGAGAACGGCGACGCGCTGCGGTTCGATGGTCGATACGGTCATGGCGAGATCAATTCTGTTTAAGTTTGAGGCGTGAATCCGGACTTCTCAATAGGAACGACGCAAAAGCATTGGTCATGTAGCCTGACCTTCAGCCTCCAGCCGGGAATGGCTCCTTGCGTCAAAGAGAAGGGGGACACGCTCCCTCCAATGCTGTTTTGGCGATCAGGACGCGGCCTCGACGTGTCAGGATCGGCGCTCCGGCGCCAACTCTGGGATCACATGCGAGAGCCGATCTCCCAGCGTGCGGTAGGAATACTCTGCCTGGATGAAGGCCACCCCATCCCTCACCCGCTGCGCCGTCGCTTCGGGATTGCGGTTGGTGTCCAGCACCGCCTGCGCAAACGCCTCGGCGGTGTCGGTCACGGCGATGAATGCGGTGGCATTGGGAATGCCCTGCACGCCCACCGAGGTGGTGACCAGGGGCGTCGCCCGCGCCAGCGCCTCAATGACCTTGCCCTTCATCCCGCCGCCATAGCGCAGCGGCGCCACCGAGGCCCCCACCTCCCCATAGAGGCGCAGGAGATCCTCGTCGGAAATCCGGCCCAGCAGCGTGACCCCGTCGCACACCGCCGAACAGACATCGTCGGGCGGATACGAACCGACGACCACCAGATGATAGCGTGGATCCGCCTGCCGGATGAGCGGCAGCACGTCGGCGATGAACCACTTCACCGCATCGACGTTCGGCAGGTGGCGGAAGCCACCGACGAACATCAGCTTGAAGGGATCGCGCCGGGCCAGGGCCGCGGCGTCGAAGGGGATGATTTCGTCATCGGAGAAAATGTTCAGCGGGATGGCGATGCCGGCGTGCTCAGGACCGATCTCCGCCCGGATGACATCGATCTCGTCCTGGCTGGGATACATGTAGAGATCCACGGTGCGGCAGAGGGTCAGCTCCTGGTTCTTGACCTCGGCAATGTCCTGCAGAAGTTTCGGATCGCCAGTGACCTTGTACTCAAGCTCCATGCGCTTGTAATGCAGATCAATTCCGTAATAGAGAACCTTGCCTTTGAATGACGCCTTGATGTCGTCGATATATTTCATCGAAATATGCGGCCGACTGAGCAGGATGTAATCCAGGTCTTCTCCGGCCATATCCATCCACGGCTTAAACCGATCCAAATATTCCATGCCATAGATCACCTCGACGCCCATCTCCTGGAGATGCGGCACGTACTGGGGATCGTAATGCATGTTGTCCGGCCAGAAGGTCACGTGGAAGCCACGGTCCAGCAGCAGCCGGATATAATGGTAGACCGATCGCGATCCCGCATCCCGGTCCCACTGCGGCACATAATGGTCGATGATCACGATATGCGGCTTGCGGCCGGAGCGGTCGCGAGCCGTGAACACATGCTCGCCATTGGCGAAATGGTCGGCTTCGAGCACGCTTTTCCAGCGCTCGAACAACTTCGCCATGTTGCGCACCTGGTAGGCCTTTATGCCCACGCTGATGTCGCGACCGTGGCTGCGGCCCTCGTGGTGGATCAATTCGGAACGGGGCTGATAGATCACCTTGCGACCGCTCTGGCGGACCCGGAACGCAAGATCCGCATCCTCGCAATAAGCCGGCTTATAGAGGGGATCAAACCCGTTGAGCTCACGCCAGACCGTCATGGGCAGGGCGATGGAGGCCCCGGAGCAGAAATCGACCTCTTTCAGGTAATTGAACTCAGGCTGGAGCGCATCGGCGTTGCGACCGAAGTTCCACGCCGAGCCATCGCGCCAGAAAATACCGCCGGCCTCCTGGAGCGTCCCGTTCCAGTTCAGCAACTTGGACCCGGCCATGCCCACGCGAGGATCGGCGCGCAGGGCATCGACGAGGCCCTCGAGCCATCCCGACAGGATCACCGTGTCATTGTTGAGCAGGACCAGGACATCGCCTGACGCCGTCTGGGCGGCGGCATTGCAGTTGCCCAGGAAGCCCAGGTTCACGCTATGGCGGACCTCGCGGACGACGCCGCCAATGGCCGAAATGGCGACCTCGGTTCCGTCGGTGGAGCAATCATCAGCGACGATGATCTCATAATTCAGCCCACAGTCCTGCTCGAGCAGCGAGACGATGCAGACCAGAGTGTCGAGCAGATTGTTGTAGACGGGCACCAGCACGGAAACGTCCGGCTTGGCGCCGAAGCGGGCAGCCCGGCTCTGCGACAGTTCGATGGCCCGCTTCTGCAACCGGCGGAAATCCGCGGTCTCGGTAAAGGGCCGCCGACTGCGCTGCTGCCGGGCGATGACCGCGAAGAGATAGCTGTAGAGCAGTTGCTGCTCCAGCCGTTCGGTCCGCACCAGATAGTCGTTCACACCTTGGCCCATGGCGTAGCCGCGGACCACCGCCGGCGGCCAAGCGACGTCATCTTCGCCATCATCCGTGACGTCGTCGTCGGGATGAACCGGCTCATAGACCACACTGAGCAGATCCAATGGCGTGCGACCGGCGCGGGTGAAGATCCCGCACACCGACACCACATCCGCCTGGGCGGTGAGGGTGAAGGCCTTGCCGGAGCTATTGCGACCGCCGTTGCGCAGGAAATGCTCCAGCGCGGTGATGCCCGGCGCCTGCGCCCTGGGGAAGGCTTCGAGATACAGCGTGGTGCTGAACAAGGGATTGGGATCTCGCCCTTCGTCCGCACCCGTGGTCACATAATGAACCAGAGGGTTGATGCGCTCCGCCAGCACATCGGGATAGCGCGAAAGATACCAGTCGTTATCGAAATAGGGGTGAGGCGACCGCCCCTCGCGCCATCCCCACACCAGATAATGCACCAGCGGATGAATGCCCGCGTCCCGCACCGCCGGGTTCTCACTGAGATAGAACTTGGCATCGAACAGCGGGTGCGGCGACAGGTCGAACAGGGCCGGGTCCGTGGCATAGGCCCAAAGAACCGAAGCGCCCGCGCCCGGATTCGCCCCTTGGCTGCGCAGCCGCTCCAGGTCGATGAGCGGGTGTACCGGACGCCCCTCACGCTCGCCGCTGGACAGGAAGTGAGACAAAGCGTCAACATTCGCCGCCGCCACGTCGGGATTGAGCCGCGCATAGTGGTGCGGGTCGAAGAAAGGATGCGGCGACAGCGCACCGCGAGTCTTCGCCCGAATGTAGGAAGACAGCGGCCCGGCGCCTTCATTCTCCTGCGGATACTGGAGCGCGAACCAGGCCGAGTGGAAGAAGGGATGGGGATCGCGGCCCTCACTCAGGCCATGCGAACGGAAATGCGCCAGTGCGTCGCGCGGGGCGATGCCGGGCGTGCGTGCCGCATACCATTCGGCATGGAACAGGCCCAGTCGCTCCATGCTGCGCCAGATCGGACGGCGAAAGCGCCGCCCATCCTTGCGCACCGGCGGAGCCGCAGCCAGCAGCAGCGACCGCACGGCGATCGACGCCAGGCGACGATCATTGGCGATGCGCGCGCGCAACGCGCTGAGTTCCGCTTCCTCGGACAGGCGCACGGCCTCGGCCTTGATCCGCGCCGTGAGCGCTGCCTTCTCGGCGACCAGGTCGGCCTTCTCGGCCTCGACCTCGCGCACATGCTTGCGGAGGGCTTCATCCTCCTCGTGCAGGCCGGAGGCCCAGACCCGGACCTTGGTGTTCTCGGTCCACAGATCATCCTGCGGCGCGATCATGATCGAGTGGGCAAACACCCGCTGGCGGATGGGCGTATCGCTGCAGAATGCGACGAGATACTCCGGATCGGTGAACTGGCCGGCCGCCGCCTCGATGCTCACACTGTCCGACTCGCCATAGCGGGCGATATAGCCGGCATAGTCGCTTGCGGTATCGGGCCGATCCAGCGGTGCCAACATGGACACGACGCCGATACGCTCGCCCAGCATCTCCACATGGGGGAACTCGGCGCCGAGCAGTTCGGCAAATTCGCCCTGATCCAGTTCCTTGACGTGGAACTCGTTCGGGGCCTTGAACTGGTTGTAGACTTCGCGGCTCGGGGTCGAGACCACGAACAGACCGCCGGGCTTCAGGACGCGCCGCACTTCCGCGATCACCCGCTCCTGCCGGTCCACATGCTCGATCATCTCGAACGAGACCACCACGTCGAAGCTGGCGTCCGGAAACGGGAGATCGTGCGCGCTGCCGACCTTGAAGATCACTCGCCCGTCCACGCCGTGGCGCGCCTGCGCAGCGGCGACCGAATCCGCATCCACGTCGAGGCCCGTCACATGGCTGGCACGCTCGCCCAGCAGCCCGGTCCCGTAGCCCTCGCCGGAGCCGAGGTCGAGGACCCTCGCTCCCGATACGCATTCACGGCAGATGGCATAACGATGAAGGTGCTCGTAGGCGATCTGACCTTTCAGACCCGGCTCAAAGCGCTCCAATTGGTCCACGAGTACCTCGTTCATCGTCTTAATTGGCGCTTGGCTGGCGCGGGAAAATCAGTTGGCCACTCTTTATCCCAACAGGATTTTGTTTGCCACTGCCCTTCCTGCGACAGGCCCGCCCGGCCCCGTGGGCGCGTTCCAACCATCTACGGCGCACCGGAACGGCTCCAGAAACGCGAAACCCCGCCGTGGGAGCGGCGGGGCGACAGGGCGGGAGCCATGCCCCGCGCGCGCAGGCACGCGCGGGGCGAAAAGGGCCAGAGCGGCGGAGGCTATTCCTCGGAATAGCGCTCCTCGGCCCACGGGTCGCCGCGCTCGTGATACCCGCGCACCTCCCAGAAGCCGAGGCGATCAGCGGGGATGAACTCGATGCGCTTGAGCCACTTGGCGCTTTTCCAGAAATAGAGATGCGGGATCACCAGCCGCAGCGGCCCGCCATGGGCCGTGGACAGAGGCTGCCCCTGCCAGCTGTGGGCCAGGATCGCATCCTCGGCGGCGAAATCCGCAATGGGGACATTGGTGGTGTAGCCGTCATAGCTGTGCAGGGCGACGAAGCGCGCATCCATGCGTGGCTCCACCATGGCCATCAGGTCGCGGGTCAACAGGCCGTCCCAGCCATTGTCATAGCGTGACCAAGTGGTGACGCAGTGAATGTCTGTGACCAGGTGGGTTTGCGGCTGGCTCTGGAACGCCGCCCAATCCCAACTTGCGGGATGGTCCACCAGCCCGTCCACATCCAGCCGCCAGGTGTTCAGCGGCAGCTCCGGCTGGAGGCCGAGATCCAGCACCGGCCAGTCCTTCACCAGATGCTGGCCCGGTGGCAGGCGCTCGTCGCCCGCCCGCGTCACCCGGCCGGTGAGGAAGCGCCCTTCCTTGGCCCAGCGTTGCTTGGTGGCCGTGAGCTTGGTCTCCGGCGCCTCCGCAGGAGAAGGGGTGCGGGGGGTATCAGTCATCGAACGTCTCCGTGCGGGGGCGGGCCGCCTGACTTGTCGGACCAGGGGACGGAAAGCTAGCGGATAAAGCCGGATATGGGATTCCCAAAAGCCATGACAATCTTCGCCGTCCGGTGATCGCTTGGCCGGCTGAGCCTGATCACCGCGGAATGCAGGCCGGCGCTGAGGGTGGCACGCGAACGCGCACGCCCCCAGCGCAGGTCTCAGCAGAACGCCGGCTGCGCCATCGCCGCCACGTCGAGGCCGCTGAGGATTTCATAGGAGCGCAGGCGTGCCCCATGATCGAAGATGGCCGAGGCCACCATCAATTCGTCCGCCCCGGTCTCGGCGATCAGCGTCCTCAGACCACGGCGCACCGTCTCCGGGCCACCGACGATCGCCCGCCCCAGCATGCCGCGGACCTGAACCTTTTCCGAAGGGCTCCAATAGGTCTCGATGTCGTCGATGGGCGGCGGCAGCAGGCCCCGGGTCCCGCGGAACATGTGGGTGAAGCTCTGCTGGGTGGAGGTGAACAGGCGCTTGGCCTCTGCATCCGTCTCCGCCGCCACGACCGGGACCCCGACCATCGCATGGGGCTTTTGCAGTTGAGCCGAGGGCTCGAACCGCTCGCGATAGGTGGACAGTGCTGGGAGCAGCAGCTCCGGCGCGAAGTGCGAGGCGAAGGCATAGGGCAGGCCCAGCATGCCGGCCAGTTGCGCCCCATAGAGGCTGGAGCCGAGAATCCACAGCGGCACCTGAGATCCGGTGCCCGGCACGGCGCGGATGCGCTGATCCGGGCGGTCAGGGCCAAGCAGGGCCTGAACCTCCAGCACGTCCTGGGGGAAGGTGTCCGCGGCGGTGGGATTGCGGCGCAGGGCGCGCATGGTCATCTGGTCGGTGCCCGGCGCCCGGCCCATGCCGAGGTCGATCCGGCCCGGATACAGCGCATCCAAGGTGCCGAACTGCTCGGCGATCACCAACGGCGAATGGTTCGGCAGCATGATGCCGCCTGCCCCGACCCGAATGGTGCGGGTGCCGCCGGCCAGAAAGCCCACGACCACCGATGTGGCCGCGCTGGCAATGCCGATCATGTTGTGATGTTCGGCGACCCAAAATCGCGTGTAGCCCCAACCTTCCGCATGCTGGGCCAGATCAAGGCTGCGCAGCAGTGCATCGCGGGGCGTGCCGCCCTGGGGCACCGGGGCGAGGTCGAGGATGGAAAGTGACGTCATAAGCGATAATCCCGTGCCAACCCCGACAAGCTCTAGAGATCAGGTGCGTGGCACGGGATTACAAGATGGGGCGCCCGCAGCCCTGCGCGCCGCAGCATGCGTGGGAGGCACACCTCATCGCAGGCTGCGTCCCGCCCCGGCGGAGCAGCCGTCACGGACTGCGGCAATGTGCATGCAATAACGATTTATTAGATCATAAATTATGCATCTGATTATTTTTTACGCTTCTATTTTCCTCTGTCGGCGGATCCGCAGGGGCGCCCCATCGAGGCGATAAGTTTCAACCCATTGGCAATCCGTGACTTTCCCTCCTATGGGCCGCGCCGCGGTGGTTCAGCGCGACTGGCGCGGTTCCTGCTTAAGTCAGGCAAAGCCCTCAGGAGCCTTCATGGACACGATCGCCTCTCTTCTCGCAGCCCATCGCCGCGGCACCCGCAGCCCGAGCGAGACCGTGCGCGCCACCTACCGGCGCATCGCGGACCATGGCGACCCGGCGATCTTCATCACCTTGCGCCCCGAGGCCGATGTGCTGGCGGAGGCCGCCGCCCTTGAGAGCCAAGGCGCGGCGCACCTGCCGCTCTACGGCATCCCGGTGGCGGTGAAGGACAATATTGACCTGGCGGGCACGCCCACCACCGCCGCCTGCCCCGCCTTCGCCTATGAGCCGGCAGCGGACGCCGTCGCGGTCGCACGGCTGAAGGCGGCCGGTGCGCTGATCGTCGGCAAGACCAATCTGGACCAGTTCGCCACCGGCCTCGTAGGGGTGCGTTCGCCTTATGGCATCCCGCGCAACGCCTTCAAGCCCGACCTGGTGCCCGGCGGCTCGTCATCCGGCTCGGCAACCGCGGTCGCGGCGGGGATCGTTCCAGTGGCGCTGGGCACCGATACCGCTGGGTCGGGCCGGGTGCCGGCCATGTTGCAGAACATCGTGGGCCTCAAGCCCAGCCTCGGCCTGGTGCCGAACACCGGCCTCGTGCCCGCCTGCCGCAGCCTGGACTGCATCTCCGTGTTCGCCCTTACCGTCGATGACGCCATGGCGGTGCTAAGCGTGATCGCCGGCTTCGAGCCATCGGATGCCTATTCACGGCCCCTCCCCCTGGCGCCGCTGGCACCCATGCCTCCGGCCCCGGTGCTGGGCATCCTGCCGCCCGCGCAACGGGAGTTCTTCGGTGACGCCGATGCGGCGGAGGCCTATGAGGGCGCCCTCACCCGGCTGCGCAACCTGGGCGCCCGTCTGGTGGAGATCGATTTCGCCCCCTTCGCGGAAACCGCCCGCCTGCTCTATGAAGGCCCGTGGGTGGCCGAGCGCTGGATCGTGGCGGAAGACCTGCTGACGCGCGACCCCGACGCGGTCCATCCGGTGACCCGCACCATCACCGAAGCCGGGGCGACGCCCACGGCGGCGGATGCCTTCCGCGCCTTGTATCGGCTTCAGGCGCTGCGCGCCGCCGTCAAGCCCGTCCTGGCGGAGCTCGATGCCATCGTCGTGCCGACCGCGCCCACCGCCTATACGCTGGAGGCGGTGCTGGCGGACCCCATCCGGCTCAATTCCCGCCTCGGCACCTACACCAATTTCGTCAATCTGCTGGATCTGTGCGGCACCGCCGTGCCGGCGGCGATTGCCGCTACCGGCATCCCCTATGGCATCACCTTCCTCGCTCCCGCGGGAGCTGACGCCGCCGTGGCGGCCATCGCCCGCGCCTTCGCGGCGGACGCAGCCCTGCCGCTGGCGGCCAGCGGCGAAACCGTCGCCTTTCCGCCGCTCGCGACGGCGCCCGATCCCGATCGCCTGGATGTCTGCGTGTTCGGCGCCCATCTGTCGGGCCTGCCCCTCAACGGAGAGTTGCAGGCCTTTGGCGGCCGTTTTTCCGCCAACGTCACCACAGCCGCCCATTACCGGCTCTCGCTGCTGGCGGGCGAGACGCCGCGACCCGGCCTCGTGCGGGTCCGGCGCGACGGTGCGGCCATTGCCGGCGAGGTCTGGTCGCTGCCGTTGGATGGGGTCGGCCGCCTACTCGCCACCATTCCCGCGCCGCTGGGCCTCGGCTCGGTGGAACTGGCGGACGGCACACGGGTGGCGGGCTTTCTCGCCGAGGCGGGAGAGGTCGCCGATTGCCCGGACATCACCCGCTTCGGCGGCTTTCGGGCCTATCTGGAGAGCCTCAGCGCACCAGTCGCCTGATCACGGGGGGCGCCCGGTGCGGCGCCCTCCCCCCAGAGCGATGGCTCACACGCTCTCGGCGTAGCGCTCATAGGCGACCTCGACGGTGAGGATGTGGCTGCGCATGGTCGCGGCCGCCTCCCCCTTGTCGCCGCGCAGGATCGCCCGCACCACCGCATCATGCTCCGCATAGGACAGCGCCAGGCGCCCCAAGGTGCGGAACTGGGCGCGGCGGAACGGCTGCAAGCGCGCCCGCGTGGCCAGCGTGATCTCCGCCAGATAGGAATTGTGCGCACCGCCATACAGGAAGGTATGGAACCGCTCGTTGAGGAAGGTGTAGTGGGCCTCATCGCCCCGCCGCGTCAGGTCCGCCAGTTCGGCGTGGATGGCTTCCAACTGGCCGCGCTCGGCCTTGGTCATGTGGACGGCGCACAGGCCGGCGCACAGCGCCTCCAGTTCCGCCATCACGTCGAACATGCCCCGCAGCCGGTCCAGGGAGGGCTTGGCCACCAAGGCACTGCGGTGCGGGCGGGTTTCCACCAGGCCGGAGGCGGCCAGATCCCGGATCACCTCCCGCACCGGCGTGCGCGAGACCCCATAGCGCTTGGCCACCTCCATCTCCTCCAGCGCCGTGCCCGGCGCCAGGCGGCCACGCACGATGTCGTCGGCGATCTGGAGCCGTAGCTCCTCGGTGCGGGTCACGGCCCGGCTGGGGCCGCGGCGCCGGCGGAGGCGGGAAGACGGGGCGACCGTAACGGTCTCTGAACCTGGGATGGACATGGGACTTACAGAATTACCGGGATTCTCTGCCGGGGTGAAATCAAGCCGCCCGGGCGGCACGGCACCGGGCGGATCAGCACGGACGCCTCACCGTAAAACGGCGTCTGATCGGCGCGTCAGGCGATGGGATCGGGAATGACGCTCACATGGGCGGCGACCACCTTCCAGCCATTGGCGAACCGCACCCAGCTCTGCTGCTGCCGTCCGCTGCGGCCCGGCGCGCCCTCGCGGGTGAACACCGTGGAAGCGGTGGCGAAATCCCGCCCGAAGGTGGTGATCACCGTCCGGCCCAGGGTGCGCGCCAGCCCCTGGGCCGGCCGCGCCGACCGGAAAGCCCGGATCTCCGCAATGCCGTAGAGGTTTTCGCCGCCGCCATAGCGGATGGTTCTGGCGTCGTCCCAGAACAGATCGTCCAGGGTGTCCACGTCATTGGAGACCAGCGCCGCCTCATAGCGGGCGAAGGCGGCTTCCATTTCGGCCATCGCGACCGGATCGTTGATCTGCACGCTTGCTCCTACAATTGCGCCACCGGCGCGCGCACGGCGCCGCTGGCTTCCAGATGCCGCGCCACCCGCAAGGCCACATCCTCGCGCCAGGGCGGCGCGATCACCTGCACGCCGATGGGCAAGCCCTCATCCAGCCACACCGGCACCGCCGCCACCGGCAGGCCGATGAAGGAGATCGGCTGGGTATAAAGACCGAGGTTCGGCCGCACCAGCATCGTCTCCCCATCCAGCTCGAACGTGGTCTGCCCCAGGCGCGGGGCGCGGCAGGGGGTGGAGGGGGCCAGCAGCACATCCACGTCCCGGAACAGCGCCAGCATCTGCGCTTGAAAGTGACGCCGGAACCGCTGCGCGCCCGCCACCCAGGCGGCGGGAATGGCAAGGCCGGCGATCAGCCGGTCCCGCACCGCCGGGTCGAAATCCTGCGGCCGCTCGTGCAGGCGCCGGGCATGCAGGCTCGCGCCCTCGGCGGCGGTGATGATGTAGGCCGCCGCGCGGGCGCGGGCGGCATCGGGCACGTCTACGGTGCGTGTCACCCCGAGGGCTGCCGCCACATGGTCGACGGCGGCGAATGCCTCCGGCATTCCCTTGGTGCGGAAGTAGCCGCCGGCAACGGCGATGCGCAGATTGGAGATGCCCGCATCCAGCGTGCCCGCCACGGGCGCAACCGGGCGGTTCGCCTGCACGGGATCGTCGCCATCCAGGCCCAACATGGCGTCATAGGCCAGCGCCAGATCCGCCACGGTGCGGGCGAACGGCCCCAGATGATCCAGCGCCGAGACGAAGGGAAACGAGCGCGCCCGCGACAGGCGGCCATAGGTGGGCTTCAGCCCGAAGATGCCGCACAAAGACGACGGCACGCGGATGGAGCCGTTGGTGTCCGAGCCCAGGGCCAGCGGCACCAGCCCGGCGGCGATAGCCGCCCCCGAGCCGCCGGACGAGCCGCCGGTCATATGGTCCAGATGGTGCGGGTTGCGGGAGGCGCCGTCATGGACGTTCTCGCCGGTGAAATCATAGGCATATTCGCCCATGTTGAGACCGCCCACCAGCACCGCCCCGGCCGCCTCCAGTCTCTCCACCAGCGCCGCATCGCGGGGCGCGGGCGGCAATCCGCGGTTGATCTTCGACCCGGCGCGGGTGGAGAGCCCGGCAATGTCGAACAGATTCTTCACCGCGAACGGCACCCCGGCCAGCGGGCCGAGCGCTTCGCCCGCCGCGCGGCGGGCATCGAGCGCATCCGCCGCGGCGCGGGCGCGGGCGGCGGTCACATCGGTGAAGGCATTGACCTTGGGATCAACAGTGGCGATGCGGGCGAGCGTCGCCTCGGTGACGGCGCGGGCGCTGACCCGGCCTTCGGCGACCGCTGCGGCAATGTCGGAGGCCGGGGCGGTGGCGAGCACGGCCACGTCATCGATGGGGGCGGCGAGAGGGGATGCGCTCATGCCCGGAACACCGCGGCGGGATCGCACTCGTCGCCCAGATCCAGCGACAGCACCAGATGGGCGGCATCCGCGATGCTGCGCAGATAAGACAAGGCCTCGATGCGCCAGGCGTCTTCCAGCGGCACGCCGAAGGCGGCGACGCTGCCGGACAGCAAGGCCGCCAGGGCGTCGTCGCCGGCGGGGGGGACGGGATCGGACGGGTCTTGAGCCATGAGGATCCTCACACGGGCGGATGGGGAATGGCGGCGATCAGTTCGCGGGTATAGGCGTCCTTGGGCGCCTCCAGCACCTGCTCGGACGAGCCCTCCTCCACCACCCGCCCCTGACGCATGACGATGACGCGGTCGCACAAGAGCCGCACCACATGCAGATCGTGGGAGACGAACAGATAGCTCATGCCCAGCGTCTGCTTCAGTTCCTCCAGCAAGTTCAGAACCACCGCCTGCACCGACACGTCCAGCGCCGCCGTGGGCTCGTCCAGGATCACCAGATCGGGCTTCAATGCGATGGCGCGAGCGATGCCGACGCGGGCCTTCTGGCCGCCGGAGAGCTGGTGGGGAAAGCGATCCAGCAGGTCGGCCGGCAGGCCGACCATACCCGCCAGTTCCTCCACCTTGGCCCGCAGCGCACTGCCACCGCCGAACTTGCCCATGCCGCCCATGCGCAGCAACGGGTCGGCGATGGCGCGCTCCGCCGTGTAGCGCGGGTTCAGGCTTTCGGTGGGGTCCTGAAACACCATCTGGATGCGGCGGCGGATGGGGTGGTGGGCAAATTCCCGCGCCGGAATGGCGCCGATGTCGGTGCCGTCGAAGGTGATGCGCCCGGCAGTGGCATCGATCAGCCGCATGACGATGGTGGAAGTGGTGGATTTGCCACAGCCGCTCTCGCCCACCAGGCCGACGCTCTCGCCCTTCTTCACCTCGAAGGAGATGCCATCTACCGCGCGGAAGATGCTGTCCTCCGCCGGTGCCTTCTTGCCGAACAGGCCTGCCAGCATGGCGGTGGGCGCGCCCTGGCGGGGATATTCCTTCAGCAGATTCTCCACCTTGAGCAGCGGCTCACCGGCGGCAGCTTCCGCTGCCTGGGTGGCGATGGCGGCGGCGGAGCGCTCGGGGAGCTTGGCGGCTTCCTCCTCGGGCAGGAGATCGCGCAAGGTGATGCCGGGGCGGGGCGTCGCGCGCATCAATTTGCGGGTGTAGGGGTGCTGGGGATTGCGGAAGATCTGCTCCGCGGGGGCCGTCTCCACCACCTTGCCCTTCTGCATCACCATCACCGTGTCGCAATAGGTGGCGGCAAGCCCCAGATCATGGGTGATGAGCAAGGTGGACATGCCCCGCGCGCGGGTGAGTTCCGTCACCAGATCCATCACCGCCTTCTGGGTGGTGACGTCGAGACCGGTGGTGGGCTCGTCGGCGATTAGCAATTGCGGCCGGCAGGCCAAGGCCAGAGCGATGACGATGCGCTGGCACATGCCGCCCGACAGTTCGAACGGATAGGCGTGATAGCGTTCCTCCGGCCGGGCGATGCGCACCTGGTTGAGGATGTCGATCACCTTCTCCTTCACATTGCCCGGCTGGGCCTGGACGTGCTGGAGCAGGACGTCGCCGATCTGGTGGCCGACCTTGCGGATCGGGTTCAGGGCGGCGCGCGGGTTCTGGAAGATCATCGACATTTCGCGCCCGCGCAGGTCGCGCATTTCGCGCTCGGGGGCATGGGCCACGTCGATGCCCGAGAAGGAGATGGAGCCCTCCGCAATGCGCCCGGCGCGGTCGAGGATGCGCATCACCGTATAGGAGGTGACCGACTTGCCCGAGCCGCTCTCGCCGACGATGCCGAGGGTCTCGCCCTTGGCCACGGTGAGGTTGACCTTCTCCACCGCCGTCACCACACCGCGCCGGGTGGCGAATTCCACCGTAAGGTCGCGCACCTGCAACAGCGGGCCGTGCGCTTCCTCCGTGGGAGCGAGAGACGTGATCTCCGGATCAATGACGCCGTGCATGGGTGTCGTCCTCACGTGCGGCGCTGGGGATCGACGATGTCGCGCAGACCGTCACCCAGCAGGTTGAAGCAGAACACGGCGAACATCAGGGCCAGGCCCGGAAACAAGGCGATCCACCACTCGCCGGAGACGATGAAGGTCGCCCCTTCCGCCACCATGATCCCCCATTCGGAGGTGGGCGGGCGCACGCCGAGGCCGATGAAGGACAGGCCGGCGGCATTGAGGATGGCATAGCCCATGGTCAGCGACATCTGCACCATCATGATCGGCAGGATGTTGGGCAGGATCTGGGTGAGCAGGATGCGCCATTCGCTGTTGCCGGTGAGCCGGGCCGCCTGCACGAACCCCGCCTGCCGGCGGATGGCGGCTTCGGAGCGGGCGACGCGGGCATAGAGCGGGAAGTTGATGATGGCGGTGGCAATGACGATGTTGGTCACCGTATTGCCCAGCGCCGCCACGATGCCCATGGCCAGCACGAACAAGGGGAAGGCCATGATGGTATCGCAGATGCGCCCGACGATGCGGTCGGTCCAGCCGCCGAAGAAGCCCGCCGCGATGCCGGCGATGCCACCGGCGGCGAACACCAAAGCCACCGAGAATATGGCGATGGCCATGTCCAGGCGGGTGGCCACCACCACGCGGGAGAAGATGTCCCGGCCCAATTGATCGGTGCCGAACCAATGGGCGGCGGACGGCGGCTTCAGCGCCGCCATGGTGTCCGAGGCCAACGGGTCATAAGGCACGATGAACGGGCCGATGAGGGCCGCCAGCACCAGCACCAGCAGCATGAAGAAGGCGAGCCCGGTGACCGGATTGTCCGAGATCACATAGCGCGCGTGCTTGAGGGTGGCGGCAAGGCCGCTGGACGAATGCGAGCGGCGCTCGGGGGCGGTGGCGAGGGTCATGCTTCACTCCGCGCGCGCGGATCGATGACGCCATAAGCGAGATCAATCACCAGGTTGAGGGCAACGTAGAGAATGGCCATGGCCAGCACGAACCCCTGCACCGGCGCGAAATCGGAGGTGATGAGCGCCTCCACCGCATAGGAGCCGATGCCCGGCCAGGCGAACACCTTCTCCACCAGCACATTGGCGCCCAGCAGGAAGGAGAACACCATGCCCAGCGTGGTCACCACCGGCAGCATGGCGTTGCGGAAGGCATAGGTGAGGATCACCGTGCGGGAGGTGAGCCCGGCGGCGCGCGCCGTGCGCACGAATTCGGACGACAGCACCTGAAGCATGGAGGCGCGGGTGATGCGGGCGATGGGCGCCAAGGCGAAGATCGCCAGCGTCAGCGTCGGCACCACCAGCTGGGCGGCGGCGGCGCGGAAGGTTTCCAGATCTCCGGCGATCAGGCTGTCGATCAGATAGAAGCCGGTGACCGTATCGGGCGCGGTGAAGAACACATCGAGCCGCCCCAGCGGGGCCGGTGCCCAGCCCAGCTTGAAGTAGAACACATAGACCAGCAGCAGGCCGGTGAAGAACACCGGCAGCGACACCCCCGCCGTGGTAATCAGCCGGCAGGCATGGTCGATCCACGAACCCTGCTTCACCGCTGCCGCGATACCGAACGGCACCGCGATCAGCAAGGCGACGATCAGGCCAGACAAGGTCAGTTCGGCGGAGGCCGGCAGCCGGGTGGCGATCTCATGGGCCACCGACTGGCCGGTGGAGAGCGAACTGCCCAGATCGCCCTTGGCCAGGGCGGAGACATAATCCACGAACTGTACCGGCAGCGGTTTGTCGAGGCCGAGCTTGGTCTTGATCTCGGCAATGGCCTGCGGCGTGGCGGCCGGGCCGGCAAAATAGGCCGCCGTGTCGCCGGGCAGCACGCGCGTCAGCAGGAAGGTGACGATCACCACCCCGATGAGGCTCGGCACCGCGGTGGCGAGACGGCTCGCGATCAACTTCAGCACGGCACCCTCCTCCTGTTGTCCTCGACCTCTGGCCCTGACAGCCGTCGCGTGTGCCCGCTCCAGGGCACACGCCGATCACGCTGCGTGCAATTTCGCCCGTGGGGAGGCAGGGCCGGCGGGGAGATGCGCCCGCCGGCCCTGCCCGTCCCGCCGTTCCCCCGCAGGAACAGCAAGGTTCGTGCCGTCAGCCCTTGGCGAGGGCGCGGTAGTCCAGCCGGCGGTGGAACCAGTATTCGTAGCCGGTGACGTTCTTCTGCATGGCCACGTTCACATAAGGCTGGAACAGCGGCACCCGGGGCACATCCGCAAACGCCAGATCCACCATGCCGCGCACGTCGGTGTCATAGGCAGCCCTGTCGCCGCTGGCGGCGGCGGTGCGGGCGCCGTCGATGAACGTATCCATGGCGGCGGACTGATAGCTCGGGGTGTTGAAGACCGAATTGGAGCCGTGGTAGCACCAGAAAAAGAAGTATTCCGGATAGTCGAGCCAGCCCGAGAACACGTTGGTGAACAGCGGCAGCTCTTTCTTGTTCAGCTCCGTGCGCCAGTTGGCACCGGGGATCTTGTTGATGGTGGTCTTGATGCCGATCTGGGCCAGGCTCTCCTGAAGGAGAATGCACAGCGGCTCGTTGATGCCGGCAAAGCCCAGATCGAACGAGATGGTGGTCTCGAAGCCATTGGGATGACCGGCCTCGGCCAGCAGCGCCTTGGCCTTGGCGATGTCTGTGTCATATTTGGTGGCCTGCGGCCACGCCACCTGGGTCTTGGCATCGGCGGGGGCGCCGAACATGGGCTTGGCGAGGCCGAACAGCACCGCATCCATGATCTTCTGATAGGGAATGGCGTAGGCGATGGCCTGGCGCACCTTCGGATTATCGAACGGCGGCTTCTTCACATTCATGCCGATGTACTGGACGCCGTTGGAATAGGGCGTGGAGATGATGGTGAGCTTGCCATTCTCCTTCAGCTCGACGAAATCCTTGTTGGGCAAGTCGTAGGAGATGTCCGCATCGCCCCGCTCCAGCAGCGCCCGGCGGTTGCCGGCGGAGGGCACCATGCGCCAGATCACCCGCTTCACCTTGGGCAGCGGGCCGCCCTTCCAATTGTCGAAGCGCTCGAACACCACCTCGGTGCCCGGGGTCCATTTGGTCACCTTGTAGGCGCCGGAGCCCACGGTGTTCTGCTTGGTGTATTCGAGGCCCCAGGGGTCCTGGGCGGTGGCATTCTTCTTCACCAGTTCGGAATTGATCACGCAGGGCACGATCACCGCCAGATCGGGGATGGTGAGGCGGTCCTTGCGGATGAAGTCCACGCGGACGGTTCGGTCGTCCACCACCACGAACTGCTCCGGCTTCTCAAGCGATCCCGCCTTCATCTGGAAGGTGGGAAAGCCGCCCACGGAGACCGCCCGGTCCAGCGACCATTTCACGTCCTTGGCGGTGACCGGGGTGCCGTCCTGGAAGGTGGCATCCTTCTTCAGCTTGAACGTCACCGACATGTCGCCGATGCTCATGTCCTCGGCCAGTTCGCCTTCGAACTTGTCGCGATCGTAATAAGGGGTGCCGTTCACGTCCTTCATGGGGTGAGTGATGAGGCGGTCGTAGCAGTTCCAGCTGGCCTCATAGCCCGGCACGTTGGTGCCCACGCCGTGAATATCGAGATTGTTCGGCCCACTCTCGGAGACGATGAGCAAGGTCTCGTTGCGGGCCTGCGCCTGCGCCGACGAGAAAATGGCGGGCGCCGCCACGGCGGCTCCGGCCGCAGCGGCAGTGGCGGTGGTGGAGGTCAGGAACTCACGGCGATTCATGGGCAGGGTCCCGTTTCTGGCGAACTCCTGCTGAGCTATTCAAGCGCCGTGCCAATTGCATACTTGTTTTTAATTCTCTATATTTTTCATATAATTATGTGCATTTCCCTCCTCGAGAATGCCGCATTAGACCATCGTATATGCCTATATCTTAGGCGCTATCGTGTATTTGCATGCAAGTTGCGCGGGCACAGCGCTGCTGCGGCGGCATCGCCAACGTGTTCCCTGCCGCTCCGATGACCGGGAGACGATAGATCTCGCTGGAAAGATGGGTGTGCCGGCTCGAAGACCTGCCGTGCCCCGGCCGCCCAGGGGCGGCCGCGGCGCTCGGCGTCGAGATCAGGGCGCCGAGGGGGGCACCGGGTGCTGTGCCGCCGACGCGCCCGCGGCCACATGGTTCGCCAGCAGGCGGCGATAGCGCAGCGCCGAGAAGGGCAGCATGGCCAAATACAGCACGCTGCCCGCCGACAGCACCAGCCAGGGATAGCTGGCCAGCAGCCCGGCAAACACCGCAAACAGCACGAACAGGGGCAGCACCATGTCCCGCCGCACCCGCTTGCCCAAGGTCTTGCCGGACCAGGCCGGCACCTTGGAAATCATCAGCACGCCGATGGCGAGGCAGAAGACCAGCGCCAGCGGCGCGCTCAAGGCGCCGTGGGGCATGCCCAGCAGATCCAGATAGACCGGCAGCAACACGGTGATGGCCCCCGCCGGGGCTGGCACGCCGGTGAAGAAGTCCGCGGCAAAGGCCGGGCGGTCCGGATCGTCCAGCATCACATTGAAGCGGGCGAGACGCAGCGCCGCGCAGATGGCGAAGATCAGCGCCGCGATCCAGCCGATGGACCCAGCTTCGTCCAGGCCCCACAGATAGAGGATCAGGGCCGGCGCGCAGCCGAAGTTCACGAAGTCCGCCAGGCTGTCCAGTTCCGCGCCAAACTTCGAGGTTCCCTTCAGCGCCCGGGCCAGGCGCCCATCCACCCCATCCAGGATGGCGGCGAACACGATGGCCGCCAGCGCCAGTTCCAGCCGATGCTCGATGGCCATGCGCACGGCGGTGAGGCCGGAGCACAGGGCCAGCAGCGTGACCATGTTCGGCAGCAGCAGCCGCATGGGGATGCGCCCGAAGCGCGGCTGCGGCGGGGTCGGCGCGCCGTTGGGATCGAAGGGCTGGAACGGAGCGGTCATGGCGCCCTCACGAAACCCGGAACGCGATATCCCGCGCCGGCGGCGCGGCGAAATCAGCCAGCACGGTCTCGCCCGCGGTGGCCACCTGCCCAACCGAGACCAGCACACGGGTGCCGGCAGGCAGATAGACGTCCACCCGCGAACCGAAGCGGATCAGGCCGAAGCGCTCGCCGGGGCTCAATTCCTCGCCCTCATGCACGAAGCTCACGATGCGGCGCGCGATGAGGCCGGCGATCTGCACCACGCCCACCGGGCCATGGGCACCGCGGATGATGAGGCCGTTGCGCTCATTGTCCTCGCTCGCCTTGTCCAGGTCCGCATTCAGGAACAGGCCGGGCTTATAGGCGATCTTTTCGATCCGCCCGCCCATGGGCGCCCGGTTCACATGCACGTTGAATACATTCATGAAAATGGAGATGCGCAGCAGCGGCACGTCGGACAGGCCGAGTTCCCTAGGCGGCAGCGCGAGGCCGACCTGCGAAATGCGCCCGTCGGCCGGCGAGACCACCAGCCCGTCCCGCAGCGGCGTCACGCGCGGGGGATCGCGGAAGAACAGGGCGGTCCAGATGGCCAGCCCCACGGCGATCATGCCGAAGAAAGTTGACACCATGAACAGCCCGAGGGCGATCACCACCGCAATGCCGATGAAGGGATAGCCTTCCCGGTGAATCGGCACGAGGGAGTTTCGGATCGATGTTACGAGGGACACGCCTGTCTCCGAATGGGCGCCGCACGGCGGCCTGGGCTGAGGCACAGGTAGTCACCCCCTGCCCCCTCGTCAAATGACGATGCAAAATAGCCCGCACGGTGTTGCGTCGCGCGGAGCCGCCGCGGGCGGCCAGACCCCACGCCGGGCCGGCCTCACCTCACCAGGCGCGCCGGCACCAGGAATTTGGCATCGATTACCTCGATACCACACGCCTCGTGATAGGTGTGAATGCCCGTGGCCACGGCGCCGTGGAACGGCGGCACGTCGGCGGGGGTGATCTCCATCACTTTGTGCTCGCCATAGTCGTCCGCTGTCAGCACGTCGACTGCATTGAACTCTATGGCCCGGCCATAGGTGCCCGAGCAATCCTGGCTGGGACGATAGAGGACGCCGTCGCGGCGGAACAGAGGTCCCGCGCCGCGGGCGTTGCGCACGTCGTAGGACAACGGATTGCTGGGGTGCGCGCTCCACGGACCTGCCAAGTGCGTGGCCGTGAAGAGATGCAGGCTGGCGGCGCTGCTGCGGGGCACCACCAGCGTCGCGAACAGATACCAGATGCCGTCCTCATGCCACACGGTCGCATCCACGACCGAGCCGTGATGCAGCACGTGGCTCTTTTCCCAGCGCAGCGGAAACTCCAGGCACCGGTAGAGCGCCACTTCCTGGGCCTCGCTGCTTTCCGGCACCATGTAGATCTCGCCGTCATGGGCGAAGACCTGCGGATAGGACAGATGGGCGCCGGTGCTCAGGCACACCTGCGCCGGCCCGACCTCGTCGCCTTCGATCTTGGCCACCGCAATGACCGCCGGCGTGCCATCGTAGCTGTCCTGCTCGAAGAACACGTAAGCTGAACCCTGGTGCCAGATCAGGAACGGATCGGCATAGACCCGGCCGCGCGGCGAGGACACGAAGCGGAAGCCGGACAGATCCGCCGTACCATTCGGGGGATCGACCGCGAGCCGGGGCCGGTTTCCGCCGGGCGGCGTCACCCGCACCGCGATTTGCCAGTGCTCCACCTGCTGCGGTGACAGGCGAAGGCGCACTTTTCTCCAGATGGTGCGCAGCAGCCAGCCGAGCACCTCGATATTGGTGGGCGTGCGATAGATCGGGCGACGGCCCCGATAGAGGGCCGATGGCTGCGCGCCCGCCAGAACCGCCTCGAAGCCGCGCTCGTGCAGCGTCTTCAGCTTGGCGATGACGAAATGTGCGGACCCCCAGAACACCTGAATCCGGTTTCGCCGCAGGGAGATGCTAAGATCGGTGGCGAACAGGCCCTTTTCGAGCACGATCCCGCCATCCAGTTGCTCGTCGAGGATCTGCAACACCGCACCGGACAGGGGATTGCCCTCGGCCATCTCCCAGAATTGCGGCGGCGCGCCGCGATAGAATTCCGGGTCGCCGTGATGGTAGGACCAGATCCCGCAGCGGGCGGCGGTGAGGATCTCCCCCTTGAGGATGTTGAACCCGAACCGGAGCAGCACATCGAGCTTGTACGCGCGGATGGCTTCCACGTCGGCGGGGCGGAAGCGATGCACGAAGCCGAACTCGTCCGGCTTCACGGTCAAGCTCTCGATCCCCGCGAACGCCTGGCTGCAATCCACCATGCGCAGCGGATCTTGCTCTTCGTTGCGCGCGATCCAGGATTCAATCTTGGTATAAGCGGCGTAGCAGAAGCGCCGCCGCATGCTGCGGCTGCGAACCAGTTTCAGCAAGCGCTGCGGCCAGGACCGATGACGCGCAAAGTCCCGTTGTGCGCCCTCATGGCGGACAATGAGAACGATCTGGGCGAAGTTGCAGGCCTGGATATGCTCCACGACTGCCGCCGCTGCCGCTGTGGTGTAGTCCCCATCCACCAGCAAACCGATCCGCAACTTGGGTCGGTCGACCTTGGATTCAAGATACAGATTTTCTAGCACCCTGGAGGTCGCCCCATTTCCCCTGCGGCAAGCGATAGAATGGCGGCTCGAGAAGTGGTCCGCTACCCCCTTAGTCTAGATTTGTTGTTCCCCGTTTACACCCCCCCGACCTAGGCAACAATGGTTGGTTGATCCTCGCGATGAACCACCAGATGGCCTTCAGGGCGCGTCTCCGACGCATCCTCGATGGTGGATGCGCTTTCGGATGCGGCCAGCAGCTTCTGCCGCGCATCGTCCGCTTCCCGCTGGCGCTGCCACAGCGCCGCGTAAAGTCCGCCGCGAGCCAGCAGATCCCCATGACTGCCGCGCTCGGCCACAACGCCCTTCGCCAACACCAGGATCTCGTCCGCGTTGATGACGGTGGACAGGCGGTGGGCGATCACCAACGTGGTGCGCCCGCGCGACACGCTGTCCAGCGCATCCTGGATCTCCCCTTCCGTGTGGCTGTCCAAGGCCGAGGTGGCTTCGTCCAGCACGAGAATCGGCGGTGCCTTGAGAATGGTGCGGGCGATGGCCACCCGCTGCTTCTCGCCGCCGGAGAGCTTGAGGCCGCGCTCGCCCACCTCGGTCTTGTAGCCCTTGGGGGCAGATCGGATGAAGGTGTCGATCTGCGCCAGCCGGGCGGCGGCCTCCACCTGCTCATCACTGGCACCGGCGCGGCCATAGCGGATGTTGTAGGCGATGGTGTCGTTGAACAGCACGGTGTCCTGCGGCACCATGCCGATGGCCGCGCGCAGGCTGTCCTGCGTCACATCGCGAATGTCCTGCCCATCGATGGTGATGCGCCCGCCCTTCACGTCATAGAAGCGGAACAGCAGCCGGGAGATGGTGGACTTGCCCGCGCCCGACGGGCCGACGATGGCCACCGTGCGCCCGGCGGGAACCTCGAACGAGATGCCCTTGAGGATCTCCCGATCCGGATCATAGCCGAAGCGCACGTCTTCGAACCGCACCGTGCCGCCGCCCACCGCCAGCGCCACCGCGCCGGGCTTGTCCTCGATCTCCGGATCGCGCGCCAGCACCGCGAACATGGCCTCGATGTCGACGATGGCCTGCTTGATCTCGCGATAGATCATGCCGAGGAAATTGAGCGGCTGGTAGAGTTGGATCATCATGGCATTGACCATGACGAAGGCGCCGATGCTCTGGCGTCCCGCGCGCACGTCGAACGCGGCCATCACCATGGTGGCGGTGAGGCCGAGGGTGAAGATCACCGCTTGCCCGGCATTGAGCCAGGCCAGGGACGTGAAGGTGCGCACGGTCGCCTTCTCATAGCGGGCCACGCTCTTGTCGTAGCGCGCGCTTTCCCAGCGCTCGGCGCCGAAATATTTCACCGTCTCGTAGTTCAGCAGGCTGTCCACCGCCTTGGTGTTGGCCTCGGTGTCGCTCTCGTTCATGTCGCGGCGGATCTGGATCCGCCATTCGCTCGCCGCATAGGTGAACCATGTGTAGAGCGTGACCGTGACCGCCACCACCGCCACATAGCGCCAGTCGAAGGCGAACAGCAGCACCACCATCACCAGAACCATCTCGACGATGGTGGGTGCCAGTTGCAGCACCAGCATGCGCACGATGGTCTCGATGCCCTCCCGCGCCCGCTCCAGCACGCGGGTCAGCCCGCCGGTCTTGCGTTCCAGATGGAAGCGCAGCGACAAAGCGTGCATGTGCTCGAAGGTTTCCAGCGCCAGCTTGCGCACCGCATTGAGCGCCACTGCGGCAAAGATGCCGTCGCGCAACTGGGTGATGCCCGCCACCACGATGCGACTGAAGCCATAGGCCAGGGTCAGCAGCACCGGGGCCGCCAGCAGCCAGGCGAAGTCCGGCTCGTGCTGGCCATCGGGAATATGCGCCAGGGCGTCGGTGGCCCATTTGAAGATGAACGGCACGCCCATGGTGGCGAACTTGGCCAGGAACAGCAGCGCCGTGGTGGCGGCCACCCGGGCCTTGAGGTCTGCCCGGTCCGCGGGCCACAGATAGGGCCACAGTGCCGTAATGGTGCCGCCCAGCGCGCCCTTGGCGGAGGAGACCCCTTTGAACGAACGGCGCTTTGGAGACACCGCCGCCACCGGAGGTGTTGAAGAATCAGACATAAATACCCACTTCAGGAAGATGCGGCAGATTCCGGGACCGTCGCCGCAGGCGCGCATCCGCTTTCGCGGAGCCCGTCGAACAGCGCCTCGATATCTCCGCGCAAGGCCGCAAGAGCAGCCTTGTCGATGCAGTAGCACGGGCGCCCGCCCGCGGTGGTGACAGTGGTGCGGACCAGCCCCGCCTCGGCGAGGATCTTTATGTGTTGCGAGACCGTGGATTGCGCCAGGGGCAGGCCACGCACAATATCGCCGCACACACAGGTGTCCTGGCGCGCCAGGGTCTCCAGCACGGCGAGGCGCGCGGGATGGGCCAGGGCCCGCAATTGGCTGGCCAGGCGATCCCGGCCATCGAGCGTTGGGGAGGAGTCGATCTTCATCGCGCATCGTCGATAGACGATGAACGTGACATTCACAAGGCGGTCACCCACAAGGCGCTCACCGTCGCCAGCCCGGCGACCGTCGCCCGAGGCCGCAGGCCGCACGCGGCCTTGCGCGTCAGATGCCACTGCGCCGACGTCACGAAGGCGTCGCCGGTGGTCAGCATTTTTGAACGAAGCCGGTCCAATATCCTGACCGGATGGGAGTTTTGGTGAACACAGGCAACACAGCAGGAACCATGGCACGTATCGAAAGCGTCTGCGTCTATTGTGGGTCGTCCCCGGGGTTGGACCCCATTTTCGTCGCGCAGGCCCGCGCCTTCGGCGCCGAACTGGCCCGCAACGGCATCCGGCTCATCTATGGCGGCGGCGGACTGGGCCTGATGGGTGAAGTGGCCAGCGCGGCCGCCGCGGAAGGCGGAGCGGTCACCGGCATCATCCCGGAGTTTCTCGTCACCCGCGAAGGCAAATTCGGCGACGCCTCCGAAATGATCCTCACCGCCGACATGCATGAACGCAAGCGACTGATGTTCGAACGGGCCGATGCGTTCGTCGCGCTGCCGGGCGGGGTCGGCACGCTGGAAGAACTGGTGGAGCAGCTCACCTGGGCCCAGTTGGGCCAGCATCGCAAGCCGATCCTGGTGGCCAACATCGCCGGCTTCTGGGATCCGCTCCTCAGCCTGCTGGATCACATGCGTGCCAACGCCTTCATCCATGGCGCCAACCCGATCAACCTGCTGGTGGCGGACGACATGGCCGAGATCCTGCCCAAGCTGCAGGCGGCGGCGGCCAAGCTGCCGGAGCGCCTGTTGCACGGCCCCGAATCGGTCGAGGCCATTTCGCGCCTTTAGAGCGGTTGAGAGCGAAGCCGCTCGCCCGGGCGCGTCGTCAGGTGGGGGGCGCCGGATGGACCAGGCCCCACACGGCGCACGTTCACTCGGCCGCGGCGCGGGCCACGAACCCGCTGGAGCGCAGGGCAGCGACCAGGGCTGCCAGTTCGTCGGTCTCATCCGCCGCCAGATCGGTCAGCGGCGCGCGCACCGGCCCGGAATCGCGGCCGATCACCTTCATGCCCGCCTTGATGATGGAGACCGCATAGCCTTTCTTGCGATTGCGGATGGCGAGCAGCGGCAGGATGAAGGACTTCAGCCCCGCCGCCACCGCCTCGCGGTCGCGCCGACGCACGGCGGCGTAGAAGGCGGTGGAGAAGTCCGGCACGAAATTGAACACCGCCGAGGAATAGGTGGTCACCCCCATTTCCAGATAGGGCAGCGCGAACGTCTCGGCGGTGGGCAGGCCGCCCACATAAGTCAGCCGGTCGCCCAGCTTGGACTGCACCCGCACCATCAATTCGATGTCGCCCACGCCATCCTTGTAGCCCACCAGATTGGGGCAGCGATCCGCAAGGCGCGCCACGCTGTCCTCGGTGAGGATGGCATTGTCGCGATTGTAAACGATGACGCCAAGCTTGGTTGAGGCGCACACCGCCTCCACATGGGCCATGAGGCCCGCCTGCTCGGACTGCACCAGATAGGGCGGCAGCAGCAGCACGCCATCGGCTCCGGCCCGTTCGGCGGCGGCGGCCAGATCCTTGGCGATGGCGGTGCCATAGCCGGCACCGGCGATCACCGGCACCCGGCCGCGGGTTTCGTTGACGGCCACCGCGACCACTTTTTCCACTTCGGCCGGCGACAGCGAGAAGAACTCGCCGGTGCCCCCGGCGGCGAACAGGCCGGCGACGTCATAGCCGCACAGCCAGTCCATATTCTCGCGATAGCGCGCCTCGTTGAAGGAGAAGTCGGCATGGAACGGGGTGACCGGGAAGGACAGCAGGCCGGAACCGATCGCCTGGGCCATCTCACGCGGTGTCATCTTGCTCATGCGCCATCCTCCCGTACCATGCGGCGCCGTTGGTCCGGCGCGGTGCTGGTGGTGTTCTAACGCCCGATCGATGCCTGTTCAGATCAAACGCAGTATGAATTGATGCAATTTTGGCATCGAACATTTGCTTATGCCGCTTGCGGCAGGGCGCGGGCGATGTCCCGCAGGATGGGCAGCAGCGGATTGGGATTGTCGCGCCGCCAGCCGAGATAAAGCTCCACCGCGCGGGGCGCCCGCTCCGCCAGCGGACGCAGGACCACGCCGGTGGCATGGAGGTTCCGCGCCGCCTCCGGCACCAGGGCTAGGCCAAGGCCGGACCGCACCAGGGCGAGGATGGAATGCACCTGGGTCAGATGCAGCACCGGCCGGGGCAAGAAGCCGGCGCGCGAGAACAGTTCGGCCACCAGATCGTGGAAATAGCGCGCCTGATAGGGGTCATACATGATCAGGGGAACGTCGGCGAAATCGTTCAGGGCCAGGGTCTTACGTCCGGCGAGCGGATGGCCTTCCGGCACCGCCGCCAGCAATTGCTCCGACGCCACCCGGAAGAAGCCAAAGCCGGAGGCGGGAACCGGCGGACGCAGCAGCGCCGCGTCGATCTCCCCTGCCCCCAGCGCCTCGATCTGCTCGCCGCTGACCATCTCCTTCAAGGCCAAGTCCACATCGGGCAATTGCACCCGGCAGGCGGCCACCAGATCCGGCAGGAAGGAGTAAGCGGAGGCGGCGGTAAAGCCGATGCGGATGGAGCCGGCCTTGCCCGCCGCCACCCGCTTGGCCACCAGCGCCGCATTCTCCGCCAGTTTCAACAGATGGCGGGCTTCGGGCAGGAAGCTGCGGCCGGCGGGGGTGAGCGCCACCGAGCGGCTGGTGCGTTCGAACAGGCTCACATCCAGGATGCGCTCCAGAATCTGCACCTGCCGGCTCAAGGGCGGCTGGGTCATGTTCAGCCGTTCCGCCGCACGGCCGAAATGCAGTTCCTCCGCAACGGCCACAAAGCAGCGAAGCTGGTTGAGATCGAACATGCCGGTGCCCCTTGCCACCACCGATGATAGCCGGCCAGTCTTGGAACAAGCGCCCCCGTGTTTGCAAGCGCGGCCCTGGAGGCCGGGCCGCAAAGGCCCCCATCGGCCGTTCCCTCCACCGACAGGATCTTGCCCATTCCCGGCGGATCGACAGCCATGGCCGGGATCGTATTGATCCAGAACTCAAGATGAAGCGCGATCGAGCCCCATCGCCGCGCGACGACGCGCGCACGCGTTCCCCATGCGGCGGCGCGCCGGGGCCTATTCCACCAAGGCCTCCTTGCGCTTTCGCAATATGGTGGGAGACAGCAGCGCCAGCAGCAGGGCCGCCACCACTGCCAGGATCACCGCGCTGATGGGGCGGGTGAGGAAGACGGTGAAATCCCCGTCCGAGAGCAGCATGGCGCGGCGGAAATTCTCCTCCAGCTGCGGCCCCAGCACGAGGCCGAGCAGCAAGGGCGCCGGCTCCACGCCGACCTTGATGAAGAAATAGCCCACCACCGCGCACCCCAGCATCAGCCAGACGTTGAACAGCGAATTGGCGATGCCGTAGGTGCCGATGCAGCAGAACAGAACGATGGCGGGAAACAGCAGGCGATAGGGAATGCGCAGCATGGACACCCACACCCCCACCAGCGGCAGATTGATGATCAAGAGCATGAGGTTGCCCGTCCACATGCTGGCGATGACGCCCCACACCAGTTGCGGCTGCTCGGTCATGATCTGCGGGCCGGGCTGGATGCCCTGCATCATCAATGCGCCGATCATCAGCGCCATCAGCGCGTTGGAGGGAATGCCCAGGGTGAGCAGCGGAATGAAGCTGGTCTGCGCCCCGGCATTGTTGGCCGCTTCCGGCCCGGCGACGCCTTCGATGGCGCCCTTGCCGAAGCGAGACGGATCCTTGGCGATCTTCTTTTCCAGCGCATAGGCCGAGAAGGGCGGCAGCGCTGCCCCGCCGCCCGGCAGCACGCCGAGCACGGAGCCGATCAGCGTGCCGCGCACCATGGCCGGGAAGGCCGCCTTCATGTCCGCCATGCTGGGCACGAGGTCGCGCACCTTCTGGCTGACCACCTGGCGCACGGCGGGGCGCTCCAGATTGGCGATGATCTCGCCCAGGCCGAACAGGCCCATGGCCACCGGCACGAAATCGATGCCGTCCGCCAGTTCGGGCACGCCGAAATCCATCCGCGCCGCACCCGAGCTGATATCGATGCCGATCAGCCCCAGCAGCAGCCCCAGCAGCACCATGGCCAGGGATTTCGCCACCGAGCCGTGCGCGAGGATCACCGCCGCGAACAGGCCCAGCACCAGCAGGCTGAAATATTCCACCGCGGTGAATTTCATGGCCAGGGCCGCTAAGGGAATGCTCAGCAGCGCAATCACCACGGTGGCCACCGTGCCGGCAAAGAAGGAGGAGATGGCGGCGATGGCCAGCGCCGGCCCGGCACGGCCCTGCTTGGCCATCTCATGGCCATCGATGCAGGTGACCACCGAGGAGGTTTCCCCCGGCACATTCACCAGGATGGCGGTGGTGGAGCCACCGTATTGCGCCCCGTAGAAGATGCCCGCCAGCATGATCATGGCGGTCGCCGGCTCCAGGCCGAAGGTCAGCGGCAGCAGCAGCGCCACCGTGGGGATCGGCCCGATGCCCGGCAGCACGCCGATGGCGGTGCCGATCACCGCCCCGATGAGGCAGAACAGGAGATTGTTGAACTGGAGCGCGGTGGAGAAGCCGAGGACCAGATGATCGATCAATTCCATGGGGTTCTCATCGGTGGGATCGTCATCGGTTGGATCGTCATCAGGGCGTCGACGCCGCGCGCCGGCCGGCTCACCACGGCCACACCGGCACCGGCAGCGAGAGGAGCTTCACGAACAGCCCCACCGAGGCGGCACTGAGCGCGAGGCCGAACGCCAGGTTCTGCCACAGGCGCGCCTCCGGGCTGCCCATGCCCGCCACCACCACGGTGAGCACCGAGACGATGGCCAGTCCCAGGCTGGCCGCGCCGGCGGCAAACACAGCCACCCCGGCGCAGATGGCCACCAGCGGGCGCAGATGGACCTTGTCGATCCCCCGCCACGGCGCCAGTGCGCCGCGCACGAGAAAGAACAGACCGAACAGCAGCAGCGCCACGGCGATGGCGCGGGGCATGTAGCCTGGCCCCATGTCGGCGGCGGTTCCGCCCCGCAGGTGCCGGGTGAGCAGCAGCGCGCCCCCCGACACCGCGGCCAGGAACAGCCCGAACAGGACGTCGGGCAAATCGAGCCTGCGGCCGGTCATGGCGCGCTCACTCGCCCTTGATGCCGGCGTCACGGATGGCGGCGCCCCAGGTGGCGATGCTGGCGGTGAGCCAGGCCTTGAACGCCTCCGGCGTCTCGGCCCGCACCTCGCCGCCCTGCTCGCCGATCTTCTTGGCGATCTCCGGATCGGCGAGGATCTTGCGCAATTCCCCATTCAGCTTGGCGATGGTGGCGGGCGGCGTGCCGGCGGTGGTCAGCAGGCCCTGCCAGGTGCCGGCGTCTGCCGCCGGCAGGCCCGCTTCCTTGAAGGTGGGCAGGTCGGGCGCCGCCTTCAGGCGTTCCGCGCCGGTGACCGCCAGCCCGACGAGCTGCTTGTTGGTGACGAAGGGCAATGTGGCGGACGAGCCATTGATGATGACCGTGCTCTCGCCCGACACCACCGCACGGGAGGCGGCGGCGCCGCCCTTGTAGGGCACATTCTTCCATTCGATGCCCAGGGCCTTGGCGATCATCACCGCGGTGATGTGATTGACCGCGCCGACGCCGGAATTGGCCATGGCCAGCTTGCCGGGATTGGCCTTGGCATAGGCGATCAATTCGGGAACCGTGCGCGCGGGCACGCTGGGATTGATGGCCAGCACATAGGGGCCGAACATCACCATGGCCACGGGGGCGAGGTTCTTCTCCACGTCATAAGTGAGGTTGGGGAACAGGCTGGGCGCGGTGGCGAGCGAGCCCACATCCATCAGCAGCAGCGTGTGGCCATCGGGCTGGGCCTTGGCCACCGCATCGGCGCCCACATTGCCCGCGGCGCCGGGCTTGTTCTCCACCACCACTGCCTGGCCGATGGCCTCCGACAGCTTGGGCGCGATCAGACGGGCGAGAATATCCGACGTGCCGCCGGGGGCGAACGGCACGATGAGCCGCACCGGACGCGTGAACGTCTGGGCGTCGGCAAGGCTGGGGGCAAAAGCAAAGCACAGCGCGAGCACGGCTGGCGCAAGCGCCCTCTTCAGGCGTGACAGCATGGCGTTCCTCCGAACTTCATTGCGCGGCCTGCCTTTGGCATGGCCATCTTTTCAGGCGGACGTCTCGCCGCCTCGTCGCTCACGATAGAGGAGGCTCCGATGCGCAGTCAGCCCAGACACGGCATGGATCGATGCGTTTTTTGGATGAATGAACGCCACCAGCGCCGGATCTCCGGGGTTCTGCCGGACGGCACACCGCACCGGGGCGCAACGGCGCCCTGCCCCGTGCTGTGGCCAACTTATCTCCCTAGGAATTTTGTCTCCTACCCTTATGGCCGCGCATTTCGCGCCACCAGGAGGGTGTCATGCCGACGCGTTTCGATCCCCGCGCCGAGATCCAGCGCATACGCTGGGAATTTGCTTATATCGATCTCAAGCTGAAGCGGGAGCGGCTGCGGCTGGCGCTGCGCTATGACGAGAGCCAGCCCCGCGCCCCTGCGGGCAGCCCGAGCGGCGGCCAATGGGTGGGGAGCGGCGGTGGCGCGAGCGGCAACGGCGGCGGCGACGCCAGCCACCGGCGCGCGCCGCAAACCACCGTGCGCACCGACGGCACCCGCCAGGAGGTGCGGCAGAGCACCACCGCCGACAGCTCCTGGCTGGCGGTGGAGGACATCTATCGCCCCGACGGGTCTCTTGCCACGCAGACCGTCTACAATCGCGACACCAGCGTCATCGACTCGCAATTCGCCCCGGCCGACGGCAGCGTCCCCTGGGACAGCCGCCACACCATCTATGCCCCGGACGGACGCATCCTCACGGTGCAGAATGCCGGCCCGCTGCAGACCCTGTTCGACACCCATGGCCAGGCCATCAGCCAGAGCATCTGGCGCCCCGACGGCCCCGAACCGCAGGACTTGGTGCAGCCGGCGTTCGTGCCCGCCCTTGTGCTGGCGCCAGCAGCGGCCAAGGCGACGGTCGAGCTGGCACTCATCCTGTACGCCTGGATGGCTGCGCAAAAGCTACTGGATCAGAAGCCGGTCATCGCTTTCAAGGCGCGGGATTACGAGCGGGAGGAGCCGGACAATGCCGAATCGCTCGATCTAAACTTCGTTGGCTGGATGGCGCGAGACAAAGTAGAATTGGCATGCCCTCGCATGAGTGACGTCCAGACCATGACCAATGCCTCCTCAGAAGCCGCAGGAAGTCGTGACCTTTACAAGTCTGCCGCCAGCTATGGAACCGCTGTACATGTCACCCTTAAGAACAAGATTCTCGCAGACAAGGAATCTAGAAAGGAAAATGGCTTACCTGACACTCTTTTACCTGAAGAATCACTTTTGAAATCCAACGACGAAGGGAAGGGGAATTATGGAGAGAAAGGTACGATTAGAATTGATGTCCTGGAAGACGCAGGGAACGAAACAGTCTGTGTCTACGATATAAAAACTGGGGTGAGCGGCCTATTACCGGGTCGCAGCGCGGAAATTGCTGCGCACGTGACAAAATTCAATCGCAACGCGAAACGCATTATCGTCACAGAGGTGAGGCCATTTCAATGACGACGGCGAAACAGGTCCAAGCATTGATGAAGCCTCTTGTCGAAAGGCATTCAGACCTCGCCATCGTGGGCAGGTACGTGTTTCTGCATCCGATCCAACATTTCGTACGCGGGATTTACATCGACCGCAGCCTGGACAAGGACGCGTTCGATCCGGATTGGGGGGTCACCATGCTGTTCCGTCCAGGGAACAGCCTCGCGACCGCTTGGGAGACTTACATTTCCGCCCCTAAAGTCGGCGTCTGGAATATAAATCGCCCCACAACCCAGCAGGACATGATTAGACAAATTGAAGACAACGCTTTGCCAGTTCTGAGACAGATTACGACCATGGATGAATTCGTAGCCTTTGCATCGGATGAGCGCTTTCCTGGGCGATCGTGGAAAGCGTGGTCCCTCACCCGCCTTATCTTCCAGGCGGCACTTGGCGACCTCGATGCTGCCCGTGCCACCTGCGACAAGCTGTCGGAGCTCCGTTATATCCCACGCGACACAGCCAGCCGGGAGATTCACCTAACCATCATTGAGGGACTTGCACCGCTTCTGGAAAGAAATGATCGAACAGCCATCGGCAACCTCCTGCGTGCATGGGAGGCGGCCCGCGTCAAGAAACACAAGATGGAAAAATACTGGCAGCCGACGCCCTTCCCGCTGGAGCTTGAGGCGCCCGCGCAGGGCGCGCTCCCCTCCCGGCCCTGACATCGGCCTCGAGCGACGCGCCCTTAGACGGGCGCGCCGCTTTGCTGCAGTTTCTGGTGAATGGCAACCGCCGATGCCAAGGAGACCCGCGAAATGACTACCGCCGCTGAAGTCAAAACGATGGTTCAGCCTCTCCTGGAGCGCAACCCAGACCTGGCTTTTGCTGGACGCATGCTATTCGTGCGACCGGTAACACATATCGCCCGCGTTATAGAGATCACACGCAATACGGGACGCTTCGCATTTACACCCGTGTGGGGCAGTACATTTCTGTTTTTTCCGCGGGACGCCCCAGTGGTCCGCTGGACGTCCAGATTGTGGTATGATTCACTTGGTATCTGGAACACGACCCATCCGGATCACCAGCGGGCCTTGATAGAGACAGTTGAGGCCAACGCCCTCCCTGTGCTGCGGAAGATGCATACAATAGACGACTTCGTCGCCTTTGCGGACAGCGGACGGCCCTTCTTTGACCGCTGGGACACAGAGACGCTCCGCGGCCTCGTCGTGTGCGCAGCCAAGGGCGACAGGGAAGGCGCACAGAATGCCTCAGATTACCTTCTCAATTCGAAGAGGCCGCGTGAAGACGAAGGACTCGCCGAATTTCTCCTCATCACCGACAGCCTCTGCCCCCTTGTTGCCAAGTGGGACCGCGCGGGCATCGCGCGGCTCCTGCATGAATGGGAGGCCTTCTCGGTCAAAACCTTCAAGGTGGAGAAGTATTGGCAGCCGACGCCCTTCCCCATCGAGATGGACATGGCATTAGAATCTTCCTCTACCCCGCCTGTTTGAATCGCGAGGCTCCCACCGGCGTGCCCTCAGCCGGGCGCGCCGCTTTGCAGGAGTTGCGGTGAGGCCATTTCAATGACGATGGCAAAACAGGTCCAAACATTGATGAAGCCGCTCGTGGAGCGGCATCCAGATCTTGCTGTCGTTGGCAGGTATGTATTTCTGCAGCCGATCCACCATTTCGCGCGTGGCGTTTACGTCGGCCGTTGCCTGGACAAGGATGCCCTCAGTCCGGAGTGGAGGTTCAGCATGCTGTTCTATCCCGGACCTGGCCTCGGCAGTGCTTGGTCGGGCTACATCTATGGACGTCAAAGCGGCGTCTGGAAAATCAACGATCCAAATACACAACAGGAGCTCATCGGGCAAATAGAAGACATCGCTTTGCCGACTCTTCGGGCTAACTCGACCATGGAAGACTTGGCAGCCTTCGCGTCTGACGAGCGATTTCCCGGACGATCATGGACAAGCTGGTCGCTCATTCGCCTCGTCTTCCAATCGGCGCTTGGAGATTTGCAAGCCGCCCGAGCCACATGCACGACGCTGTCGGAACCCCGGCGCATTCCGCGCGATACCGCCAGCAGGGATATTCATCTCACCATCGTCCAGGGGCTTGCCCCGCTTCTCGACAGCAGCGATCGAGCCGCCATCGGCAGCCTACTGCGCACATGGGAGCTGAACCGCTTGAAGTTCCACAAGATGGATAAGTATTGGCAGCCGGCGCCCTTCCCTGTCGAGCGAGAGGCGCCCACGGGAACCCCGCCTCCCGCTCCCTGACGCCCGCCTGCCCCCACCGGCGCGCCCTCAGCCGGGCGCGCCGCTTTGCAGCAGTTTCCAGGTGATGGAATCCAGCAAAGCCTCGAACGAGGCGTCGATGATGTTCGGCGAGACCCCCACCGTGGTCCAGCGGGCGCCGGTCTCGTCGGTGCTCTCGATCAGAACCCGCGTCACCGCTTCGGTGCCGCCGTTCAAGATGCGCACCCGATAGTCGGTCAGCCGCAGGCCGGCGATGAAGGGCTGATACTTGCCCAGATCCTTGCGCAGGGCCACATCCAGCGCATTCACCGGGCCGTTGCCTTCGGCGGCGGAGATGAATTCCTCATCGCCCACCCGCACCTTGACGATGGCCTCGGCCACCGTGCCCATCTCGCCGCGGGCATTGTAGCGGCGCTCCACCTTCACGCTGAAGCGCTCCACGGTGAAATAGTCCGGCACCGTGTGCAGCATGCGCCGCGCCAGCAGGGCAAAGGAGGCGTCCGCTGCTTCATAGGCATAGCCCAAAGCCTCGCGGCCCTTCACCTCGTCCAGCAGCCTGGCCAGCCGCGGATCGGCCTTCTCCACCGGCACGCCGAGCCGTTCCAGCTCGGCGATCACATTGGACTTGCCGGCCTGATCGGACACCATCACCCGGCGGCGATTGCCCACGCGCTCGGGGGCCACATGCTCATAGGTGGTGGGGTCTTTCAGGATTGCCGAGGCGTGGATGCCAGCCTTGGTGGCGAAGGCGCTCTCGCCCACATAAGGCGCATGCCGGTCCGGTGAGCGGTTGAGCATTTCGTCCAGGGTGCGCGAGACACTGGCAATGTCCGCCAAGGCCGCGGGCGAAACCCCGGTCTCGAAGCGCTCGGCGAAATCGCCCTTCATCAGCAGAGTGGGGATCAGCGAGCACAGATTGGCATTGCCGCAGCGCTCGCCCAGGCCGTTCAGCGTGCCCTGGATCTGCCGCGCCCCGGCGCGCACGGCGGCCAGCGAATTGGCCACTGCCTGCTCGGTGTCGTTATGGGCATGGATGCCCACATGGTCGCCGGGCACGCGGGTGATCACCTGGCGCACGATGGCGTCCACCTCATGGGGCAGCGTGCCGCCATTGGTGTCGCACAGCACCACCCAGCGCGCGCCGGCCGCATAGGCGGCCTCGGCGCAGGCCAGCGCGAACTCGGGCTTCTCCTTGAAGCCGTCGAAGAAATGCTCGCAATCCACCAGCGCCTCGCGCCCGGCGGCCACGGCGGCGGCGACGCTCTCGCGGATGGAGGCGAGATTTTCCTCTTCCGTGGTCTCCAGCGCCACCCGCACCTGGAAGGCGGAGGCCTTGGCCACGAAGCAGATGGCGTCCGCTTCCGCCGCCAGCAGCGCGGCGACGCCGGGGTCGTTGGAGATGGAGCGGCCCGGCCGCTTGGTCATGCCGAAGGCGGTGAGCTTGCCCTTGGCGGGGCGACGCTCGGCGAACAACTGGCTGTCGGTCTGGTTGGCGCCGGGATAGCCGGCCTCCACATAGTCCACGCCCAGCCGGTCCAGCAGCGCGATCACGTTCAGCTTGTCGGCCAAGGTGAAATCGACGCCATTGGTCTGCGCCCCGTCGCGCAGCGTGGTGTCGAACAGATAGAGCCGCTCCCGCGCTGGCGTGGCGGGGGTGGGCGCGGACGGGCTCATGGGGTCGGCTCCCCGTCCACCAGCGACTTCTTCACGGTGGTGTTGGCGAGCCAGGCATTGTCCCGCTGCACGGTGTTGCGCTGCTGCGCCTCGTAGCCCCGCGCCTGGAAGAAGCCCAGCGCGGTGTCGCTGGCATCGGCGACGAGGCTCTTGCCGCCGCGCCCCTTCACCAGGGTCTCGGCGGCGTTGCACAGCAAGGTGCCCACCCCCTGCTCCGCCGCCAAGGGATGCACATAGAGCATGTCGATGGTCTTGTTGTCGGTCACCGAGACGAAGCCCACCGGCTCGCCATCGGCCACCGCCACCAGGGTGAGACCGGCGGCGAGTCGGGCGCCGAACGCGGCCTCGTCATCCGCCGCCGCCGCCCAGGCTTCCTGCTGGTCGGCGTCGTAATCCTCCTCCGTCAATTCGAAGATGGAGGCGCGGAACAGCATGGCCAATGCCGCCGTATCGGATGGCAGCAGCGGCCGCAGAGAGGCCTGCACGGGGGCTTCGTCGTCGCTCATCGTCCCAGTTCCCAGCTGGTGGTGCCGTCCTTGTTGTCCATCAGGATCACGCCCTGGGCGGCCAGTTGCTCGCGGATATGATCCGCCGCGGCGAAGTCGCGGGCCTTGCGCGCCGCGATGCGGGCGGCGATCAGCGCCTCGATGGCTTCCGGATCGACCGCAATGGCTTCCCGCTGGCGGGCCTTCCACTGGGTCTCGGTGAGCTGCAAGAGGCCCAGCAGGTTGGCCGCGCCCTTGAACCGGCGGCGCAGAGCGCTGGAGGTGTCCTCATGCTCGGCCACCTCCGCCAGATGATGAAGATGGGTGATGGCGCGGGGCGAGTTCAGATCGTCGCCCAGACGGTCGGCGATCTCGCTCTCGAATGGATTGTCCGGGCCGGTATCGGCTTCCACGTCGCCGACCACGCGATACCACTTGTCCAGGGTCTTGGCGGCAAAGCCGATGCCCTGGCGGGTCCAGTTGATGGGCTGGCGATAATGGGTGGAGAGCATGGCGAGGCGCAGCACTTCGCCCTCCCAGTCCGCCAGCAGTTCGCGGATGGTGACGAAGTTGCCGAGCGACTTCGACATCTTCTCGCCTTCCAGCAGCAGGAAGCCGTTGTGCATCCACACCTGGGCCATGCCGCCGGTGCCGAAGGCGCAGCGCGACTGGGCGATCTCGTTCTCATGGTGCGGGAACACCAGGTCGATGCCGCCACCATGAATGTCGAAGGTCTCGCCCAGATGGCGCCAGGACATGGCCGAGCACTCGATGTGCCAGCCCGGACGCCCCGGGGTCTCGATGCCGCACGGCGAAGGCCAGCCGGGCTGGTCGTCGCTGCTGGGCTTCCACAGCACGAAATCCATGGGATCGCGCTTGAACGGGGCGACATCCACGCGGGCGCCGTTGAGCATCTCGTCCAGCGGCCGACGGGAGAGCTGGCCATAGTCCGGCATGGAGGGCACGTCGAACAGCACGTGGTCCTCGGCCACATAGGCGTGGCCGGAGGCAACCAGGCGCTCGATCAGCGCCTGCATCTCGCGGATGTGCTCGGTGGCGCGCGGCTCTACGCTGGGCGGCAGGCAGCCGAGCGCGGCGGTGTCCTGGCGGAACCAGTCGTAGGTCTCTTCGGTCAGGTCGCGAATGGTGATGCCGCGATCGGCGGCGCGGGCGTTGATCTTGTCGTCCACGTCGGTGATGTTGCGCACATAGGTGACCGCATCGGCGCCATAGAGCCGCCGCAGCAGCCGGAACAGCACGTCGAACACGATCACCGGCCGCGCATTGCCGATATGGGCCAGATCATAGACCGTCGGTCCGCACACATAGAGGCGGACATTGGCGGGATCGAGCGGGCGGAAGGCATCCTTCGACCGCGTCAGCGTATTGTAGAGCCGCAGCTCCATGAGTATCCGCTCCCCTTTGGCACCGGTCCCGGATGGCGCAACATGCGTCCGGCGGCTGACGATGCCGTTTCCACGGCGTTCACAAACACACTCGGCCCGCTGGGGCGGTGCGTCCAATCTTCCTCGTCAGGGATGCAGCAAAGGACGGCCGCGGCCAGCTTGTCGAGCTAACCGCAAATAATCGGCATGGAAATGCCGCCAAATGATCCGTGGCCGTTCATGGCGCGGGACAATGGTTGGCGACCGGCCTTCCGTCAAGCCCTTTCACGTCTGCGTGGGAGGCACCGGGCTGACCATTGGTCAGGCTTGACCGGCGCGCAACCCCGGAGCTATGCCGTGCTGCATCGCACTGGCCGAGTCATCTGCCATGCTCGGTCACCGGGCAGCTCCCCGGTGCCGGAACCCGTTCTGCAGGTCCATTTTCGATTGCCCGCACGGCTTTCAGCCCCGGATCAAAGGTCGCGACCCAAATCCATGATGAGCTTCCCCTTCCGGACCCGCCAGGGGTCCCCCAGCTTCATGCCGCGCCCGCTCGGCCTGCGCCCGCTGCTTCTGGCCGCCGCGCTGGCGGGCGGCAGCGTGCCGGCTGCCGCCGAGACGCAGATCTTCCTGATCGAGAATTCCGACGGCTATGGCGTGGACACCTGCCTGGCGGACGGCGCCCCCTGTGGTGGCGAGGTGGCCAATGCCTGGTGCCGCACCCATGACTTTTCCCAGGCGCTGGACTATGGCCGCGTCGCGGTGACCGGAAGCACCGGCAGCAGCAGCACCGGCATGATGACCATTGCCGGCAATGCGAAGACCAAGGCCTGCACCGGCCGCGGTTGCGAGCCGGTGGTGGCCATCGCCTGTTCCCGCTGAGGCGGCACTCTCTCAGGGATTCTCCCCCGCCCTGCGGCGGGGGATGGTGCAGCCGGACGTTCGACCTTACTTCACGAAGTCGGCGCAGCGCGGCACGTCGCCGGACGCGCCCCACGGCATGATCGGCACCGTGGAGGTGGAGTTCTTCGGGCTGCCCTCGATCAACTTGTCCGAATAGACCAGATAGACCAATACGTTACGCTTGGTGTCGCAACCGCGCACGATCTGCATCTTCTTGAAGAACAGCGAGCGGCTCTGGCGGAACACCACGTCGCCCTGCTCGAACTTCTCCTTGATGCTGATCGGCCCCACTTGCCGGCAGGCCAGCGAGATGTCCGAGACTTCCTCAGCAAGGCCCACCATGCCCTTCACCCCACCCTTTTCCGGCACGGTGTAATGGCAGGCCACACCACCGACCACCGGGTCATCGATGCCATAGACCGCCAGCTTGTCGTCGGGGGTCATGAATTTCCACACCGTGGACTTCTTGAAGATGGGATCGGGCTCCTGCGAGGCCGCGTCCGCACAGGTCACCCCGAGACTCAGGGCCGCGGCGCAGGCCACCGCCAGAGCGGTACGCAGGGGGGCGAAGGTCGGCAAGGTCATGGCTGTGAACGTCCTCGACTGGGGCATATGACATATAGGTTGTCCTCGCGCCCGCGGTAGATGGCGCATCGCACCGGGGCGGTGGACAGACGACAATTATTGACGTCTCCCGCGCGGCATGACAGGTGTGCGGCAACAACAAACAAGACGCCCCGGAGACATCATGGATCGCCAACGCCGCCGGTTCCTCGGCGCATCTGCGACGGCCGCGCTCGCTTCGAGCGCCGTCGCCATGCCCGCCATCGCCCAGACCAGCCCGGAGATCAAGTGGCGACTGACGTCGTCCTTCCCGCGCTCGCTGGACACCATCTATGGCACGGCGCAGATCCTGGCCAAGCTGGTCTCCGACGCCACCGACGGCAAGTTCCAGATCCAGACCTTCCCGGCCGGCGAACTGGTGCCCGGCCTGCAGGCGCTGGATGCGGTCTCCACCGGCTCGGTGGAATGCGCCCAGACGGCGACCTATTTCTACATCGGCAAGGATCCCACCCTGGCGTTTGGCACCGGCGTGCCGTTCGGCTTCAATTCGCGCCAGCAGCACTCGTGGTGGTTTTTCGGCGGTGGATCGGAAATCATCAACGGCGTGCTGGAAAAGTACAAGGTCACCGCGATTCCCATGGGGAATTCCGGGTGCCAAATGGGCGGATTTTTCCGCAAGGAACTGAATTCGGTCGAGGACCTGAAGGGCCTGAAGTTCCGCATCGGCGGCATCGGTGGCCAGGTGCTGGCCAAGCTCGGCGTGGTGCCGCAGCAGATCGCCCCCGGCGACGTCTACCCCTCCCTGGAGCGCGGAACCCTTGATGCGGCTGAGTTCGTCGGCCCCTATGACGACGAGAAGCTCGGCCTGGTGAAGGTGGCGAAATATTATTACTATCCCGGCTGGTGGGAGGGCGGCGCCATGCTGCACCTGGTCATCAACCAGGAACAGTGGGACAAGCTGCCCAAGCACTATCAGGCTATCCTCTCCAACGCCTGCGAAGCCGCCAACAACTGGATGCTGGCCAAGTATGATGCGGTGAATCCGCCCGCCCTGCGCCGGCTGGTGCAGCAGGGGGCGGAACTGCGGGCCTTCCCCACCTCGATCCTTGAAGCCGGCTACCGTGCCTCGTTCGAGCTTTACAACGAGCTGGCGGCGCAGAATCCCGCCTTCAAGAAGGCGTACGACAGCATGATGGCCATGCGCGCCGAGCAGTTGGTGTGGTGGCAGATCGCGGAATATTCCTTCGACAGCTTCAACATCCGCATGCGCGGCCGCAGCTGACGATCACGAAGAATTTGCACGAAGAATTTCGTGCGGTGCAAACTTTGGTCATCGTTGGCGTGCCCCATGGCGTTATAAGCGCCCTCGAAAAATGGATGAGGCGCCGGCGCGCGGGATGAGAATGACATCAGTTCGGTGGTTTGGTCTGGTCCTGGCCGCCCTGGCCGCGGCACCCGTCGCGGCTCAGGCCCAGGCGCCGTCGTGCATGCAGTTGGAAGGGGCACTTGCGACCCTTGACCGGGGCGTGGACCCCGCCGCCCAGGCGCGCGCCGCCCAGGCGACGCAGATGCGCGGCACGCTGGATCAGTTGGTGGCCCAGGCCAAGGGTATGAATTGCGAAGCCCCGCGCGGCTTCTTCATCTTCCAGGGCCCGCCGCGACCGGCGCAGTGCGACCAGATCGACGACCAGATCTCCCGCCTGCGCGCCTCCATCGCCAGCCTTGACCGGGCCAATGGCGACAAGGAAGGCCAGCGCCGCCAGATCATCATGGCGCTGGCCCAGAACAATTGCGGCCCGCAATATCGCGCCGCGGCGCAGAATATCGTCGGCCCGCAGCCCTCGCGGCAGGCCGCCCGGCCGCGCAACTTCTTCGAGTCGCTCTTCGGCGGCGGCGCCGCGGTGAACAGCGAGCCGGAGGAAGCCCCCGGCATGGACGTGGCGCCCATGGACCTGCCGAAGTCCTCCACCTATCGCACCGTGTGCGTGCGGACCTGCGACGGCTTCTATTTCCCCATTTCCTACGCCACCATCCCGGCGAAATTCGCCTCCGATGATGCGCTCTGCCGGCGCCTGTGCCCGGCCACCGAGGCGCAGCTCTACACCTATCGCAATCCGGGCGAGGACATTCAGCAGGCGACCTCGGTCACCGGTAAGCCCTACATGTCGCTGCCCAGCGCACTGCTCTATCGCAAGCAACTGGTCACCACCTGCTCCTGCCGCGCGCCGGGCCAATCCTGGGCGCAGGCGCTGGCGGGGCTGGACGACCAGTCCACGCTGGAGAAGGGCGACATCCTGGTGACCGAGGAGCAGGCCAAGGCCATGTCGCAGCCGCGCCCCATGGGCGATCCGGCGGCCAAGGGCAAGACCGCCACCGCAAGCAAGCCTGCCGACAATACGGCGCTGGACCCGGTCTCCCCCACCGTGGCGGCGCCGCTGGCGCCGGCATCGGAGCAGCCCGGTCGGCGCGCCGTGCGCGTGATCGCGCCGTCCACCCCGGCCAATGCGGGCCAGAATACCGGACAATAAAGCGCGCGCGGACGCTGGCCCGGATACGCTCCGGGCCAGCATTTGTGGACGCGATGCGGCTTAAGCCGACGCTCCGTTGAGACGTGCCAACACGCGGGCGCGGCCCATGAGCGGCAGCAGGTTCGCCAGTTCGGGGCCGTTCTCCCGCCCGGTCAGGGCCAGGCGGATGGGGTGGAACAGGGCCTTGCCGCTGCGCCCGCCCACCGTCTTGGCCTGGGCGATCCAGGCCTTGTAGGTGCTTGCATCCCACGGCTCCGGCGGCAGCACCTCGGCCACGCTGGCCAGAAACGCCGTATCGGCCGGATCGATGGCCGGCGTCAGCGCGGCGCTGCACACCGCCCACCAGGGCGCGGCATCGGCGAAGGTTTCCAGATTGCCGCGGATGGCGCTCCAGAACGCCTCCCCGCCGGTTACTCCCGCCGCGACCAGCCGGGGTTCGGCGGCAGCAAACGGCATATGGTGCAGGGTTCGCGCCGTCAGGGCCGGCAGATCGTCGGGATCGAACCGGGCCGGGGCGCGGGAGATGCGCGCCAGATCGATCTTCTCCGCCAGCGCCTGCAGACTCTCCACCGGCACCACCGCCTCGGAGGTGCCCACCAGCACCGAGAGCGCCGCCACCGCCAAGGGCTCCTGGCCCGCCGCCCGCAAGGCGGTCAGCGAAAGATGCCCCAGCCGCTTGGACAGGCCCTCGCCATTGGGCAAGGTGAGCAGGTTGTGGTGGGCAAAGCGGGGCGCCACCCCGCCCAGCGCCGCGATCAGTTCGATCTGCACCGCCGTATTGGTCACATGGTCCTCGCCGCGCACCACGTCGGTGACGCCCATGTCCAGATCATCCACCACCGAGGGCAGCGTATATAGATAAGTGCCGTCGGCGCGCACGAGCACCGGATCGGACAGGCTGGTGGTGTCCACCTGCTGCGGACCGCGCACCCCGTCGACCCATGTCACCACGCGCTGATCCAGCTTGAACCGCCAATGGGGCGCCCGCCCCTCCGCTTCCAGCCGGGCGCGATCCTCGGCAGTCAGGGCCAGCGCGGCGCGGTCATAGACCGGGGGGAGCCCGCGGGCCCGCTGAAGGCCGCGCTTGAGGTCCAGTTCCGCCTCGGTCTCATAGGCGGGATAGAGCCGCCCCGCCGCCTTCAGGCGCTCGGCGGCGGCGGCATAGAGCGGCAGGCGCGCGGACTGATGTTCGACCCGGTCCGGCGGAATGCCCAGCCAGGCCAGATCGGCGCTGATGGCGTCGGCAAATTCCGTGCGCGAGCGGGCGGCATCGGTGTCGTCGAAGCGCAGGATGAAGGTGCCGCCCCCGCGCCGCGCCAGCAGCGCGTTCAACAGGGCCGTGCGGGCATTGCCCACATGGATCAGGCCGGTGGGGGACGGGGCGAAGCGGAAGACGGGGGCCGGTGCGTGCGACATGGCTTCGCCATAGCGCGCCCGCGCCGCCACGTCGATGGTCGATCACCCCGCCGCGCCGCCCCCGCGCCGCGGCGCCGTCCTCAAGAGGGGCGGCGCCTGACGGGAGAGAGGACGCGGGCGACCGCCTCAGATCACCGCCCGCTGGGCGGCGGCTGACTGCCGTCTGGCGGAGGACGCTGCCCGTTATATTGCGGACGGCCGCCCTGCGGCTGGCCCGGCGGCGGCCGATTCTGGCCCTGCGGCTGCCCTTGATAGACGGGACGGCCCGGCTGACCCGGCGGATGGCCGGGCTGGCCGTTCCACCCCGGCTGCCCCGGCGGACGACCGGGCTGGCCGTTCCACCCCGGCTGCCCCGGCGGACGACCCGGTTGGCCGTTCCACCCCGGCTGGCCCGGCGGAAAACCAGGCCGGCCCGGCTGGCCGTTCCATCCCGGCTGGCCGGGCGGATAGCCCGGTCGGCCGGGGCCGTTCCAGCCCGGATTGGGCGGATAGCCCGGACGGGGGCCGGGGTTATAGCCCGGCCGCCACCAGCCCGGCGGGCGCGGCCCCACGCCCGGAGGCGGCGGACCCCAGCCGGGACGCGGGCGGGGCTGGTAATATTGCCAGCGGCCATACTGGTTCCACCACGGCGCCCCGCGATAGTAATTGCCCCAGTAATTGCCGAAACTGAATCCCACCACCGGAATGCCGATCACCGGCGCATATTCCGGCACCAGCACCTGACGGCCCTGGTAGACGAAACCGAGATACTCCCCGAACACCCAGCCGCGGCTGCGCCCCCAGATCACATCGCACCAGGACTGGTTGTCGAGGCAGCCGACGATCTCCACCGGCTGTCCGCGGGGGATCACCGCAACCCGGGGATAGGCGGTGTCGGGGCCGGCGCGCATATTGACATTGCCGGTGGAAAAGCCGGGCGCGGCCATGGCCGCGCCGGTGCCGCAGAGGAGGCCGGCCACCAATCCCAGCGTACGCAAAATCACCCTCATGACGCCTCTCCCGGCCCACCAGCCGTATCTCGGAAGACCTTGATTTGCTTGTCGTTCAGGAGCGTGGCGGGATTACGTCACGTGACGCGGTCAGACGATCTCGAACGGAATGATGCCGCGCACCGCCGGATCGGTGCGGATGTCGCGGTCCAGCGGCGGGAAGGCGCGCAAATCGCAATCCCGGCGCGGGCAGATGCGGCAGGAAATCCCCAGCCGCGCCACCGGCGCCGCCTTCAGGTCCAGGCCATCGGCCTGCACCATCTGGTCCGCGAACGAGACTTCGCACCCCAGGCCCAAGGTATAGGCGCGGTCCGCCTGGCCATAGCGCAAGGTGGGGGCCGAGATGCCGCGGGCCAGGCACAGATAGCGCACCCCATCGGGCATCTCGCCCACCTGCACCAGGGTGCGCCCGCCCACATCGAACGCCTGATGCACATTCCACACTGGGCACGCCCCGCCATGGCGGGCGAACTGGAAGCGGGTGGCGCTGTGGCGCTTGGTGATGTTGCCGGCCCGATCCACCTTGGCAAAATAGAATGGCACGCCGCGGGCGCCGGGCCGCTGCAAGGTGGAGAGGCGATGGCACACCTGCTCCATGCTGGCGCCGGTCTCCAGCACCAGCCGGTCGAGATCATGGCGGCGGGCCTGGGCCAGAGCCAGGAAGCGGCGATAGGGCAGGATCAGCGCCCCGGCCACATAATTGAACAGGGCCAGCCGGCCGATCTCGCCGGCGGTCTGGCTGCGGAAGCCGGCGCTGGCCACCAGCCGATCCACCAGCGCGCGCTGCTCCAATTGGGCGATGGTGGCGGCGAGGCGAAACGCCCGCCCCTGCGGCGACAGGGTGCCGGACAGCACCAGCCGTTTGGCCCGCACATCCAGGACATAGAGCGGCGCCTGCGGATCCGCCGGTCCGATGTCCACGCTCAGCCGGTATTGCGACGCCAGATAGCCAGTGAAGGCCGCCGCCGGATCGCTGCCGGCCAGCACGCCCAGCCGCTCGGCCAGCGCTTCGGCGGCGCAGTCCAGTTCATCCACGTAATTGTCGATATAATGGAAATAGTCGCGCACCTCCTCATAGGGGATGAGCTTGGACTCGTCCGCGCCGCCGGTGCCGGTGGTGAGCATGTCGTCCAACGACGAGCGCCATTCGGCGGTGCGCCGCAGGGCCACATGCATGCGCAGGAAGGCATGAGCGAAGGCGGGCGAGAGATTGGCCACCGCCTTCATGTCCTGCACCCCCAGATCCAGGTCGCGGAACAGCGGGTCGGCGGCGGTCTCGCGCAGATCGGCGACGATGCGGTCGAGGTCGTCGGCGCCGAAGGTGGTGATGTCGACGCCGAAGGCGCGGGAGATGGCGATCAGCACCGGCGCGGTGAGCGGGCGCTGGTTGCTCTCGATCTGATTGATGTAGGACGGCGAGACCTGGAGGCGGGTGGCCAGCTCGGTCTGCTTGAGCCCCAGCTTCTCCCGCAGCCGGCGCACCGCATGGCCGGCAAACACCTTCTGGCGCATGGCTTCGCTTGCCTCTTCCTGTCTCGAATTGCCAATAATTTACAATTAGCAGATCAGATCTTTTACATCTTCAACATTGGCTTTGCACCTGCTAGCGAGAGATACCGAGGAACGCCAAAGAGGCAGGCACCCCGGCGCCACTGCCCGGCGCCGGGGTTGCCAAGCCCGCCCCGTGCGCGCCACCGACGCCGGCGGCGCGGCAATCTTTGCAATTGGTGGGATCAGCAGGCTTTTCCTCGGACGTTCGGCACCGCTACAGTGAAGGCCGGAGCGCGATCCGGCGGGGGAAGCACATGAAGGAAATCCTGGAAGAGCTTGAGAGCCGGCGCGGGGTTGCCCGGCTTGGCGGTGGCGAGAAGCGCATCGAGGCGCAGCACGCCCGCGGCAAGCTCACGGCGCGCGAGCGCATCGAGCTGCTGCTCGACCGCGGCTCGTTCGAGGAGTTCGACACCTTCGTGCAGCACCGCTGCATCGACTTCGGCATGGAAAACCAGAAGATCCCCGGCGACGGCGTGGTCACCGGCTGGGGCACGGTCAATGGCCGCCAGGTGTTCGTGTTCGCCAAGGACTTCACCGTCTTCGGCGGCTCGCTCTCCGAAGCCCATGCGCAGAAGATCACCAAGATCCAGGACCTGGCGCTGAAGACCCGCGCCCCCATCATCGGCCTGTTCGATGCCGGCGGCGCCCGCATCCAGGAAGGCGTGGCGGCGCTGGGCGGCTATGGCGAGGTGTTCAAGCGCAATGTCATCGCCTCCGGCGTGATCCCGCAGATCTCGCTGATCATGGGTCCGTGCGCCGGCGGCGATGTCTATTCGCCGGCCATGACCGATTTCATCTTCATGGTGCGCGACACCTCCTACATGTTCGTCACCGGCCCCGACGTGGTGAAGACGGTGACCAACGAGACCGTCACCGCCGAGGAACTGGGCGGGGCCAAGGTCCACACCACCAAGTCCTCGGTGGCGGACGGCGCCTATGAGAATGACGTGGAGATGCTGCTGCAGACCCGGCGGCTCATCGACTTTCTGCCGCTGAACAACAAGGTGGGCGTGCCGGAATGGCCCTCGTTCGATGATCCGCTGCGCATCGACGAGAGCCTGGACACGCTGGTCCCGGACAATCCCAACAAGCCCTACGACATCAAGGAACTGATCCTGAAGGTGGTCGACGAGGGCGATTTCTTCGAGATCCAGGGCGCCTATGCCCGCAACATGGTCACCGGCTTCGGCCGCATTGAGGGACGCACGGTGGGCTTCGTTGCCAACCAGCCCATGGTGCTGGCCGGCGTGCTGGATTCCGACGCCTCCCGCAAGGCCGCCCGTTTCGTGCGGTTCTGCGATGCGTTCGAGATTCCCATCGTCACCTTCGTGGACGTGCCGGGCTTCCTGCCGGGTACCGCGCAGGAATATGGCGGCCTGATCAAGCACGGCGCCAAATTGCTGTTCGCTTATTCCCAGGCCACGGTGCCGCTGGTCACGCTCATCACCCGCAAGGCGTTCGGCGGCGCCTATGACGTGATGGCCTCCAAGCATGTAGGCGGCGACGTCAATTATGCCTGGCCGACCGCGCAGATCGCGGTCATGGGCGCCAAGGGGGCGGTGGAGATCATCTTCCGCGCCGACATGGGCGATCCGGACAAGATCGCGGCCCAGACCAAGAATTACGAGCAGCGCTTCCTCTCGCCGTTCGTGGCGGCGGAGCGCGGCTATATCGACGAAGTCATCATGCCCCACTCCACGCGCCGGCGCCTCGCCCGCGCGCTCGCCATGCTGCGCTCCAAGAGCGTGGAGCAGCCGGCGAAGAAGCACGACAATTTGCCGCTCTAGCGGCCGTCAGGCCCGGGCTCAGGCCCGGGCATCCACGCGGCGCCTGACAGGCGACGCTGAGGGGGCGCCGCAGGAGGCCGGGACAGACCCGGCCCTGACGGCTTCCAGGGATGACATATGCGCCGCTGGCGCCGGGGACCGAACGCAATGTTCAAGAAGATCCTGATCGCGAACCGCGGCGAGATTGCCTGCCGCGTCATCAAGACCGCGCGCAAGATGGGCATCAAGACCGTGGCGGTCTATTCCGATGCGGACAAGGACGCCTTGCATGTGGAGATGGCGGACGAAGCCGTCCACATCGGCCCGCCCCAGGCGGCGCAGTCCTATCTGATCATCGAGAAGATCATCGAGGCCTGTAAGCAGACCGGCGCCGAGGCGGTGCATCCGGGCTACGGCTTCCTGTCCGAGCGCGCCGCCTTCCCGCGCGCGCTGGCGGAAGCGGGCATCGTGTTCATCGGCCCCAATCCCCATGCCATCGACGCCATGGGCGACAAGATCGAATCCAAGAAGGCTGCGGCGGCGGCCAATGTCTCCACAGTGCCCGGCTATCTGGGGGTGATCGAGACCGGCGCCCATGCCGCCGAGATCGCCGACGAGATCGGCTATCCGGTGATGATCAAGGCCTCCGCCGGCGGCGGCGGCAAGGGCATGCGCATCGCTTATTCCCGCGACGAGGTGCAGGACGGCTTCGACCGCGCCAAGTCCGAGGCGAAATCCTCGTTCGGCGATGACCGCGTGTTCGTGGAAAAGTTCATCGTCGAGCCGCGCCACATCGAGATCCAGGTGCTGGGCGACAAGCATGGCAACGTGCTCTATCTGGGCGAGCGCGAATGCTCCATCCAGCGCCGCAACCAGAAGGTGGTGGAGGAAGCCCCCTCGCCGCTGCTGGACGAAGCCACCCGCCAGAAGATGGGCGAGCAGGCGGTCGCGCTGGCCAAAGCGGTCGGCTACGACAGCGCCGGCACGGTGGAATTCGTCGCCGGCCAGGACAAGAGCTTCTACTTCCTGGAGATGAACACCCGCCTCCAGGTGGAGCATCCGGTCACCGAACTGATCACCGGCATCGATCTGGTGGAGCAGATGATCCGCGTCGCCGCCGGCGAGCCCCTCACCTTCACCCAAGGCGATGTGAAGCTGAACGGCTGGGCGGTGGAAAGCCGGGTCTATGCGGAAGACCCCTACCGCTCCTTCCTGCCCTCCACCGGCCGGCTGGTGCGCTATCGCCCGCCGGCGGAAGGCGTTCACGGCGGCATCACCGTACGCAACGACACCGGCGTCTATGAAGGCGGGGAAATCTCGCTGTTCTACGATCCCATGATCGCCAAGCTGGTGACCCATGCCCCCACGCGGGCCGAGGCCATCGCCGCCCAGGCGGATGCGCTGGATGCCTTCGCCATCGACGGCATCGGCCACAACATCCCGTTCCTCTCGGCCCTGATGGCGCATCCGCGCTGGAAGGAGGCGCGGCTCTCCACCGGCTTCATCGCCGAGGAATATCCCGATGGCTTCCACGCCCGCGCCCCGGACGGCGACACCGCCCACACTTTGTGCGCGGTGGCAGCGACCATCGACCATGTGCAGAATGCCCGCAAACGGCAGATCTCCGGCCAGATTTCCGGCAAGCCGGTGACCTTCGACCGCCGCCGCGTGGTGCAACTCACCGGCGAAGGCGGGGTGCAGCTCCAATCCGCCGAGATCGACGCCATCCCCGGCGGCTTCACCGTCACCCTGCTCACCTGGGGCGGGGAGGTGACCGACACCTATACGGTACTCACCACATGGGTGCCGGGCGAGCCGGTGTGGTCCGGCACCATGTCGGGGGAGAAGGTCTCGGTGCAGGTGCGCCCGATCCCCAATGGCGTCACGTTGGCCCATCGCGGCGTGGCGGTGCTGGCGCGGGTCTATACCGAGCGGGAGGCGGCGCTGGCGCTGCTGATGCCGGAGAAGGTGACCGGTGCCGGCGGCAAGGAACTGCTCTGCCCCATGCCGGGTCTGGTGGTGTCCATCGCCGTGGTGCCCGGCCAGGAGGTGAAGGCGGGCGAGGCGCTGGCGGTAGTGGAAGCCATGAAGATGGAAAACGTCCTGCGCGCCGAACGCGACGGCGTCATCAAGACCGTCCACGCCAAGGCCGGCGACAGCCTCGCTGTGGACGCGGTCATCCTGGAATTCGCCTGAGCGAACGGGAGAGCACAGATGGTGAGCGATCGCATGGATGCCCCCCTTCCCTTCGCCACCGATCTTGCGCCGGTCAGCCGGGAGGACTGGCTGAAGCTGGTGGACGGCGTGCTCAAGGGCGCGCCCTATGACAAGCGGCTGATCACCCGCACCGCCGAAGGGCTGGCGCTGGATGCGCTGCCCCCGCGCAAGGCCGAGGCCCAGCCCGTCGCCGGACGCGGCGCCGGCCTGCCGTGGATTGTCAGCGCCCGGGTGGACCAGCCGCAGCCGGATGCCGCCAATGCCCAGGCGCTGGAAGATCTGGACGGCGGCGCCTCGGGGCTGACCCTGGTGTTTGCCTCTTCGCCCTCCGCCCACGGCTTCGGCCTGCCCGACGGCACCCGGCTGGAGCAGGTGCTGGATGGGGTGATGCCGGACCTGATCGAGACCCGGCTGGAAAGCGGCGCCTTCAAGGGCCGCGAGGATGCCCTCGCCTTCGCCGAACTGCTGGACGTGCGCCAGCTCGACCCCGCCGGCCTGTCCGTCTCCTTCGGCCTCGATCCCTTGGCGGACATGGCTGCCATGGGCTCCGCCCCCATGCCGTGGCCGATGCTGTCGCACCGGGTGGCGGAGACCGCGTCCATCCTGAAGGCGCGCGGCTTTTCCGGGCCGCTGCTGCGGGCGGACGGCGCCGTGCACCATGCTGCGGGCGCCACCGATGCCCAGGAACTGGCCGCCGTGCTCTCAGCCGCCGTTGCCTATCTGCGGGCGCTGGAGGCGGGTGGCTTCACGCTCGAAGAGGCTGCCAGCCGCATTGATGTGGCGCTCACCGCCGACGTCAACCAGATCGCCACCATGGCCAAGTTCCGCGCCGTCCGCCTGCTGTGGGGCGCGGTGCTGCGGGAAAGCGGGCTCAAGCCCACCGCCCTGAAGGTCCACGCCACCACCGCCTGGCGCTCCCTGACCTGCCGCGATCCCTATGTGAACCTGCTGCGCGCCACGGTGGCCACCTTCGCCGCCGGAGTGGGCGGGGCGGACAGCATCACCGTGCTGCCCTTCACCCAGGCATTGGGCCTGCCGGACTCGTCCGCCCGGCGCCTCGCCCGCAACACCCAATTGATCCTGCTGGAAGAGAGCCAGTTGCACCGGGTAGCCGACCCGGCCGCCGGCGCCGGCGCCGTGGAGGCGCACACCGATGGGCTGGCCGCCGCCGCCTGGGATCTGTTCCGCACCCTCGAGGGCAAGGGTGGCCTCGCCGAAACCCTGGAACAGGGCTGGTGGCAAAGCCAGATCACCGAAGCCCGTGATCGCCGCGCCAAGGATCTGGCCAGTCGCAAGGAGCCGCTCACCGGCACCTCGGAATTCCCCATCCTGGTCCAGACCATGCCCGAGGTGCTGGCCCCGGCCCCGGCGCGGGAAAGCGCCGCAACCGACACGGCGCTGGCCCCTCACCGGCTGGCCGAGCCGTTCGAGGCCCTGCGCGATGCGGCGGAAGCCGCGGGCACGCCGCAGGTGTTCCTGGCGACGCTCGGCCCCATCGCCGCCTTCACCGACCGCGCCAGCTTCGCCAAGACCGTGTTCGAGGCCGGCGGCCTCTCGGTCACCGTGCCGGACGGGTTTGCTTCCCTGGATGATCTGGTGGCGTCGTTCGCCGTCTCCGGCACGCCGCTCGCCTGCATCGCCTCCTCCGACGAGCTCTATGCCAACGACGCCGCCGCCACCGCCACGGCGCTGAAAGCCGCCGGTGCTTCGGCGGTGTGGATCGCCGGCCGCGGCGGCGACCAGGAAGCCGCCTGGCGCGCGGCGGGTGTGGACGGCTTCGTCTATGCCGGCTGCGACGTGCTGGCCGCGCTTCAGGATGCACACCGACGCCTCGGGCTGGCCGCCTGACCCGGCCGATGCTGCCGCGGCTCGCGAGAGCTGTGGACTTACGTTAGGATGATCGCCATGAGCCGCTTGCCCGCCTTTGCCGACATCGCCTGGCGCGCCCCGGATCTCGCGCCGCCCGCCGACGCGCCGGCGGCCTGGATCACGCCGGAAGGCATTCCGGTGAAGGGCCTCTATGGCCCCGGCGATATCGCGGGCTTGAACTTCATCGACACCTATCCCGGCATCGCGCCGTTCCTGCGCGGCCCCTACCCCACCATGTTCGCCACCCAGCCCTGGACCATCCGGCAATATGCCGGCTTCTCCACGGCGGAGGATTCCAACGCCTTCTATCGCCGCAATCTGGCGGCGGGGCAGAAGGGCCTCTCGGTGGCGTTCGATCTGGCCACCCATCGCGGCTATGACTCGGACCATCCCCGCGTGGCGGGCGATGTGGGCATGGCCGGCGTCGCCATCGACAGCATCTACGACATGCGCACCCTGTTTTCCGGCATTCCGCTGGACCAGATGAGCGTGTCCATGACCATGAACGGCGCGGTGCTGCCGGTTCTGGCGCTGTTCATCGTGGCGGCGGAAGAACAGGGTGTGCCCCATGCCAAGCTCTCGGGCACGATCCAGAACGACATCCTCAAAGAATTCATGGTGCGGAACACCTATATCTATCCGCCCGCCCCCTCCATGCGCATCATCTCCGATATCTTCGCTTATACGTCGAAGGAGATGCCGCGCTATAATTCCATCTCCATTTCCGGCTATCACATGCAGGAAGCCGGAGCGACGCAGGATCTGGAGCTGGCCTATACGCTGGCGGACGGCGTCGAATATGTCCGCGCCGGCGCCAAGGCCGGCATGGATATCGATGCGTTTGCCCCGCGCCTGTCGTTCTTCTGGGCCATCGGCACCAATTTTTTCATGGAAGTGGCCAAGCTGCGCGCCGCGCGCCTGCTGTGGACCCGCCTGATGACCGATCTCGGCGCCAAGAACCCTAAATCCCTGCCCCTGCGCACCCACAGCCAGACCTCCGGCTGGAGCCTGACGGCGCAGGATGTGTTCAACAACGTCATCCGCACCATGGTGGAAGCCATGGCCGCCACCCAGGGCCACACCCAGTCGCTGCACACCAATGCGCTGGACGAGGCGCTTGCCCTACCCACGGACTTTTCCGCCCGCATCGCCCGCAACACCCAGATCCTGCTGCAGCAGGAGAGCGGCACCACCCGGCAGATCGACCCGTGGGGCGGCTCCTTCTTCGTGGAGAAGCTCACCGCCGATCTCGCCGCCAAGGCGTGGGCGCATATCCAGGAAGTGGAAGCGCTGGGCGGCATGGCCAAGGCCATCGAGGCCGGCATTCCCAAGCTGCGCATCGAGGAAGCCGCCGCCACCACCCAGGCCCGCATCGACGGCGGCGCCCAGACCGTGGTGGGCGTCAACAAATACAAGCCGCTGCGCGAGACCCCCATCGACGTGCTGAAGGTGGACAATTCCGCCGTGCGCGCGGCCCAGATCGAAAAGCTCCAGCGCCTGCGGGCCGAGCGCGATCCGGTGGCCACCACCGCCGCTCTGGAGGCGCTGACCACGAGCGCGGCCGGCGGCGGCAACCTCTTGGAACTGGCGGTGAATGCCGCCCGCGCCAAGGCGACCGTGGGCGAGATTTCCGATGCGTTGGAAAAGGTGTTCGGCCGCCACCGGGCGGAAGTGCGGGCCATTTCCGGTGTCTACAAGCGCGAGGCCGGCGGCATGAGCGACAAGGTAGAGCAGGTGCAGCGCCTCGCCGAGGCGTTCGAGCACAATGAAGGCCGCCGCCCGCGCATCCTGGTGGCCAAGGTGGGCCAGGACGGTCACGACCGCGGCCAGAAGGTAATCGCCTCCGCCTTCGCCGATCTGGGCTTCGACGTGGATATCGGCCCCTTGTTCGCCACCCCCGAGGAAGCCGCCCGGCAGGCGGTGGAGAATGACGTGCACATCGTCGGCATCTCCTCGCTGGCCGCCGGGCACCTGACCCTGGTGCCGGCGCTGAAGCAGGCGCTGGAGGCGGAAGGGCGCGGCGACATCATGGTGGTGGTGGGCGGCGTGGTGCCGCCGCAGGATTATGAGGCCCTCAAAGCCGCCGGCGCCGAAGCCATCTTCCCGCCCGGCACGGTGATCGCGGACGCCGCCCGCGACCTGCTGGCGAGCTTGGCCCATCGCCTCGGCCATAGCCAGGAAGCGGCGGAATAGTTGTTCGGAAGAGGGATTAAATTACCACCTACCGGATGAAATTACCGCCCACCGCCGGCAAAGACATTATTTTGCATTATGATTGCGATAAATACTTAAAAACGGATAGATTTTCCTGAAGTGCGATTTACATCGCATTAAATTATGGTGTGGGGCCATAAATGTCAGGAATATTGTGGTGCGCATCTATCCGAAGCCGGGCAGAGTATGACGCCTATGCAGAGCATGTGAATTTGTACGGCTATACCCGGTGTCAGATCGAGGATGAGATTGCCCCACCAGCGGGCGAGACGTCATGGCTGGACGGAGAATGCGCCGTCTGCGACCGCCAGACCCGGTTTCTGATCGATTATAATTACAGCGCCGCATCGCCTGACGGCAGGATCCGTCCGAACTACCGCGAACGGCTGGTCTGCGAGCATTGCCACCTCAATGCACGGCTGCGCGGCACCCTGCACTTCATGCGCGATCAGGCCAAGGCGGTGCCGGATGCCCGCATCTTTATCGCCGAGCAGGTGACCCCCTTCTTCAAGGAACTCACGGATCGTTTTACCCGCGTGACGGGGAGTGAATTTCTGCGCGACGGGACCGCGCCGGGTCGGACGAATGCCGCCGGCATCCGCCACGAGGATGCGACGGCCTTGACCTTCGCCGATGGCAGCCTGGATCTGATCCTGAGCTTTGAAGTTCTGGAGCACGTCCCGGATTATCTCACCGCACTGCGCGAGGCCTATCGCTGCCTCGCTCCCGGTGGTCGCTTTATCTTCACGGTTCCGTTCGCTCCCGCGTGCCATGAGCATCTGGAACGAGCCCGTCTGGTCGATGGCGAGATCGAACACATTCTCCCGCCAGAGTATCATGGCGATCCGGTATCGGAGGATGGCGCGCTCTGCTTCCGCTATTATGGCTGGGGGCTTCTCGACGAACTGCGGGAGATCGGCTTCCGGGACGCGCACAATTTCTTCTATTGGTCCCGAAAGCTTGGCTATATTGGCGGCGCGCCGTCCATCCTGATGGCCACCAAATGAGCTGATCCATCGGCATAGGGCCTTGGCCCTGGGTGCCGTACCTCGGACGCCGCTCAGGCGAAGGCTAAGCCATGCACCCATCGGCCATCGCCCCCCTGGGGTCCACCTTGCGCATTCTGCGCCCTGCGCCCCATGTCGTGGCCTTCTACGATGGCCGCCTGCCCGGCGTGCGGGCCTGGTCCGAAGCGCCCAACTGGCTGGACGACGGCGCCTACGCGCTGGGCATCTGCTCCTTTGCGGTGGTGGATGGCACGGAAGCGCTGGTCTACGACACCCACATCTCGCTTGCGCATGCGCGCATCATCCGCCGCACGCTGGAACAGGCCGGGGTCCGGCACATGCGGGTGGTGCTGAGCCATTGGCATGACGATCATGTGGCCGGAAATGGCGTGTTCGCCGATTGCGAGATCATCGCCAACCGGCTCACCGCCGAGATCCTGGCCGCCCACCGCGCGCAGATGGAAAGCGCCACCCCGCCCATTCGCCCGCTGATTTTGCCCAACCGCCTGTTCGAGGACCGGCTCACGCTAACGGTGGGATCGGTGCCGGTGGACCTGCGCCAGATGGACATCCACAGCCGGGACGGCACCGTGGCCCTGCTGCCGGGCGGCCTGCTGCTGGCCGGCGACACGCTGGAAGACCCCATCACTTATGTGGACGAGCCCGACCGCCTGCCCCAGCACCTGGAGGGCCTTGCGGAGATGGCGCGCTGGCCCCTGACCCGCATCCTGCCCAACCATGGCGCGGAGGCGGTGATCGCGGCGGGCGGCTATGGGCCGGAGCTGATCGGCGCGACGCAACGCTATGTGGCGGCCCTGCGGTTGGCCCGCACCGATCCCCGCACGGCGGTGCCGGATCTGCGAACCCTGATGGCCCCGCAGTTCGCCGCCGGCACGCTCGGCTATTTCGCGCCCTATGAGGCGGTTCACCGCGGCAATCTCGTCGCCGTGGGGGCGCTGACGGCGTAAGCGCCCCTACGCCTTGCGATAGATCGCGGCGCCGAGGGCGAACAGGCCGCAGGCGCCGGCCACGAAGAAGGCGATGCCATGCACATGGGCCTGCATGGCAAAGCCCGCCGCCAGCGGGCCAATCAATGCCCCCCCGCCCCAGGTGAAGCCCATCAACGCATAGATACCCACCAGGTCGCCGCCGGAAAACCGGCTGCCCACAATGGTCAGCATCAGCGTGTAGATGCCGACGAAGGCGCCGCCCCAGAAGAACAGCAAGGTATAGGTGAGGACGGGCGAACCCAGCACCAGCGGCCACAGCCCCGCCCCCACGGTAGCCAGCACGGCGCAGCCGATCACCAGCCGGCGGCGGTCGTACAGGTCGCCCAGCCAGCCGATGGGCAATTGCAGCACGATGGCGCCGATCATCATCACCGAGATCAATTGGGTGGCGTTCTCCTCGCCCCAACCCAGGCTCACCGCATAGAGGGCGAGGAAGGACAGGCCGGCGGTCTCCACGGCGGCATTCAGCACGGTGGCGCCGATGGCCACCGGGGCCAGCCGGAAGAAGCGCAGCGGGCTGCCCACGCTGGGCTTCTCGAACGCCGGGGCGACCACGAACGGCATCAGGATGAAGACGGCGGCGGACAGCGCGATGGCCCCGCCCACCAGATAGGGCAGCGCCCCATGGGTGCCGACCAGAGAGAGGATGGACGGACCCGCCGCCAGCCCGATGGACAGAGCGGCGGTGTAGATGGCCATGGAGCGGGCGCGGGTGTTCTCGGTGCTGAGCGCGTTGATCCAGGTCTCGGACAGCACGAACAGGGCCTCCGCCGACATGCCCAGCAGCACCCGCAGCGGGAACCACAGCCACACATTGTCCACCACGCCGAACGCCGCCAGCACTACCGCCGAGGCCACCAGCGACATCAGGATCAGCCGCCGCGGCCCCAGGCCCGCCACCAGGCGCGGCAGCAACAGCGCGGTGATGAGCACACCCACCGCATGCATGGCGGCATTGGTGCCGATCAGCGCATCGCTCAGGCCGCGCTGGGCCATGTCCAGGGCGATCAGTGGCGCGCTGAGGGAATAGGTCAGGCCGAACATCATCGCCGTGACGATGACCGCGGCGCGGGAGACCAGATCGGGACGGGCCACCAGGGCCGTGCGCAGAGCGTTCATGGGAGGGAGGTGCTCACGGTCCGCGCCGCGCGGATGCGGCGGAAGAAATCCATCGCCCGCACCGGCCAGGGCGTGCGGCCTTTGTCGACAATGCGCCGCAGGGCCAAGGCATAGTCGAGCACCATGCCCGGCGTCCAGCACATGGTCTGCGCCTGCGAGCGGATATAGCCCGCGGCCCACACGTCCGGGTTCAGCAGCAGCAGGAACAGGCGCAGCCAGGGAAAGCGGGTCTGCAAGACCCCTTCCAGCGCCGCATCCAGCCCCGCCGCCACCGCCACCGAACAGTTGCGGTTGGTCAAGTTGTAGGTCGCCTCCTGGCGGTAGCCGGCCCAATAGGCCCGCAGCCGCCGCAGGTTGAAATGGTGGAACTCCACCTTCTTGTCCGCCACGCGCCACAGCGCCGTTTCGGCCGCATAGGAGGGCTGGAACTGGCCGGGAATGTCATTCTCGGCCCCGGCCCGGAACGCCCGCACGAGCCGACCCTGCGGGTCCAGCTCCTGGGCGGGCCAATGGCTGATATAGACGTGCGGCAGGCATTCCAGCGCCGAATGCCCGGTGGAGAAGGCGCCGTTCACATCGATCGTGCCGAAATAGCGATCCACCACATAGCGGCGGGACGCCACCTCGGCGGAGCCGACCGGCGTCCAGACCCGCACGGTCATCACCCCCGCATCGATATCGCCCGGATCATCCTCCCCGAACAGCACCGGGGCGTTGTCGTACCAGTTGCGGGCGCCGAACACCGGCAGGGCCAGCAGCGCCACTTCGTCGGAGGAGGACCGCAGCAGGAAGGCGATGCGCATGAGGTTGGCGCTGGCCACCAGCAGCAACAGGCTGATGCACAGGGGAATGTCCGAGCCGTGCGGCAGCGGCCAATCGGCCACGATCAGCGCGGCCAGCACCAGTTCGAACACGCCCACCAGCACTGAGAGCAGCCAGCCCTGGAACCGCACCAGCAGCAGGGTGCCGAGCCGGAACAATCCATCGACCCCGAACGCCAGGGCGAACAGCCAGGAGAGCACGGCCTCGTTGCGCAGGGGCGTATCGAGGATCAGCCCGCCCAACAGCAGCAGGATCACCGCCTTGACCGCGCACACCACCCGGCCGGCACCGCTGGGGGAGGTGATGATGCCGATCCCGGACAGCAGACCTTCCACGACGAACACCAGCCCGAAAGCCTGGATGGCGATGGCGGTGGCCCCATCCACCAGATCGACGATCACCGCCAGCGCAAGGCCCATCAATGCCAGTCCAGCCACCGCCAGGGCCCACCACTGGCGCCGCAGGGCTTTCCCACCAATCAGCAGCAAAGCAATCTTGAACACGAAAAGCCCTTCTCGCCGATCCAGCCCCCGCTGGATGGTCGTCGTCCCGAACCGGACCGGATGCGCCGCGCGCGGGTCTGAAACCCGCATAAAGGCGCCGCGACCGGGTCGCTCCCGTCGCGCATTCGCCGTGTCTCTCCCTAGCGCGCCGGCGAGGCTTCTGTCGAGAGCGGCTTGCCGTGGCGTTCCAATTTTCCGCTGCCCTTGGACAGAACACCCATTCAGGAGGGTTGACGGAAGATGACCAAGAGATTGTTGGCGGGCATCTCCACCACCTGTTCCAGCGCGATCCCGTGCGCGGCGGCGCAGGCCGCCACCGCCTCCAGATCGCGCAGGCCCCAGCGCGGGTCGCGGCGGCGCAGATCGGCGTCGAACGCCTCATTGCTCGGCGCGGTGGGCACGCCCGCCCGGCGATAGGGACCGTAGAGAAACAGCCGGCCGCGCGGCGGCAGCAGCGCGCCCGCCCCGCGCATCAGCCCCTGCGTCGCCTCCCACGGGCTGATATGGATCATGTTGATGCACAAGATGGCGTCCGCCTGCGCCAGCGGCCAATCCAGGCTGGCGGCATCCAGCGCCAGCGGCGGGCGGATGGTGGCAAGCCCGGCCTCCGCCGCCCAGGCGGCGATGGAGGCGCGGGCCTGCGGCATGGGATCGGACGGCTGCCAGACCAGATGCGGTGTCGCGCGGGCGAAATGCGCCACATGCTCGCCGGTGCCGCTGGCGATCTCCAGCACCAGGCCGGAGGCGGGCAACAGCGGCCGCAGCACCTCCAGGATCACATCGCGATTGCGCGCCGCCGCCGGAGCGATCAGCCGCTCTCCCGGTCCCGTGGCGATCGCCGGCAGGGCGTCGGGGATGCGCTCGGCCATTCCACTGTCCTCCCCAAGGGTGCGGTGCGCAGGTCGCGGCCGCCGCACGCCGGCAAATGATTCGATCCAGAGTTTCCTCTTTAGAGACCGGCGGGCGAAGACCCAAGCGCACAGCTCTGCGGCGGCCCCAGCCGCCACACGCCGGGATGCCCTATGCGGGCCGCGCCCCGCCGGCCGGCACGTGGTGGGACATCACCGGCCGCACCAGCACCTCTCCGGTGGCGGTGACAAGCTTGATCAGCAGCCCGTTGCGGTCGCCGGTGCGCTGGGCGACGACCGGAATCTCGAGCTGGGCCAATTGCTCCAGCGCCGCAACCACATTGCGGGCGCCAACACTGCCGCCGCTGGCCATGCCGGGCAAGACTTCGGCGCCGCCGAACACCTTGGCCTCCAGCCGGGCGCGCGGCCCGCAGATCCGGCGCATGGCGGCAAGCAGCCGCGGGATTGCCACATCGCCATAGCGGGGGCTGGCCTCGCTCCCCTCGCGGGCGGGCAGCAGAAAGTGATTGATGCCGCTCACCCCACGGCCACGGTCGGTGATGCAAACCGAGACGCAGGATCCCAGCACGGTGGTCACGAGGCTCGGCTCAACGGCGCAGAAGAGGCGGCCCGGCATCAGAAACACATGGGCCAGTTCCCCGGACGCGCCCGCTCGGCCCGGGGCACTCACCATCGCCGGGCCAGGAGGATCTGCGATGCGATCTGCTGCAACGGCACCACCTTGTCGGCGGCGCCGAGCAGGATGGCTTCACGCGGCATGCCGAATACCACGGAGGTGGCCTCGTCCTGGGCGATGGTATGGGCGCCGGCAGTCTGCATCTCTTTCAGGCCCTGCGCCCCGTCATCGCCCATGCCGGTCATGATGATGCCCATGGCATTGGCCCCGGCATAGCGCGCGGCGGAGCGGAACAGCACATCCACGGAGGGCCGATGGCGCGAGACCAGCGGGCCGTCCTTCACCTCCACATAATAGCGCGCCCCGCTGCGCCGCAGCAAGGTATGGCGGTTGCCGGGCGCGATCAGCACCCGCCCGCGCCGCACCGTGTCGCCATCCTCGGCTTCCTTCACGTCCACGGCGCACAGGCCGTCCAGACGGCGGGCGAAGGCGGCGGTGAAATGCTCGGGCATGTGCTGGACGATGACCACGCCGGGACAATCATGGGGCAACGCCTCCAGCACCAGCCGGAGGCTCTCGGTGCCGCCGGTAGAGGCGCCGATGCATACGATCATCTCCGTGGTGCGGGCCATCGCCTCCTGCGTCAGCGACGCGCGCACGATGGGCGGGGGCAGCATGGCATCGGCGCTGAGCTTGGCCGTCGGCGCCGACCGGCTGGCGAGCGCGGGACGCCCCGCCCGCGGCACCAGCGAGAGGTCCGCCCGCGCCGCCGCCTTCACCGCGTCGCAGATGCGCACGCTGGATTCCAGCAGAAACGCCCGCGTCCCCACCTTCGGCTTGAGGATGATGTCGATGGCCCCCGCCTCCATCGCCTCGATCAAGGTCTGGGAGCCGTTTTCGGTGAGGCTGGAGCACATGACCACCGGGATCGGCCGCTGGGCCATGAGCTTGCGCAGGAAGGTGATGCCATCCATGCGCGGCATTTCCACATCCAGCGTGATGACGTCGGGCACTTCCTGCTGGATGCGCTTGGCGGCGACGAAGGGGTCGGATGCGGCGGCCAGAACCTCAATCCCGGGATCGGCGGACAGAATATCCGTCAGCGTCTGCCGCACCGAGGCGGAATCATCGATGATCAGGACGCGGACCCGACGCTTCATGGTGTGCCGATACGTTGAAAGACGGTGGTCGATACCGGGCGGAGCGGCAGGCCGAAGCCGTTCAGGGTCTCGGAATGGCCCATGAACAGGAAGCCGCCGGGCCGCAGGTGCTGGCATAGCCGGCTCAGAACCTTCTTCTGCGTGTCCTTGTCAAAATAGATCAGGATGTTCCGGCAGAAGATGGCGTGCATGTCCGCATCCAGGGGATAGGACGCTTCCATCAGATTGAGGCGGCCGAAGGCCACCATGCCCCGCAGCTCCGGCACCATGCGCACGCGATCGCGCGCGCCGGACTTGGCGCGCATGACATAGCGCCGCCGCAGCTCCACCGGCACGGGCGTGATCATGGCCTCGGGATAGATGCCCAGCCGGGCGGTCTCGATCACCTCGGTGCTGATGTCGGTGGCCAGGATCGAGGAGCGCAGCGCCGGCGCGGCACGGGCGAGTTCGCTCACCACCATGGCCAGGGTATAGGGCTCGGCGCCGATGGAGCACGCCGCGCTCCAGATCTTCAGCGGCACCTTGCTGGAGATCTCCCGTTGCTCCAGCAATTGCGGCACCGCCTGCTCGGCGAGGAAGCGGAAATGGTCCGGCTCGCGGAAGAAGTCGGTCTTGTTGGTGGAAACGGCGTCGATCAGGCTCACCGCCTCGCCGCCAAGTCCGTCCTGCTCGAACAGATAGCGGCAATAGTCCGTCAGGCTGCCCACGCCCAGCGCCCGCACCCGGCGCCGCAATCGCCCTTCCACCATGGACTTCTTGGCGGGGGGCATCTTGATGCCGCTATAGTCCTGAATGAACGCGGCCAGGCGCTGGAAATCGCGCGCGGACAGATTGTCGAGGGTTTCGAGCGCCATGGCTGTCAAGCTCAGGTCCGATCTGTCATGCGCCGGTCGATGCCGGATTGCGCGTGCGCGGGGAAAGCGCCCTCCCGGTCTGGCACATGCAAGACCGGGAGGGCGCCCATGGGGGTGCGCAGGAGACGCGTGGGTTGCGCCTCCTGCGTGATGGCTCAATAGCGTTCGAATTCCGCATCCCGGGCATCGCCGCCGCCGAGATCCAGAACCATCCCGGCATTGCGACCGTTCGCTCCCGCAGCTGCCCGCGGCTGAGCGGCGCGGACCGAGGTGACCACCGCGGGCTTGCGCACCTGCGTGCCGCCCCGTGCGGAGGGCTTCGGGCCGGTCGTGCGGGCCGAGGGCATGCGCGCCGGGCCAGCCGATGCGCCTGCGCCATCGATGCGGAAGTAGGCGATGCTGGCCTGGAGCTGCTCGGCCTGGGCCGCCAGTTCCTCGGAGGTCGCCGACATCTGCTCGGAGGCGCCCGCATTCTGCTGGATCACCTTGTCCAGCTGCTGGATCGCCTG